>NZ_FOJA01000001.1:2114985-2819980 GCF_900110535.1 Halobacterium jilantaiense
CGACGAGGACCTGCCCGCTGGCGTCATCATCGCGCTCGTCGGTCGCGACGGCGACAACAGGGTGCCGGACGCCGACTTCACGCTTCAGGAGGGCGACCACTTGACGTTCCTCGGCCGGAAAGACGCCGTCAGGAACGCGCTCGACTGGTGTCACGCCGAGGCGTAACCCCGGCGTCGCCCCGTCCGTTCACTCGCGGTGGACCTGCCACGTGAAGATGCTCTCGAAGACGTAGTTGACGAGCATCGCCACGGCGATTGCGCCGCCTTTCACCAGGACCAGCCAGAGGTCGACACCGGCGACTGCTAGCTCGACGGAGACGCTGTAGAACACGCCGACGAACAGGAGGTACTGGAGCGTCGACCCGCCAGCGCGGACGACGTGCGAGCGGAGGAGCCGTCTGCCGAGCGACCGGCCGTCGTCGCCGCCTTCGTCGGCGAACGTCCAGTGTTCGTTGACGGTGAACATCACGAGGATGGCCGTCTCGATGCTGGCGACGTTCGCGACGGCCGCGGACAGCCCCGCGAACTCGGTCAGGACGAGGAGCGTCGTCACGTCGAAGGCGGCACCCACGACGCCGACGGAGACGAACTGCCCGAATCGCACACCGGAGACCAGCGCCTCGAAGCGCGCCGGCACCGCTGCCCGGACGCGGTCCAGACTGCCGTCGAGCCTACTCATGGTCCGTCGGCTCCTCGACGAGCGCCGGTTCACCGTCGCGGCGGTCCGCGATGGCGGCGTGCAGTGTGCTGTCCCCGAGGCGTTTCGCGCGGTGGCGCGCCCGCAGCAGCGACCCGAGCAGCCGGAACGGCGTGCGGACGGCCGACACCGTCGACCCGGGCTGGTCCTCCCACGAGATTGGGACCTCGGCGACCCGGCAGCCGAGCGCGCCAGCGACGGCGACCAGTTCCACGTCCCACGCGAACCCGGCCTCGTGGAGGTGACTGCGTACGCGCTCCCACGCGCCGGTCGTGAGTGCCTTCGCGCCGCACTGGTAGTCGTAGAGGTCCACGGTGAGGAGCGTGCCAGCGAGCCACGCGAACCCGTCGCCGAGCAGCCGGCGGACGACGGTCTGGTGGCTCTTCACGTCGCTGTCGGGGTGCCGTCGCGACCCGACGGCGAGGTCCGCGCTGCCGTCTGCCACGCGGGCGACGACATCAGCCAGCGAGCCCGCTGGCGTCGCGCCGTCGGCGTCCGCGAACGCCAGCACGTCCGTGTCGAGTGCCTCGAAGCCGGCCGTGATTGCGGCTCCCTTGCCGCGGCGACCGGCGCTCTCGGCGACCGTCGCGCCCGCGTCTCGAATACGGTCGGCGACCCCGGCGCTGGCAGCATCCAACTCGACGTGCAGCTCGGCCGGGTCGAGCGTCTCCCGGAGGTCGTCGAGGTAACCGACGAGTCGCTCCACGTCGGGGTCGTAGGCGGGGACGACGATGCCGACGGAGTCCATCGTCCCTAGAGAATCGGGGGGCCGGTATCAGTTTCGTGGTTTCTCACCGGGCGGTGGCCGCAGCCTGCGGCGCGGCCGGTGGCTTACCGCTCGAACGTGATCGCCGCGCCCTGCCACGACGACCTTTTGCGCTGCGCGAGCGGCGTCGCCGCTCGGCTCGGCAAAAGCTCGGCCAAAAGCACCGTCGGACCCCACTACGGGGGTCCTCGGTACCCGCGCCCGCGGCGCGGTCGGCGGCTTACCGTTCGAACGTGATCGCCGCGCCCTGCCCGAAGCCGACACAGAGCGTCGCGAGGCCCTTGTCGACGTTCCGCTCGTTCATCTCGTGGACGAGCGTCACGGGGAGGCGCGCGCCGCTCGCGCCGAGCGGGTGGCCGAGCGCGATTGCGCCGCCGTTGACGTTGAACTTCTCGTTGTCGATGCCGAGCTCGTCACGGGAGTAGACCGTCTGGGACGCGAACGCCTCGTTCAGCTCCACGAGGTCGAAGTCCTCGATGGAGTCGCCGGTGCGGTCGAGCAGGCCCCGGGTGGCGGGCACCGGGCCGATGCCCATCACTTCGGGGTCGACGCCCGCGACGTTGTGGTCGCCGACGTACGCGAGGATGTCGAGGCCGTGGTCCTCGGCGAACGACTCGCTCGTGACGAGCGTCGCGGCCGCACCGTCCGAAATCTGGCTGGCGTTGCCCGGGGTGACGGAGCCGTCGCTCTTGAACACGGTCGGGAGCTGGCCGAGCGCCTCCATCGTGGTGTCGCGGCGGATACCCTCGTCCTCCTCGACGAGGCCGTCGTCGGTCTCGATGGGGACAATTTGGTCGTCGAAGCGGCCCTCGTCGGTCGCCGCGGCGGCGCGCTGCTGGCTCTGGAGCGCGTACTCGTCTTGCGTCTCACGGGAGATGTCGTGGCGCTGTGCGACCTCCTCGGCGGTCATCCCCATCTGGAGCTGAGGGATGTTGTAGTGCTCGGCGAGCCCGGGGTGGAGGTGCTCGTAGGAGTTGCCGTCCATCGGCACGCGGCTCATGTTCTCCACGCCGCCCGCGATGATGGCGTCGCGCTGACCGGCGCGAATCGAGTCCGCCGACCGCATGATGGCCTCCATCGAGGACGCACACCAGCGATTGATGGACGCGGCCGGCACGTCCTCACCGAGCTCCGAGAGCAGGGCGATGACGCGCGCGACGTTGTTGTCCTGTTCGCTGCGCTGCTGAGCGACGCCCCACTGGAGGTCGTCGACGTGGTCGCTCGTCAGGCCGGTCTCGTCGAGGATGTGGTCGATGAGCGCGACCGAGAGGTCCTCGCTGCGGGTGTCCGCGTACACGCCGTCCTCCTTGCCCTGGGGGGTTCGGTAGGCCGCCGCGATGACTGGAGTGGTGGTATCTGCCATACCAGTAGCGTGCGGACGACAGTCCTTAAACCTCCGACAACCGGCCGCACACCACCAGCCGTTTACTCGGGCCGTCAGACTCCCCGGTTGCGGCGCTCGGCTCGCGGCCGCACTGCGTTCCAGAAAGCGTTTAGTACCGTCTCCGCAACCGCGTGGTATGTCACGGAGCCGCGACGGCGCGTCGGTCCGCGTCGCTGCCGCCCTCCTCGCGGTCGCCGCCGCCGGGCTCGCAGCGCGGCTGTGGGCGCTCGGCTGGCGAGTCGCCCACCAGGACGAAGCCCGCGTCGCAAGCTGGATTCTCCACTACATGGACGTCGGGGGCTGGGAGTACCGCGCCATCATCCACGGCCCGTTTCTCCCGCACGTCAACGGCGTCGTCTTCGACCTCCTCGGGCCATCGGACTTCGCGATGCGGCTGGTGGTCGCGCTCGTCGGCAGCCTGCTGCCGCTGGCGGCGTGGCTCTACCGCGAGCACCTCACCGACGTCGAGGTTGTCGCGCTCGGGGTGTTCCTCGCGGCGAACCCCGTCCTGCTGTACTACTCGCGGTTCATGCGCAACGACCTGCTGCTCGCCGCGTTCACGTTCGTCGCGCTCGGCCTGTTCGTGCGCGCCATCGACACCGGGAAGACGCGGTACCTCTACGCCGGCGCGCTCCCGTTCGCGCTGGCGTTCACCACGAAGGAGAACAGCCTGCTGTACCCCGTGTGCTGGCTGGGCGCGCTCGCGCTGGTGTTCGACGGCCGGATGGTGCTCGCGGAGGCCGACGAGGAGGAGAGCCGGTTCGACACCGCACGAAGCCACCTGCGCCGCGTGCTCCGTGTCGCGTGGCGGTACAAACTCGCTCTCACCCTCGTCGCCGTTCAGGTGGCTGCCGTCGTCGTCGCGTTCTACGCGCCGAAACCGGAGCTCTACCGCATCCTCGCGAACCCCGACCTCGCCGGCGGCGTACTGCGCGCGGCGACGTTCGGCACCTACGACGAGTTCGTCGGGCTCTGGGGGTCGACGAGTACGAAAGAGCACTCCTACATCGCCTTCCTGAAACACGACCTCGAAGTCCTACTCGCGGGCGCGTCCGCGCTCACCGTCGCGGCGCTCCTCGGGTTCCTCCACGACCGGTACACCGGCGACCGACCGCGAGCGATCGTCGCGTTCGCGTTCTACTGGGGGGCGTTCTCCGTGTTCGGCTACCCCGCCGTCTCCGACATCGCCGCGCCCTGGACCGCCGTGAACGCGCTCGTCCCGCTCGCGATTCCGGCTGCGGTCGGCGTCGGCGTCGTCGTGCGGTACGGGCTGAGCGGGGTCGAACTCGACCGCCCGACGAGGGCGCGCCTCGCCGCCGCCGTGCTGGTGGTCGCCGCGGTCGGCACCGGCGCTGTAGCCGCACAGACCACGTACGCGAACGCGCAGGGGCCGAACAATCCGCTCGTGCAGTACGCCCAGCCGTCCGGACAGATGCAGGGGACGCTCGCCGACATCGAGGAGCGCGCCGCCGCAAACGAGGGCGTCGACGTCCTGTTCTACGGCGAGGAGTTCTACAACGCCGAGGAGGCGGCGGGCGGGACGCCCACGCTCCGCATCGACGACTACGACGACCAGAACGACACTGGCGGCGGGTACGAGGGCTGGTTCGACCGCCTGCCGCTGCCGTGGTATCTGGAGACCTACGACGCGAACGTCTCCAGCACCACCGACGCCGGCGCGGTCGCGGACTCGAACTCACCCGTCGTCGTCACGCTCGAAGACGACGAGGAGCCGATTCGCGAGGGGCTCGAAGCCCGAGGGTACGACCGCGTCGTCCACCAGGGCTACCAGCACAGCCAGCCGCTCGTGTTCTACGTCGCACCGTCGTAGCTGGGCCATCCGTCCCGTGATTCGATTGGTCGCCAATCACGACTCGGCGCACTACGGTTCGCACTGGACCGATCTAACGGGCAGTATTGGTTCTTCGCTGCCGGAATGCAAAGAGCCGATTTCTCTACGAAAGATGGTCAGTACAGTGACGGGGCCGCAGGATATGCTCTCGCAAACAACCTCACTCCGGACTTTGGCAGTTACGAGATGAACTAGTCGGTTCTTTCTTTCTCCTGCAAACCAGTCCCCCGTTATTCAACATCTAGATCTAGTTTCAAGTCAGAGGAAAGTCGAACGATGATTCTATCTTCGTTGTGAAGAGTTGTAGTCTGTTCAACGGGTGACTTCTCGAAGCTGACGCTGGCTGTGTCTGGCATTCCTTCGGTCTGAATAGATGCTTCTTCATCAGATATCTCTGCGGTTGCTTCGATTTTATACCGCTCACCAGAGTTTATCTGGGTATGGAAGTGGTTACGTTCACCCGAAGCCAGAGCGCTATTTCGCGAAATGCTGGCCCTAGAAGTGGTTGAGTTGAGGGTTGCTGCTATTTTCGCGTTTTCACCGGAACGATTGATGAACTGGAGGAGCACTGTTCCTTCTGAACGAGGGTTGTTTTTTCTGGCGGACCAGAGAGTGAATCCTGAAAGGCCGGCAAGGCCTGTACCGACACCGGACAGGAACTTTCTTCGACTCTGCATAATTAAAATATCTGTCTCCACGGTAAACTGTTTTCTGTGGTTGTTCAGGCGTTTTCCGGTTAGCTGATTCCGCACGGTCGGTCATCAGAGGCCGGTACCCCGGAGGACCGGCAGCAGAGGTGCAATGTGACGAGCTGATACGGAAGCACCCCGCTGACGGCCAAGCCGATAATCTACGCTCGGGCGTGGCTCTAGCCGTCGCTGAGGGCCGAGCGGTCTGATCCCTCAACTATCCAGACTTCCGCGTCCGCCCACCCTCAGATGTATCGGCCCTCAAGCGTCTCCGTGTTCAGCGTGTACCGATTCCTCTCTCGGTGGCTGGTCTCGTCCACCCTGATACGCCCGATAGGCTCTGCCAGCGTGTTCAAAATCCCCAATACTAACGTACTCCCGTTCGCAGACGGACTGCGACGCTCTTAAACCGCCCGGGGCGGTAGTTCTTGGGTAGTGACCGAGGCTCTCGACGTCGTGGAGTTCCTGTTGACGGCTCGCGTCTACGACCGCCACCAGGACTTAGACGAGAACGACCTGCCGCCGGCGCATCGGAGCGCGCTCTGGGGAGACGACGGCGTCCCCCGGCCGCCACAGACCACCGAAGACGCGACCCGCGAAGCGACCGGCGTCGACAACCCGTGGGACGCCGTCTCCGGGCTCATGTTCACCGACCGGGACGCGTTCGCCGGGAACGTCTCGCTGGTGGACGACGACATGGCCATCGACTGGTACGTCGAGCGCGCCGACGCCGACCGCGTCCGCGACAACCCCGTGCTGGCGTTCGTCTTCGGCGACGAGTTCGGCGTCGACTACGAGGCCGCGCGGGACGCGAACCGCTCCGTGCAGGCCGACCCGCAGTGGATCGACGGCCTGCTGGAGGAGTACTTCGACGAGGACGACGAGGAGATGCTGGACCTCGTGGAGGTGCGGTCGCCCGCCGAAATCGAAGTGACCCTCGACGACATCGTGCTCACGGAGGAGCAGGAGGAGGAGATGTCGAAGGTGGCGAAGGCCATCGAGCACCGCGACTACCTCGCGACCATCGGGCTCAGCGAAATCGGGAAGCTGCTGTTCGTCGGCCCGCCGGGCACGGGGAAAACGTCGACCGCTCGCGGGCTCGCCCACCAGCTCGACCTGCCGTTCGTCGAAGTCAAGCTCTCGATGATCACGAGCCAGTACCTCGGCGAGACGGCGAAGAACGTCGAGAAGGTCTTCGAGGTGGCGAAGCGCCTCTCGCCCTGTATCCTCTTCATGGACGAGTTCGACTTCGTCGCCACGACGCGGACCGGTGACGAGCACAACGCCATCAAGCGCGCCGTCAACACGCTCCTGAAGAGCATCGACGAGGTCAGCCTCGTCAACGACGACGTGTTGCTCATCGGCGCGACCAACCACCCGGACGAACTGGACGCCGCGGCGTGGCGGCGCTTCGACGAGATTCTCTCGTTCCCGCGGCCGGACGAGCAGATGCGCGCGGACATCATCTCGCTCGTCACCAGCGAGGTCGACGTCGCGGACTTCGAACCCGCGGAGATTGCCGCCGAGACGGACGGGCTGACCGGCAGCGACCTCCGGCTGGTGCTGCGGGAGGCCGTCCTCGACGCGCTCGTGGAGGACCGCACCGAACTCACCCAGGACGACCTCATGGCCGCCATCGAGGACTTCGAGGACCGCGACCACCTCCGGAACCTCGACACGCTGGAGGACGCGCTCGACGAGGATCACGACGGCCACGACCACGCGGACCACGACCACCCGACGCCCGAATGAGGGTGACGCTGCTCGGCACGGGCGACACGACCGGCACGCCGACGCCGGACTGCGACTGCGACACCTGCCGGGCCGCCCGCGACCGCGGCGTCGAACGCACCCGCTTCTCCGTCCACGTCGAGGACGAGGCATCGGGAGACGCGCTGCTCGTGGACTTCAGCCCCGACTTCCGGCACCAGTTCCTCCGCGAGGACGACGCCCACCTCCCGGACGCCGGCATCGTGACCCACATCCACTTCGACCACCTCGACGGCCTCGGGAACGCCTACCGGCTGTTCGACGACCTCCCCGTGTACGCCGCCGACGAGACAGACCCGGTGACCGGCGAGTCTGTCGCGGACACCGTCGCGTCGAAGTACGACTACCTCGCTCCGCTGGACACCCACCCCGTCTCGCCGCTCGAACCGTTCGAGGCGGCGGGCTTCGAGGTCACGCTCGTCCCCGTCGACCACCCGCCGCTGGTCTGTTACGGCGTCGTGATAGAGCGAGACGGCGCGACACTCGCCCTCTCGGGGGACACCACCTACGACATCCCCGAGGCGTCTCTGGACGCGATGCGAGACCCAGACCTCCTGCTCGCGGACGGCATCGTCCCCGCGAGCCTCGCGGACTACCACCCGAAGGGCGGCCGGCACCTCGACAGCGACGGCGTTCCGCGGACGTTCGGCACGAAACACATGACCCGGGAGGGCGCGCTCGCGCTCGGCGACGACCTCGACGCCGACGAAACGAAGGTCGTCCACGCCGCCCACTACTACCCGGAAGACGAAGCCTTCGCCGACGAAATCGCGGTCGACGGCGAGACGTTCCGACTCTGACTGGCGGCCGCCCTCTCACGCTGTGGCGTCGCCCGTCTCGCGACTCTCTCGGCCGTACGCGACGCCCGTCGCGAAGCCGAACACGACGAACCCGAATCCGAACAGCAGCAGCCACGGCGGCGCGTCCGCGTTCGCGAGGCCGAGCAGCCCGAACGTGAGGCCGCCGCCCAGTGCGCCCGCGGTCCAGTCGGGTCGCGACCGCTCGCGCCCCCAGACCACGTCGGGGTGGGCAGCCACGTAGTAGCCAGCGCCGGCGTACAGCGCTGGAATCGCGACTGCGGCCGTCGGCGGCGTGTCGAGGAGCACCGCTGCCGCGGCCGCGGCGAGCCCACTCAGCACTGCCGCGGCGCGGCGGCGAACGCGACTCATACGCGTCACTACGGCTCTGCCGACTTCAAACGTCGGTCGCGCTCACACCGGCTGCGAGGCGCGACTCAGAACTGGTCGAGGCCGGCCTGCCGCCGCCGGCCGCCCGCGTCGCGCTCCCAGGGCGTCCTGCGCTCGCGCTCGGCGTCGAGGTCAACGTCGGGCGCGTCGGCGGCCTCGAAGCCCGGGCACTCGTCGCCGCACTCGCTGGCTGGGTCGACGACGCGCCCGAAGTGCTCGCAGCACGGGAGCGGGGTGTCGCCGTCGCCCGTGGACACGCGAGCGCAGGCCGGCAGGTCGAACGTCCGCCAGCCCTTCCCGTAGGCGCGCTCGACGACGCGGCGGCGCTGGCGGGCCTTCTCGCCGGCCGTCACCGGCCGGACGTCGGTGCGCGCCGCGTGTTCGTCCAGCACCTCCAGTCCCGGACCAGTCGAGTCGAGCCGTTCGGGGGCGCGAATCACCTCGACTGGGTCCTCCCGATCGAAGTCCACGCGCCACACTCCCACGTCGTCGGGGAGTCGGTTCAGGTGGGCGCGCGTCACGTGGCTCTCGGTCGCCACGACGGCGTAGTCGAGGACCCCGAGGCTCGCGTCGTGGCGCATCTGGCGTTCGAGGTCGCCGGGCCGCCCGAGGTCGGGCTTGTTCTCCACGCCGATCAGGCCGCCCACCCAGTCGGGGTAGCGCGTGGTCTGCCGGACGACCTGCTGGCCGTCTCGGCGCGTCACGTCAAGGAACCCCGTCTTGGCCCCGGCGTCGGCCAGCGACCGCGCGCGCTCCGGCGGTCCGTCGAAGACCCGGGTCACGCGCTCGTACTCGCCGATGGGTACGTCCGTATCGAGGACTGCGGGCGGGACGGTGTCGCTGGTGAGCGCCACGCGGTCGCCGAACTCCGGGCCCGGGAGCACGCAGACGGTGTCGACGATGCGGCCCCCGGAGGCGTGTACGCTCGTCCCGAGCTGGCGAGACACGACGCTGGCGTCGCCGACGCCCGGCACATCCGCTGTCTCGAGGTGAGCGCACAGCCGCAGTTCGAACGCGTACTCTCGCACTGGACTGCCGTAGGCGGGCTGTGCGGTTAAATCGTCGGCAGCCACAGTACGCTGCCGCCGGGGGCCGGCAGCGGCTCTGACGAACGCGAGAACCGGGCGTCGTGGCGTCGCCTCCGTAACAGTAGGTTTATCAGTCGTTCGGGGCGAAATTCACGCAAGATTACTCTGTGAACATGGCAGATGAACACCGACAACCGGAGGTGAATATCGGACTGGTCGGGCACGTCGACCACGGGAAGACGACCCTGGTCCGCGCGCTCAGTGGCGAGTGGACAGACCAGCACTCCGAGGAGATGAAACGCGGCATCTCCATCCGCCTCGGGTACGCCGACGCGACGCTGCGTCGGTGCCCTGACTGCGAGGAGCCGGAGTGTTACACGGTCGCGGAGACGTGCGACGAGCACGACACCGAGACCGAAATCGTGCGGACGGTGTCGTTCGTCGACGCGCCGGGCCACGAGACCCTGATGGCGACGATGCTGTCGGGCGCGGCGCTGATGGACGGCGCGGTGCTCGTCGTCGGCGCGAACGAGCCGGTGCCCCAGCCCCAGACCGAGGAGCACCTCATGGCGCTGGACATCATCGGCATCGAGAACATCGTCATCGCGCAGAACAAGGTCGACCTCGTGGACGCCGACGAGGCCCGAGAGAACTACGAGGAGATCAAGGAGTTCGTCGAGGGCACCGTCGCGGAGGACGCGCCCATCGTCCCCATCTCCGCCGAGCAGGAGATCAACGTCGACCTCGTCATCGACGCCCTCGAATCCGAGATTCCGACGCCGGACCGCGACCCGACGGCGGACCCCCGGATGTACGTCGCGCGGTCGTTCGACATCAACCGCCCCGGCACGAAGTACGGCGGGCTGATGGGCGGCGTGCTCGGTGGCAGCCTCGTGCAGGGCGAACTCGAACCCGACGAGGAGATCGAACTCCGCCCGGGACGTGAGGTCGAGGAGGGCGGCCAGACCGAGTGGCGGTCCGTGAGCACCGACATCCGGAGCATTCAGGCCGGCGGCGAGTCGGTCGACAGTGCCTCGCCGGGCGGGCTGCTCGGTGTCGGCACGGGGCTCGACCCGAGCCTGACGAAGGGCGACGCGCTCGCCGGACAGGTCGCCGGACCGCCCGGCACGCTGCCGCCGACGTGGAACTCCTTCGAGATGGAGGTCGACCTCCTGGAGCGCCTCGTCGGTGCCGAAGAGGGCGAGGAGATCGAGAACATCTCGACCGGTGAGCCGCTGATGCTCACCGTCGGCACCGCCACCACCGTCGGCTCGGTGACGAGCGCGCGCGGCGGCGAGTGCGAGGTCGCACTCAAGCGCCCGGTCTGTGCGCCCGCTGGGGCGAAAATCGCCATCAACCGCCGGGTCGGCGCGCGCTGGCGGCTCATCGGCGTCGGGACGCTGACGGAGTGATGCGGGTCGCCATGGACGCCAACGCGCTGATGCTGCCGGTCGAGCAGAACCTCCGGCTCTTCGAGGAGCTGGACGGCCTGCTCGGCGACTACGACGGCGTCGTCCCCCAGTCCGTCCGCGAGGAGCTGTCGGAGCTCCGCGCGGGCAACGGGGAGACGGCGACGGCGGCGAGCGTGGCGGCGGACCTGGCAGACCGGTGTGACACCGTCGAGACGGAGGAATCGTACGCGGACGACGCGCTCCACGCGCTCGCGGCGGGCGGCGACGTGGACGCTGTCGCGACGAACGACGGCCCCCTGAAAGAGCGCGTGCTCGACGCGGGCGCGCCGGTAATTCATTTAAGGGGTCGGACGCAACTGACTATCACTCGACCATAGATGTACAAGCGAGCACGGCTGAAAGACACGATTGAGGTCCCACCCGAGCACCTCGGGGACGTCGGTCCGGACCTGGTGAAGCGACTGCTACAGGACAAACTCGAAGGGCGCATGGACGAGGACGTCGGCAGCGTCGTCACCGTCACCGAGGTCCACGACCTCGGCGAGGGCGCGGTGCTGCCGAACCGTCCGGGCGTCTACTACGAGGCGGAGTTCGACGCCGTCACGTTCGAGCCCGAGATGCAGGAGGTCGTCGACGGCGAGGTCGTCGAGGTCGTCAGCTTCGGCGCGTTCGTCGGCATCGGGCCCGTTGACGGTCTGCTGCACGTCTCCCAGATCAGCGACGAGTACCTGGCCTTCGACGAGGAGAACCAGCAGCTGGCCTCCCGAGAGTCGAACCAGATTCTCGGCACGGGTGACGCGGTGCGGGCGCGCATCGTCACCAAGAGCATCGACGAGCGCAACCCCCGGGAGTCCAAGATCGGGCTCACGGCGAAACAGCCCGGCCTCGGGAAGCACGGCTGGCTCCGCGAGACCCGCGAGCAGGAGCAAGCCAGCAGCGAGGGCCAATAGATGGCGTCGAACCGACTCGCGTGCCACGACTGCCACCGCATCGTGGAGCCCGACGAGGAGCGGTGTCCGCACTGCCAGTCGAACAGCCTCACCGAGGACTGGGCGGGCTACGTGGTCGTCACGCACCCCGAGGAGTCCGAGATCGCGGAGAAGATGGAAGTCAGTGAGGCGGGCGAGTACGCGCTGAAGGTCCGCTGAGCGTGAGCGACGCGGTCGCCACCCTCCCCGAGGAGGCGCGGGACGCGTTCAAGGACCCCGTTGGTCCGGTCTACACGGCCGCCGAGCGCCTGCTGGCGGACGCCGGCAGCCCGATTGTCACCGTGGGCGACGTGGTGACGTACCATCTGGTGGCGGCCGGACACACGCCGAAGGTCGCGGTAATCGATGGGCGGACGGAACGCGAGGCGGTCACCGACGAGGTCAGCGAGGGGCTGCCGCCCGCGGACGTCTCGGTGGCGAGCGATCCGGCGACGGTCTCCCGGGACCTCCTCGACGCGCTCGTGACGGCCATCGACGGCGACGGCGAGACGGTCATCGAGGTCGACGGCGAGGAGGACCTCGCCGTGGTCCCTGCGGTGCTGGCGGTGCCCGAGGGCGCGAGCGTCGTCTACGGGCAGCCCGGCGAGGGAATGGTGCTGGCGACCGTCGACGCCGACCTCCGGTCGCGGATGCGTGAACTCGCCGAGCGCCTCGAGACGACCGAGGCGTTCTGGCGGCTCGTGGACTGAGGCGGCGTGTCGAAATGCTTTTACAGATTTCGCGCGCAAGTACGTCATAACTGACCATGGAAATCGAGATTCTGGGGCAGGAGGACAACCCTCTGCTCCACCGGACCGAGGTCGACTTCGAGATCGTTCACGAGGACGCCAGCCCGTCGCGGCTGTCCGTTCGCGACAGCCTCGCGGCGAAGCTGGACAAGGACTCCGAGGAGGTTGTCGTCCAGAAGCTGGACACGAAGTTCGGGATGCGGAAGACCCGCGGCGAGGCGAAGGTCTACGACTCCCCGGCGGAGGCCGCCGAAATCGAGCACGACCACATGCTCGAACGGAACAAGATCGGCACCGAGGAGGACGCCGACGCGGAGACGGAGGAGGCCTAAAGATGGCGCGCGGCGACTACTACAACGACGACGGCACCACCGAGAAGGACATGTGCCCGCGCTGCGGCGACACGTTCCTCGCGGACCACGGCGACCGGCAGGTCTGTGGGAAGTGCGGGTTCACCGAGTGGGAGTAGCGACGTAGATGCGCGTCGTCGGCGTCGAGGGCACCGCGTGGTGCGCGAGTGCAGCGCTGTACGACGCCGACGCTGATTCTGTCGTCATCGAGTCTGACGCGTACCAGCCGGACAGCGGCGGTATTCACCCGCGTGAGGCCGCCGAGCACATGCGGCAGGCGATTCCCCGAGTAATCGAGACGATTCTCGACGAGGCGGACGGTGACGTGGACGCGGTCGCGTTCTCCCGGGGGCCGGGCCTCGGCCCCTGCCTGCGCATCGTCGGGTCGGCGGCGCGCGCGCTCGCTCAGACGCTGGACGTGCCGCTGGTCGGCGTCAACCACATGGTGGCCCATCTCGAAATCGGGCGTCACGGGTCCGGGTTCGACGCGCCGGTCTGCCTGAACGCGAGCGGCGCGAACGCGCACGTGCTCGCGTACCGGAACGGCCGGTACCGCGTGCTCGGGGAGACGATGGACACCGGCGTCGGCAACGCCATCGACAAGTTCACGCGGCACGTCGGCTGGCAGCACCCCGGCGGCCCGAAGGTCGAGGCCCATGCGGCGGACGGCGAGTACACGGAGCTGCCGTACGTCGTGAAGGGGATGGACTTCTCGTTCTCGGGCATCATGAGCGCCGCCAAGCAGGCCGTCGACGACGGCGTCCCCGTCGACGATGTCTGTCGGGGGCTGGAGGAGACGGTCTTCGCGATGCTCACGGAGGTCTCGGAGCGCGCGCTCGCGCTGACGGGTCGCGACGAACTCGTCCTCGGTGGCGGCGTCGGGCAGAACGACAGGCTCCGGTCGATGCTCGCGGAGATGTGCGAGGCGCGCGGCGCGGAGTTCTACGCGCCCGAACCCCGGTTCCTGCGGGACAACGCCGGAATGATTGCGGTGCTCGGTGCACGGATGGCCGAAGCCGGCGACACCCTCGACGTCGACGACTCCGCTATCGACTCGCACTTCCGGCCGGACGAGGTGCCGGTGACGTGGCGCGCGCCCGAGGCACCGCCGGCCCGCGAGGGGGCGGTCCGGCAGGGCGCGGAAGCCACCGTCACCATCGAGGCCGACCGCGTCGTGAAAGAGCGCGTCCCGAAGCGCTACCGCCACGAGCGACTGGACGACCGCCTGCGGCGGGACCGCACCGTCCTCGAAGCCCGGTTGACGAGCGAGGCGCGGCGGCAGGGCGTCCCGACGCCGCTCGTCTGGGACGTCGACGTTCCCGAGGCGACCATCGAACTCCAGCACGTCGGCGACAGCGACCTCCGGGACGCCCTGAGCGAGCAGCGGGTCCGGGACGTGGGCCGGCACCTCGCTGCGATTCACCGCGCCGGGTTCGTGCACGGCGACCCGACGACGAGAAACGTCCGGGTGGGTCCGCAGGACCCACCGAACGAGCGAACGGGGAGCAAAGCGACCCGTGAGCAACGGGTGGGTCCCGAAGACGACCGCACGTTCCTCATCGACTTCGGGCTCGGCTACTACACGGACGACGTGGAGGACTACGCGATGGACTGCCACGTCTTCGAGCAGAGCCTCGCGGGCACCGCGGACGACGCGGACGCGCTCGTGGCGGCGTTCGAGCAGTCCTACCGGACAGTCGGTGATTCGGCGGTGCTCGACCAACTGCGCGCCATCGAGGGTCGCGGGCGGTACCAGGACGACTGAGCCGGGCCGCGGCCGACGCGACCCGACTTGAGCCCCAACTGATATGACCGCCGGCGTCGAAGTGAGGGTATGGCCGAGAAACCCACCAGTGGGGAACTGTTCGGGGTGCCGTACAACTTCGAGCGCCCGAAACTCTCGAAGATGCTGTCGTCGTACTGGCAGCCCGGCGAGGGGATGCTCGTCGAGAAGCCGTTCGGCGTCGGCTACACGCTGAACCTCGCGAACTGGCGGTCGTGGATCGTGCTTGCGGTCGCGGGTGTGCTGCTCTACCAGCAGCAGGGGTCCGACGAAGACAGCGACGAGTCGGCGGTCGACGAGGCCGTCGAGGTCGTCGTCGACGACTAACCGACGCCATCTTCTCCCCGGAGTAAGAGTGCTCGGGCATGAGCACGCTCCGGTTCGTCACGACGAACGCCGGGAAGGTCCGGGAAGCCGAGGAGTACCTCGCGGGCCTGCGCAGCGTCGAACAGTTCGATTACGACTACACGGAAGTCCAGAGCGACGACCTCGCGACCATCGCCGCCGAGGGCGCGGCCGAAGCCTACGAGGCCAGCGAGGGCGACGCGCCCGTCATCGTCGACGACGCGGGGCTCTTCGTCCGGGACCTAGACGGCTTTCCGGGTCCGTACTCAGCGTACGTGGAGGACACGCTCGGCGTCGAGCGCGTCTGGGAGTTGGCCGAGGACCTCGACGACCGCCGGGCCGCGTTCCGCTGTGTCGTCGCGTACACGGACGGCGAGACGACCGAGACGTTCGACGGCGCGGTTCAGGGTACTATCGTGGCACCCCGGGGCGACGGCGGCTTCGGCTACGACCCCATCTTCGAGCACGACGGCGCGACGTTCGCGGAGATGGAGACCGACCGGAAGAACGCGTTGAGCCACCGCGGCCGCGCGCTCGCGAAGCTCGCCGACTGGCTCGCCGACGGCGACACCTGATTACTCGCGGGGGTCGCGGTCGGGGCCCGGGTACTCGCCGCCGACGACAGTCGGGTACAGTCGCTCGGGGTCGAACAGCCGCGCGAACGCCGCCGGCGACTTCACGCTGACGTCCGCTCTCTTCGAGAGCATAGCGCCCGTCGCTGCGGACTGTAGCCGTCCGTCCATCGAGAGCACGTGGGCGGCGCTGCCGTGGACGGCGGCCGACAGCGCCGGGTGGTCGCCGTCCGGGTGGTCCACGACCGTCGCCAGCGCCTCGATGGTCTCGCGCCAGTCGCTTGCGAGGTCGTCGTCGGCGAGCGCGGCGACGACCGCTTCGGCGTCGTTGAGCAGTGGTTCGCTGGCGACGAGTGTCACCCAGTCGTGGGCGCGCACCACGTCCATGGCGTCTCGGGCGTCGCCGTCCACGAACAGGTCTGCGGCGAGCACGTCGGCGTCCGCTGCGAGCGCGGCGGGGTCGGGGCCGTCGCCGCTCGCGTCGCTCCGTCCTGCGTCAGTCATCGCTGCGGCGGTTCGCGAGCGCGTCCTGAACGTCCCCGACCGTCACACCGGCGTCCGCGGCTCGGTCGAAGAGCGCCCGCCAGTCGTGGTCGGGCATCACTTCGTCGCTGCCATCAGACGCCGGGTCTCCTCGCGGTACTCGTCCGGCGTCAGCCCGAGGTCGACGTCGACAGTGACGGTGATTGCGTCCGAGAGGTCGCGGGTCACGGTGTCGGCGTAGTTCTCGTCCGGGTAGGCACCACCGGCGACGACGACGTAGTCGCCCTCGTTCCAGACCGCGACATCGCCGGCCACTTCGATTGCACCGACGTCGAGCGCGAACGTCTCACCGTCCGTGTCGAACTCGATGGTGCCGACTGGGAACTCGCCGCGGTACGTCGCCAGTCCCGGGTTCTTCCCGGAGTCCGTGGTGAACTCGGCCTCGCCGACGCGCTCGACGTTCTCGAGGCCCTGGTCGCGCATCTGCTGTTCGAACTGCGAGCGGGCCTGGCTCTCCACTTCGTTGACGACCTCCTTCTTGCCGATGTCCGCCGGGAGGTTGTTGAGGTTCGGGTCGAAGTTGATGTGTGAGGCCGCGTAGATGGCCATCGTCCCCTCGATGCGGTCGAGGGTCTTGTCCGTGACCTCCGACGCGAGCGCCGTGTCGCTGAACAGCAGCGTGGTGGACTTCGCGGTGACGTTCACGGGGCCGTAGGACCGGTCGAGAACCGTCTCCTCGGTGCGGTCGGTCTGCTCCCAGCCGCCCTCGTCCAGCTGCTCGTCCGGGACCTCGGGCGGCGCGACCGTGCCGAGCGCGTTCGTACAGCCAGCCAGAGCGCCGAGCCCGACGACGCTCGCTCCCCCGATGAATCTGCGGCGGTTCATACACCTCTCTCCGTCGCTGCGCGCGTATGGGTGTTTTGGCCGGTGTAGGCCGTGCAACACGATGGTCTGTGTGTTCAGTCGACCGCCCCGGTCACTGGGTCGACGGCCTCACAGCGCGTCGTCGACAAGCGCGGCGAGGTCGGCCGCGGTGTCGTCGTCGACCGGGCGGTGCGGCGAGCGCACGGTGCCCGCGGGCGCGCCGCGGGAGCGCATCGCGGCTTTGAGCCCGGCGACGCCGTGGCCGGCCGTGACGGCGTGGTTGAGGTCGACGGCCGCGCGGTTCAGGTTACGTGCGCGGTCGTCGTCGCCGCTGCGGTGGGCGTCCAGTATCTCGCTGGCGACTTCGGGCGCGACGTTCGCGAGCGCCAGCACGCCGCCGTCCGCGCCGGCGTCCAGCGCGGGCGCGAACACGCCGCCGCTGCCGACCAGGAGGTCGAAGTCAGCGTCGGCGGTGCGAGCGCGCGTCCGCTGGAACGCGGCGAGGTCGCCCCCAGAGTCTTTCATTCCGGCGACGTTCGGGTGGTCGGCGAGGTCACCGGCCACCGCGGGCGGAAGCGTGTAGCCGGTGTACTTCGGGACGCTGTAGAGAAAGACCGGAATCGGGGCGTCGTCCGCGACTGCCCGGTAGTAGGCGGCCACGTCGTCGTCGCCGTGGTCGAAGTAGAACGGCGTGACGACGAGCGCGCCGTCGGCACCCGCGCCGGCCGCGCCCTCGGTAAGTTCGAGGGTCTCACGGAGACCGGGCGCACCCGTCCCGGCGAGCACGGGCACGTCGTCCGGCGCGGCGTCCGCGACCGTCTCGACGACGGCCGTGCGCTCGTCGGCCGTTAGCAGTTCCGCCTCGCTGTTCGACCCGCAGGGGACGAGAAAGTCCACGCCCCGGTCGGTCACCCACTCGGCGAGCGCGCCGAGCGCGTCGTGGTCCACGTCGCCGTCGTCGTCGAACGGTGTCGCCAGCGGTACGCCGAGTCCCTGCATGGGCCACCCATCGACCCGCCGCCCGATGACGGTTGTGGTCGGCCGAACGTCTGACGCGGATTTAAGTACCGACAGCGAAACCGGCCGAGTGGACGCGCGACTCCTCCTCCCCCCGCGCGTCCGGCACTCTCCCACTCCCGCTTTCGATGTGGACCACGCCCGGCAGCGCTGCCGCTGCCGGGCCATACACACGCGGAGAACGACTGCGACGCGGTTCGGCTCCGAGCGGCCGCTACGTCACCGTTCGAGGATGGTGCCGCCCGCGCCGACGGCGAGTTCGATGCTGCTGTCGACGGGCGTCACGGCCGTGAGGTTCTGGCCGGTCGGCGTCGCTTCCCGCGTCCAGCCGGCGCTGTCGCGGCGGTAGACCGCGCCGCCACCGCCGACCGTGAGCGCGTCGACGCCGTCGGCCTCCACGTCGCGCAGGCCGGCGTCGCCGGTGTCCTCGGGCGTCCACGACGAGCCGTTCCAGTTGTGCACCACGCCGCCGCCCGCGGAGACGGTGACGTCGCCGTCGCCGTCGCTGTCGACGCCGTAGAAGTTCACGTTCGCGTTCTCGATGCCGAGCTTCTCCCACGTCACGCCGTCGTCAGTGACGAAGACTGTCTTGTTGCCGTCGACGGCGTGCCCGGAGCGCGGGCCGTGGAAGTCGATGGCGTTGACGGCGCTCCCGCTCCCGGGCGTGACGTAGTCCCAGGTGCCGGTCGCGCCGTTCTCGAAGCTGTAGTATATCTTCCCCGAGTCGCCGGCGACGTAGACGTTCGCCGAGCCGGCTTCGCCCCGGACGGCGACCCCGTTGAAGTTGTTCGTGATGTCCATCGGCGCGGAGTGGCTGTACAGCGTCCGCGCGGGGATGTCGTACTCGCCGATAGCGCCGGAGGACCCGGCGAACCAGAGGCGGTCGCCGTCGTCGGTGACGTCCAGCCCGTGGAGGCTGTTCCCGTTGCCCGTCGGGCCGCCGTCGAGGAGCTTCCGCCAGCCGCGGTCCGTGCGCTCCAGGACGACGCCGCCGGCACCGACGGCGTACGCACCGTCGGCCGCGTAGGCGACGTCGTAGAGGGTGTTCCCGGTCGGGGTTTCTGCGACGGTCCAGCTGTCTCCGTCGGCGGCCGATACTGTCAGGGGGACGCCTGCGAGCGCGGCGGTCGCAGCGCCAGCGCCGCGCAGGAACGTCCGTCGTGTGTGGTCGGTCATTGGAATCGACCCGGGTGAGCCTGGGAGCGACACGAACTTAATACCGTCTTCGGTCGAACTGAGATAAACCCAGTTCAGGCGAATCAATCGGGTTCTGTCCTTGCGGTGGGGTCGAAACCCGGGTTGGGTCGCCGTGGCGACCCCCGCTGCCCGTAGCTTTACAACTGCGCGAGCCCCCCGTACAGGTAATGGCCGCCTCGGGACCGTCAGACGACCGCAGCGTCCCAGATCTCGACGCACTCGCCCAGGACGCGGAGTTCTTCCGCTCGCTGGTCGACAACGGGTCGGACGCCATCGTCACTATCGACGAACACAGCACCATCCGGTACGCCAACCAGGCGGTCGAGCGCGTCTTCGGGTACGCACCGGAGGACCTGATCGGCGAGAAACTCACCGCTGTCATGCCCGAGCGATTCTGCGCCGACCACTTCGACGCCGTCGACCGCTACCTCGACACCGGCGAACGCCAACTCGACTGGAGCAACATCGAGTTGCCCGCCGAACACGCCGACGGCCACGAGATTCCGCTCTCGATCACGTTCGAGGAACACGTCCACGAGGACGACCGCGTGTTCTCCGGCATCATGCGGGACATCTCCGCCCGGAAGTCCTACGAGGAGACGCTCGAATCCCTCCAGGCCACGGCGCGAGCGCTGATGGAGGCCCGCACCAGTTCGGCCATCGGCGACTGCGCCGTGGACGCCGCCGTCGACGTCATCGGCTTCCCGCTGGCCTCCCTGTACCGCCACGACGCCGCCAGCAACGTGCTGCGACCGGCCGCACAGAGCGACGACGCGGTCGACCTCTTCGGGGAGGCACCGACGCTCGCGGACGGCAGCCTCGCGTGGCAGGCGTTCCAGTCCGGCGACCCGGCGGAGTACCACGAGGACGACGACCGCGACGTCCCCGTCCACCGCCCCGACGGGCCGGTCGCCGCCGAGTACGCCGTCCCGCTCGGCGACCACGGCGTCCTGCTCGTCGCGGACACCGACACCGCCAACTTCGACGACCACACGAAACACCTCGTGCGCATCCTCGCGGCGAACACGGAGGCCGCGCTCGCCCGCGCCGAACGCGAAGCCGAACGCGAACGACAGAACGAGCGCCTCGAACGGTTCGCGAGCATCGTCTCCCACGACCTCAGAGACCCCATCCAGTCCGCCCGGGCCACCACCGCGCTCGCGAAAGCCGGCGACGAGACGGCTCTCGACGACCTCGAAACCATCTTCGACCGCATGGAGGAACTCGTCGAGGACGTTCTCACGCTCGCCAAGCACGGCCAGGCCGTCGGCGAGACGGAGCCGGTCTCGCTGGCAGCGGTCGCCGACGACGCGTGGTCGACCGCCGGCACCGACGACGCCACGCTCGACGTCGACCCCGACCTCCCGACGCTGCAGGCGGACGGCGAACGCCTCCGCACACTCCTCGAGAACCTCTTCCGGAACTCGGTGACACACGGCGGTGACGCCGTCACGGTCACGCTCGGCCCCACCGACGACGGCTTCTACGTCGCCGACGACGGGGCCGGCTTCGGCGACGCCGACCCCGAACAGCTCTTCGACTACGGCTACACGACCAGCGAGGACGGCACGGGCTTCGGCCTGAGCATCGTCCGGGACGTCGTCACGGCCCACGGCTGGACCATCGAGGCGTCCGAATCCGCGGCCGGTGGAGCCCGCTTCGACGTTCACCCGAGGTGACTACACATGGACTCACGCACACCCGACGACACGGACACCGCGACGACTACGGACACCGACGACCGCCCGGTCGTCCTCGCTGTCGACGACGAACCACGCGTCGTCGAGGCGTTCGCCCTCTGGCTGGAGGACGACTACCGCGTGCTGACCGCCACCAGCGGCGAGGAGGCCCTCGAGGTGGCCGACGACAGCGTCGACGTGGCGCTGCTCGACCGACAGATGCCGGGGACGACCGGCGACGAGGTCCTCGAAGAACTCCGGAACCGGGGACTCGACTGCCGGGTGGCGATGGTCACCGGCGTCGACCCCGACTTCGACATCGTCGAGTTGCCCTTCGAGGAGTACGTCCAGAAGCCCGTCGACGGCGACGCGCTCCACGACGTGGTCGGCCGCCTGCTCGACCTCGAACAGTACGACGACTCCGTCGACGACCTCTACGCGGTCGTCCAGAAGCGCGTGACGCTCGAAGCCGAACTCCCCGACTCCGCGCTCGAAGACAACGACGAGTACCAGCGACTCCGCGACCGCGAACGCGACCTCCAGAACGAGACCCAGTCGGTCATCGAGGACCTCGACGACGACGAGTTCGCGAAGCTCTTCTAGCCCATCCGCGTCAGCAGGTCTTCGACGTACTCCGGCACCGCGACGTCCGCCAGCGCCCCGGTCTCGTCCCAGGACGCCACGACCTCGTAACTGCCGTCGCGGTCGAGGTCGAGTTCCCACTTCGTGCCGTCCTCGTCGGTCACCTCCACGCGCGCCCCGCCGGACTCCAGCGGATGCTGGGGCGCTATCTCCACCGTGTTCCCGTTGTAGGCTTCGACGGTTTCCGCGTCCATGGACGGGAGTACGTCGCCCCGGTACTTGAGGCTTCGAGGACGCTGTGTCACTTCACCAGCTCCCAGACCTGCACGTCGTCCCCGTCACCGAGCGGCTGTCCGTCGAACCCACCGTTGACCGTCCACTCGGTGAACGGGGACTGTCGGGCGAGCAACTCGACCTGCTGGGCTGGCAGGTGCGAGAGTACGAACTCGTCTCGGGCGACGACCTCGCCGCCAGCGTCGCGGAGCTCCTGTTCGGTGCGGTAGGTCTGTGCCGTCTCGTCGGCGAGTATGGCCCGCGACCGGCCAGTCAGCGTCTCGTCGCCGTACTCGAACTCCCGGACACTGTGCCACTCACCGAACGACTCCGCGACAACCTCGTAGCGAGGGACGTAAACGTCGAACAGCAGGCGACCGCCGTCGGCCAGCACGTCGTACAGCGAGCGCAGCGCCGCGAGCTGGTCGTCAACGGTCTGGAGGACGCACATCGAGTTGTACGGCACTACTGCCAGCTCGTACGTCCGGTCGGCCCCGACCGTCCGCAGGTCCGCCTGCCAGACCGCCGGCGACAACCCCTCTCTGGCCGCCTGTTCGCGGAGCAGTGACAGCATCGGGGTGGACGCGTCGAAGCCGTCGGCGTCGACGCCCTGTCGACAGAACTCCAGATAGAGCCGGCCGCTCCCGCAGGCTCCCTCCAGTACGGGTCCGTCAGCCGCCGTCGCCGCGCCGACGTAGAACCCCTCATCGCCCACGTCACCGTAGTCGTGGGTGGCCTCGTAGAACGCTGCCAGCGGTGCAGAAAACCCCTCTGGTTCGCTCACTTCGGGTTCGTCGGAGCGACGCAGTATAAGCGTTGCCGGGGGTTCCGCGATTCGACACTCGTTTCGGTTCCGTAGAGATGAAACTCCACGATTTGTCGCTTCGCAGGAAGAGCCTAGGCCGGAATTTGAATCCGGGGTCTCGTCCTTACCAAGGACGCGCTTTACCGCTAAGCTACCCAGGCACGCATTCCGAGAAAGGTTCGGGAGTAACTTTAGGCGTTTCGATTCAGCGGTCGCCGACGGACGGCGTGCCGACCCGGTCGTCCCCCGTCTGGGTGCCGACTCGCGCCATCACGTCCTCGACGCCCTCCGGGAGCGCGTCGCCGGAGTCCGGCAGCGGCGGTTCGCCGTGGTTGTCGGCGAGGCCCACGAGGTACTGCCGGAGCGGCACCGGCGCTTCGGAGCCGGACGTCGAACCGCCGGCGATGGCGGCGAGCTCGAAGACGTTCGCCTCCAGGCCGCGGTCGGTCGGCGTGCGGTCGGCGTGCTGGTCGGTCTGCTCGCGGCCGAACGCCCGAACGGTCTCGACGGCCTGCTCGGCAGCCTCGGTGCGCGCGAGCAGCCGGAATCCCCGTGCGACGAGCACGTCGGCGGCGAGGATGTCGAGGTCGGCCGTCGGGTCGTCGGCGTCGGCGTGCGTCCACGGCTCGGCGGCGACCAGCGAGCGCGTGACGCGCAGCCCGTCGTAGATGAGCTGCACACCGGCTGCTCGTCGGGATGCGGCGTGGTCGTCGACCGCACCGTCGACGACGCGGGCGCTGAGAACGGTCAGGACGCCCGGAAGCATCGAGGACGACGCGACGTGGTCGTCGATGACCGCCCGGAGCCCGTCGGGTTCGACGTCCGCGACGGCCTCTCTGGCGGCGGCACTTACCTGCTCGGCCTCGTCCATCTTGGTCGGACTAGCGGTGGCAACGGCAAAGACCTTTGGAAACCACACCTAGCCACCGGCATGCTCTCGGTGACCGACGGCGACCACCTGCGCGAGATTCTCCTCGACCGGCCGGCCAAGCGAAACGCTCTCACGCGCGACGGACTGGACCGCCTCCGAGAGTGCGTCGAGTCGGCCGCCCAGCCCGTCGTCTACGTCCACGGTGCTGGCGACGCGTTCAGCGCCGGTGCCGACCTCGACACAGTCCAGCGTCTGGACGGCGAATCCGGGCAGGCGTTCGCCCGCCGCGGCCAGCGCACGATGAACGCTATCGCGGACGCCGACAGCGTCGTGGTCGCGGGCGTCGACGGCCCCGCCCGGGGTGGCGGCGTCGAACTCGCGCTCGCCTGCGACGTCCGCGTCTGCACGCCGCGCGCGTCGTTCGCGGAGACCGGAGTCACTCTCGGCCTGTTCGGTGCCTGGGGCGGCACCCGGCGGCTCCGGCAGGCGGTCGGCTCCACGCACGCCGCCGACCTCTCGCTCTCGGGTCGAGCCGTCGACGCGGACGAAGCCCGAGAGATGGGGCTGGTCTCCCGGGTCGTCGACGACCCGCGGCGGGTCGCCGAAGAGATTGCGGCCAACGACCCGGACGCGCTCCGAGAACTGACGCCGCTGCTGCGGGTGGACGGCGACCGGGAGACGACCGACGACCGCGAAGCGGCGGCGTTCGGCCGACTGCTCGACGAATAGCGGCTCTCCGGCGTTACGGCGCTGGCGGCATCGCGCGCTTGTGCTCGCTCGCCTCGTAGAGCTCCCGGACGGTCTCGACCACGGTCGCGTCGACGCCGAGGTGGTCGGCCGTCGCGCTCGCCGGGACGCCGCCCTCGACGTGGACGGCGAGCACGGCGTCGATGACATCGTAGCCGACGCCGAGTTCGCCCTCGTCGGTCTGGTCGGCCCACAGCCCCGCGGTCGGCGCTTTCGTCACGAGGTCCTCGGGGACGCCGAGGTCGCGGGCGAGCTGCCGGACCTGCATCTTGTAGAGATTCCCGATGGGGTTGCAGTCGACGGCCTGGTCGCCGTACTTCGTGTAGTAGCCCGTCATCGCCTCCGCGCGGTTCCCCGTCCCCAGCACGAGGCCCTGCTCGTGGTTCGCGACGAAGTAGTTCAGGACGGCTCTCGTCCGCGCGCGAGCGTTCCCGACCGCGAGCTCGTCGTCGGCCGCGTCGGGGTAGATGTCTGCGAGCTGGTCGACGAACGGGTCGATTTCGACGACGTCGTACTCGATGCCGAGGTCCTCGGCGACGCGCTCGGCGTCGCTCATGTTCTCGTCGCTGGACACCGCGCCCGGCATCACGAGTCCGTGCAGGGCGTCCGCGCCGAGTTCGTCGACGGTCAGGTGCGCGACGGTCGTCGAGTCGATGCCGCCCGAGAGCCCGAGCACGCAGCGCTCGGCACCCGCGGCGTCGACAGTTTCTCGAACGAACGACTGGATGCGGTCTCGACGGTCCGCGAGTTCGGCGTCCGAGAAGCGAAGGTCGAGCGGCTCGACGGTCTCTGGGGCACTCATCGCCCCTAGATTCGGCGCACCGCGACTAAAACCCCCGCGCCCGGGCGAGAAACTTGGACGAACGTCCACTCCGCGAAGCGCTACGTTCAAGTGCAGGCGCAGACAAATCCCGGTCGCGCGCTGGTGGTGAGCGGACCCGACGGGTTCGCGAGGTACAGCGCAAGTGCAACGGGCGCTGGTGGTCTAGTGGTAGGACATGAGCTTCCCAAGCTCATAGCCCGGGTTCAATTCCCGGCCAGCGCACTCCCCTGAAACTCGAACCGACCAGCGACGGCTGTGTCGCTGTTCGTTCGATTCGTCACGTGGCTTCGCGAGGGAATTGAGCCCTGCCAGTCGCGCGCAGCGAACACAGTGAGCGAGCACGTCTGGCTCTGGTTCAATTCCCGGCCAGCGCACTTCGCAATCTCACTTCGTTCGACAGCTCGTGCGCTGCCGACGTCTCGTTCGCTCCGCTCACGAGATTTCCGGAAGACGCGTAGCGTCTTCCGACGTTCGCAGTCCTGCGGACTGCTCACTCCCGGCCAGCGCACTCCTCTGGAACTCGAACCGCCAGCGACGGCCGTGTCGCCGAACGTGGACGCGGACGGACACTGCCTCGCGAGGGCTCGCGGCCGGTCAGAACACCAGTAGCTCTGCGACGACGGCTCCGAGGACGGCGAGCACGGCGAGCGCGAAGCCGGTGCGTTTGACGCGCCAGCCGTATGCGTCGAGGTCGTCGTCGTCGGTGCCGAGGATGGTGACGAGCCGACTCGGGTGTCGGAATGGGCTGGGCGGCCGTGGTTCGCGGACGCGGGCGCGGACGCGACGGTACTCCCCGAACGACCAGGTGAGATACAGCACGACGCCGAGCACGAGGAGCCCCAGACCGCCGGCCAATCCGAAGACGGCGAGGCCGGCCGGGTCGGTGGGTTCCGACTCCAGCGTCGGGGACGCGCCCGGCGCGCCACCGCCGGCGGCGAGGAGGATGCCGACGAGCGCGAGCACCGAGACGAGCACCAGCACCGGTCCGGCGACCATCAGGCGCTTGCTCGCGGTGTTGACGGCGTTCCGGTCGACGCCGAGCAGCGTCCCGGCGTCCGCGTCGGTCGACTCTCGCTCCGGCCGGAGGTCGGTGTGCTGTCCGGGGTCGCGTGCGCCGATGGCGTTCAGTGCGACCAGCGCGAAGACGACCGCGCCGCCGCCGACGAACACGAACGGACCGGAGGTCGTCTGGCGCTCCAGGAACGCCTCGCCCGGGGCAGACGGGTCGACGTACGCGGTCACGGTCGCGTTCGGCTCGTAGGGTTCGAGGACGGCTTCGGCGTCGCTCCGGGAGTCGTACTGGCGACTGATGCTCCCCGGGAACACGCGGTCGCTCGTGTACTCCGTGCCCTCGTAGCGGTAGGTGAACTCGACGTCGAACCCGTACTGGATGCCGCTGCGACGGCCGCCGCTGTCACTTTCGACAGCCGCCTCGTGGATGGTCGCGTCGACGGCCACGGCGTCCTCGACGGCCGCCGACTGCTGGACGTAGTCGTACCCCCCGTAGCCGGCGCAGGCGGTCGCGAGCAACAGCGCGACGACAGTCCACTTCGTGACCGTGACTGGCGTCTCGCCGACGGTGAACTGCATCCTACGCGCTGCTGACAGCGCCGACGGCATAATATCTGGCGGACCGTGTCACGCCACGAAACTCCGCCTGCAGCCGCCAGCGCTCGCGAACCCGGAACGTTCTTTGTGCGAGGCGAGCGAAACCGGGCCGTGTCACTCGACGCTCCGGCCGCCCGAGAGTGCGTGCTGACAGAACACGCGGACGTCGTCGCGGCCGTCGGAGAGAGTGCGGACGCGGTCGAGCGCGCCGCGCAGGGAGATGCTGGGGACTGCTTCGAAACCGGTACCGCGCTCGCCGACGCGTTCGAGTCGACGCTCGCCGAGCGCGGCGTCCTCAGTCGGCTGCCGGGCGTGCTCGTGGCGGCTGTCGAGGCCGCGGGCGGAGCGCTGTCGGCAGCGCCGGTGGCAGCGCCGCCGTACGTCACCGTAACGGGCCGCGGGCCGGTGCTGCGCGCGACGCTCGACGGTGGCCGGCTCGTCGTCGAACTGCAGGCGTTCCGGCTCACGAACCAGCACCGCTACGAGCGCCGGGGCGACGTGGCCGTCGACGCCGTGGTCCGCTGAGCCGGCTACGCGTAGTGCGTCTCCAGGTACTCGACGATGTCGTCGCTGCCGTACAGCGCCTCCTCGCGGTCGGTGTCGACGAGGTACGGGATTTCGTCGTCCCCACCGGCCTGAAGTTCGTCGTGGGTGCGTTCGTTCGTGACGTCGCCGCCCTCGTCGCCGGGGAGCCGGGGGTTGTGGGCGACGTATGAGACTCCGAGATCTGAGAGCGTCTCGCGGACGGTCGCGGAGTACGGGCAGCCCTCCGACTGGTAGAGTTCCAGCACACCAGACCGTTCGACGGCCAGCCACGTAAGCGTCAGCGGACGGCTGGATACGTCTCCCGCTCGACCCACTCGTGCAGGCGGGCAGCGCCGTCCTCGTCGTACCGCAGGGGGCGACGCCACCACGGTCCCTTCCCGGAGTCCGACGACCACTCGGTGACCGCGCGGTTCGCGTCGACGCCCCGGGCCCCGCTGAGCGGGACGGCACCGTCGTACAGCCGCGAGTCGTCGGTGCCGGCGAGCATCACGGCGGCGTCGAAGGGGTCCCGCCGCAGGTGGGCGTTCCCCGCGAACGCCACCTGCTCGTCGTCCGGTAGGGCGGTGAACTCGTCGCCCGTGAGGGGGTCGCGGGCGAGCGTGAACTCGCCGAGGAGGTACGCGCCCCAGTCCGGCGGCATCCAGTCGGCGGGCTCGTCCGGGGCGTCGAGTGTCGCGTAGAAGTAGACGCGGTCGCCCGCCGCCAGGTCGAGCAGCGGCCGGGCCTTCACGCCGTGAGGGTCGCCGTACGTGTAGCGCTCACAGCAGGGGTACTCGGCGAACGACGGGTCGAGGTGGACGGGCGTGTCGCGGCTGTCCTCCGGCACGTCTGTCGGGAGGTCGAGGTCAGCGTACGTGGGGGCGTTGCCGGCCGTCGGCTGGCTCTCCGGGATGGGGACGTAGACGAACGAGCCGTCGGCTCGTAGTGGGCCGCGGAACCCCGGCTGGTTCGTGTTCGCCGCGACGTTGACGGCGACGGCCCGCGTCACGGTCCCAGGCTACCCACGCAGCGCCGACAGAAGTCGTAGCAGACCTCGTTCTCTGCGCCGCAGGCCGGGCACAGCATTGCCTCCGGGTCGTCGGGTTCGCTCGTGAGGTCGACCGGGTGGCTCTGGTCGCGGGGCGCGGTAGCGTCGGAGACGCCGACGTTGCCGCTCTGGATGCGCCGCCACACCACGAACTGGAGCGCGGCCACGAACAGCATCGCGAGCACGAACAGCCCCCACTCCATGCGTGTCACTAACACGCCCTCGGTCTTGAGCTTTCGGTTGCTCACGCGTCCGGCGGCGACAGGTCGCGGCCGAACTCGTCGTACGCGTCGAGGTCCGCCGGCAAGTCGTCGTCGAGCCGCCGCTGGTCCTGGTTGCGCTCGCCGGCGTCCGACAGCGGCGCGGCGACCGACTCCCAGCCCGGCTTCACGCGGACGCTCTCCGCCGGACTCCCGACGGCGATGTGGTGGTCCGGCACGTCGCCCTGGACGACCGACCGGGAGCCGACCAGCGCGTTCTCGCCGACGCGGACGCCGGCCCGCACGAGCGCGCCCTGCGTGACGCGGGCGTCGTCGCCGATTTCGGTGCGGTAGTTCGTCACCTCGGTCTGGTCGACGACGTCGTGATCGTGTGTGTAGACGTGCGCGCCGTCGCTGACGCTCGCGCGGTCACCGACCACGAGCTCGCCGCGGTCGTCGAGGTGGACGTCGTCGTGGACGACGACGTCGTCCCCGAGTTCGATGTTGTGACCGTACGTCATCGAGATGCCCTTGAACAGCCGGACACCCTCGCCGACGTCCGCGAACAGGTGGTCGGCGAGCATCCGGCGGAACGACAGCGCGAACTCGACGTTGTCCGCCAGCGGCGTGCCGTCGAACTGCCGCCACAGCCACTGCAGGGGCTTCGAGCGCGCGAACGCGTCCTCGTCTTTCTCCGCGTAGTACTCCGATTCGAGGGTGGCGTTCCGCGGGTCGAAGTTCGCCAGCCGCGCCGCCGCGGTCGGCGACACGTCGGCGTCGTCGTCCAGCCAGGCCTCGTAGGCGTCCCGCGCCCCGTGGAGGTCCACGAGCGTCTCCGTGACGGCGTCGGCGAGCTCGTCGGGCGTCTCGGCGACGGACAGCCGCTCGTCGACGTCCGACACGAACGCCCGCCGGGTCGCCTCGGCGTCTGCGGGCAGCGAGACGTGTCGCTTGGTCATGTCCCGTAGTGGACTGCCGGTACGGATAGTGGTTTTCGTCCCGACGGCTCCCGCCGGTTACGCGTCGTCACCGGCCGCCAGGTCGCCCAGCGACCACACAACCGTCAGGGCGACGACGGCGAGACCACCGAACACGAGAACCGCGACGAGCGTCGAGAGGTACTGGTTGCCGTACTCGTGGAAGCCCAGGGCGAGCACGGCGACGAGGAGGCCGGCCACGAGCCAGGTCAATCTGTCGAGTCTGCGCTGGAGGGCGTCGTCCATGCCCGTGGCTGTCGAATCCACTCGACTAAAACGTTCCCCAGTCGCTGGAACCGTCGGCGCTAAGTGGCAGAACGCCCAACTCGGAACCATGCAACATCGGGAGCTCGGTGACTCCGGCGTCGAGGTCAGCGAAGTCGGGTTCGGCGCGTGGGTCGTCGGCACGGACTGGTGGGGCGACCGCGACGAGGACGACGCCCTCGAGATGGTGGAGTACGCGCTCGACCACGGCATCACGTACTTCGACACGGGCGACGTCTACGGCCACGGCCGCAGCGAGGAACTGCTCGGCAAGTCCCTGGCCGAGCACGGCGACGAGATGACGGTCGCGACGAAGGTCGGCTACGACTTCTACAACAACCCCCAGGCGGGCCACGGCGAACTCCCGAAGGAGATGTCCGTCGACTACCTCCGGGACGCCGTCGAGAAGTCCATGGACCGCCTCGGCGTCGACCACGTCGACGTCCTCCAGCTCCACAACCCGGACGTCGACGAACTCACGCCGGACGTCCTCGAACTGCTGGACGAGCTCCGCGAGGACGGCCGCGCCGACGCAATCGGCGTCGCGCTCGGCCCCTCCATCGGCTGGCTCGCCGAGGGCGACCGCGCCATCGAGGAGGCGTTCGACTCCGTGCAGTACGTCGGGAACATCCTCGAACAGGACGTCCACAACCACTTCGTGGACACCGTCCGCGAGCAGGACGCGGCCACGTCCCTGATTCCGCGCGTCCCGCACTCCTCCGGTCTCCTGAACGAGCAGGTCACGCCTGACACCGAACTCGGCGAGGGCGACCACCGCGGCTTCCGGCCCGAGGAGTGGTACGAGACGGGCTGGGAGAAGGTCGACGCCCTGCGCTTCCTCGAACGGGATGGCGTCCGCACGATGGGGCAGGCCGCAATCCAGTGGCTCCTCAGCTTCGACGAGGTCGCGACCGTCACGCCGACGTTCCGCTCGAAGGCCGACATCGAGGAGTGGTCGAACGCCTCCGAGACGCCCGCGCTCAGCGACGAGGAGCGCGAGCGCGTCGCCGACCTCTACGCCGACAACTTCGGCGTCGACCGCTTCGACGGCATGGAGAACGAGGACTACCGGACGAGCGTCGACGGCGACGACCTCCGGGACGCCGGCATTCTCGGCTCCGCCGACTGAGGCACCGACGTTCTCCACTCGTCGCGAGCGCACCACTGTTGTCGAGCATACCCGAGCGTAGCGAGGGTTTTGCCGCGCGAACGGAGTGAGCGCGGGGAGTTTTTAGCGTAGCTTTTTGCAAGCGGGGGTTCCCGCAGTGAGCGCACAGCGCGAACGAGGAAACCCCCCGCAGTAAAAAGGTCCTACGCGAGGAAGACGTGGCGCGGGCGGTCCGCGAGCACGTCGCGGCCCCAGTCGACGGTGTCGCTGAAGTCGTCGCTGCGGAAGAACGCCATGGCGTCCTCCTGGGAGCGCCACTGGCTGGCGATGAACATGTCGTCCTCGTTCTCGACGTTCACCATCAGGTCGGTGTCGAAGTGGCCGTCCATGCCTGCGAGGACCTCGCCGACGGTGTCGAACTTCTCGACGAAGTCGTCGGTGTGTTCGGGCTTGGTCTCGTAGAACATCCCCATCGTGCCGAACCCGGACTCTTCACCGGCGCGCTCGACGACCTCGGGGAGTTCGGAGAGGAAGCCGGCGGCCGTGTCGGCGGCGCTGGCGGTGTCCCAGATGGAGACGACGGCGCGCCGGTCGGCCTCGTGGCCGTCGTAGACGGCGGTCTTCACGTGGGTGTCGTAGTGTTCGAAGTTCCCGCGCAGCCCGTCGACCTCCTCGAAGAGCTCGTCGGCGTCGGCCTCCGAGTAGAGGACGGTGGCGTAGACGTCCTCGCCGTGGGGCTGGCCGGCGTAGATGTCCTGGTCTTCGAGTTCGCCGCGGATGCCGTCGTCGGCCTCGTCGCCGGTCCCGTGGTGTGTGTCCTCGGTGTCACCGTCGTGGTGCCCGTCGCTGTCGCCGTGGTGGGCGTCACCCTCTCCGTGGGCGTGCCCGCCCTCGCCGTGGTGGTGGCCGGTGTCCTCGGGGGCGGGGACTTCCTCGCCGGCCATGAACGCCGGGAGGTCGCTCGGCGGGAACCGGCGGCCGACGAAGAAGTCGCCGAACGCGCCGTACTTCGCGGACACCTCGTCGAAGCGCATCTCGTAGACGATGTCCTTGATGTCCGTGAGGTCGTCCGCGAACAGCGTCACGCCCCACTCCATGTCGTCGAGGCCGACGGAGGACGCGATGACCTGGCTGACCTTTCCGGCGTACTCCTTCCCGAGGTCCCCGTGGACCTCCATCATCTCGGCGCGCTCCTCCAGCGGGAGGTCGTACCAGTTCTGCTCGGGCTGCCGGCGCTTGCTCATCGGGTAGAAGGAGACGTACGTGTCGTCCGGAATCTCCGGCGTGAGCTTCCCTTCCAGGTACTGCTTGACGCCGGCGTCCACGGAGTCGGGGTCCTCGAAGTACTCGGGGACGGTGTAGCCCGAAATCTCCACGACGGAGACGTACGAGTGGGACTGCTCGGTGTACTCCGCCAGCGCCGTCTGCTCGAACGACCGCTCGATGCGGTCGAGTTCGTCCAGCGTCTCCCGGAAGTGCACGAACATGAGGTCGGCCTTGTGGCCGGTGATGGAGAACACGGCGGAGTCGCCCTCGTCGGCGCGAGCGAGCGACTCCCGGTGTTCGAGGAACGCCTCGGCGTCGTTGAGCGCGGCCTCTCGGTCGCGCTCGGGCGCGTCCCGCCACGCGTCCCAGTCCACGGTGTGGAAGTCGTGGAGCACGAACCAGCCCTCGTCAGTCGGTGGAGCGTCTGCCATGTCGCGAGGTTGGGCGGCCGCGTAGAAGGGTTTTCCCAAACCGGCGCGAGCCCGGGCCGGACAGTCCGGGGTACCCCGACCGAAACCCTTTCCCCGTGACCTCCGGAACGTGGGGGCAGATGCGAAAGAGCGGTCCGCCGAAGGGCCTAGTCTCGTACCTGGTCCTGGAGCTACTGGCCGAACAGCCCCGGTACGGCTACGAGATTCTCAAGGAGATCGAGTCGCTGTCCGGTGGGCACTGGGAGCCCTCCTACGGCTCGGTCTACCCCATCCTCTACAAGTTCGAGGAGGAGGGGTACGCCGAACGCCTGGAGGTCGAAGACGAACCCGACCGGAAGTACTTCGAACTCACCGACGCCGGCCGGGAGGAACTCGACCAGAAACGCGAGGAAGTCGGAGAGACGGGCGAAGACCTCTTCGACGTCATCCTCGGCTTCTACCACATGTTCGCCGTCCTCGGGACCGACGAGCGCTTCGAGGTCGAGAACCCGGCCGTCGGCGAGGGGTGGCGTTTCGACGAGGACTTCTCGGCGTGGATTGTCGAACAGGTGGTTCGGCACCACGAACACTACTTCTCTGACTTCGAGCGCATCGAGGACACCCCCGAGGAGTTCGTCGAACGGATGGGCCTCGACTAGGACAGCAGCTCGGGCCCGAACAGCATCAGCAGGAGGCTCGCGAGCATCAACAGCCCGATGCTCGTCGTGACAGCCCGGGTGAGCGCCTCGCGGTTGTCGGAGGGGAGCCGCGACGTCACCGCCTCCACGCCGCTCCGGAGCAGGTGGCCGCCGTCCAGCGGGAACGCCGGGATGCAGTTGAACAGCCCGAGGTTGAGGTTCACCCACCCCGTCCACAGCAGGAGGTTCGCCCCGACGAACGTCACCCAGTCCGGCAGCACGCCGAGCACACCCGTCACGTCGTAGAAGGCGGCGTTCGTGCCGGCGAACCCGGGGAAGTTGAAGGCCAGCGTCGGGTCGATGAGGCCGATGAACGGCAGGTAGAGTGCGCCGACGATGGCCTGCAGAAAGCCCGTGACGGGGCCGCTGTCACCGCCGAACAGCGCGTTCAGGTACGCCGACCCGGAGATGTCCCCGGAGACCAGCGCCTGGAAGGTCTCGGCGGGGTACAGCGACGCGCCGAAGTCCGAGGTCGCGATGCCGCTGACTCCCGGCGAGATGACGACGCCGAGGTAGCTGGAGCCGTCTCGCTGTTCGCCCAGCTCGACTGTGTAGGTCTCTCGGCTGCCGTCGACGTACGCCGCCACCTCGACGGTGTCGCCGGGGTCGCGCGCGTCGAGAACGTCGCTGAGCGTTTCGCGGGTGGTGACGCGCTCACCCGCGACGGAGACGACGACGGCGTCCTCCTCGGCGGGCATCCCGGCCTCGGCTGCGGGTGCGTCCGGTGCGACCGTCAGCAGCGCGCCGGCGGGGCCGGTCGTCGTCGAGCCGTCCGCGAGTTCGAACGTGGCAATCTCGCGGTCCGCGACTGCCTCGTACAGCCCGGTTTCGGTTGCGACACTCGTGCCGTTCACGGCTGTGACTGTGTCACCGTCCTCGATGGCGAGCGGCGAGTTCGTGGCGTTCGCGACCACGTGCAGTCGCCTGTCGACGGTCACCGACTCGCCGCCGGCGAGCGTCACCGACACCGACGCCTCCTCGTGGTCGCGGAGCGCGGCCTCGAACTCGGTGTTGTTTGCGACCGGCTCGCCGGCGACGTGCGTGATGCGGTCGCCGCCGGAGATGCCGTCCTCGGCGGCCGCCGAACCGTCGTAGACGTCGCCGACGAGGCCGCCGTCGGCGACCGCGATGGCACCCGCGACGGGCCCGAACAGGAGCGCCAGCGTGACGACGACGACGAGGAAGTTGTTCGTGACGCCCGCCGCGAACATGCGGGCTTTCGACCCACGGTCGGCGGCCTCCTGGCTCTCGCGCTCGGGTTCGACGAACGCGCCGACCGGCAGCACCGCGAGCAGCGCCAGCCCCATCGACTCCACGTCGATGTCTTCGACGCGGCACATCAGGCCGTGGCCGAACTCGTGGACGACCATGCCGACGAACAGGCCGGTCACGATTTCGGGTGCGACCGACAGCGGCAGAAAGTCGTTGACGCCCGGGATGACGAGCGCGTTCTGTGGCTGCGTGATAGACGACGGTTCCGGGGGATTCGCGAGCGTGGTGACGGCGGTCAACACGAGCGTGAACAGCACGCCGACGAGGACGACGGTCGCGAGCCCGAGCCCGAAGTTCCCCCACGCGCGCCACAGCCGCTTCGGGGACGCCGCCCAGTCGAGGAACTGCTTCCCGCGTCTCGTGTGCAGCGTCGTGATGGGCCCGCTCGTGTGGACGAACGACGGCAGCAGGCCGCGACTGCGCGCCCACGACACCCCGACCCAGTAGACGGCCAGGGCGACCAACAGGAGCTGCCAGGTTTCCATTGCTAGCACAGTCGGGGTTCCCGCGACAAAAGGGGTTCGGGGACGAGACACAGGCGGCGGCGAGCCCCGCCGTGGAACTGAGAGCCGTCGACCGCTACGCCTCGCGGCGCAGTCGGTCGAGCACGAACTGGCGGTCGAGCTTCGCGAGGAACGGTCCGAGCTTCGGGCCCTGGCTCTCGTCGAAGAACAGCCGGTAGCCGGCCGAGAAGAACGCGCCGATGTCGACGTCGTGGCGCTTCGCGGACTCGTAGACCTCGCCCTGCAGCGCCTCGGCGTCGGGGTCCTCCGCTTCGAGGTAGTCCGCGAGGTCGTCGAGGGCGGCCGCGGTGGCGTCGTCGAAGTCGTGGGCCGGAATCTCCGTGCGCTTGAGGTCGTAGTTGAACTCGTTGTCCGTGCGGCGCGCCCACTCGCGGGCGAGCCGGACCCGCGAGAGCGCGGCCTCGACGGTCGCCTCGTCGGCGTCCTCGGGGATGTGGCCCTCGCGGCGCGCGATCTCCTCGCGCAGGTCGGGGTCGTCGGTCATCCCGAGGACGGCCGCGAACGTGTACGGGATGCGCACACGGTCGGGGTCGATTTCGTCCACGAGGAACGGGTAGACGCGCTCTGCGCGCTCGCGCTCGTCCTCGTCGGCGTCGACCTCGTCGAAGTAGACGCGCTCCATGCGGTCGAACTCGTCGACGAGCTGGTCGAGGTGTTCGATCGCGAAGTCCCGCGAGCGCCGCGGGTCCTTGCTGAAGAACAGCCGCACGACCGCGGGCTCCAGCAGTTCGAGGACGTCCTGAACGAGGACGACGTGGCCCGCAGAGGAGCTGAACGGCTCGCCGTCGAGCGTGAACCACTCGTAGGCCATCGGGACGGGCGGCTCGTCGCCGAGGACGTTCCGCGCGACGTCCGCGCCCGACGGCCACGAGCCCTCGGCGTGGTCTTTCCCGAACGGCTCGAAGTCGACGCCGAGGACCCGCCACTGCGCGGGCCACTCGAAGCGCCACGGGAGCTTTCCCCCGCGGAGCGTCGCGGTGCCCTCGTGACCGCAGCCCTCGATGGTCTGGTCGCCGGCGTCCATGTCCGTGCAGACGTAGTCGACGGTGCCAGCCTCGGCATCGAAGCCGGTGACCGTCTCCGTGACCTTCCCGCACTCCTCGCAGACAGGATTGAACGGGACGTAGTCCTCGTCGACCTTGTCCTGGTACTCGGCGAGCACGTCGCGGGCCTCGTCGACGTGTTCGAGGAGGAACCGGGTGACGGCCTCGAAGTCGCCGTCCTCGTAGGTCTCGGTGTTCGAGACCATCTCCACGTCGACACCCAGCAGGTCCGCGGACGACTGGATGAGATTCGAGAAGTGCGCGCCGTAGGAGTCACAGCACCCGAACGGGTCCGGAATCGCCGTGTAGGGCGCGCCGAGGTTCTGCCCGAGCGCGCCGGCGTTCACGTCACCGAGGTCCACGACCTCGCCGTCGAGGTCGGCGAGTTTCCGGGGCAGCCCCCGCAGCGGGTCGCGGTCGTCGCTCGTGAACACCTGGCGGACCTCGTGGCCGCGCTCTCGGAGGGCTTCGGCGACGAAGTACCCCCGCACGATTTCGTTCATGTTCCCGAGGTGCGGGACGCCGGAGGGCGAAATGCCGCCCTTCACGACGATTGGCTCCTCGGGGTCGCGGGCGAGGACGCGGTCGGCGGCGGCGTCAGCCCAGAACACGCGGCCGCTGTCGTCGTCGGCGTAGGGGTCGTCGTCGGGGTGCATCTACTCGTCGACCCAGTACGTCATCTGGTCGTCTGTGCCGTCCGGGACGATGTCCGTCCCGTCGTGTTCGCCGTACAGCACGGCGTCGACGATGCGCTCGGGGTCGGTGCCGTCGAGGACGATGGTGCGGACGCCCGACCGCTCGATGAGCTTCGCCGCGAGCAGGTCGACCGGCGCGGACGACCCGGCGTTCATCTCGATGTCCGCGATGATGTCGACGAGTTCGCCCGCGTTCATCTCTGCGAAGTGCTCGGCGTCGTCGTCCTCGTTCGGGTCCGCGGAGAACACGCCCGGCACGCTCGTCGCGTACAGCAGCAGGTCCGCGTCCGTGTACTCGGCGAGCGCCGCGCTCACGGCGTCGGTCGTCTGCCCCGCGACCACGCCGCCCATCACGGCGACATCGCCGCGCCGCATTGCCTCGCCGGCCTCCTCGTAGTTCATCGCGGGACTCGGGGCGGCCGCGCCGCCGAGCGCCGCGATGAGCAGGCGGGCGTTCAGCCGCGTGACGTCGATGCCGATGTCGTCGAGTTCGATCTCGTTGGCACCCAGTTCGCGGGCGGTGCCGATGTAGTCTCGTGCCACTCCCCCGCCGCCGACCACAGCGCCGATCTCGCAGCCGGCGTCGGTCAGCGTGTCGATGGCGGCGGCGTGCGCGTCGACCCGCTCGGAGGCCAGGTCGGGCGCGAGCACGCTCCCGCCGATAGAAACCACGACTCGCATACTGTGGAGAAATAGCCCGGAGCCGTCCTTAAGGGTTGCCAAGTGGTGGCTGGTGGAGTTCTGGGGAAACACCGATGCGTACCCGCGCCGACGCTCCCGTATGGTCTCGGTCCTCGACCCCGCGGTCCTCCTGACGCTGGCGTGGGTCGCCGTGCTCTTCGCAGCCGGCTTCCGGTACCGGTGGGGGTCGCTCCCGCCCGTGCGAGCGCTCGTGGTCTTCTCCGCGGCCCTGTTCTGGCTGGCGTACTCGCTCACACAGCTGTCGGCGTTCTTCGTGGCTCCGTACGACGACGTGCTGGTCGCCGTGGCCGTGGGCTTCCTGCTGGGCGGTGCCGCGCTGTTCGTTCAGTGGTGGCGACGGCGCAGCGCGAACGAGTCCGAGTGACGCGCTCGCTGCGCTCGCAGGTGGTAGCTATCTGGCCGCGCTCGACGACGAACTGGTAACAGATTGGGCCGCGTCTGACGCGTCGATGACGGTGACGACCCTGCCTACTCGCATTCAGGTGGCGACAAGATGGGGTGTGAAAGAAAGTTCCTGCTGTCTCGATAAACTTTTTGCGGCGTTTTGAAACTGTTGTGAAACGTCGGACGGAATCAGTTTACGGGTGAAACGGCGGAAATCTGCCCGAACGTTCACCCCTTTATAACCTCTCGGGGCCAGTAGGATGGAGCGAGGCCAGCACCCATGAGCGCAACCCAACAGCCCTCCTCCGAGGCCGAACCGCAGGACAAGGAAACGCGCCTGAAGTCCTACCTCCGCGAAAAGGCCGAGGACGGCGAACTCTACTTCAAGAGCAAGTTCATCGCCGACGACGTCGACCTCTCGCCGAAAGAGATCGGCGCTCTGATGGTCAAACTCTCGAAGTCCGCCACGGACCTCGAAGTCGAGAAGTGGTCGTACACGAGCGCCACCACGTGGCGCGTCCAGCCCGCCTGACCAAACAAATCCGAGACTAGTCCCGCCACGACCCCAGTATGGTCCCACTCCCGCCCGGTTCCCGAAACTCCTCACGCGGCCTCGAACGCCGCGCTCCGCCACTCCCGTTCGTCCGGTCGCCGTGCAGCCCCCGTTCTCACCGCTGGCATAGTCGTTAAGCGGCTGTGGCCGCTACCGTCTGCCAATGTCGGCTCAGCCGCCCGACGACGCCCCGTCACCCGCCGCCTTCGGCGCACTCTTCGACGTCTACGAGGTGCGCCAGCAGGACGGCCGCGTGCTCTACTTCGGGCGCGCCGGCACGGACCGACGCACCATCGAACAGGAGCTCTGGCCGCTGTTCCGCGAACACGGCTACGAAGTGCAGCTCGCCAGCCGGACCGGCGAACTCGTGCTCGTCGCCGACCCCATCGACGCCACTAGTGACGGCATTCCCTGGAAGAACGTCGCGCTGTTCGTCGCGACGCTCGCGTCCACGCTGTTCGTCGGCGCGAGCTGGTACTACGTCGACCCGTTCTCCCCGGAAATCGTGCAGGCAATTCCGTTCACGCTCGCCATCTTGGGCGTCCTCGGCGTCCACGAACTCGGCCACTACGCGATGAGCCGGTACCACGACGTCGACGCCAGCCTCCCGTACTTCATCCCGTTCCCGTCGCTGTTCGGGACGATGGGTGCTGTCATCCGGATGCGCGGCCGGATGCCGAGCCGCAAGGCCCTCTTCGACATCGGTGCCGCCGGCCCGCTCGCCGGGCTGGTCGCCGCCGTCGTCGTCTCGGCCATCGGCCTCTCGCTGCCGCCGGTGTCGGTGCCGACCGACATCGCCACTTCGGCCTCGGCCGTCCGCATCGAGTTCGACTACCCGCTGCTGTTGCGCGGCATTGCAGCCATCCTCGGCGAACCGCTCGGGTACAGCGACCCCACGCGGTCCATCAATCCGGTCGTGATGGGCGGCTGGATCGGGATGTTCGTCACGTTCCTGAACCTCCTGCCGGTCGGCCAACTCGACGGCGGCCACATCCTCCGGTCGCTGGTCGGCGAGACGGCGGGCCGCATCGCGCCCATCGTGCCGACCGCGCTGTTCGGGCTCGGCGCTTACCTCTGGGTCGTCAGAGACGCCGGCAACGCCGCGGGCATCTGGCTACTCTGGGGCGTCCTCGCGTCCGTCGTCACGCTTTCCGGGAGCGTCGAACCGGTCGACGACCGGCCGCTCGACCGCCGCCGGATGGCGCTGGGCGTGCTGACGTTCGTCCTCGGCGCGCTCTGCTTCATGCCGCTCCCGATTCAGATTGTCTAGTGCGTCCAGCCCTCGTCGGGGAGCGGGTCACCGTCCAGCAGAATCCCTGACTCCGTCACCTCACCGACGACCGAGAGATCCACAGACAGCGCACCACGGGCCGCCTCGACGCGCTCCGGGGGGACCGTCGCGACGAGCTCGAAGTCCTCGCCGAACGTCACCGCCCGGTCCAGCGGGTCCGCGACCAGACCCTCTAGGTCGTCGGCGACCGGAATTCGGTCGCTGTCCACGTCGAACCCGCAGCCGCTGCCCTCTGAGAGCTGGTGGAGCGACCGAGCCAGCCCGTCGCTGGAGTCCATCATCGCCGTCGCGTGCCCGGCGAGCGCGCGACCGGCGGCCACGCGCGGCATGAACTGGAAGAGGGCGTTCGCTCGCTGCGTGTCCCCTCGCTCGAAGTACTCGATGGCCGCCGCGCTCCGCCCCAGAGAGCCCGTGACGACGACGGCATCGCCCGGCCGTGCGCCGTCCCGGCCGACCTGCCCGTCGGCGTCTCCGACGGCCGCCGTCGCGACCGTGAACTCGTCGTGGCCGTCGAGGTCGCCGCCGACGTACGCCGCGCCGACCGCGTCACACACCTCGTTCGCGCCCGCGACGAACTCCGAGAGCTCGCCCTCCTCGAACTCGGGTGCGGCGTAGGCGGCGACGGCCGCAGTGGCGTCGGCACCGGTCGCGGCGACGTCCGACAGCGACGCGCCGACCGCCCGCCAGCCGGCCGTGTACCGCGTTGTCCCCGGCGGGAAGTCGGTCGTCTCGTGCAGCATGTCGATGGTGAGTGCCGTGCCGTCGACGACGGCCGCGTCGTCGCCGGCTCCCGACACGAGCCCACCGACGAGGTCCAGGGCCGCGCGCTCGTCCATACGCCGGATTGACCATCCCCACTCAAAAGCCCGCGGATACCCCCTCTGACGCCCCGATTGCCCTCGCTCCGAGCCGGACTGGAGACCGCCGCTCGGGGTCACGAGGCGTGCCCACGGGCCCGCACGACAGGCTAACGATGGCTTTAAACGAATCAGGGACGACGTGCCTCCAATGGCAACTCTCTACGACGCTCCCGCGGACGAGCTCATCGACGAGCTCGCGGCGGACCTCGAAGACCGACTCGACGAGCCGGACTGGGCCGAGTACGCGAAGACGGGCGCGGGCCGCGAACTCCCGCCCGAGCAGGAGGACTTCTGGGCGACGCGCGCCGCCAGCCTCCTCCGGAAGGTTGCCGTCGACGGCCCCATCGGTGTGAAGCGGCTGTCCTCCGCGTACGGCTCCACGACCGACGGTTCGACCCGCTACGTCGTCGCGCCGTCGAAGACGTCCTCCGGCTCCCGGAACATCGTCCGAACCATCCTCCAGCAGCTCGAGGACGAGGGTCTCGTCGAGCAGCGCAACGACCGCGGCCGCGTCGTCACCGGTGAGGGTCGCAGCCTCCTCGACCAGACCGCCGCCGACGTCATCGCCGACCTCGACCGTCCCGAACTCGAACGCTACGCGTAACGCGTCACGGGACCGTCCCGGTTCTGTTCTTCCGACCGCGAGCCGCGGCACTGGTCCGCCGGGTGCGCAACAATTAACGGGATTCGCGGCGAACTGTCTCCCAGTATGAGTGGGAACCCGGACGACGAACGACTGGAAGAGCTCCGCAAGCAGAAGAAAGAACAGCTCAAGCAGCAACAGCAGGGCGGCGGCGACGGCCAGCGTGAAGCCCAGCAGCAGGCCCAGCAGCAGGCCGAACAGCAGAAGCAGGCGCTGCTCAAGCAGAACCTCACCGACGGCGCTCGCAAGCGACTGAACACCATCCGGATGAGCAAGCCGGAGTTCGCCGAGAAGGTCGAACAGCAGGTCGTCGCGCTCGCGCAGTCCGGCCGGCTCCAGGAGCGCATCGACGAGGACCAGATGAAAGAGCTGCTGCGCGAACTCAAGCCCGACTCCCAGAGCTTCAACATCAACCGCCGATAGATGGAGCTGGGACTGCTCTACAGCGGCGGAAAGGACTCCACGCTCGCAGCCCTCGTACTCGACCGGTTCTACGACATCACGCTCGTCACTGCGCACTTCGGCATCACCGACGAGTTCGAGCACGCACGCGAGGCCGCGGCAGCGACGGATTTCGAGTTCCGCGCACTGGAACTCGACCGCGGGGTCGCCGACGACGCCGTCGAACTGATGCTGGACGACGGCTACCCGCGGAACGGCATCCAGCACGTCCACGAGCAGGCGCTGGAGGCGGTCGCGGGTCTGGGGTTCGACGCTATCGCTGACGGCACCCGGCGGGACGACCGCGTGCCGACGGTGTCGCGGGCGCAGGCCCAGAGTCTGGAGGACCGCCACGACGTCGACTACATCTCGCCGCTCGTCGGGTTCGGCCGCGGGGCGGTCGACCGCCTCGTGGACGCCGAACTGGACGTCGAAGTCGGGCCGAGCGAGGAGATTCCCCGGGCCGACTACGAGGCGGAGCTGCGGGCGCTGCTCGCGGAGGAACGAGACGAGGACGCCATCCGCGAGGTGTTCCCGGACCACGACCAGACGTACGTCCACGGCCTCCGGGACTGACCGGACGCCCGGCTCGACATCTCGGCTGTCGGCGTACCGCCTCCCGTAATCGAACCACTCTTCTCCGGCCCGCGGTTCCCTCGACGTGATGCAGTCAGGGCTGGCCTACGCGCTCGCCGCCGCCGGCATCTGGGGCGGCTACCTGTTCGCCCTGAAGCGGTACTTCGCCGGTATCCACGGGGCCGTCCTCACGCTGTTCGTGAACGTCTCGGCCATCCTCTGGTACCTCCCCGTCGCCGCGGCGACTGGCGACGGGGGAATTCCGTCGTTTCCGCCGCTCGAACCGACCGCTGCGGGCGTGCTGGTGGCGACGATTCTCCTCGGCGGAGCCGGGTTCCTGCTGTCGGTGCACGCGCTCTCGGTCGGCGACGTCTCCTACGTCGCTCCAATCGCGAAAATCGTGCCCGTGTTCGTGCTCCCAATCGAGGTCTTGGGTCTCGGTGCCGTCCTCGACCCGCTGTCGGTCCTCGGGGTCGCCGTCGCTACGACGGCCGTCTACCTCGCGAACTACGAGGGCGGCGACCTCGCCGAGCCGCTCCGGCGCGCCGCGACCTCGCGGGCCGCCCAGCTCGCTTTGCTGTCCGCGATGCTGTACGCCGTCAGTGACGTCGGCCGCCGGCTCGTCCTTGGCGACTACACGTTCCCGACGCGGCTCTGGGTGCCGACGTTCCTCGGCGGGGTCGCCATCGCGGTCCTCCCGCTCGCGCTGCGACGCTGGCCCAGCGAGGGCGTCCGCCCGCACCTCGCACTGTTCGCAATCGCCGGGTCCGGCGTCGCACTCGGGGAGCACGTCACGGCGCTCGCGTTCGCCGCCGCGCCCGCCAGCATCGTCTCCACGCTCGTCAACGGCCAGGCCATCGTCGCCGTCCTCCTCGGCTGCCTGCTCCTCGGCGAACCGGGTCTCCGCCGCCGCCTCGCCGCCGCTGTTCTGGCGGTGGTCGGCGTCGGGATGATAGCGGTCTAATCGGCCGTCGGAGCGCCGGTATCGGGCGGACTGAAGGGTCGAGCCTGTGGACGAAGACGGACGAAGCAAGCACCGCAGCGAACGGAGTGAGCGAGGAGCACAGCGAGTGCATCAAGTCCACGGGCTCGGGGATTTCGAAGTTATCTTCCCCGCACTCCTGTCCGCGCTCACGTTTCGCCACACAGAACCAGAGAACGGAAGCATTGAAGCGCGGGACGCGACAACGACGCTCCATGTACGACCGACTCAAGGGGTTCAGGGATTTCTACCCCGAGGAGATGGGGCCGCGCCGGGTGGCGATGGACGCCCTCGAGGATTCGGCCCGGAGCTACGGCTTCCGAGAGGTGGGCACGCCTGCCCTGGAGTCCACGGAGATGTACGTGGACAAGTCCGGGGAGGGCATCGTCGAGGAGCTGTACTCGTTCACTGACCAGGGCGGCCGCGACGTGGCGCTGACGCCAGAGCTGACGCCGACCGTGGCGCGGATGGTGGTGGCGAAACAGCAGGCGCTGTCGAAGCCAATCAAGTGGTACTCGACGCGGCCGTTCTGGCGCTACGAGGAGCCCCAGCAGGGCCGGTTCCGGGAGTTCTACCAGACGAACGTCGACATCTTTGGGTCGAGTGACCCGCGGGCGGACGCGGAAGTGCTGGCCGTCGCCGCCGACGGTCTCACCGACCTCGGGCTGACGGGCGAGGACTTCGAGTTCCGGGTCTCCCACCGGGACATCCTCGGCGGCCTGCTGGAGGCATTCGACGCCGACGTGGATATCGAGGAGGCCATCCGGACCGTCGACAAGCGCGAGAAGATCGAGCGCGCCGAGTACCTCGACGGGCTCGCGGCGGCCGGCCTCTCCTACGACCAGGCCGAACAGTTCGACGACCTGCTCGCCGGCGACGACCTCGACGCACTCGTCGAGTTCGCTGGGACCGACCGCGTCGAGGCTGCCGTCTCGAACCTCCGGAACGTCCTCGAGGCCGCCGAGAACTTGGGCGTCCGGGAGTTCTGTGAGGTCTCGCTGACCACCGCTCGCGGGCTGGACTACTACACCGGCGTCGTCTTCGAGTGCTTCGACTCGACGGGCGAAATCGGGCGCTCGGTGTTCGGCGGCGGGCGCTACGACGACCTCATCGAGAGCTTCGGCGGCCAGCCGACGCCCGCGGTCGGCGTCGCGCCCGGCCACGCCCCGCTGAACCTCCTGCTGGAGCGCGCCGGCGTGCTCCCCGAGGGCGAGTTCACCGCGGACTACTACGTCCTCCAGGTCGGCGACACCGAGGCCGAGGCCGCGGCGGTCGCGCAGGCGCTCCGCGACCGCGGGAACGTCGTCGACACCGACATCTCCGGTCGGAGCTTCGGTGCGCAGATGAACTACGCCGACAACGTCGGTGCCGACACCGTCGTCATCGTCGGCGAGCAGGACCTCGCGGACGGCAACGTCACGGTCAAGGACATGGCCAGCGGCGACCAGACGACCGCGCCGGTCGACGACTTCCCGGGCGAGCTCGACAGTCCGACCGTCGACGACTTCGAGTAGGATGGTTCGCCGGGCGTTCCGCGTCGCCTACGACGGTCGGCCCTATCACGGCTTCCAGCGCCAGCCCGACGTGACCACGGTGGAAGGCGAACTGTTCGGTGCGCTCCGCCGGCTGGACGTGTTCAGCGGCGAGAAGCCCCCAGGCTACGCCGCCGCGGGACGCACGGACGCCGGCGTCTCGGCCCGCGCGCAGACCGTCGCCTTCGACGCGCCCGAGTGGCTGACGCCGTACGCGCTGAACGGCGAACTCCCGACGCCAATCCAGACCTGGGCGCACGCCGACGCGCCGGACGACTTCCACGCGACCCACGACGCGAACTGGCGGGAGTACCGGTACTTCTGGTATGCCCCCGCCGTCGACGACGACCGCGCCGAGCGCGCACTCGCCAGCCTCGCCGGCGAGCACGACTTCCACAACCTCACGCCCGACGACGAGTACACCGTCCGCGACCTCGACGCCGGCCTCGCTCGCGAGGGCGACTTCCTCGCCGTCACCGTCCGAGCCAGCGGCTTCTGCCGGGAGCTCGTCCGGCGCGCCGTCTCGCTCGTCCGGGAGGTCACAGCGTCGGGTGACTTCGGCCGCATCGAGACGGTCCTGAGCGACGAGTCCGTGGCCGGTCCCGAGGGCGTGCCGCCCGCGAACCCCCACCCGCTCGTGCTCTCCGATGTCGACTACGACTTCGACTTCGCCGTGGACGCGGACGCCGTTGCGCTGGCGCGCGAAACGTTTGAGGCGCTCCACAACGACCGTCGGTCCCTCGCGCGGGTCGCCCGCCACATCGCTGACATCTAACCCCAGTTCTCGGGCCAGACGCCGGCGGCCTCCATCCCGGGCCGCATGCCGTCGTCTGCGAGGCGGTCGCGCAGCGCGTCCGCGTCGGGGCGCGGAACGGCTTCGTCCTCGCCTGCGAGTTCGCGGACGAGCAGCGCGGCGAGCATCCCGTGTTCGCGGATGTTTCTGGGGTCGGCCTTGTCCCGGGTGTCGGCGTGCGTGTGGCCCCAGCCGCGGCCGCGCTCGGGCGTGACGGAGTGCAACTGGACGGCCGGGACGCCCGAGGTGAGGAACGGCCAGTGGTCGCTGTACGGGTGGACGGTGTCCCGCACCTCGATGGGGTGGCCGGTGTCGTCGCTGACCGTCTCCAGCACGCCCTCGAAGTGGTCGGTGCCGTGGCAGAACGCCCGCATCGTCCGGTAGCGGCCGGCACCGTCGAGGTTCACGACCGCGCGCACGGACTCGGGGTCGAGACTGCCGGCGAGCGCGCTCGCGCCCTGGAGCCCGACCTCTTCGGCACCGACGGTCGCGAGCCGCACCCTCGTGTCGAGGTCGAGGTCGGCCAGCACGCGGGCCGCGGCGACGAGCGCGGCGACCCCGCAGCCGTTGTCGAGTGCGCCCTCCGCGATGTCGTGGGCGTCGTGGTGGGCGAGCACGACGACCTCCTCGTCCGTATCGGGGCCGAGCGCGCCCTGTGTGTTCGTGCCCTCGCCCGGGCCCGTCCGGGCGTCCACGGAGAGTGCGACCTCGCCGCCGCGGTCGGCGTACTCTTGGAGCCAGTCCCCGGTCTCGGTGGAGACGCCGACGGCGGGAATCTCGCCCTCGCGGCCGAACCGCAGCGAGCCTGTCGGCGGGAGCTGGCCGTCCCTGTGGTTGTAGAAGACGAAGGCGGCGGCTCCGCCGTCGACAGCACGCCCGTACTTCTCCATCCGGTGAACGAGCCGACCGCCCGGCGGGCTGTCTGTCGACGCGAGGACGACGGCGTCCGCGACGTCGACGCCCTCGAAGCCGTCTTCGGTCCCGTACCCGACGTCCACCAGGCGGCCGGCCACGTCGCCGGCCGGCGAGTACGGGAGCGCGATACCCTCGAACTCGCGATCGGTCGGCTGCGTGACGCGCAGCGAGCAGCCGCCCCGCGTCCAGACCGGGAGGGCGAACTGGTCGGTGTGGACATCGCGCGCTCCCGCCTCGCGGAGCGCGTCCGCGGTTATCTCGGCTGCACGACGCGCTCCCTCGTGGCCAGCGAGCCGGTGGTCGAGTTCGGTGAGCGCGGTGAGAACTGTCCATGGCGTCTCGTCGGTCCACGCCAATCCGAGGGCGCGCGCTTCCTCAGTCATGCCGTCAGATACGAGGGCGGGACGGTTAATTTCGGGGGCAATCGCCGGCAAACACGCTGCCGTTTGCGAACGTTTAACCGACCGCACGCGAACGCTGAGGCGTATGAGCAGTGTCCCCGAACGGGAAGAGCTGGACGACGAGCACAAGTGGGATTTGGAGTCCATCTACGCCACTGACGAGGAGTGGGAGGAGGGCTTCGAGGCCCTTCAGACGAAACTCGAGGACTTGGAGGCCTACGAGGGCCGACTCACGTCGGACGGCGAGACGCTTCTGGAAGCCCTCGAACTCCGTGACGAAATCTTCCGAGAGGCCGAGAAGGTGTCCTCGTACGCGCGGATGCGCTCGGACGAGGACACCCGCGACCAGGAGTACCAGGCGCTGCGGGCGCGCGGCCAGAGCCTGATGGCGGACGTCTCTTCGGCCACCTCGTTCTTCGACCCCGAGCTCCAGGACTGCACGCGCGAGGAGCTGCAGGCGCTGGTCGAGGAGACGCCCGGCCTCGCGGAGTACGAGCACTACTTCGACGACGTGCTGCGGATGAAACCCCACACGCGCTCCGCGGAGGTCGAGGAGCTGCTGAGCGACCTCGGCGAGGTCTTCGGTGCGCCGAGCGACGCCTACAGCATGCTGACGGACGCCGACCTGGAGTTCCCGACTGTCGAGGACCCCGACGGCGACGAGGTCGAAATCTCGCAGGCGAACTTCACGAAGCTCCTCAAGAACCCGGACCGCGAGTTCCGGCAGACCGTTCACGAGGAGTTCTTCGAGAGCATCAGCGGCGTCCGGAACACCATCGGCTCCACGATGAAGAGCCAGATGAAGCGGGACGTCAAGCTGGCGCAGGCCCGGAACTACGACACCGCCCGGGAGGCCGCCCTCGACGACGGCAACATCCCGACCGAAGTCTACGACACGCTCGTCGAGACGGTCGACGACAACCTCGACAAGGTCCAGCGCCACGCCGACCTCAAGCGGGAGGCGCTCGGCGTCGACGAACTCGAGATGTGGGACCTCTACATGCCCATCGTGGACTCCGAGAGCCCCGAAATCGGCTACGAGGAGGCCCGCGAGCACGTCGTCGAGGCGGTCGCGCCGCTCGGCGAGGACTACCAGCAGCGGGTCGCCGAGGGCCTGGACTCGAACTGGGTGGACGTCTACGAGAACCGCGGGAAGCGCTCGGGCGCGTACAGCGGCGGGACCTACGACACCCAGCCGTTCATCCTGATGAACTACCAGGACGACATCTCCTCGATGTTCACGCTGGCCCACGAGCTCGGCCACAGCCTCCACAGCCAGTACACCAGCGAGGAGCAGCCGTACGTCTACTCGAACTACGAAATCTTCGTGGCCGAGGTCGCCTCGACGGTCAACGAGGCGCTGCTCGTGAACCACCTGCTGGACACGGTCGAGGACGACCACTTCCGCCGCCACATCCTCAACGAGTATCTGGAGCGCTTCCGGTCGACGCTCTACCGCCAGACGCTGTTCGCGGACGTCGAGCAGCGCCTCCACGAGCTCACCCGGGAGGGCGAGGCGCTGACGCCCGACCGCATCGACGAGGTGTACGGCGACCGCAAGCGCGCCTACTACGCGAACGCGAACGTCGACGACCACATCGAGCGCGAGTGGATGCGCATCCCGCACTTCTACTACAACTTCTACGTCTTCCAGTACGCGACCGGTATCTCGGCGGCCGTCGCGCTCGTCGAAGACATCCTCGACGAGGGCCAGCCCGCCGCGGACCGCTACCTCGACTTCCTGCAGCGCGGGTCCAGCGAGTACCCGCTCGAACTGCTCCGGGACGCGGGCGTCGACATGTCCACGAGCGAGCCCATCGAGCGCGCGCTCGGCGTCTACGACGACTACCTCGGCGAAGCCGAGGACCTCGTCTGAGCCGCCAGCCGAGGCGTCGATTCCGGGCGGTAGCGCGGCCGAAGCGTCCGAAAAGCGACCTGCGGTAGGCGTTCAGCCTACCCAAAGGAACTTCTACGCGGGGACCCTAGCGTGGCCAACGAATGTCGCGTAGTCCCTCACTGCCGGACCGGCCGACGCTCGACGTCGACCCCGAGTCGACGCCACAGGAGCGCCTCGACGCCCTCCAGGATCACTACGGGGAGATTCTGGCGGTCCACGAGGAGCTCCGAGAGCAACTCGACGACGTCGAGGCTCGCCGCGAAGAGCTCCGCGAGGAGGTCAACCGCCTCCAGCGCGAGAACGAGACGCTGAAGACCGCATCGCTGTACCTCGCAACCGTCGAGGACCTGCCCGAGGACGGCAGCGCCGTCATCAAGCAGCACGGCAACAACCAGGAAGTGCTGACCGAGCTGTCGCCGCGGCTCGCCGACGACCTCGACGTGGGCGACCGGGTCGCCATCAACGACTCGTTCAGCGTCCAGCGCGTCCTCGACGACGAGACGGACGCCCGGGCGCAGGCGATGGAGGTCGACGAGTCGCCGACCGTCGACTACGCGGACATCGGCGGCCTCGACGAGCAGCTCCGGGAGGTCCGGGAGGCCGTCGAGGACCCGCTCGTGAACCCCGAGAAGTTCGCGGCCGTCGGCGTCGAGCCGCCGAGCGGCGTGCTGCTGCACGGGCCGCCGGGCACCGGGAAGACGATGCTCGCGAAGGCCGTCGCGAAGCAGACCGACGCCACCTTCATCAAGATGGCCGGCAGCGAACTCGTGCGGAAGTTCATCGGGGAGGGCTCCCGGCTGGTCCGGGACCTCTTCGAGCTCGCCGAGCAGAAGGAGCCCGCCATCATCTTCATCGACGAGATCGACGCTGTCGCCGCGAAGCGGACGGACTCGAAGACGTCGGGCGACGCCGAGGTCCAGCGCACGATGATGCAGCTGCTCTCGGAGATGGATGGCTTCGACGAGCGCGGCGACGTCCGCATCATCGCCGCCACCAACCGCTTCGACATGCTGGATTCCGCCATCCTCCGGCCGGGCCGCTTCGACCGCCTCATCGAGGTGCCCCACCCGGACGAGGAGGCCCGCGAGCGCATCCTCGAGATTCACGCCGCGGAGATGAACGTCGCCGACGAGGTCGACTTCTCGGACCTCGCGCGGGACACCGACGGCTTCTCCGGCGCGCAGCTCGCCAGCCTCGCCACCGAGGCGGGGATGTTCGCCATCCGCGACGACCGCCAGGAGGTCCGCCGCGAGGACTTCGACGACGCCCACGAGAAGCTGATGGCGGAGGGCGACGACGAGGGCGGTCCGAGCTACCCGAGCTACATCCAGTAGACGACCTGTATCCGAGCGCTCTTCTACGGCCGGCCGGCTAGTCCGGGTATGCCTATTCGAGTGGCGTGGGGGACCGGGTCCGCCCCGACCGAGATGGCGGCCTACGACGCCGCGCTCGCGGACGCGAACCTCCACAACTACAATCTCGTCGCCGTCTCCTCGGTGGTGCCGGCCGACGCCAGCGTCGAGGCCGTCGGCACCGCGCCCGACCTCGGGCCCGCCGGGAACAGGCTGACGGTCGTCGAGGCGCACGCCGACACCGCCGGTCCGGGTCGCGCGAGCGCGGCGCTCGCGTGGGCGGCCCGCGGCGACGACCCCGGATTGTTCTACGAGGCGGCCGGCGAGACGAGCCCGGACGACGTGGAGTCGCGGGTGACAGCCGGCATCGACGCGGGCCTCGAACTGCGGGACTGGGACGCCGACGCCCCCGAGGTCAGGTCCGTGACAGTTGAGGCCGAACCGGGCGAGTACGCCGCGGCGGTCGTTCTGGCGGCGTACGGAGACAGCGAGCCGCTACTCTGACCGCGAGTTCTTCGCACACTACAAGGACTATACGTGGCCGCCCCTTATTAGAGACGCATGCACGGGAACGCGCCGTACAGCGGGCCAGAGAACGCCACGTCCGACCTCACCGGGGACCAGCGCCGCGCGCTCAGGACGAGCATCGCGCAGATCGCGTCCCGAACGCGAGAGTTCCTCCCGGACGAGTACGTCGTCGGCTCCGAGATATCCAGTGGTTCCAGCGGCGTCCAGGTCACCGTGGCCGTACGGCCGCCGGCCGGCAACCCCGTCAGCGCGGGGTTCACGCCCGAGTTCGAGAACCTCGCGGACGACGACCTCATCCCGAACGAGGACCGGGAGGAGGTCGCCCGCGGCCTCGCCGCGAGCGCAGCACTTCAGGTCAAGCACGCCCTCGGCGACGACGTTCCCGAGACGGCCAGGTAACGCGGCACAGAGCGCACGCCGACACTCGTTTCTCCAGTCTCGCTCTCACGCGCTGACGGCGATGACGCCGATAGCGACGACGGCAGCCGCGGCGAACACAGCGACACCGGTAGTCGAGTCGACAGCAGGGACTGCGGCGTAGCCCGCGACGGCTGCTGCGGCCGCCGCACCGCCGACGCCGACACTCGCGACCAGGTGGCGAGCGACCGTGCGCCGCGTTCCGGCTCCTTCGGGTGCGCGACGACCCACGGCCGTGGCGACGGCCGCTGTGTCCCACGAGAGCACGGCCAACCAGACGGCGACGGCCGGGTACCAGACGGGGACCGGCACGAGAACGCTCCGCAGCAGGCCGGCCGCGAGGAGCGCCGCGAACCCCGCTTCGATGAGGGCGCGCGTCCACGCACGCCGTACCGGCGTCACCGCGAACGCGAGGACGAGCACGCCGAGAACGGCGAGTACGAGCGGGCCACGGACGCGGAGCGGAAGCGGCGCGACAGCGGCGAGACCGACGGCAACCCAGAGACCGACCGCGCCGAGCGCGCCACACGCCACCCGTGCAGCGGTGCCGCTCCGGTGGGCGACGCGAACGCACAGGAGCACTCCGGCCGAGACGCCGGCGACTGCCGCAACCCCTCTGGTGAGCTGGGTCGTGGCGACGAGTCCGGCTGTGGCGGTGGCGAGCGCGACGGCTACGACGCTGCCGGCCAGCGACGGGTTCTGGTCGCTCACGGCGACCCGCCCCCAGCCCTCGACCGCTCGACAGCGGCGGCCAGCGGCGCGGGCGGCCGCCAGTCCACCACCGGGACGCCCTCGTTCCGGAGCGTTCGAATCCGGTGTCGGCGTTCCAGTCTCGCCGCTCGCGCGCCCGCGGTGTCGCTTCTGGTCACGTCGGGGCTCACCACGACGACACTCCGGTCGGTGGCGAGGCGGCGCGCGAACGCCGCCACCGCCCCGTCGGAGAGCGGCGTGCTGAACACGATAGTGGCTCCCGCGGGCAGCAGTGAGCGCAGTGATTGCTGCCAGCCTTCGCGAGTCTCTCTCCCCTCGGACTGCCAGTCGGCGACGCGGTCGTCGAGAACTGTGGCGGCCGGACTGCGTTCGAACCGTCCACCGGTCGGTGCCGCCCAGTCGAACTGCGCGCCGAACGCGGCCGCCCCCACCTGAACGCCGCGCTTGGCAGCCGCCGCCGCGACGGCACGTCCCGCAGTGGCTGCGTGTGCGACCGCTGTCGGGTGGTCGCCCGCTCGCTCCCGATAGGCGGCTTCGCGAGCGTCCACGCAGACAACGAGGGCTCCGCGCTGGGCGACCGGCGAGACGACCGTCCGCAGGTCGCCGGTCGCCGCGAACCGCCGCCAGTCAACGCGGGCCGGTGCGTCCCCGTGGCGGTACTCGCGGACGTGCCCGAACTCGCTGCCCGCGCCCCGAGCGTCGGACGCCCGCCGCCCCGACCGTGGCGCTCCTGCACGGCAGAGCGGCCCGGGGACAGTGGGCCGACACTCGATGCGGTCGTCTCCGCCTGCGACCGGCGAGCGAGCGGTCTCGTGGCCGCCACTTCGGTCTCGAACGACGACCGACGGTGACCCCCACTCGTGGACGCCGTAGCGGGCCGTAACCTCGTACTCGAGGGTCACGCTCTCGCCGGGCGCGAGCGGCGTGGCGAGTCGCGAGTCACCGTTCACACCGAGGGTTTCCGGCTGGTCGTCCGCCACGGCGACGGCCGCGAGCGGCGACGTTCCGTCGTTCCGAACGCGCAGCGACACCGCGACGGGCTCGCCGGCGTCGGGCGAGCAGTCGGCGACCGTGCGCTCGACCGAGACGGCGGGTGAGGGCGGCCGCACGAGCGAGGGGTAGGCGGCGTACGCAGCGGGGACGACGGCGGCCAGCAGGACGGCGGCGTCAGCGACGTAGACGCCGAGCGCGACGACGAACAGCGCTGCGGCGGCCGCGGGACGCCACCGGCCGGTTCGCTCCCAGGTCACGTTCTCTCCTCGTCGGTCTGACGGTCGATTGCCGCGAGTGTCGCTCGTGCTCCGACCGCGAACGCGACACTCTGGGAGACGCGTGCGGCCCACACCACACGACGGGGTGGCGGACAGCCACCGAGAAACGCCCCGGCTACTGCGTCGGCCGTCCAATCGCCACGCCGCACCTGCCTCCGGGCGGTTTCGTAGTCGCAGGCCGCACTCCCGGCGACTGCCTCGACTGCCGCCGCTCGCAGGCGGTTCCGGATTCGGTCGCGGTCCGTTGCCGGCACTACTGGTGGGAGCACCCGCCACCCCGCAAGTCGGTCGAACGTCGCGCCCTGGGTCATCTCTTCCCGTCGAGCAGAGCGGCCGACGCGAGCGCGCTCCTCGACTGCTGGCAGGCGTCGGAGCGACCAGACGAGGGTCCCCGTGCTGAACGCCACTGTCACCACGCCGAGTACGAGTCCGCCCCCGACCGCGGAGTCGTACTGCGACGCGTCGACGCCAGCCGCGACGAACAGGCCACCGAGGGCCACGAGAACGACAGCGACACAGGTCGCCCAGCGGCGGCTGCGTCGCAGGAGCGCGCTGTCAGTCATCTCGGCCATCCTCCGCGTCCCGAACCGTGTCGGCGAGCTCGGTCGCTCGCTGCACGCGCTTCGTTGTCGCTGTCCGTCCGCCGTATCTGACCGCGCGGAACAGCCGCGTCAACGACGCGACTGCGTCCTCGGGTGCCCCGGCGTCGACTCGCTCCGCCGCCGACTCGCTGGGGGTTCGGGACGTGTCGTCTCTGCGGTCGGCCGCCACCGCGTCCGCCCAGTTCGACTCGACAGCGTTTGCGGGCGGTCGCTGGCCGGCCTCGCTGGTACTGTCGGCCTCAGAGTCGCGCGCCCGCTCGGCAGCCGACTGTCGCGTGTCCCGCCGCTCTCGCGCCCGCAGCGCCGCCCAGCCCACGCTTCCGGCGACGGCCAGCACTGCGAGCGCCGCTGCCACCTCGGGCAGGACAGCGGCCGCGACCGACAGCCACGACCCGCGTGGCGCACCCACTGCGGTCAGGTCCGCGGACACCCCGAACAGCGCGAGCACTCGGACAACGAGCACCGTAAACAGGCCGTACAGCGAGAGCCCGGACGCGTCCGCGGCCGGGCGCTGTTCGACCGCTACCGTGGCCGGTAGCCCCTGTTCGATGCCTGCAGCTGCCGCCACGAGTGCAGCAGCAACAACTGCCAGCGCCGCGCCGCCTACGCTCCGCGTGGAGGGCATCCTCTCCACGTTCGACACCACGCGAAAAGAACGTTGGCCAGCGTTCGCAGGCGGTGAGTCGCTACTTCCCCCAGAAGGGGTCGCGCTTGCGCATGATGTCGAGGTAGGACTTCAGCGCTTCGCGCTCGTCCGCCGGAATCTCGTCGCTGAGCTCCTGGTCGAGCACTTTCGCGTGCTTCTCGGGGAGGTCCACCCAGAGCTCGTCGCCCTCCTCGATGTCGCGGCCGACCGTCGGGCCGTCGATGGAGACGCTGACGCGGTTGCCGGCCCGGGCCTCGTCGACGTCCTCGCCCTGGTCCTGGATGCCTTTGACGACGCCGACGCGGTCGACGTCGTTGCCCTCCATCAGACCGACCGGCGTGTTTCGCTTGAGGGTGCCCGAGACCACTTCGACGCCGACGACCGCCGGGTCGTTCTGGCGGAACACGTGGTCCTTGAGGATGCGGAAGCGCGCCGGCCGCCGGATGTTCTCGAAGATGGCTTCCTTCTGGGCGCGCTCGCGCTCCTCGACGAACGCCTCGTAGTCCTCGACGAGCTGGTAGATGACGTCGCTGTCGAAGATGCGGACGTCCTCGTTCTCGGCCTTCTCTGCCGCGGCGGGCAGCACGTCGACGTTGAAGCCCAGCAAGACGTGGTGTTTGTCCTCGTCGACGGTCGTCGCCATCGCCACGTCCCGGGGCGCGACGTCACCGACCTCGGCGGACATGACGGGAATCTCGGCCTCTTCGAGCGCGTTCACGAGCGCTTCGAGGCTGCCGAGCGTGTCGGCCTTGACGACGACGCCCTCCTCCTCGGTCTCCACGGCGACCTCCGCGAGCTCGGCCTCGACCTCGGCGACGACTTCCTCGACGCTGCGGTCGCCGACCACGCGGACCGGCGCGCCCGGCATCGCGTCGTCGAGGTCGGGCGCGGCGATTTTCAGCCCGGCCGCGGCCTGCATCGAGTCGACGTCGTCGAAGCGCTTCTCGGTGCGAATCTCCGCGAGCTCGCGGGGCTTCAGGAGCGCCCGCACCTCGGTGACGATGGGGTCGTTCTGCGCGCCGACGACGACGGTGTCACCCGAACGGACGGTGCCGTCGTAGAGGATGACGTCGACGGTCTTCCCGAAGCCCTGCTCGTCTTTGACTTCGAGGACGGTGCCGGCTCCCGGCCCCGCCACGTCGACTTCCATCTCGGCTTTCATGTAGCGCTGGGCGAGCCCCATCAGGACGGTCAGCAGGTCGGGGACGCCCTCACCGGTCTCGGCGGAGACGGGGATGACGCCGACGTTCTTCTGGAAGTTCTGGACGCGCCAGTAGAGGTCAGAAGAGAAGCCGTGGTCGGACATCTCACCGATGAGTTCGTACAGCGCCTCGTCGAGGTCCGAGCGCGCGCGGTCGCTCTGGGCCTCGTAGGTCTGCTGAATCGGCGAGTCCGGGTTCGGGTTCCAGCCCGGTGTGGTGTCGACCTTGTTCGCGGCGACGACGAACGGCGTCCCCGTGTCCTTGAGGATGCGGACGGCCTCCTCCGTCTGGGGCTGGAAGCCGTCGTTGACGTCCACGACGAGGATGGCGATGTCGGCGAGCGCGCCGCCACGCGAGCGCAGCGTCGAGAACGAGTGGTGGCCGGGCGTGTCGATGAACAGCAGGCCCGGGAGGTCGAACTCGGTCGGGTCGACGAGGCTACCCGCGACCTCCGAGACGGTGTCGAGGGGGACGGCCGTCGCGCCGATGTGCTGGGTGATAGCGCCAGCCTCGCCCTCGATGACGGCCGAGCCGCGAATCTTATCGAGCAGGCTGGTCTTCCCGTGGTCGACGTGGCCGAGGACGGCCACGATGGGCGTGCGTAGGTCTCCGGGGTCGTCGGTGGTGTCTGCGTCGGACATAGTAGAATCCTCCGAGAGAACGGTCGTTACCCGTACTGAACGGGCCGCGGGGTTTAATTCCATCGTCACGCCGTGGCGGGCCGGTTGACCCTCGCCCCGACTGACCGACCCGTCCAGCACGCAGGACCCCAATCCCACCAGAGCATATTTCCGCAGCCGTGGGGTCGGATTGAACGTGAATCGGACAACACTGCAGCGGTTAGGTTCAGGATTCTTGGTCCTACCGTCGGTCCTCATGGTGGCCGTTGGCGCACTCGAAGGGCTGTGGGTAGCAGTTGTTCTCGGTGGGGTGGCCGGGCTTCTGGGGGTCACGCTCTACCTCGGTATCCGCCGGTACGAAACGGAACTCGAACAGTTCTACGCGACACAAATCGATTACGCGAGCCGACCGGCGTTCGCCTACACACTCTTTCAGACGGTCGCGCTCGCGGTGGCATTCGGCGGCGGACTCTACTTCGCTCTGTCCTTCGACCTAGTCGCGCCCGTATCGGAGTGGGTTCCCGACACGGACAGTTTGGTCGTCCTCGGCGGCGCCCTTCTGGGGCTCGCGCTCGGCGCCGGCTACCCGCCGGTGATGCGACACCAGGACCTCGTTCCGATGCTGAGACTCGGACGGTGGGCGAGCGAACTGGACGTCGGGCTCTTCGTCACCGCGTGTATCGTACTCCTGTTCCGCTCTGACCCGCTATCCGTCGTCGTCTTCGGCGTCGCGTACCTCGGCAGTCGACTCGCGTACCTCGGCAGCGTCTACGGCAGCGTCCGCTCTGCCGCAAGTAGTACCTAATCTGTCGCACCCTCGCCGGCCGGACACCTCGAACCAGGGCTCGTAGCCGTCGCCCCGTCCCGGCCTCACCGTTGCTGCCCGCGTCGGGCCGTCCGCCGGGCGTCCGACGACCCCGCGGGGTTTATGTGAATCCCGACAGTCTGCCCCTGTATGGCCGACATCCTCGCCGAGAACCTCTCCGGGAAGGCCGTGATGGGGTCCGACGGCACGGAGCTCGGGATGCTGTACAACATCACGATGGACCTGAAATCCGGGAAGCTCGAACACCTCCTCGTCGAGCAGACCGAGGAGTCCGTCGCGGCGGACTTCCCCAAGGACAGCGACGGCCGCTACCGGGTGCCGGTCGGTCGCGTGCAGGCCGTGAAAGACTACATCGTCGTGCAGCGATAGTGCAGGTCCTAGACGCCTCCGCGTTCATTCACGAGTACGACGCCGACGGTCCGACGGCGTCGGTGCCCGAAGTCCGCGAAGAGCTCACTGACTCGGCGGCGTTCCGTTTCGACGCCGCGTCCGGTAGCGGCATGCAGGTCCACGTGCCCGGGCAGGACGCCCGACAGCGCACGCGCACCGCGGCGAAGGCGACCGGCGACGACGACGTGCTCTCCGAGACCGACCGCCGGCTGCTCGCGACCGCGCACGAACTCGACGCGACGCTCGTCACCGACGACTACGCGATGCAGAACGTCGCCGCCGAACTCGGCGTGGCGGTCGAGGTCATCGCGCAGGACGGCATCAGCGAGCGCCGCGACTGGCGGTTCCAGTGCCAGGGCTGTGGCCGCGAGTTCGACGACGACCGCGACCGGTGTCCCGTCTGTGGGAGCCCCCTGGAGCGCAAGAACCCGAACTAGTCGCGGGCTTCGAGGCCGACTTCGACGAGCTGATGGAGTACCTCCTGCTCGGAGATGTCGTACTCCCGCGCCAGCGCCTCGATGTCCGCTGCGAGCGAGTCCTCGCAGACGACCGAGTACTTCCGGGGCATGCGAATCTATTCCACACTGCGTCCACGTAATGGTTAGTCAGCCTCGCGTCTGACGCTACGAGAACTGGAGGTACGCCAGCCCGAACTGGACCGCGTCGTAGACGCCGTGGACGACGACCGGCGCGAACAGGTCGTCCGTGCGTTCGTAGGCGACGCCGAGCACGAGCGACACGAGGAACACCCGCGTGAGGGCGACCAGAACGGCCCCCGGAGCGACGCCAGCGCCCGCGTACGAGAGCAGGTGGGCAGCGCCGAAGACGAACGACGCGACGACGACCGCGCCGGTCCGCGAGTACGCGCCGTAGAGGAACTGCTGGACGCCGTTGCGCGCGAGCAGTTCCTCACCGGGGCCGATGAACAGCAGGGAGACGACGGCCAGCGGCGGCAGAATCTGGGGGTTGTCCCGGGCGGTCTCGACGAGGCCGTGCGTGCTCTGCGGGAGCGAGAACACCGTGACGACGGCGTTCAACAGCAGGTGGAGCGCGAAGATGGCGGCGACGCCGACGACGGCCACGACGACGTCTCGCCGGCCGGGAGCGCTCACGTCGACGTGTCCGTCGAACGCCTGGACGACCGCGAGTCCGGCGAGCCCGAAGCCGACGCTCCCGACGGCGGTGTTCAAGGGCCACCGGACGACGGGCGCGTCGGGGGCGAGCGGAACGATGGCGGCGGCCAGGAGGCTGCCGAAGACGAGCGCGGCGACCGACGCGACGGTCGCACCGAACGCCGCTCGCTCCCGGGTGCGGACGCCGTCTTTCCCGACGCCTCGAATGGCCGCCGCGCCGGCGGCGAGGACGGCGAGACCCGCGAACAGCGCCACTACCGGCCCGGCGGCGAGCGGGCCGTTCAGTTCGAGGACTGCGCCCGCCGCGGCGAGCGCGAGTACGCCGCCGGCCGCCGTGCCGGCCGAGTCGAGCCAGCGCGGCCCGCTCCCGTGGCGTCGCACGGCGAACGCGAGTGCGGCGGCCGCAGCGGCCCCGCCCGCGACCTGCGCGGCGACCGCTGGGGCGGGCGTCCAGTCGAGGAACGCCGACGCGACGCCGACGCCGGCGACGACGAACGCGACGGTCTGCGCGTACCGGTCTGTCACGTTCTGGGGTCAGCACCCGGACGGCATAGGCCTGACTACTCGACGACGAGAACGTCTTTCTCGGGGAGGTCTGCCTCGCCGCGGAGCAGGCCCCGGGCGGCGTCTTTCCCCCACTCGACGGCGGGCTGGGTGAACGTCTCGACGCCGTAGAGTTCGCCCGCGAGCACGCAGGCCGCCTCGATATCGAACAGGAGCCGGCCCAGGGAGTGCGCGTCGACGGCGGGAAGCTCCACGCGGACGGAGGGAACGCCGGACTCCGCAAGGCTCGCCTCGGTGGCCTCGAACTCGGCGTCCAGCAGCCCGCCGAGGTCGCCGCCCGCGAGGTAGTCTAGTCCGTCGAGGTCGGTCTCGGGAATCGCGCAGTCGGGCCGCGACTCCGGCCGGACCATCGTCACGAGCTTGTCGCGGGGGCCGGCCCGGTAGAGCTGGAGCTGGCTGTGCTGGTCGGTCGCGCCGAGCGCCCGCGCGGGCGTCTGTCCGAGGCCGTCCTTCCCGAGGCTCTCCGCCCAGAGCTGCGCGAACCACTCTGCGAACGTCTCCAGGCCCTCGGCGTACGGCAGCATCGCGTTCACGCTCGCGCCCCGCACGTCGAGCGCGTAGGCGACCGCGCCGTAGGCGTACGCGGGACAGTCGTACAGCGACCCCGACAGGGCGTCCCTGCCTGCCGCCGCTCCGGCCAGCAGTTCGTCGAGGTCGACACCGGCGAGCGCGGCCGCGGGGAGCGCAACCGTGGAGAGCGCCGAGAACCGGCCGGGGACGCCCTCGGGCGCGTCGAGTACGGGGAGGCCGTGGTCGTCGGCGAGGTCCCGGAGGTTCCCCTCGACGCCGGTCGTGACGAGCGTGCGTTCGGTCCAGTCGACGCCCGCGTCGGCCATCGCGTCGCGGACGACGAGGAAGTTCGCGAGCGTCTCGGCGGTCGTGCCGGACCGCGAGACGACGTGCACGACGGTGTCGGCGAGGTCGAGGTCGGCCAGCAGGTCCCGGACGTGCGCGGGATCGACGTTGTCGAGGGCGTGGTAGTCGAGGCCGTCGCCGAGCGCGTCGACGAGCGTCGCCGCGCCGAGCGCGCTCCCGCCGATGCCGACGGTCAGGAGCGTGTCGGCGTCCGCGAGCGGTTCGACGGCCGCTTCGACGGCGGCCGGGTCGGCTGTCTCGGGCAGATTCAGGGCGGCGTAGCCGAACTCGCTGTCGGCCATGCCGTCGGCGATGCGGTCGTGGGCCGCGGCGACCCGGTCGTCCAGTCGGTCGAGGGCGTCCGCCGAAACCCCCGGGCGGGCGGTCGCGGCGAGCGCGTTCCCGATGTCTACTCGCATGTGTGGACGGGCGACGCCCGGCTACTTGATGGTAGCTGGTCGCCGCCGGTCAGTCGGCGCGGCGGTACGTCATGTACCCGTACACCACACCGAAGACGGTGGCTCCCACGAGTGATTGCGCCAGGGCGTCGACGACCGCCCACTTCGAGACCGCGACCCGCAGCGCCGTCCCGACTGCGACCCAGGCGACGACACCGTACAGCCCCTGCTTCACTTCGTCACGCACGTCTGGGTCGTCAGGCCAGAACTGATTAAGGCTGGCCGTCGTGTTCACGGGCTGCAGTCGCGGTCGGGAGTCGCCGCGCTTTTGCTCGCCGGGTCCGGAGCTTCGAGCGATGGGACGGTTCGACAGCTACTCCGGCCTGCTGACGGCGTTCCCGTACGCGTTCCGGGCGTCGGACTCCCGACTGTTCAAGAGCTACGCCGTCGTCGCGGCGGTCCTCGGCGGCCTGTTCGCGTTCCTGATGGCGGGCGCGCTCGTCGTGCTCGTCGGGAACACGACCGGCACGACCGGGGGGTCGCTGACGCTCTCTCGGACGTTCTACGTCGTCCTCGGGCTGTTCGTGTTCTTCCCGCTGGTCGCGCCCGTGTTGCTTGTGGCTCGGCGTCACCGCCGCGAGCTGTCGGTCCGGGAGCGCTACGACCCGGCGCTCGCCGCCAGCGGCTACGTCTTCGCGCTCTCTGTCTACCTCGGCGTTGTCGCGTCCATGCCGGCGGAGTTCCGCGTCGGCGAGGAGCTGACGACTCGGCCGGAACCCAGCGGCGTCTTCGCACCGGTCGTGGAGGCGCTGTACGCGCTGCCGCCCGCACTGTCCTTCCTGGTCCCGCTGGCGGGCGCGCTGCTCGTGTACGCCGTCCACCGCCGGCTCCGATCCTGAACGCGGCTCGGTCGAAACAGGGAAACGCGGAGACGGCCTACCCGCGAGCAATGAGCGACGAGCAGGCGAAGACGGCCACGTTCTTCGTGACGGAGGCCAGCGAGGACTCGGCCATCCTCACCGACGTTTCGGACGCCCAGGTGCACACGCTCTCGGAGAATCCCGGCGTTGCGGCCGGCGACGTGCTGGAGGCGACTCTGTCGCCGGACCCGCCGATGAACGTCACGTACAGCGTCGTCGAGGTCGTGGAGCGAGTGGACATTCCGGTCCGCGTGAGCGACGAGACGCCGACGCCGCAGGCCCGCGACCTGGCCGAGGGGCTGCCGGAGGGCGAACTGGCGACGGCCGAGCGCGCGGGCGTCGGCGAAGTCCACGTGCTGTCGGTCGGCGCGGACAACGTCGACGACGCCGTCGCGGACGTCGCCGAGGACGAACAGACGGTCTCGCGGGCGGCCCGCATCGGCATCGACCACGTGGAGATTCGGTCCGGCGACGACTTCGTGAGCGTGCGCTACCTCCCCTGACGCGACAGGACAATCGCGTTCGCCGGCGCTAGCTGGGGCCGGCTTCGCTCTGGACCTCCCAGCCGGATTCGACGCCGCAGGCCGCGCCCTCCTCGAAGCGGAGTTCGGTGTCCTCGCTCAGTTCGCCGTCGTCGTCGACCGCGGTGACGGTGAGCGGCACGTCGGGGCTGTCGCCGCAGCAGCCGACGTCGAGGAACACGCTCCAGGTGTCGCCCTCGCGGGCGGGCCCTTTCGTCTTCTTGAGGTAGGCGCGCATGTGGCCGGTGGTGAGCTGGTCGTACCCCCAGTCGGAGACGTCCGCGGGGTACGCGAGCGTGACGCTGGTGGTGGCCATGTTCGTGTGTACGAGTGGCACGCGCTTGGAGCTGTCGCTGATTCTGTTGTTTCAGGGGCGACACGCTGAAGAGGGGGTGACGCGTACTGGTCACTACATGATGGCGACGACACACGCGATGGCGGGGCTCGCAGTCGCGGCGCTCGCCACGCTCTTCGCGCCCGACCACGCCCCCGTCCTCGCGGCCGCCGGCCTCGCAGGTGGCGTCTTCCCCGACCTCGACCTCTACGCCGGCCACCGTCGAACGCTCCACTTCCCCGTCTACTACGCGCTCGCCGGTTCGGCCGCCGGACTCGCAGCGGTCCTCGCCCCGGGGCCGTGGACCGCCGCTGCCGCCGTCTTCCTCGCGGCCGCCGCACTCCACGCCGCCGGCGACGCGCTCGGTGGCGGCCTCGAACTCGAACCGTGGGAGGCGACCAGCGAGCGCGCCGTCTACAGCCACTTCCACGGCCGCTGGCTCGCGCCCCGGCGGTTCGTCCGCTACGACGGCTCCCCGGAAGACGTCGTCCTCGCCGCCGGCGTCGGCGTCCCCGCCGCGCTCGCGTTCGGCCCCACCGTCCAGCAGGTCACTGGACTCGCGCTCGCTGTCTCCATCGGCTACGCGGTGGTCCGGCGACGGCTCCCCCGGGTCGTTCGTCGGCTCGTCGGATTCGTCCCCGAGCCGCTGCGCGGCCGGCTCCCCGAGCGCTTCGTCCACTGACGACGCCGGCGCGTAGCCGGGGATAAGAAGCCTTAACCACCGTCGCATCCCAGCCGCAGGCATGCCACGGTTCGAGGTCCCCGACGTCGACCTCAGCCAGTACTCTATGCGGCAGCTCGCCGCGCCGCCGCTGGCCGTGCTGGTCGTCGCACTCGCCGTCATCGGCGGGTGGATGGCCACCACCGGCTCGCCGGTCTCTCCCGGCATCGAGTTCACTGGCGGGTCGGAGCTGGTCGCAGAGTCAGACGCCTCACAGTCCGAAGTCGCAGCGGCGTTCGAGACAGAGCCGGTCAACGCCCGGTCGGTCGGCACGGGCGGTAACCAGTATCTCCTGACCTTCCAGAGCGAGGAGGTTCCGGACATCCGTGACGACTCCGACGTGACACTCGACATCGTCCAATCACAGAGCGTCTCCGCGACGTTCGGCTCCTCGACGCAGGAACTCGCGCTGCTCGGCGTCGCGGGCGCGTTCCTCGGGATGAGCCTGCTCGTGTTCGCGCTGTTCCGCACGTTCGTGCCGAGCATCGCCGTCGTCGTCTCCGCGTTCAGCGACATCGTCGTGCCGGTCGCACTGATGAACATCTTCGACATCAAGCTCTCGCTGGGCACCGTCGCGGCGCTGCTGATGCTCATCGGTTACAGTGTCGACTCCGACATCCTCCTGAACAACCACGTGCTCCGGCGCTCCGGAGACTTCTGGGAGAGCGTCGACCGCGCGATGAAGACCGGTGTCACGATGACCGTCACCTCCATCGCCGCGATGGCCGTGATGACCGTCGCCTCCTACATCTTCGGCATCAAGCTGATGTCCGCCATCGGCATCGTGCTCGTGATGGGACTGACGACTGACCTGATGAACACCTACATGCTGAACGTCACGTTGCTTCGCTGGTACAAGTTCGAGGGGGTGAACCGATGAGCTGGTTCCGCGAGAACTGGCGGGTCGCCACGCTCGTCGTCCTCCTGCTCGGTAGCTCCGTCGCCCTGTTCGCGCCCGGCGTCGGTGCCGGCGGTGGCGGCGGGAGCGGCCAGCAGGCCGAAGCGGCCTCCGGCCCGACGAACCTCAACTACGGGCTCGAACTCTCCGGCGGCGTCCGACTGCGGGCGACCGTCACCGGCGTCACTGCCGACGGCGTCGACGTCACTGTCGACAACGAGGGTGACATCGCCGAGGCGGTCGCTACCGCACTCGACGTCGAACGCGGCGACGTCCGCGCCCGGCCCGCCGGCGACACCGTCGAAGTCTATCAGGACGTCGCGCCCTCGGACGTCGAGGCCGCGCTGACCGACGCCGGCTACGAGCCGGACTCCGTAGCCGTCGGCGTCACGCAGGCCACGCGGGACAACATCGTCTCCATCATCGAGTCGAAAGTCGACGCCACCGGCCTCGGCGGTGCCGACGTCTACGACATCCAGACGCAGGGCGGCGACCGCTCCCACTACGTGGTCGTCGAGGTGCCCGGCCAGAACGCCACCCAGGTCCAGGACCTCATCCGCGGCCGCGGCGAGGTCGAACTGTGGGCGTTCTACCCCGGCGAGAACGGGACGCAGACCAACACCACCGTCCTCCGCGGCGAGGAGCTCGTCGAGGTCGACCAGCCGACCCGGAACACGCGCGGCCGGCCCATCGTCCCGGTCCAGCTGAGCGAGTCCGCCGGCGAGCGCTTCGCGAGCGACATGCAGCGCCTCGGGTTCACGAGCCAGTCCGGCACCAGCAACTGCCGGTACCCGGACGGCGGCTACTGTCTGCTGACGACTCTCGACGGCGATGTCGTCTACGACGCCAGCATGAGCCCCGACCTTGCGGCGGACCTCCGGTCGGGCACGTTCGCGAATAACCCGACGTTCACCATCACCGCGAACTCCATGGAGGAGGCCCGCGACCTCCAGGTGAACCTTCAGGCCGGCGCGCTCCCGGCCGACCTCGTCTTCCAGGACTCCTACTACGTCTCCCCGAGCTTCGCGGACCGCTACAAGCCGCTGACGCTCGTCACCGGCATCGCGGCCGCCCTCGCGGTCGCGCTGATGGTGTTCCTCCGGTACGGCGAGGCGAAAGTCGCCCTCCCGATGGTGCTGACCGCGCTCTCCGAGGTCGTCATCCTCCTCGGGTTCGCGGCGGTGTCCGGACTCGCGCTCGACCTCTCGCACCTCGCCGGCTTCATCGCGGTGATCGGGACAGGGGTGGACGACCTCGTCATCATCGCCGACGAGGTGATGACCGAGGAGGTGTCTTCCTCGCGGGTCTTCCAGAGCCGCTTCCGGAAGGCGCTGTGGGTCATCGGCGCAGCGGCCGCCACCACCATCCTCGCGATGAGTCCGCTGGCGGTGCTCAGCCTCGGTGACCTCCGCGGGTTCGCACTCGTCACCATCCTCGGCGTGCTCGTCGGGGTCATCGTCACCCGCCCGGCGTACGGTGACGTGCTCCGGCGGCTCCTGACGGACAACCGGTAACGCGGCCGGCATCCGCTCGCCGCCGCTGTCGCTACGCTTTTCGACCTGGCCGCTCGTCGTGGACGCATGTCTTCGCTTCGTCGCACGGCAGCCGCCGCCAGCGTCTCCCTGACCGGAGTGGCGGTCGTCGCCGTGATGGCCGTCCACGTCGCGACCAGCGCGCCCCCGACCTCCGGTCTCCTGCTGGCCGGATTCGGGACTCTAGTCGGGCTGGCGCTCGTCGCCGCCGGCTACGGGCTCGTCTACCTGGACGTCGCCCCCGAGCACGCGCTCCGCGTCGCGGGCTGGAACCTCCTGGGCATCCTGGTCATCGGCGCGGCGCTCGCGCTCCTGTTCGCGTACCAGGCGGCCGTCGCGTCCGTGCCGGCCGCGCCAGTCTTCTCCGGCACCGTCGTCGTCGCGGTGAGCGCCGTCGCACACGTCCTCATCGGCGTCAACGACGTGCGCCGCATCCGCGCGACCGAACTCGCCCGCGAACGACGGAAACTCGACGTGCTGTCCCGCGTGGTCCGCCACGACCTCCGGACGCTCGCCCAACTGCTGTTCAGTTACGCGAACCGCGTCGAGCCGGCCGCCGCGGGCGACGACGACCCGGAAGCGGTCGCCGCGGCCGTCCACGGCGCGGGCGAGGAGCTCTCGGCGATTCACGACCGCAGCGGGCTCGTGCAGACGCTCGTGGACGGCGACGTCACCGCCCGCAGCGTCGACCTCTCCGCGCTCGCCGACGAGGTCGCTGCCGACGCCCGCAGCGACCACCCCGACGCCGACATCGCGGTCGACGTGCCCGACGGCGTGGCTGTCGAGGCCGGCGACTACCTCCGCGACGCGCTCGCGGAGCTCGTAGAGAACGCGTGCGAGCACCACGACGACGGTTCGCCGTCGGTCGTGCTCTCGGCGACCGTCGATGGCGGCCGCGTCGTCCTCGAAGTGGTCGACGACGGCCCCGGTATTCCGGACACCGAGACCGCAGTCGTCACCGGCGAGACCGACGTCACCCAGCTCGAACACGCCAGCGGGCTCGGGCTCTGGGTCGTACGCTGGGTCGCCGACGTCTACGGCGGTGACCTCTCTTTCGACGCCGGGGCGGACGGGACGACCGTCGCGCTCAGCCTCCGCCGGGCGTGAGCGCCGCGGTCGCGGTCCGGTCGCCGGCGCTCAGAAGTCGGTGAGCTTCGCCTCGGTGGCTCCCTTCGCGTCCAGCCCGAACTCCGCGAGTTCGACGAACTCCAGACCGTTGTCCCGGAGCGCGCGCCGCACGCGCTCGGAGGCCGACGGCGCGACAAGCATGCCCCGAACTTTGTCGTTCGATTCGTCGTACAGCTCCACGTAGCGTTTGAGCTGGTCGAAGTGGTTCAGCGTCGCCTGGATGCGTTTCACCTCGACGACGACCGGCGTGCCGTCCTCGTCGACGGCGTAGAAGTCCACGAAGCCGTACTTCGTCTCGCGCTCGTGTTCGACGATGCGGAGCCCCGACTCCAGTTCCTCGGGGTTGGCCTGGATGTACTCGTGCATTTCGGCCTCCGTGCCGGACTCCTCGTAGGTCGCGCCGTCCTCGGCGTCGAACCGCGTGACACCGTAGACCTCGTGGAGCCGGGTCTCGACGCGCTCGCTGGGGTTCGTGCGCCGCGCCAGCAGGACGGCCTCGCCCTCGCTCTCGCGGGCTTCGACCGTGCCGCCGCCCGGCATCCAGTTCACGGGCTTGTGGCCCGTCGGCTGGTGGACGAGGAACGTCCCGTCCGGCTTCGCGACGAGCAGTCGGTCGCCCTCGGCGAGGTAGCCGCTCGTGCGGCCCTCGTACTCCACCTCGCAGCGCGCCTGCACGCTCAACACCGCGCCGTCCCGGAACGCCGCCTTCGCCGCCGCGACGAACGCCTCGGGGTCCGGCGCGTCCAGACTCTCTGCGGCCATCGTTGCCGGTCGTTGCCGCGAACCGGGGTTAAACGTGTGGATTGTGCGATTCGTCTCGCCCTCTGAGCGTGAGTTTAAACCGCTGGAAATGAACTGGCGTTGTATGTCTGAGTTCGGCGCACTCTCTGTCGTTCCGCCGTTGCTCGCCATCGCGCTCGCCATCGTCACCCGGAAGGCGGTGCTGTCGCTGTTCGTCGGCGTCTGGGCCGGCGCGGTCATCTTCACGGGCGGCGTCGGCCTCGAACAGACCTTCGACTGGATCGCTCGCTCCATCTCGCAGGTGGACGCGAACGGCGGAGACGGGTCGACGTTCCACGCCCAGATTATCATCTTCACGCTCCTGCTCGGGTCGGCCGTCGGGATGATCTGGCGGCTCGGCGGCAGCCACGCCGTCCGCGACTGGGCCATCCAGCGCATCGACAGCAAGCGCTCGGCCGGCATGGTCGCGTGGCTGCTCGGCATCCTGCTGTTCTTCGACGACTACGCCAACACCGCCGTCGTCGGCTCCACGATGAAAGACGTCTCCGACCACCTCGGCATCTCACGGGAGAAGCTCTCCTACATCGTCGACTCCACGGCCGCCCCGGTCGCCACGCTCGGCATCTCGTCGTGGGTGGCGTTCCAGCTGTCGATGATCGACGCGGGCTACGCCGAACTCTCGCTCGCCGAGCGCCCCGGCTCGTTCGAAATCTTCCTGCAGGCGATTCCCTTCAACATGTACTCCATCCTCGCCGTCGCGATGGTCGCCATCGTCGTCCTGACCCGCCGGGACTTCGGCGAGATGCTCGGTGCCGAACACCGGGCGTCGACGACGGGTGCCGTCACGCGCGACGACGCCACCCCGATGCAGGACGTCGAGGAGGAACTCGGGGAGCCGAGCGTCGAGAACCCCAGGCTGCTGTCCTTCTTCGGCCCCATCGCCGTCCTCATCACTGTCACCCTCGCGTCCGCGCTGTACACCGGGTACACCCCCGACGCCACCCTCTACGACATGGTCGTGGACGCCGACTACGCGCTCGCGCTCATCTTCGGGTCGTTCGCCATGGTCGTCTCCACGTACCTCCTCGGTCTGTTCTACGGCGTTCTCTCGCTCGGCGAGAGCGTCGATACCACCATCGACGGCTTCGGTATCATGCTCACCGCCGTCACCATTCTCGTGCTGGCGTGGTCCATCGGGAACGTCGTCGAAGCGCTCGGGACCGCCGACTACGTCGCGAACGTCGTCGGGGGCTTCCTGACGCCCGAACTGCTGCCCGTCGTCGTGCTGTTCACGGCCGCGTTCGTCGCGTTCTCCACGGGGAGCTCGTGGGGGACGATGAGCATCGTCACCCCCATCGCGGTGCCGGTCGCGTGGGAGCTCGCCGGCACCCACACGATGGTGTCGGCGGTCGTCGGCGTCGTCTTCTCCGGGGCCATCTTCGGCGACCACGCCTCCCCCATCTCGGACACGACGGTGCTGTCGGCGACGTTCACCGGCGCTGACCTCATCGACCACGTCCGCACGCAGCTCTACTACGCCGTCACGGTCGTCGTCGTCGCGGCACTCCTGCTGGTCGTCTGGGGGTACACGCGCGTCACGCCGTGGCTCCTGGTGCCGGTCGGTGTCCCCGTCCTCGTCGGCCTCGTCTACGCACTCTCGGAACTGGACGCGCGCCGCCGCGGCATCGACGCCAAGCAGTCGAACGTGCCCACGTCCGACGACTAGAAGTCTCCGAGCGCGGACTGCTCGGCCGCCGCCAGCGCGTCCTCGCTCGTCTGCCAGGACGCCCGAGCGCAGCCCGGGAGTTCGCCGTGCTCGCGGACGTACTGCTCCAGAAAGTCTCTCGTCGTCGGGTCGCTCGGGTAGCCGGAGCCGACCTCGCCGTACTCGTCGGCGAGCGCGTCGACGTGGGCGTCCCGCGCGACCTTCGCGACGACGCTCGCCGCCGCCACGAGGTCGTACTCGTCGTCCGCGCCGTGCTCCGCGGTCACGTCCACGTCGGCGTCGACAGCCGCCGCGACGCGCGCTCCGAACCGGGCCTCGTCAACGTCGGCGGCGTCGACGTAGCCCGCGAGGCCGTCGCTGGCGACCTGCCCGAGCGCGTCGACCTGCGCCGCGACGCCGAGCTCGTTCATGTCTGTCTCCGGGTCGTCGATACGTTCAACCGAGACTTCCGCGACCCCCACCCGCATCGACTCGCGGATGGCCTCGTCCAGCGTCTCGCGGCGGCCGGGGGCGAGGCGCTTCGAGTCCGCGACCCCGTCGGGGAGGTCGCCGGGGTCGCCCGCCACCGCCGCCGCGAACATCGACCCCAGAACCGGCCCCTTCCCCGCCTCGTCCACGCCGAAATCCGGCATCTCAGTGCAGATACTCGGTGTCCTCGAAGGCCTCCGCTTCGCCCTCCACGGCTACCACGTCGAGCGCGGTGACCTCGGCTCCGACGCCGAGCAGGCCCGCGAGGCTCGGATTCGTTCGCCCCTCGTCGCTGGACACGAGTTCCTTGATGTAGAGCCCGCCCTCGCCCTCGATTTCGACGGTCGCGTGCGTGTCGTCTTCGAGGTCGGCTTCGATGTCGTAGACGTCTCGCTCGCGCACGAGGTGCGCGCGCCGGTGGTCGACCCGATTCGGGGTCTCCTGCTCGATGGTCTCGCCGTCGAGTTCGTCGATCGCGGCCTGAAGGTCGTCGTCGCTCACGGGCGCGTCGAACTCGACCTCGGCCCGGTAGCGCTTGCGGGCGTCGAGTTCCTTCACGCGCTCGACCATTCCGTAGTCAGCGACGCGCAGCCCCTCCACCTCGACCTTCCCGTCCGCGTAGTCGTTGATGGCCTCCTGGAGTTCCTCGGCGTCCGGGTGGCGGTCCTGTGGGTCCTCGACCTCCACGACGAATGGCCGGCCGGTCCCGAGCATCAGCGCGTCGATGTCCTCGCGGCCCGCGCCGTGGAACGACTCCGCCGACCCGTCCATCGCCTCGACGACGGGCGGCGCGGTCAGTTGCTCGACGCTCTCCGGGTAGAGGAAGCCGGTGCCGTCGCAGTGCGGGCACGGCGAGTCCACGAGCGTCCCCGTCCCGTTGCAGTCCGAACACGGCCACTTCGTCTGGGGAATCTCGCGGTCCAGCTTGCGGTACCGACCGTAGACGAACGCCGAGTTCACAGTCACCTCGACGGTCTCGTCTCTGACGTCGAGCACTGCGAGCACGTCCGGCCGCCCGAAGTCCACTTCCGCGCCCGTGCGGTCGCCGACGCGTTTCCCGACCTCGCGGTTGCACTCGGACTTGAACAGCTCGCCCGCATCCTCGTCCAACCCTGCTACATCGCGCAGCATCGTCTCGTTCTCCTCCACGAGCGGTGGCGCTCGCGTCCCCACCTGATACGTGTCGAAGGACACGTCCTCGATGGCCTCGACCACGAGGTCCGCGAACTCGTCGAACCGACCCGACGCCCCCTCACACACCCAGCACGGTTCCTCGGGCTCCTCGTATGGTTCGTCGTCCTCCAGCGCCACCGCGGTCCGCAGCGCCCGCCCGCGCTCGGCGTTCGACAGCCCGAAGCTCCGCTCCGCGAAACACCGGCCCACGCAGGCGTCACAGATAGGGTCCTCCGCCAGCACCCGCCGCGCGTCCTCCAGTACAGTCATGTGCGTGTTCTCGGGGGCGCACGGTACGTATGCTTCGGTCCGCGAGTCGACGCCGCGCCCCATCACACACATTAAATACACAACTGGAATAAATTGAATTTAGAAACTACTATTAGAACTGGAACTTAGCTATTTTTTGCATGGTAGATAGAGATGCAGATAGCGACGGACTCTCCCGACGGAGCGTCCTGAAGACGGCCGCAGCCGCCGCAGGCGGCCTCTCGGTGGGGCCCGCGATGGCGGGCGCCCGCTCCGCGAGCAAAGCGACGAAAGTGACGGAACGCGGCTCCATCAGCCGAGACGGCCCGACCCGGACGCGGACGCTCACCCTCCGAGCGGACGGCGACGCCCAGTACGAGTTCGCCGTCTCCGGGACGCTCTCCCCGAAGCAGGCGCCCCGGGGAGCCGTCGACTCCGGGACCGCGTCGGCGACGCTCGCCGACGACACCCACGCCTACGAGTTCAGCGGCGAGGTCGTCGAAATCACCACGACCGGGCGCGTCGACGTGACGATCAACGGCGAGCGCTTCGACGCCGAAGCCCACCCGGAGAAGTCGCTGTCGGTCGTCGCCCGCGGCAGAACGGACGTCGACATCTCCGCGAGCGGCGGCATTGAAGCGGTCGACGCGGACCTCGACCAGCCGAACCCCCGACGCGTCACGGGCACGATTCGGGGACGCACCGACTTCAAGTACTCCGGCGAGCTCACCTACCTCGAACCGGCCGACGACGTGAAGGTATTCAAGCAGGGGTCGCCGGTCGACGCCGGGGACGTCCTCCCCTCTAACCTCCCCGGAAAGCTCCACATCACCGGCGGGAACGCGGACGCGACCGTCCACACCTCCGACGCGGCCCGAATCGAACAGGGGACGGGCGCCCGCGCCGCCGACGGGACCGTCACCGGGTCGCCGACGGCCCGCGACGTCGTCGCCCGCTACGACGGGAACGTCGAACAGATCGAGCACGAGAACGGCGCGGCCGTCGAGGTCTGGGAGACCTCGAAGCGGCTGCTCTGCTCCGCGCCGGCCGACACCTCGGTCTCGTTCGCCGTCGAAGCCAGCGAGGGCGTCGCCCTCGACCGCGAGGACACGCAGCGAGCAGAGTTCACGGTCGACGCCGGTCAGACGAAAGCCGTGAAGTACCGCGGCCGTCCCGCCGCGGTGTCCATCGACGCGCTGGACATCAGATTCGACCCCGAGGTGTACAAAGACGCCGTCGAGTCGGCGAAGCGCCAGCTCGCGGCCCAGTTCGAGCGCACGAGCGCCTTCCAGCAGATTCAGGCGCGGGTGGACGGACGGATTCGCCACGACGCCCAGGCCCTCCGCACCACCTCGACGACGGGCGACGTGGCCCGGGACATGGCGTTCTTCCAGCTCACCGACCTCCCCGAGGCCGACTTCGGCTCCGCCCACCTGAGTCGGGTGCGCCGGTCCAACGAGGTCCAGCAGGCCAACTACGAACTCCAGTGGCTCGCGGACGACGGGAACCCGCGCAAGCTCTCCGTCCACCAACTCAGCGACCCGGCCCGCGGGTCGTCGTTCGACGTCCAGACCTTCGAGCGCGGGACGAAGCACCGCTCCGCGACGGACGCCGGTCCGTCCGTCGACGTCTTCGACGGGAGTGCGGGCGGCACGTACACGACTCAGTGGTTCTCGGTTCCCGACTGGGTGCCGGACGTCCCGAGCCCGCAGGACCTCCTCGACGCGTTCGGGGACACGCTCTCGGACTTCGCGTCCACCGTCGGCGACATCACCAAGGAGACGGCCAGCGACATCATCTCGAACGCCATCGAGAACGCTCAGAACACCACGATAGACGACATCGCGATCAAGACCTCGACACTCATCGTCGACTCGCAAGAGGTCCTCATCGAACTCGTCGCCGAGGCACAGGACAAGCTCCCGAAGCGGACGCTCAGCAAGTTCCTGCTCGGCATCAAGCCCGGATTCGCGGGGTCGCTCGTCTCGCTCGGCCAATCCGGAGCGTTCCAAGAGATCGCCGACAACAACCTCGGCTGTGGCGGCTGCCTCGCCATGATCTCGATTCTCCTCTCTGTCGGGCTCGAAGCGACCGCGTACGGGACGTGTACGGCGCTCGGCATCGCGTTCCCCATCGCCGGCGGTGTCGCTTGCGGGGCCGTGGTCGGGGCGCTCCTCGAGTACGCGAACACGATTGCCGGCCCCGACGTGGTCGACGTCTGCAGCGGGTACGGGACTCCGACAGAGCTCGACGCCTGCTAGCCGGACGAGTGCCGACAGACGTCTGGTGGTCGCTCCGGGCCACCGGCTCCGACTCGGACCGCGGCTGGCGGCACGCCGCCGGCTACACGCTACGGAGCGGGCCCGGACGCACCCCGCCGGAATGAATAGATTCAAGTGAAACATCCCGAAATTATCATTGGATGCGAAGCGGGACAGCCGGGCTCCTCGGCATCGTTCTCGCGCTGAACGCGACCCTGGTCGTCGGGGCGCTGTTCTCGGAGAGCGCACTCACGATCGCGGTGGTGTTCGCGCTCGACGCAGTCGCCGGCATCGCCCGCCTCCTCTACGAACGCCTCGCGGCTGAACGGGCGTCGACCACGCCGCCCGCGATGACGCCGCTCCGGTTCCTCGAATCGCTGTACGAGACGGTGGCGGACAAACGAGGGAGCGTCCGAGTCGCGGCCCGGCTCCCGTCGGTGTACCCGCGGAACCTCCCGTACGTCGTCGACCAGTGGGTCGTCTTCTTCGCCGTGTTCCCGGTGGTCGTGCTCGCGTGGACCGCGCTGGAGCCGTTCGAGGGCGGGCTCGGGCCGACACTGCTCCCGGCCGTGCTCCTCGTCGCGGTGAAACACGACCGCATCGTTCAGACGTGGGCCGCGGCCGGCCGGTACGCGACCGCGTCGGCACGAACCGTCCGACCGAGCCGCGACATCGTCTACAGCACTGTCGTCGCCTGCGTCGCCGTCTGGTGGCTCTCCAGGACGCCTTCGGACCCCGCGCAGGTGACCGCGGCCACGGCGCTGTTCTGCCTCCCGAAGTTCGCCTTCGAGTGCCGCGAGTCCGGGGTCGGCCCGTGGCCGCTGACCTTCGACCCCGCGGGCGGTGCGACACTCGACCCGCTCTCGGTCCCGGACGGACCGCCGCGAGCGACCGTCCAGAACGACCGCGGCGTCGTCCGCGCGTGGGCGGTCCACGACGGCCTCTCGTACGCCGTCCTCTTCGCCACCTCGCTGACCGGATTCCTCGGGACTGTCGCGGTTCTCCTCTCCGGGTCGCTGCGCGTCACGCTGTGGGCGGTCGCGATAGCCCTCCTTGCGGCGCCGCCGGTCGCCGTCCTCACCGTGTTCGCCGCGGTCTGGCTGGGGCACGCCAACGAGGAGTACCGGGTCTACGACGACGCGCTGGTCGCCTACGACTCGCTGCTCGACGAGACGCAGTGGGTCGTCCCCGTCGAGGACATCAGTTCGGTCTCGGTCGGCGACGACCCGCTCGGCTGGACGGTTCTGGGCCTCGTTCACGTGCTCCCGTTCGAGAAGTATCCCGTCGTCGTCGAACGCGAGGACGGCGACGACGTCCGCCTCAGAGCGCTCGTCGACCCGGCGGCGCTCGCCAGCGCCGTCCGAGCCAGTCCGCGGTACCGCTAGCCGTCACGGGGCGTCCGCGTGGCCGCTCGCCGGACGGCAGCCCGGTCCGGCGTCACTGCCTGAGCGGGTGCCTGGCCAGGTTCGTCCCCGTCTCGACGCACTGCAGCGCGACGACCTCCTGGGCGGAACAGCACGTCTCGACGGTTTCCGTGGTCAGCTCCACCTCGCCGCTCGCTCGCGGGCACTCGGGCGTGAAGAACCGGAGCGTCGAGAGCAGTTCGCCCCGCCGCTCGCCCGAGAGGGACGCCCAGCCGGGGTAGTGCTCGCTCATCGTCGCGGCGCACGTCGCGTCCGCGAGCAGCGCCGCCTCGGACGGCCAGCGGCCGACCTCCGACCCGCCGTCGTAGGCGACGACGCCGCCCCGCTTCTCGGTGATTTCGTACGTTGCCGCTTGATCGTCCGTGAGTTCGGCGACGTGCTCCGGGCTGCACTCGTCCGCGGTCCGGAGGTGGGCGAGCCACGTCTCGCGGACCGCGTCGGACAGGCAGAGGTCGTCAGCGGACGCACACGGCCGGACGATACCCTTCTCGGACAGCAGTGCTTCGAGGTCCGTATCGGTGTTCTCCGGCCGGTCGTCCGTCGGTACCGGTTCGTCGGGGAGCGGCGTCTTCCCGAACCACGCCAGCACGCGCCGCGGGAGGTACCGCTTAGTGAGTGTCGGCGTTCCGGGCACCAGGTAGCCTCGGAGGGTGATGACGACCGCCGAGCCGAGGAGAGTCGCGACTGCAAGCGCCGGGGAGACGAGTGCCACACCGCCAGCCGCCGCGACCGCGATGAGGCTGTTGAGCACGGTACACGGCGTACATCGATTCTCACCGGTGTACTCGGGGTTCTGCAGTCGGGACAGAAACCGCATATCCATACGTTAATATCGACAGTGGATTGTATAAATCTTACTAGCTGTGTGGTTCTTACTGTCGGTGGGTCCAGTCAGTCGTCCTCCTCGTCGTTCCCGTCGGGCAGACGCGCGACCGACTTCCGCCATCGGTCTTTCGCTACCTGCCCTGGGTCCCCGACCGGGTCGTCGGAGATGTCGTAGCCCGACCGGAGGTACGACGCGTCGACGCGCCGGCTGCGCCACATCGCGGCGACGAGACCGACCACCACGAGGCCGAACAGGGCGACGAGCGCGACGCCCGCGGCGTCTTCTGGCGGCCAGACGGCCGGCCCGACGAACACCACGAGGGCGACCACCGACACCGCCTCGAAGACGACCCGGAGCGCGCTCCCCGAGAGTTCGAGCGACCGACTCATCTCTTTGAGGAAGTCGATTGGCGGGCACATAGGGTTTGTCGCTACCTGCACGCGCCGCGGCCGTCGGAGCTGTTCTCCGCGCCAGTCCCGAACCCGATGCACGTAAGCCACCCACGCCCGACGACCCACGCATGAGACAGTTCGTCGTCATCGGGCACGACGCTCCGACGACTCCCGACTTCCCGCTCGACGACCTGCCGGGCGCGGCCGGCCGGCTGGACGTGCTCTGCCGCTGCGTAAGTGCGGCGCTGTTCCGCTCGCACGGCATCCGCGACGACGTGGCGGTGTTCCTCGTCCTCGGCGACGAGGTGACGGTGCGCATCGACGCCGGCGACCTCCGGTACATGAACCCCGACGAGCGCAACGTCGCGAGCCTCCTGCAGAAGGCGCTCGACGCGAAAGACCAGGCCATCGGCCACCGGGAGGCCGAGTCGACACCCGGAATCCACGTCTCCAAACGCGGCTTCGAGGCGGTGCTGGACGCCGTCTCGGGGACGGTCGTGGAACTCCACGAGGACGGCGCGCCGCTGGCCGATGTCGAACCCCCGGCAGACCCCACCTTCGTGCTGTCGGACCACCGGGACTTCACCGACGAGGAGGCCGCCCTGCTCGCCGACGCCAGCGACCAGCGCGTGCGCGTCGGCCCCGAAGTCCTGCACGCCGACCACACCGTCACGGTCGCGCACAACTACCTCGACACCGACGGCTTCGAGGTGTACTGACCGTGCGCGTGAGCGTCGTCGGCGGGAGCCGCATCGACGAGGCGACTGCCGACACCGCGCGGGAACTCGGCCGCGTGCTCGCCGACCGCGACCACACCGTCGTCACGGGCGGCCTCGGCGGTGTCATGGAGGCCGTCAGCGCGGGCGCTCGGGAGCACGACGGCCACACCATCGGCATCCTCCCGGGCTACGACCGCGCCGACGCGAACGAGCACGTCGAGGAAGCCATCGCGACCGGCATCGGGCACGCGCGCAACGGCCTCGTGGTGCTGAACGGCGACGCCGTGGTGGCGGTCGACGGCGCGAGCGGCACGCTCTCCGAACTCGGCTACGCGGGCATCCACGACCGCCCGACCGCGGGTCTCGGGACGTTCGACGCCCCGCACGTCCACGCCGTCGAGACGCCGACCGACGCCGTCGACTACGTCGAATCGCGGACGCTCTGACCGGCGTCGAGGGTCGCGCTAGCCACCGCTGACACCTACACGCAACAGACAGTTTGCTTGGGCTGGTACGAAGGTTCCTTACCGAATGGAACAAGATTATATGGGTAAGAAGCAATTAACAGACGATGACTAAGTCTAACCAGGACTGGTGGCCGAACCAGTTGAACGTCAATATTCTCGACGAGAACGCCCGGAGCATCGGGCCCCACGACGACGACTTCGACTACGCCGAGGCGTTCCAGGACCTCGACCTCGACGCGGTCAAGGCAGACATCGAGGACGTGATGACCACGTCGCAGGACTGGTGGCCGGCCGACTACGGCCACTACGGCCCGCTGTTCATCCGGATGGCGTGGCACAGCGCGGGCACGTACCGCACCACTGACGGCCGCGGCGGCGCTTCCGAGGGTGCTCAGCGGCTCGCGCCGCTCAACAGCTGGCCGGACAACGCGAACCTCGACAAGGCCCGCCGGCTGCTCGAACCGATCAAGCAGAAGTACGGCCGCAAGCTCTCGTGGGCTGACCTCATCATCCTCGCGGGGAACGTCGCCATCGAGTCGATGGGCGCGAAGACGTTCGGCTTCGCCGGCGGGCGCGAGGACACGTTCAAGCCCGACCAGGCGGTCGACTGGGGCCCCGAAGACGAGTGGGAGGCCTCCGAGCGCTGGGACGAAGACGGGAGCCTCCAGGGCGACCTCGGTGCGACCGTCATGGGGCTCATCTACGTGAACCCCGAGGGGCCGGACGGCAACCCCGACCCCGAGCTGTCCGCGGAGAACATCCGCGAGTCCTTCGACCGCATGGCGATGAACGACGAGGAGACCGTCGCGCTCATCGCGGGCGGTCACACGTTCGGGAAGGTCCACGGTGCCGCCGACCCCGACGAGCACGTCGGCCCGGAGCCCGAGGCTGCGCCCATCGAGCAGCAGGGCCTCGGCTGGTCGAGCAGCTACGGGTCCGGCAAGGGCAAGGACACCATCACGAGCGGCATCGAGGGTCCCTGGACGCAGGCACCGACCGCCTGGGACTCGGGCTACCTCGACAACCTCCTCGAGTACGAGTGGGCGGCCCAGAAGGGCCCCGGTGGTGCCTGGCAGTGGCTCCCGGTCGACGAGGACCTCAGAGACTCCGCAGAGGACGTCGAGGGCGACGACACGGTGACGCCGATGATGCTCACCACGGACATCGCGCTGAAGCGTGACCCGGACTACCGCGAAATCGTCGAGCGCTTCCAGGACAACCCGATGGAGTTCGGCATCAACTTCGCGAAGGCCTGGTACAAGCTCACGCACCGCGACATGGGCCCGCCGGAGCGCTTCCTCGGCCCCGAGGTTCCGGACGAAGAGATGCTCTGGCAGGACCCGCTCCCGGACGCCGACTACGACGTCATCGGCGACGAGGACGCGGCCGAACTCAAAGCGGACATCCTCGCGACGGACCTCTCTGTCCCGCAGCTCGTGAAGACCGCGTGGGCGTCCGCGTCGACGTACCGCGACAGCGACAAGCGCGGCGGCGCGAACGGTGCCCGGCTCCGTCTGGAGCCCCAGAAGAGCTGGGAGGTCAACGAGCCCGAGGAGCTGACGACCGTGCTCCGCACGCTCGAAGACGTCCAGGAGGAGTTCAACGCATCGCAGTCGGACGACGTCCGCGTCTCGCTGGCCGACCTCATCGTGCTGGGCGGCCACGCGGCCGTCGAGCAGGCGGCGGCCGACGCCGGCTACGACGTCGAGGTGCCGTTCGAGCCGGGGCGCGTCGACGCCACCGAGGAGCAGACCGACGCCGAGTCCTTCGAGGCGCTGAAGCCGAAGGCCGACGGCTTCCGGAACTACGTCGGTGACGGCTACGACGACACCCCCGAGGAGCGCCTCGTGGACAAGGCCGAACTGCTCGACCTGACGGCCTCGGAGATGACCGTGCTGGTCGGTGGCATGCGCGCCCTCGGCGCGACCTACGGCGACTCCGACCGCGGCGTCTTCACGGACGAGCCCGGGACGCTGACCAACGACTTCTTCCAGACGCTGCTCACGATGGACTACGAGTGGGAGCAGTCCGACGAGGACGAGGACGTCTACGTCGGCCGGAACCGCGAGACCGGCGAGGACGAACTGGAGGCCACGCGCTTCGACCTGATCTTCGGGTCGAACTCCCGGCTGCGCGCCATCGGCGACGTGTACGCCGCCGACGACGCCGAGCAGAAGTTCGTCGAGGACTTCGTGGACGCCTGGAGTAAGGTCACGAAGCTCGACCGCTTCGACCTGCAGTAACCGCGGCGCTCTCGCCCGGACGGTAGCTCGTCGGGCGGTCCGACGGGGTCGTTCGCCCCGCATCTGCTCGCCGATTCGGAACCGTTAAACCGCCCACGTGCGTTCGTTCGAGTGCGGGCCGGTGGGGTAGCTTGGTATCCTTCGGCCTTCGGGTGGCCGTAACCGCGATTCGAATTCGCGCCGGCCCACTTCTCCCGCAATTCGACTCGATTGGTGACTTCTTTCGCTATTCAGCTAGCCGTGAGTGCGCCCTCGTGAGCGAAGCGATCGGACACTCGCGAGGTCCGGGCTCCGGGGTGATTTGGGCGTCGCGTCGGTCCACGCTCCCCGTATCTCTGATGGTCAGGACGGCTCTGCGGAGTGTGGTCTGGGTGCGTCTCTGCAGCACTTCCGCCTCGTGCGCGCAGCAGCTCGTCGGTTTCTCGGGTCACCCCGTCTGCGACTACGCGTTCGCTCGCGAGGAGGCAACCGGACCCTCTTCGGGGCTGTGACCCGAAGGCCTCAGACCGGGATTGGTCGACGCGTGGCGCACCGACCACGCGGTGCCACTGTTCGCGGGTGCGTCAAGAGCAGGGGGGCGTCGTGGTGCGCCACCTCGTAGACTGCTTGAGTGCGTGCCTAGCGGTGCCCTGTGGGCGAGCTACGTCACGTCCGAGATGCGGGAGTAATCGATGGACTGCGTCGGCAGGCTGATGGTCTCGTCCCACGCGTTCCGGATTTCCTTGTCGATCCGGCCGTCACTGTACGTGAGGTTGTGCCACCAGATGTGTTTCTTCACGGTATCGTCGTTCAGGTCGCCTATGTCGGTCAGCACATCGAACAGCAGTTCGGCGAAGCGGAGGTTGTCTAGGGTGGGCAGGTCGGGGTCAGGGTCGTCTGGCGACGGGAACTGCTCGGGAAAGACGACCACGTCGGGGATGATACGGTTGTCGTCGGTAACTGCTCCCGCGGGCGGGTCACGGATTACGATATAACTCGGGTCTTCCGCGTGATTGAATCCCCACCGCACGGCTCTATTGATGACTTCGTTCAGCCGTGAGGAGGGTGATTTGGTGTTTCGAGCGTTTCGCTCCGACCACAACACCAAGATGTCCGTGTTGTCTGGAACGAGCAGATGGCCAATTGACTGTCCCTCGCCACCCTTTACGTCCATCGCGAAGGTGTCGCCTGTGTCTCGGAGCCTCCCCTTGAAGTCGATGCGTTCGCCCTCCCGATTGTCGGCGTATGTCAGGTGCCCGTCCTCCTGAGCCGGGGCGAGAAATACGTCGCGCACGACATCCTCGTTGTCGGCACCGTGTCCCTGCCGGAACGTCCCTCCGAGAGAGAAGATCGCATCGCGAAGTTCCCGTCCGTACTCCTGTGGTGTGAGCGACTCGTCGTCGAAGACCTCGGGGTGTTTCTCGTGAAGCTCCTGAATGAGGGTTTTCACTTCCGCAAGCGTCTCCGCTCGGTCCTCGGTCCCTAAATCCGTGAATCCGAGGCTGTCCGTCCAGGGGTCTCTGTCAGACATATGCGAGTACGGACGCTTTCCCCCGATAAACAATCAATCTTCGAACGCCGATACATAGGTAACTACCTAGCTACACACGCCCCCAGATCCACGGAGGAGACGAGAGAAACGGAGATCTAGAACTCAGTGAGAGACCGTTGCCGGACGGGTTCGAGTCGCTCCTCGACGACGTCGCGGAACTCCTCGTTCAGTTCGTACCCAACGCACCTGCGGCCCGAATCGAGGGCTGCGTACGCGGTCGTTCCCGAACCCAGGAACGGGTCGAGAACTGTGTCGTCCTCGTCCGTCGAGAGTTCAACGATGCGGTCAACAAGCGCGACTGGGTAGGGGGCTTTGTGGAGGACGTTCTGCCCGACCGACCCGCGCTTCACTGGCTGCCGCCACAGGTTTCCGAGTCGGTGCCCGGACCCGACCGCGGGGTCTTCTGACCCATTCGACCCGCGTCCGTCACGGAATTTGTGGTCCTTCGATTTCGAGAGGAAGACGACGTACTCCTTCTTGTTCACGACGTTTCGCTCGGTCATCCCCGCGATGGCCGTCGGCTTGTACCACGTGACCATATCCTGCAACACGAACCCGCACTCCTCGGCTCGCTCCGCGATGTGGAACGGGAGCAGTTGGAGGTCACCTCGGTCCATGACGGTGTCGACGACGACCCACATCGTCCCGTCTTCGGAGAGCGCGTCATAGCACTCTTGCCAGACTCGCTGCAGCCGCTCGTGGTATCGCTCGTACGATTCGTCACTCGTCCCGATCTGGTTCTCGTGGCCGTAATCCTTCAAATCCCAGTAGGGCGGTGACGTGACGACGGATTGGACGGAGCCCTCGTCGACGCTCTCCATGTCCTCGCTCGAACGCCAGTGTACCTTCAGCCCGTCGTACGCATCGAGGCCGGGCATCAGTCCACCACCTCTCCGCGGAGTGTTGTGATATCGAGTCCATCCACTTCACGGTCTTCGCCGGCGATGGTCGCTGCGAGGGTGTGGTCTCCGTTCACCAACTGAACCGTCTCTCCCTCACTGGACCCCGCGAGTACACATCGGCGCACAGCCTCTTCGAGAGGGAGTTGGTTCGTCTCATTGACTTCTTGAGTGTCGGTCTGTGTCCGGTCTTCTTCCAGCCAGACGTTGCCGGGGTCTTTTCCGTCCTCGTTGTATCGACTCACCGCGCTATCGTGATAGGCGCTGTTGCCCGTCTCGCGCTCGCCGCCCCACTCGTGGCCCTGATAGACGTGTGCGGTCCGAATGCGGTCTTTGTGGAACTGGTACTCGCGTTTGTCCTTCACGAGAAAGAGAATCTCGTCGTAGGCGCTCTCCATGTCGGCTCCGCGGTCGTCCCACGTGTGGAGTGTGATCGTGTTCTTCAGAACGAGATTCGACTCCTCGCGGGCAGCGTCGGCTGCGGCCATCGAAACGGGCCACATCTGCCCGTCGCGGTAATCGTTGGGTGCCACAACCCAGAGGGTCTCGGTGGCGTCCATCCGGTCGTACAGCGACGCCCACAGCCCACTCGTTTCGTCCAGCACTCCGTCTAGTGACGACGCAGCGGAGACGATACTCGTGAGATCGACGAGGAACATTCGATTGCTTCTATCGTCCGGGTCTGGGGGACTTGAGTGCTTCATTCTTTCTCCCGATTTAGGTAGGTGCTCACCTACGCATGGGTGTGTGAGAATACACTTTTCCACGGGCGCAGACGAAACCCCCTCATGGGCCTGACGCTGACGGACGCAAAGCGAGACGTTCTCTCTCTCCTCCACGAGAAACCACGCCACGGCTACATGCTCGCCAAAGAGCTAGGGGTCCAAGGCAGTACGATCTACGAGCACCTGGAGCAGTTAGACGACGCAGGCTACGTCGCGGGGAGGGAGGAGGGGCGGCGCGAAGTATACGAACTCACACAGAAGGGAGTGCTCACAGTCGAGGCCGCTCAGCTCGACGAGTCGTGACGCTCTCGGCCGACCGACGACGGCCGGCGTTCTGGGGTCGCTCGGCCGTTCCCTGTCGGTCAGGCGGGCGGAGAATCGAGCGAGAGCAGTAGACAGTCGAGGCTTCCGCGGTCCGTCACCCCGTGTCGGGTTACGTGTCGGCGTCGGGCAGGCAGACGCTGAGCGTGCCGCCGGTCTCCAGTTGGACGGTGTGGCCCTCGACCGTGAACGTGACCGTGACGTCGGCTCCGTCGACGGGGCCCCGCGTGAGAATCGCGTCGAGGGCGTCGGTGTCGATGGTGGTGTGCAGGGGCTCGATGGCCGTCGGGTCGGTGTTGGTGACGACCGCGACCGCGCTCGCGACGGCGAGACTCGGGTCGGTGTCGGTGCTGTCGAAGGTGGCGTAGAAGACCGCTTTCTCGCCGTCGTACTCGAAGTAGTCGAACGAGCAAACACTCCGGTCGAGGTTGTGGCCGCCCGGCGTCGGTGCGCCCGGGACCGACTGGTCGCTGGGGGTCGAGTTGGTGGCTGGAAGGGTGCCTTGGTCTGACATCGAGCGTACGTAGCCGCTCGGCGCGGGTCACTCTGGCTGTTTCGAGTACAAGGGGGTACTTATCGGGGCCCCGTTTCAGCGGTGCTGGGCACCGAGCGCCCGCTCGACGAGCCGACGGGTCGCTCGCTGGAGGCGGGCACCGAGTGCTTGCTGGGTGATGTCGAGGCCGTCGGCGAGTTCTGCGAGCGTCGCCTGGCGCGGGGAGTCGAAGTAGCCGCGGTCGTAGGCGAGCGCGAGCGCCTCCTGCTGGGCGTCTGTGAGTACGTCGTTCGCGTCGACGGCCTGGAGCGTGTGGAGTTCGGTCAGTTCGATGGGGATGCTGCGGTCGCGGCAGTGGGCCTGAAAGCGCGCGATGGCTTCCCGGGTGTCGCCGCGGACTTCGAAGGTCCATCCGTCGGCGGTGCCGACGGCGGACAACAGCGTGACGGCGTCGGCCGCGAGCACGTCCAGGATGCCGGCGTGGTCGGGCACCCACTCGCAGCGCAGGAGGTGGTCGCCGTCGACGCGGTCGACTTCGCGGACGTCGCGCACGCCGGGGTGGTCACCGAACTGGTCGCGGACGCGCGGTCGGTTGGTGTCCCGCACCCAGAAGTACGGCACCACGCGGCCCGTGCCGGGGACGACGCGGTCGAGGTAGACGGTCGCGTCCGGGAGCCCGACGAACACTGTGCCGAGGGGGAAGGCGTCGGTGGGGAGCCGGAACTCGGCTATCGAGACCATCCGCTGTGTCTCCCGGTGGTCCGGGGGTCGTCGGGTGTGTTCAGCGACACGGCGCGGAGGGTGTAGCGGCGTCCGTTCGACGGCTCGTCGGCCGGTCGACTGGGGTGGAGGGAGGCAGTGGCGACTGGCGGGGCTCTGTCGCTCATACGCTCTCTTCGGCAGCGGCCGGGAAACGGCACCCCCCTGATAGGTAAAGCAGTGTATCACTCCGTGGATAGCACTTCTCCCGATTAGGCGGTGCTGCGTCGTCGCCGGGCACGCCACTGACGAGCGACTGTGGGCATGGTAAGCCATGCCGAATGAAGTTGGTCGTCTGTGTGCTAAAGTACCGCATGGACGACACCCTGTTCACGGCGCTCGCGGACGAGAACCGGCGACGCCTCCTCACGTTGCTGGCGACTGCGAGCGACGGCGACCCGCCAGTCCGAGTCCCGGAAGACCTGCTCGTCAGCACACCGACCTCGCCGGAGACGGCGGTTCGCCTCCACCACGTCCACCTCCCGAAACTCGCCGCGATGGGCTACGTCGAGTGGGACCCCGACTCCGGCACCGTCCGGCGCGGCCCGGCGTTCGAAGACCTCCTGCCGCTGCTCACGGTAATTCACGAGCACGAGACGGCTGCCGGCGACTGACCGGCCGGCGTCAGTCGATTTGTGCACCGTCGGCCGCTGCGACGGCGAGCGTGTTCCCGACGAGCGCGATAGTGGCGCGGCGCAGGCGCTCGGTGACGGCCTGGTCGGAGACGCCGAACTCGTCGGCGAGCTTCTGGGTCGACACCTCGCGGGGGATGGCGTAGTAGCCCTGTTCGACGGCGTACATGAGCGTGTCGCGCTGGACCTCGGTCAGCCCGAACCAGGGCGCGTCGCTGGGCTTCGTGGGGTTGTAGATGCGGTTGACGGTGAGCGTGACGTGGGCGTTCTCGCAGTACTGCTTGAACGTCGAGAGCGCGTCGTGGTCGGGGAAGCGGAGCTCGAACTCCCAGTTGCTCGCGTGGCCGGTGGCCGTCAGGAGGTGCGCGTCGGTCTCAAGGAACCCCTCGAAGACGAGGTCGCGCTCGTGCCGCCAGTTCAGCGAGTAGTAGACGTCGCCGCCGTGGGTGCTGACTCGCTGCAGGTTGTCGACAGACGGGTGGTCGCGGACGCTCTCCTCGAAGGTCTCGCTGGTGCCCGCGCGCAGCGAGAAGAACGGGACCGCGGTCTCCCCGAGCGGGACCATCTCCTCCAGTTCGATGGTGGTGTCGCCCTCGATGTCGAGGATCCGCCCGAGTTCGAACTCGCTGGCGGGGATGGAGAGCTCCGCGATGACGCTCATTGTGTGTGCTAATAGCTGGCCGAGACGGTTAAATACGGCCGGCTTGGTACGCCATGCGGCCAGAATTGGCTTGGTATGCCAAGGTTATCGGTACACTATTCGGTTTGGCACGTCTCGGTGCGCGTGGACGCGTCGCCCGATGCGGAGTTACACGTCGCCTGCGGCCGCCTCGTGGCAGTCGAACTCTCGCCGAATGGAACGCACGTCCGGCTCACTATGACTCGCGACTCTCAGTCCGACGCCGATGTCTCGACACCCGCAGCGTTCAACGCCGCTCTCGCGGACCTGCTCGTCCGGGCGTACGCCCAGGGCATCGACGTGCAGGGCGCGTGGGCGTGCCGGAGTGGCGACGACAGCCCCGACTGGGAGGCCGCCGTCGTGGAACTCGACGACGGCAACTGACCGCCGCGACCCCGGCCGCGTTTCCACAGTTTCATATTGCAGGCACGTCGTCTACCAGTCGATTACCGTGAGCGGGGAGTCCATCTCGGAGGCCGGGGGCGCGAGAAGCACCGAACCGCGACTCGTCGTCGTCTGTGGGCTGCCGGGTGCCGGCAAGACCACCGTCGCCGAGCACGCCGTCGACACGCTGGACGCCGAGTTGCTCCGCACCGATGTGGTCCGGAAAGAGCTGTTCCCGGACCCCGAGTACACGCCGGCGGAGATGCGCGCCGTCTACGACGAACTCCTCGACCGCGCGGCCGCCGCGCTGCGCGCCGGCGAACCGGTCGTCGTCGACGGGACGTTCAAGGAGCGCGACCTCCGCGGGGCCGCCCGCCGCACCGCCGAGCGCGTCGGCGTCCCGCTCACACTCGTCAAAGTCGAGTGCGAGGAGGACGTGGTTCAGGACCGCATCCGCGCGCGCTCCGGCGACGAGAGCGACGCGGACTTCGCCATCCACCAGCGGTTCCGCGAGCAGTTCGAGGCCATCGCCGGCGAGCACGCGCTCGTCGACAACTCCGGCACGCTCGACGAGACGCTCGGTCAGGTCAACGAACTCTTCTGACTGTCCGCGACGGGCGTCCCCCGGACGCAGACTCCCTGGGCCTGTGCGGCGAGTGCCACGCAGTCTGCCAGCGCGCTACTCGCGCGACCCCAGCCAGTACACGACGGCAGTCACAGTGATGCCAGCGGCGAGCCCCAGTGACACTGCGCCGCGCGGCGACGCGTCGGAGAACACGTAGTACACGCCCGTCGCGACGATGCTGTACGAGAGGAACTGGAGGGCAACAGATGCCGTGGTTCGCCGGGAAGCGTTCATCGGCTGGTCGAGACAGGGTGCCACCGCGGCAAAAGCGTTCACCCTGTGTTCCGAGCGCGCCCCACGCACCGACCGTCACAGCACTATTCCGGGCCACGGCTCCGTCGACACCGCTGTCGGACCGGGCTCGGTGGCCGCCGCGGTAGCCTTTTCTCGGGACGACGCCAAGCCCCGGGTGTGACCGACGAGACGGACCCGCTCGCGTGGGAGACGACGAGCCGCGAAGTCGCGTACACGTGCCCCGGCTTCGACATCGTCCGGGAGGACGTCCGCCTGCCGAACGGCACGGAGACCGACTACGACTACCTCCGCGACGGCCCCGCGGTCGTCGTACTGGGGTTCACGCCCGACGACGACGTGGTGCTCGTCGAGGAGTGGCGGCAGGCCGTCGACCGCGTGAACCGCGCGCTCCCCGCCGGCAGCGTCGAACCCGGCGAGGACCTCGCCGTGGCGGCCCGCCGCGAGTTCGGCGAGGAGACGGGATACGAGCCGGACACCCTCGAACAGTACGCGACCTACGAGCCCGCCAACGGCATCAGCGACGCCGTCCACCACTACTTCGTCGCCGAGGGCTGCACGCCGACCGGCAGCCAGTCGCTGGACGACGACGAGTCCATCCGGGTCGCCACCCAGTCTTACGACGACCTCGTGGCCGCGGTGCGGGACGGCGAGATTCGGGACGGGCGCACCGCGCTCGGCGTCCTCCAGCACGAACTCGCGTAGCTTTATCTCGCTGCCCGACGCGCACCCGGTATGGGCGTCATCGTCTACGAGGACCCGCAGGGCGGCGTCACCGAGTGGCCGACCGACGACGAGCGACTGCGCTACGACGAGTCGACGGGCCACTGGCTCGTGAAGACCGGCGACGGCACCGTCCGCCGGATTCCCCGAGAGCGCGTCTTCTACGTGGAACAGGACTCCTGACGGCCGCCACCGAAGGCAAGCCTCAAGCGCGCGAGGTGGCTACTCCGGTGCAATGAGAGACGTCTTCGAGGTCGGCGCACAGGACGGCCTCGCCCGTATCGGCGAACTCGACGTGCCGCGCGCGGGCGTCACCGTCGAGACGCCGACCCTGATGCCGGTCGTCAACCCCAACCTCGTCACGGTCGAGCCCGCCCGCTTCGAGTCCGAGTTCGGCGCGGAGCTGCTCATCACGAACTCCTACATCATCAACAACGACGACGACCTCCGCGAGCAGGCCCTCGACGAGGGCCTCCACGAGATGCTGGGCTTCGACGGGGCCATCATGACCGACTCCGGGAGCTTCCAGCTCGCCGAGTACGGCGAAATCGACACGGACACCGAGGCCATCCTCGAGTTCCAGCGCGACATCGGCAGCGACATTGGCACCCCCGTGGACATCCCGACGCCGCCGGACGCCGAGCGGGAGCAGGCCGAGGACGAACTCGCGACCACGCAGGACCGACTCGAACTCGCGGAGACCGTCGACGTCGGCGACATGCTCGTGAACGCGCCCGTCCAGGGGTCGACGTTCCCGGACCTCCGCGAGCGAGCGGGCGAGCACGCCTACGGCACGGACCTCGACCTGTTCCCCGTGGGCGCGGTCGTCCCCCTGATGAACCAGTACCGCTACGACGACATGACCGAGGCCGTCCTCGGCGCGAAACGCGGGCTCGGTCGGGACGCTCCGGTCCACCTGTTCGGTGCCGGCCACCCGATGATGTTCGCGCTCGCGGCCGCCCTGGGCTGTGACCTCTTCGACTCCGCCGCGTACGCAATCTACGCCCGCGACGACCGCTACCTCACCGTCTCAGGCACGAAGCACCTCGACGACCTCCACTACCTCCCCTGCGACTGTCCGGTCTGTGCCGCTCACTCGCCGGACGACCTCAAGCAGGCGGACGACGACACCCGCGAGCGCCTGCTCGCCGAGCACAACCTCCACGTCTCCTTCGGCGAGATTCGGCGCGTCAAGCAGGCCATCAAGTCCGGGAACCTCATGGAGCTGGTCGCCGCTCGCGCCCACGCCCACCCGACGACCCTCGACGGCTACCGCGCGCTGCTGGACCACAGCGACCAGCTCGAGGCGAGCGACTCCGCGAGCAAGGGCGCGTTCTTCTACACGGGCGCGGAGAGCGCCCGCCGGCCGGAGGTGCTGCGCCACCACCAGCGCCTCGACCGACTCGACGTCGACGGCGACGACGTCCTCCTGACGGAGGGAGACAGCAACCACCGCTACGACGAGTCCTGGAACGTCCTGCCGCCGTTCGGCCCGTACCCGTCGGCGCTCGCCACCACCTACCCGCTGACGGCCGAGACGCCCGAGCGGATGGACCGCGCGGGCTACGAGGCGGCCGCGGAGGGCGTGCGGCGACTCGCCGCGGCGAACCCCGACACCGAGTTCACGCTCGCCCACGACGGCTGGCCCGAGACCGCGCTCGCGACGGTCCCGGAGCGTGTCGACCTCTACAACTCTGCAACCGGCGAGTGACCGCTCTGGGGGGACGCCGAAAGGCAAGGCAATTGGGCGCGCGCCCCCCAGAGAGCATCAATGACTGAGTACTTCGAGGTCCACGAGCGCGACGCCGCGGCGCGCGTGGGCGAGCTCCGACTCTCGGAGCCCGTGACGACGCCGGCGCTCGCGGACGACGTGGTGGCGGACGCTGGCAGCCGGTGGACGCAGCCCCAGGAGACGCCCGAGGGCGACGACTCGGTACTGACCGTGCTGCCCCACCGCGCCTTCCCGTCGGGGACCGCCGACGAGGTCCAGGAGTCGTTCGCGCCCGAGTATCCGGATGTCGACTACCCGAGCGCGGCCGTTGTGTCGCCCGAGACGGCCGCGGACTTCGGGGCCGACGCCTACGTGCTCTCAGGTGCGCCCGGCATCGTCGGCCACGGGTCGGCGTTCACGGACGCCGTCATCGAGACACGGGAGGCGACCCCGGACGACACCGCGCTCTACCTCTCCGGCGTCGCGACGCCCCGGAACGCCGCCGTCCTCGTCTACGCTGGCGTCGACCTCGTGGACGCCGACCGCGCCGTGATTCGCGGCACCCAGGGCACCTACCTCACGACCGAGGGCGAGTACGACCTCGCGGACCTCGACGAACTCCCGTGTTCGTGTCCGGCCTGCCAGCAGTCCGTCGACTCGTTCGACCGCGAGGACTGCGTCGACCACAACGTGAACGCGCTCCGGGCCGAACTCAGCCGCGTGCGGCGTCGCATCCGCGACGGCCGGCTGCGTGACTACGTCGAGGGGCAGGCCCGCCACACGGCGTGGCTGACGGCGGCGTTCCGGGAACTGGACCAGCAGTACGCCTACGTCGAACAGCGGACGCCCGCGTACCGCGACTCCCTGTTGCTCTCCTCGACGGAGGACGCGCTCCGCCGCGTCGAGATTCAGCGCTTCGCCGACCGCGTCACCAGCCGCTACCGGAAGCGCCTCGACGGCCACCCCCTGCTACTGGTGCCCTGTTCGGCCCGGAAACCGTACAGCGACTCCCAGAGCCACCGCCAGTTCCAGGACGCCGCCAGCTACCGCGCGCACATGGTGTCGATGACGTCGCCCATCGGCGTCGTCCCGCAGGAACTCGAACTCACGTACCCCGCCCAGCACTACGACTCCGTGGTGACGGGCCGCTGGAGCGCCGAAGAGAAGGACTTCGTCGCGCAGGTACTCCGGCGCTACCTCGACCGCACGGACTACTCCCGCGTCATCGCGCACGTGCCTCCGGAGGGCTACCGAGACATCTGCGAGCGCGTCGCCGCCGAGGTCGACGTGCCCTTCGAGTTCACGGTCGAGGACCACCCGACGACCGACGAGAGCCTCGGCGAACTGAACGCCGCGCTCGCCGGCGAGGACAAAATCTGGGTGCAGGAACGCGAGGAAGCGACGCTGAAGGCGGTCGCGGACTTCTACTTCGGGGACGGTGCCGGCGACGAGGTCTTCGCCGACATCGAGGTGCAGGGCCGCTACCCGAAGCTCCAGGCGCTGGACGCCGACACCGGCGACCAGCTGGCGGCGCTCGTTCCCCAGTACGGCTCGCTGTCGTTCACGCTCGCCGGAGCCCGGAAGTGGGTCGACAGCGACGCCCCCACGAAGCGCGTCGAAATCGACGGCTTCGTGCCACAGGGAAGCGTGCTCGCGCCGGGCGTGATAGACGCCAGCGACGACATCCGGGTCGGCGACGAGGTCGTCGTGGAGGGGCCCGCGGCGTTCGCCGTCGGGCGCGCAGAGATGCCCGGCCCAGCGATGGCCGACGCCACCCGCGGGATGGCGGTCCACGTCCGACACTGCGTGGAGAAGTAACAAGGCCCCCCGCGTCGTGGACGGCACCATGCGCGTCGAGGCTGCGATGACGACGGACGTGGTGTCGGTGGCCGCCGAGGCCTCGCTACACGAGGCCGCCGGCCGGATGCTGGACGCGAGCGTGGGCAGCGTCGTCGTCACGAGCGACGGCAATCCAGCGGGCATCCTCACCGAGTTCGACTTCGTCGCGGCCGGCCACGAGTTCGACCGGGCGTTCTCCGAGATTCCCGTCTACGCCGCGGCCTCGCGGCCGCTGGAGACCGTGGAGCCGTCGGCGTCCGTGGAACGCGCCGCCCACCAGATGCACGAGGCCGAGGTGAGTCACCTCCCGGTCGCGGACGGCCTCGACCTCGTCGGCATCGTCACGACCACGGACCTCCTCGCCGTCCGCGACCGCATCGACGACGACGCGGAGCGAGCGCTCAGAGCCCGCGAGGACTGGACCACCCGGGGGTAGCCGGCGGGATTCGGTGGATTGATTCGCGAGGCCGGACGAACTCAGGTGTGGACAGAGAGCGCCTCACGGCCACGGCCGCCGGCTTCCTCGTCGCCGCAGTGGTCTTCGCCGTCATGTTCTACGTCGTGGACGCCGGCGAGGTGCTGGCGGAGGCTCGGGGTGCCGACCCCGCGCTGCTCGCCGGTGTCGCCGCGCTCATTCTCGCGTGGAACGTCGCCTGGGGCGTCGAACTGTGGACGGTTCTGGAGGCGCTGGGCGTCGACGCGCCGGTGTCGACCGCGCTCCTGGCGAACGCTGCCGGGGCGTTCGCGAACCACGTCACGCCGTTCGGGCAGGCGGGCGGCGAGCCAGTGACGGCGTGGCTGCTCACGCAGGCAGCCGACACCGACTACGAGGTGAGCCTCGCGTCCATCACGTCCCTGGACGCCATCAACGTCGTGCCGTCGACGACGTTCGCGCTCGTCGGCGCTGCGTACTACGTCGTCACGGTCCCGCAACTGCCGAGCGAACTCCGGGGGCTGACGACCGCAGTGGCCGGCGGCGTCGCTGTCGTCGCGGTCGCCGCTGTCGTGCTGTACGTGTTCCGAGACGGCGTCGGTCGCGTCGTCGCGGACGCCGCCTACCGCGTCGTCCACGCCGTCACTGACCGCGTTCCGCGACTCACGCCGCCGAGTCGGGACGCGCTGATGGACCGCGTCCGGACGTTCGCCGCCGCCATCGGGCGCGTGGGCCGGGACCGCCGGCGGCTCGTCAGCGCGGTCGCGCTCTCCGCGCTCGGCTGGGGGTTCCAGGCAGTCGGGCTCTGGGTGACGTTCCTCGCGCTCGACACCACCATCCCGTTCTACGTGCCCTTCTTCGTGTTGCCGCTGGGAACGATGGGGTCCGTGCTCCCGACGCCGGGCGCGCTCGGCGGGACGGAAGCCATCAACGTCACCGCGCTCACGGTGGTCACGTCGGCGGCCGCGCCGACCGTCGCTGCGGCCGTCACGATTCACAGCGTCGGTGGGTACATCCTCACCACGAGCGTCGGCGCTGCGGCCGCGAGCGTGCTCGGTGTGCAGGGACGCCGCCAGAAGTGAGCGTCAGAGGTAGCCGAGGTCTTCGAGGTGGTCGTCGATGTCGAGTTCCTCTAGCTGGTCGAGCGGCTGGCCGCGAGCGGGCAGCAACCGCTCCATCCGGGCTTCGACGTCGGGGTCGTCAATGCGGCGGAGTTCTCGGGGGTCGGCGTCGAGGTCGTACAGTTCGGCGTCCCAGTCGCGGTCGGGGTACGTGACGTACTTGTAGCCGTCCGCGCGCACCGCCCGCGCCCAGTTCCGCTCGCGGTGCAGCGACGCGCCACACGCTCGGAGGTACGCCGGGCGGTCGCTGTCGGTCGCGGCCGACACCGGCTCCCCGTCGACCTCGTTGTCGGGGCGTTCGTCGACGCCGAGCGCGTCGAGGAGGGTCGGCAACACGTCGACCTGCCGGAGCTGGGCGTTCACGGAGCCCGCCTCGACGCCCGGCCCCGCGAGCACGAACGGAACGTTCGTCGTGAAGTCGTAGACGTTCTCGCCGTGGCCGTTCTCCAGGTAGTGGTCGGTGATGTCGGGGCCGCGGTCGTCCCAGCGGCGGTTCAGCGCCGCCACGCGGTCCCGGAGGTCGACGCCGCCGTAGTACTGGAGGGCGTCCCGGGCGGACTTCACGAGGAGTCGCAACGGCGAGTTCCGGAAGGTGACGCTCTCGCCGTGGTCGCCGACGAACGCGACGACCGTGTTCTCCGGGGCGGCGTCCACGAGGTCGGCGAGGTCGCGGTCGAGCGCCGAGAGCGCGCGGCCGTACGGCGTCGCGCCGTACTCGGGGCTGTCGTACTCGTCGGGGACGTGGACGTCCTCGTGGAGCTCCCAGAGGTGGACGAACGCGCCGAACGGCTCCGGCATGGATTCGAGACGGTCGAGTAGCTCGGGCTTCCAGCCGCGGAAGAGGTCGGCGTCCTCGGAGCGGTGGTCGTACACGTCGAAGCCCCTGTCGAGGCCCGTCTCCGGCAGGAGCGGTCCGGTGACCTGCGCTTCGGTGTGGTAGCCCGCGTCACCGAGCACGGCCCCGAGCGGGTCGACGTCCGCCGAGAGCGTCCCCCGGCGCAGCGACATGACGCCGTTGCGCTCGTTGTACGTTCCCGTGAGGAGGCTCGCCATCGCCGGCGTCGTCGTCGTGGTCGACGAGTAGACGTTCGAGCAGTCGAGGCCGTCCGCGCGCAGCGAGTCGAGGAACGGCGTGTCGGTTCGGTCGCTGCGCACGAAGTCGTCGCGCAGGCAGTCAACGCAGAGTATCAGGAGGTTCGGGGGCGTGTCCGTAGTCATACTTTGTAACCGAGGCTTTCCAGGCGGTCGTCGATGGTCTCCTCGTCGGTCGCCTCGCTCCCGTCCGGGTCGCCGGGGTCGTGGGTGTGGTCGTCGCTCGCGGTCGTCTCGCACCACGGCACCTCGCGCAGCGCCGGGAGGTCGACGCCCGCGGGATGGCCGTAGATGTGGTGTTCGCCGAACGCGTTCCCGTGGTCGGCGGTCAGCACCGCGGTCTCGGCGTCCACGTTCGACAGCAACAGTTCGACGTCGTCGAGGACGGCTTCGAGGTTGCGCTCGTAGTCCGCCCAGACGTCCTCGACGGTCCGCCGGCCGAACCGGAGTTGCTCCCAGACGGACATCGGCTGGTCGCCCCAGTCGTCGAGCGCGATGCCATCGTCGCCGCCGCCGAAGACGGTCGGGAAGTGCGGCTGCATGTAGTGGACGACCAGCCGCTCGGTCTCCGCCCGCCGGCCGGTGCGAATCGCGGCGTCGGTCAGCGGCCGGGGCGGAATCGTCCCGCGGTCGTCGTCCCACGCGTACTGCCACACCTCCTCGCAGGCACCGAGACGGTCGGTGTCGATGGTCCGCGAGGAGTAGGGGTTCCCGGTGACGTAGGTGACCTTGGCCAGCTCGTCGTCGCTGGCCTGCCCGAAGACGGATTCCAGCCACTCCGTCGAGGAACTCGCCGGCGACGTGGCGGTGCCGCCCACGTCGAAGGAGTAGTCGCCGTCGCCGACGACGTCCGCGAACACGTCGGCGCGGCAGGCGTCGAGCACGACCAGGAGGTCCCAGTCCGCGCCCAGCACGTCGTCCGGGTCACTGCGGCTCCCGAGAGCGTAGTACGTCCGCGAGACGAACTCCCGGACGGCGTCGAAGCCGGCGTGCCGGAGACTGCGGGCGGCCGCCGCGAGGTCCGAACTCATCGGTCCCCGGCACACCTCCAGCACCGCGGCACGGCGTGGCCGTCGTTCACGCCAGCGGGAACGACGGCGACCTACAAGACTGCTACGGAACCGAGATGGAGCGGGCAGTCGGCCGCCGCAGCGGTCGACACCGCGTTCTCGGTTAGCCGCTCGCCTCGCGAGCGGCACCGCTAATCTCCCGCGAGCGCGCCGTACTCGTGGTCGCCGTCGACGTCGACCGCGCCGCGGCGGACGGTCGTGTCGCCGGCGAGGTGGGCGCGGGCGGCGGCGACGAGCGCCTCGGCTTCGAGGGGCTGGCCGCGCTGCTTGAGGTCCTCGACGGTCGCGTTCGGCGGGACGGTGAACGCGCGCTGGGTGAGAATCGGTCCCTGGTCGAGGTCCGTCGTGACGTAGTGGGCGGTGACGCCCGCGACGCGGACGCCCGCCTCGACGGCCTGCCGGTAGGCCTGCGCGCCCGGGAACGCGGGCAGCAGGCTCGGGTGGACGTTCACGATGCGGCCGGCGTACCGGAAGACGACGTCCGGGCTGAGGATGCGCATGTAGCGCGCGAGCAACACGAGGTCGACGTCGTACTCGTCGAGCAAGTCGAGCAGGCGCTCCTCGTCGGGAGTACCCGAGTCGTCGCCGATGTCGTAGAACGGGACGCCGTACTCTTCGGCGACCGACTGGAGGTCGTCGTGGTTGCCGACGACGACCCGGACGGGTGCGTCGAGGTCGGCGTCGAGGAGCGCGCGCAGGCAGTGGTCTTCTCTCGTGACGAGGACGGCGATGCCCTCGTCGCGCTCGCCCGGGAACCGGACCGTGACGTCCACGTCGAGGTCCTCGCCGGCCGCGTGGAGGTCGTCGCGGAACGCCTCGCGGTCGGTGACGGGCGTCTCGCCGTCCTCGAAGCCGCAATCTGCCAGCAGCGTCATCCGGAACACGCCGTCCCTGACCGTCTGCTCGATGTCCTCGATGTTCGCGCCGTGCTCGAACAGCAGTCCGGTGACCGCGGCGACGATGCCGGTGCGGTCGGCTCCGACGACCGTGACTTCGGTGTAGTCACTGTCGTCGGTCGCTACGCCCGTGGACTGCTGCTCGCTGGGCATACGCAGTCGGACGGCGTCACCACGGATAGGTGTGGCCCGGGCGTGCTTCCCAGTGGCAATCCACGAACGTGCAATACGACAGATTTCCACAAGAGTAATTGGGCACGGACGACCACACTACGGTGATGACCGCGTACACCGCCACGGTGACGGTCCGACTGAAGCGGGGCGTCCTCGACCCCGAAGCCGAAACCACCCAGCAGGCCCTCGAACGCCTCGGGTTCGAACTCGGCGACCTCCGGTCGGCCGACCGCTTCGAGATCGACCTCGACGCCGACGACGAGACGGCGGCAGCCGACCGCGCCGGCGAGATGGCCGAACGCCTGCTCGCGAACCCGACCATCCACGACTACGACGTGGCGGTCGAACCCCGGGAATGACTGTCTCGGTGATTCGCTTCGGTGGCTCGAACTGCGACCGGGACGCCGTCCGCGCCCTCGAACACCTCGGCGTCGACGCCGAAATCGCCTGGCACGAGGACGGCCTCCCCGCCGACACCGAGGGCGTCGTCGTCCCCGGGGGCTTCTCCTACGGCGACTACCTCCGGGCCGGCGCGATGGCCGGCCGTTCCCCCATCATGGCCGAGATTCGGGACCGCGCTGACGACGGCGTCCCCGTCCTCGGCGTCTGCAACGGCGCGCAAATCGGCTGTGAGGCCGGCCTGACGCCGGGCGCGTTCACGACGAACGCCAGCGCGCGCTTCCAGTGCGAGCGCGTCCACCTCCGCGTCGAGAACGCTGACACACTCTGGACCGCCGCCTACGACGAGGGCGAGGTCGTCGAGGTCCCCATCGCGCACGGCGAGGGGCGCTTCGAGGTCGGCGAGGACGCCTACGACGACCTCGTCGCCGACGACCGCGTGCTCTTCCGGTACTGCGACGCGGACGGCGAAGTCACCGACGACGCGAACCCGAACGGCTCCACGGGCGCTGTCGCCGGCATCCTCGGCGACAGCGACAACGTCGCCGTCATGATGCCCCATCCCGAGCGCGCGACACTCCCCGAACTCGGACTCACCGACGGCCAGGGCGTCCTCGACGCGTTCGCCTGACTGCTACGCGTCCTCGTCGCGCTCGACGTGCTGCCCCCAGAAGCCGTCGTGTTTCGTGACGGTCACGTCCCCGTAGACCTCGGTCTGGCAGGCCAGCCGGAGGCCGCTGTCGGCATCGTGGGGCGGGAACGACAGTCGACGTTTCTCCCCGCTTGTCGGCTCGCTCACGTCGCCCTCGACCGAGACAGCGCACGTCCCGCAGGTCGCCATCCCGCGGCAGTTCAGGCTGTCGGCGAGGCCGTTGTGCGGCGTCTCGCCGGCGTCTTTCAGTGCGTCACGGAGCACGGTACCCTCCTCGCAGTCTATCTCACGGCTGCGATAGTTTATTGTTGGCATACGTCACGGTACGAGTGCCAGCCTCCTACCAGTTGTCCCGGGCTGGCTGCGCGTCGTCCACACGCACACTCGCGGTCGCAGGGACCACCGGACGGTTCTTTGTCGTCCACACCGACGACTGCGGTATGACTGCCTCCGACGGGTCACTAGTCGCTCGTCGCCGTCGAGAACGGGTCGCCGTCTGGGTCGTCGGCCTGCTCGTCGTCGCTGCCACTGTCGGTGTCGGCTGGGCGGCGACACCCTATCACGACGCCCGCGGAAGCGTCGCCGCCGTCGAGGCCCAGAGCGGCGTCACCGTCGACCGGACGGACGCCGGCGGGTACGTCCTCCGGCCGACCGGCGCGGACACCGACACCGGCCTCGTCTTCTACCCCGGCGCGCGCGTCCACCCGGACGCCTACGTCGGGTCGCTCGCCGCGCTCGCGAGCGAGGCCGGCGTCACCGTCGTGATTCCGAAGCTCCCGCTGAACCTCGCCGTCGTCGACTACGGGCTGGCGAGCACCGGCCTCCGCTCCCACGCGGCCGAGCGAGCGATAGCCACCCACGAGAGCGTCGATGACTGGTACGTCGGCGGGCACTCTCTCGGCGGCGCGATGGCGTGCCAGTACGCTGCAGGGAACGAGGACGTCTCCGGGCTGGTGCTGTACGGGTCGTACTGCGACGTGGACGTCTCCGACCGCGCGGACCTCGCCGTGCTGAGCGTCGTCGGGGAGTCGGACACCGTGCTGAACCGGGCGGCCTACGAGGACTCGCTCGCGAACCTCCCCACATCGGCGCGCGTCGCGGTGCTACCGGGCGTCAATCACACCCAGTTCGGGACGTACGTCGGACAGGACGCGCCCTCGGGGACGACGTTCGAGACCGCACACGACCGGCTGAACGCGGTTGCAGTCCCGTGGTTCCAGAACGAGACCGAGACCGTCCGATTAGCGCGCACCGGAATCGCCGGCTGAGCGCTCCGCTCCCTCACTCCTCGCTGGTGGTGTCGACGCCGAGTGCGGCGTTCAGCCCGCAGAAACAGGTGACGGCGTTGAATCCGAGGCCGGCAGCGGCGACGCCTGCGAGCAGGCCGGTGGTTCGGTCGCCGTCCCGGAGTTTCACGACCGCGAGCGCGGTGAGCGCCACGGCGAGCACGGTGCGGACGAGTCGGTCGCGGCCGCCGACGTTGCGTTCGACCATACCCGTCCGTAGGGCGTCGAGTGACTTGGCTGTGGGGTCCGCCGGCGGGGTTCGCCGACAGATTCGGTTCCCGGCCACCGGTGACCCGGCTCGGGTGCTACGCCTCCGGCACCCAGACGAGCGGGTGGTTGCGCCACGCCCACCGCTGCTCGGGCTTCTCCACGACCTCCCAGAAGCTCCGCGGCCACGTCCCGAGCGCGCTGTGCATGGCGTCGTCGGACAGTGTACTCTCGCGGTCCTCGTCGTCAGCGTCCGCCCAGAAGGCGGGCCAGTCGATAGTCCCGGAGTGGGTCGGGTCGTCGCCCGTCATCGCAGCGCGTCGAGGGCGTCGAGGGTGTGCTGCCAGCTGTCGCGGTCGGCGGCTGCGCTCCCGGTGGGCGTTCCCCCGTGTACCATGTTCGGTCCGTCGTCGCGCTCGACAACCGTTCGCTCCGTCGTGGGATGGTACGGCAGGAAGATGCTGTGCCCGGCGTCCGCGTACTCGTGGTGGGTGACGCGTCCGGCCGCGTCCCTCATCGCCACTGCGAGCGTCTCGGCCATCTGGTCGGCCGGCCACACGCCGTCGTCGCCCCCGGACACCAGCACCACGTCCGCCGCGACGGCCTCGACCGGGAGTCGAGCCGCGCGCCGCTCCTCGTCAGTAGCGTCGGCCACGAATGCCTCGAACATCGGCCGGCCGCGCCGGCCGCGCTCGGTCTCCTCGCCGCGGCTATCGCTGTCCGGCAGTGGGAGCGTCGAGAGCGGTTCCCCATCGACCGTCCACGCGGAGGGCGGCGCGCTCTCGTCGTCACCGTCGCCAAACCAGGTGTAGGCGCTCGGCGCGTACCCGACGACGACGCCGATGTCGTCGCGTTCGCTGGCGGCCAGAAGTGCGAGTTCACTGCCGCGGGAGACGCCAACGACGCCCACGTCTCCCGCCGTGACGGCCGGGTGGTCGCGGAGGAAGTCGACCGCACGGCCGGCGTCGGCGACGGGGACTTCGGCGAACCGCTCGCAGACCGGCTCGGAGCCGCCGAAGTACCGGAGCGCGAGCACGACGCACCCCTCGGCGGCGAGTACGCGCGCCTTCCGCCCCAGTGGCTCGCCGCCCGAGCCGTGGAGCGCCAGCACGCCCGGGTATGGGCCGTCGTCTTCGGGAACGTGGAGGTCGCCGGCGAGGCCGTCCGTCGCGGGGTCGAGTTCGGTGTGTTCGACGCCCGGCGCGACGCGTCGCGTCACGGTGGTCGACGCGACCTCGTCACCGTCGACGCGAGCGGTCAGGTGGAGGTCGGTCGTCTCCGTGGCGGTGTCGTTGTGCACCGAGTCGTCCGCGGCGAGCTCGGCGAACTGCACGAGCCCCATCGGTCGAACGCCGTCGTAGTCGCCGGCCACGGGGGCGTGCTCGGTGAGGTCGACGCGACCATCGCCGTCGGCCGTGAACGTGGCTTCGCTCGCCCACTCGGTGCCGAGGTCGGCGAATGCGGCTTCGAGCGTGACGCGCTGGTCGGGGTGGAGGCCGCACACCGTGACGGCGAGCCGGTCGGTGACGCAGGCGGGGTCGGGGGTGACTGTCAGAATCGGGGCGCTGCCGGAGCCGTCGGCTGGGGGAGTTGCTGTCATTGGAGTCGTGACTGCGGAGTGGTCGGCGGGCGCTGCGAGCGGCCGCGCCCGTTCGCTCGGGGTAGGGGCGCGGAGACGTAGCTACGCGGAACTGATAGAAGAAGCCGGCGATTTAATTACTGCTAACTCTTCGCTCAATTATTATCTTTCCGGGGACTTAGTGGTTTTCCCGAATGAACTGACAGGTCCGCGCTCGGACAGCCACTCCCGACCTCTACTGTGCCGGCCGCGAACGGGCCGGGCCGGCTGCCGCGCCCGCACAGTGCCGCCACCGAAACAATGTAGCCCCTCGTCGCCACACAGCTACACATGGGCCTTGGCAAACACCTCACGAACGGCATCGTCTCGCTCGTCGTCAGTGTCGCCGCCACCGTCTTCGCCGCGGACGACGGCGACGGCCCCTGGGAGCTCGAACAGGTCGCGCTGGCCGTCGCCGTCTCGGCGTTCCTCTCCGGCTTCTTCACGAGCTACTTCGCCGAGTAGCACCCGCCGGGGAAACGCCGATACGACGCCCGCACGTAGCGTGCCCGTGGACGAACCAGCACCAGCCGGCGACGACTGGCCCGACCGACCGCTGTCGCCCAGCGAAGCCCGAGACCGCCTCGACGCCGGGGAGGACGCCCGCGCCGTCTGGGTGATGGACCACGACGACGGCGTGCGCGCCACGGTCGTCCCCGACGACGCCCCGGAAGACGCGGTCGTGGACGTCGTCCTCGAGACGGCCACGGGCTTCGAGATGTACAGCTACACGCGCGGCCAGTGGATGGACTACGGCACGCAGCGCCACGACGACGAGGACGCCCCCTCCATGGCGGGGACACTAGAGAGTTACCGCGTGCTCGCCGGAGAATCGTCGCTGTCGACCTGAGAGCGCCCGCGGCCGGTCACTCGGCCAGCGGGAGATTGTACGCCGCCTCCCGCTCCACGACGGCTTCGTGGGTCGCCTCGCACTCGCAGGCGACCTCCGAGAACACCGACGGGTCCTGCCGGAGGTCGAAGTCTTTGATTGCCTCCTGCACCAGGTCGTCGCACTCGCCGCAGTTGTGCGGCCCGCGGTCGCTGCCGTGGCCGACGGGGTCCGAGACGACGATGGCGTCGACGTCCGCCGTCGACTCCAGTACCTCGGCGACGCTCCAGAGCCACGGCGGCCGGTAGCCGCCCCGGAAGTGCAGCTGGTCGACCATCGTGTACCGCTGGACGTTCGTCGGATTCATCGAGACGGTGTGACAGCCGGCGACGTCCGCGCAGCGACGGATGGACGACTGCATGTCCTCGATGGCCTCGGACTCCGAGAGGAACGGCGGCTTCATCAGGAGGTACGCCTTCACGCCGGCGTCGGCCTCCCGGGCCTCCGCGCAGGCGGCCTCGAAGTCCGAGAAGTCAAAGTACTTGTTCACGCAGTCGTGGCGCACCCGGTCGGTCGCGGTCTCCAGCCCGACCGCCACGTCCGTCTCCAGACCGACCTCGGTGAAGTCCGCGAGCTTCTCGCGCTCCACGAAGTCCGGCAGGCTCTCCACGACGATGCGGTCCCGGTCCGCGAACGTCTCCGCGATGGCCTGCCGCGTCTCCGCGGGCACCTCGCGCTCGTCAAGGAAGGACCCGCTCGTGTAAATCTTGATGAGGCCGGCCTCCTCGTCCGCTTCCTCGCGCTCGTGGGCGAGACACTCGTCGACTTGCGCCATCAGGTCCTCGTGGGCGACCGTCCCGCCCTCGACGGACTCCGCGACGTAGCCGCACATCGTGCAGCCGCCGGCCCGCGCCCACCGGCAGCCGCCCGTGTTCAGGATGATGGTGAGGCTGTCGTAGACGCCGTCCGGCGTGTTGTCCTCGTCCAGCCAGACCCGGGTCGGCTCCCGCGGGTCGTAGTCTTTCGACCCCTTCTCGTCCCGCAGCTCCCGCATCACCTGGTTGTGGGCGTCCATCCCCCGCCCACGCTCGTAGACCTCCGCGCTCGGCTCGCTCATTGCCCGCGACGAGGGCTCGTGGGCGTAAAGCGGCTTCGTCTGTCGGCGTCCGCCCGAGAGCCCGACAGACGGAGGAGAATCAGAATCCGAGCCGTCGCCAGACCGCCAGGAGCCGAGCCACGCCGCGCGCCCGCTGTTCGTCCTCCTCGTCGTCCTCGTCGTCGGGGGTCTGGACGCCGATTCGCGAACTCCGACCGGTGGTCGCGTCGATGACTTTTGCGTGCTTCAGCATACTCAGTGCGCGCTCTGCTCGGGCCTCTGGAGTGATGTACGCTCGGGTTCCAGCAACGCCGGGAAGCCACTCGACGACGCGCCCAGTCGGCCTCAAGCGTTTTGTGGCCTCCCCGAGAGCCCCCAGACGTGAGCAAAGCGACATTCGAAGTGTACGAGGACGAGGCCGGACAGTACCGCTGGCGGCTCGAACACGACAACGGCAACATCATCGCGGACTCCGGCGAGGGGTACGCGTCCAAGCAGAAGGCCAAGGAGGGCGTCGAGTCGGTCAAGACCAACGCGCCGGACGCCGAGGTCGAAGAGCTCGACTGACTGCACTCCCGCCCTCGACGCCCACTCGTTCTTGTGCCGTGAGCCCGAACTACGAGCTATGACTGTCCGGGGCGCGCTCGGGCGGGCGGTCGACCGGCTGGAGCCCCGGCCGCGAGTCGTCGACTGGTCGCTGCTCGCGCTCGTCGCCGCCGAAGCCCTCACGGGCCTCGTCTCGTTCGTAGTGGCGACTCCGGACGGCTGGCCCGTGTTCTGGCTCCACCGCAGCCTCGGGGTCGCTATCGTCGCTCTGCTGTTCTTCAAACTGCGTCGCGTCCGCCGGAACCTCACCGAGCCCGGCCGGTGGCGGCGCTCCACCGCGCTCTCAGTGCTGGCCGCCGTCGCTGCACTCGGCGCGCTCGCGACGGGCGCGGCGTGGGTGTTCGGCCTCGACGTCCGCGTCTCGCTGTGGACGCTGCTGAGCGTGCACGTCGCTTTCGGCCTCCTCCTGCTCGTCGTCGTCCCCCTGCACGCCGCCACCCGGTTCCGGCTGCCGCGCCGCGCGGACGTGGAGGGTCGCCGCACCGCGCTCCAGTACACCGCGCTGTTCGTCGCGGGCGCGGTCACGTACCGCGTCCAGACGGCCCTCAACACCGCGCTCGACACGGCGGGCGCAGACCGGCGATTCACCGGCTCTCAGCCCAGAGAGGGCGAGGGCAACGACGCCTTCCCGCCGACCTCGTGGGTGGCCGACGACCCCGAGCCAGTCGACCGCGAGCGCTACCGGCTCGCCGTCACCGGTGAGGTCACCGACTCGCTCGCCCTCCCGGTCGAGGCGGTCGCCAGCGGCGAGGCGGAGCGCGCGCTGCTGGACTGCACGAGCGGCTGGTACACGGTTCAGGACTGGCGGGGCGTCCGGGTCGGCGACCTGCTCGACGCCGCTGGCGGCACCACCGAGGACGCGAGCCACGTCCGGTTCGTCTCCGTCACCGGCTACCGCTGGACGCTCCCGGTCGAGGAAGCCAGAGACGCCCTGCTCGCGACTCACGTCGGCGGCGAACGGCTCAGCCACGGCCACGGCGCGCCCGTCCGTCTGGTCGCGCCCGGCCGTCGGGGGTTCCAGTGGGTGAAGTGGGTGACGCGCGTCGAAGTCAGACCGGGGCCGGACCCCGCCCAGTGGGTGGTGACGCTCGTCAGCGGCTTCGACTGACGCGGGCCGCGAGCGCACCCAGTACAGCGCCGGCGAGGTTCGCGAGCGCGTCCGTGACGCTCGCCGTTCGGCCGGCGAGCGGCTGCACGACCTCGACACTCGCGCCGAACCCGGTCACGGCGACGACCACGGCGACGAGCGCTCGCCGGCCGGGGTCCTCGACGGCGCGCGTCGCGGCGAACGCGATTGCCGCGTAGCCGACAGCGTGGACGAGCTTGTCCGCCCCAGTGGGAACGCTGTCTCCGTCTGGAACCGGGACCAGCGACGTGGCGAGCACGAGGACGGACACCGCGACCGCGACGACGGCCCACCGCCGCCGCATCACTCGAAGGCGTCGAGCGCGTCGCCGAGCGGCGGCGCGTCGAACCACTCGTGGCCCGTGTAGCGGTTCGCGCCCGCGGCGTACAGGTCCGCCGCGGCCTGCAGAATCTCCGGCGGCAGCGGGTCGGGGGACGGCTCACAGAGTGACTTCCAGTCGGCGACGCCGCGCTCGTCCGCCGCCCGCTTCGCGTCTTTGACGGCGTCGACCCACTCGGGGTCCGAGCGCTTGTAGAACTGCCGCACGGCCTCCTTCGAGACCTCGCGGCCGTCGAACCGGAAGCGGTTCTCGTCGAACGTCCCGGCGACGTCCGCGACCCGCACCTCGCCGTCGACGTACAGGCACTCGATTTTGCCGTCCTCGTGGACGAACCCGGTCTCGGCGGCGCGCTCCGTGACGGCCTCGTTCACGCGCCGGGCGAGCGCGTCCAGTTCGGCGACGTCGGCCGTGCCCGCCACCCGGTCGGCCTCGGACTTCGAGAGGTAACGGTCCTGCTCCTCGTACTTCGTCGAGAACTCCACGACGGTGTCCGGCAGGTCGACGGGCTCGTCGGGCCACTCGCTCGCGTCGAGGCCGACGTCTGTGGGGGCACAGCGCGAGCGCAGACTGGAGCCGACGGGGACGCTGTTCCGGAAGACGACCTCCAGCGGCACGAGGTAGTTCTCGCCGGCGGCCTCGTGGTAGTGGTCGTAGTCGTACTCGCCGTCCGTGAAGGGGAGGTCGGGGACCTGCGTGAGTCCGACCACCATCTCGGTCGGTGCCTCGGGCGCGTCCGCGAGGGGGACGGTGTCGCCGTCGGGCGTCCGGACTCCTCGGTAGTGCGTCGGAATCCCCTCGGCTTCGAGGAGTTCGAAGTTGAACGCGCCCATAGTGCAGAGGCTCGCACCCTTCCCCGGGACGTGGTCGGGCATCTCGCCCCAGTCGAAAACGGAGTACCGGTCGCTGAACTCGAAGACGCCCCGGCCGAGCGCGTCGCGGGCGGGTGTCGACTCGACGCGGAGGTCCTTGACGCTCGCCATACGTGTACGACCGGGACCCCACCCCATCAATCTTTCACTCTCGTGCCCACAACCCCACCGCTTCGAGTGGAGATGTACACTTTCGTGTGTCGAACAAGTGCCGGTGTGGCAGGACTTTTGTCCGTGCGAGGACACCCACCAGCAATGACCGACGCCGGCGACCTCGAGTTCGACGTGGTCTCCGAGACCGACCAGTCGTTCGAGAACGCGCTGGCGAAGGCCCGAGACGGCGAGCGCCTCACCGTCGACGACGGCATCGAACTCATCACGACCGGCACCGACAGCGAGGGCATCGACCCCCGCCGGAAGGAACTCGTCCTGGAGGCCGCCGACCGCCGCCGCGCCGAGGTCGTCGGCGACGAGGTGACGTTCGTCGCGAACCTCAACAACAACGTCACCACGGCCTGCAACACGGGCTGTCTGTTCTGTAACTTCAAGGACACCGCCCACCGCTTCGAGACCGAGAACGACGAGGCCCACGCCGGCTTCACCAAGACCCCGGAGGAGTCGAAAGCCACGGTCGCGGACGCGGTCGAACGCGGCGTCTCCGAGGTCACCTCTGTCTCCGGCCTCCACCCCGCGTTCGGCCTGAACGAGGCCCACCGCGAGGCCCTCGACCCCGACGATCCCGACCACAACTACAAGCCGCCGGAAGTGTACGACACGGACCCGACGACGTACACCGAGCAGATCGCGGCGATGAGCGAGGCGGGCGCACACGTCCACTCGATAACGCCGGAGGAAGCCCACCACGCCCAGCGCGGGGTGGACTGGGGCTACGACGAGGTCTACGAGACGCTGGCCGACGCCGGCCTCGACACCGTCCCCGGCACCGCCGCCGAGATTCTCGTCGACGAAGTCCGGGACGTCATCTGCCCCGGCAAGATGGTCACCGACGAGTGGGTCGCCGCGATGGAGGCCGCCGCCGACGCCGGCCTCCCGATGACCGCGACCATCATGTACGGGCACGTCGAGAACGCCGCCCACCGAATCCAGCACCTCGACGTGGTCCGCGACCTCCAGGACCGCACCGACAACATCACCGAGTTCGTCCCGCTGTCGTTCGTCCACGAGCAGACGCCGCTGTACGAGCGCGGCGTCGTCGACTCGGGTGCCAGCGACGCCGAGGACGAACTCATGGTCGCGGTCTCCCGCCTGTTCCTCGACAACGTCGACCACATCCAGTCATCGTGGGTGAAGTTCGGGGACGCGAAGGGACTCAAGCTACTCAACTGCGGTGCCGACGACTTCATGGGCACCATCCTCAGCGAGGAAATCACGAAGCGCGCCGGCGGCCAGCACGGCGAGTTCCGGTCGGTCGCGGACTACGCGGAGATGATCTCCGCCATCGGCCGCACGCCCGTCGAGCGCTCCACGGACTACACCGAGCGCCGCGTCCTCGACCCCGACGCCGATACCCTCGGCCCCCGAATCGGCCCGGAGGCCGACGGCACGCCCCTCGTGCCGGAACGGGACGCCGACGCCGCCTCGGACGCCGCGAGCGCCGACGACTGACGCCATGATGAGCACCACCCACGCCGCAGTCGGGGTCTGCTTCGCGGCGCTCGCGCTCCCGGTCGCTCCCGAGTTCGCCGTCCCCGCCGCGCTCGGTGCCATCGCCGGCGGCATCTTCCCGGACCTCGACGTCGCCGTCGTCGCCCACCGGAAGACCCTGCACTTCCCCGAACACTACTGGCTCGCCGTCCTCGCCGCGTTCCCCGTCGCCGCCGTCTGGCCGACCGACTACACCGTCGCCGCCGCGTTCTTCGCACTGGCCGCCGCGGTCCACTCCGTCAGCGACATGTTCGGCGGCGGCCTCGGTGCCCGACCCTGGGCCAACGACGACCCCCGCGGCGTCTACTCCCACTACCGTGGCGAGTGGATTCGCCCCCGTCGCTGGATTCCCTACGACGGCTCCCCCCGTGACCTGCTCGTCGCCGCCGTCTGCTCGCTGCCCGGCCTCCTCCTGTACGACGGCCTCGTCCGCAACGTCTCCGCCGCCATGCTCGCTATCTCCGCGGCGTACGTCGTCGTCAGGAAACCCATCGGGAACTTCGCCGCCAGACACGACCTCTGACGCTCAGTCCGCCAGCACCGACTGGTATCGCTCGCCGTCCCGGACGGCCCGCCCGATACGCGCGCTCACCCACTCGTTCTCGGTGCCGTCCGCGGGCAGGAATCGCTCGTACACGGGGAGCCGCTCGCGCAGCGGGACACCGCCGTGGTCCGCGATGTCTTCTAACTCCCGCACCGCGGGCCACGCGTAGTCCGGATTGATGTAGTCGTCGGTGACGGGGGAGACGCCACCGAGGTCCTCGACGCCGCAGTCCAGCAGCGCACGCGCGTCCGCGAGGTTCGGCGGTACCTGCACGGCCACGTCGTCCGGAAGTACGCCCCGGGCCATCGCGACCGCGCGCCGCATCGTCGCCTCGCTCGGCCGGCCGCCGTCCCAGCGCTCGTTCGGGCTCACGGGCTGCACGATGACCTCTTGGACGTGCCCGTAGCGCTCGTGGAGGTCCCGAATCGCGAGCAGGCTCTCCGCGCGGTCCCGCCAGTCCTCGCCGATGCCCACGAGGATGCCGGTCGTGAACGGCACGCCGAGTTCGCCCGCGGTCCGAATCGTGTGCAGGCGCTGGCCGGGGTTCTTGGCTCTGGAGCCGGAGTGCGCCTGCACGTCGGCGGTCGTCTCCAGCATCACCCCCATCGAGGCGTTCACGTCCGCCACCAGCTCCATCTGCTCGCGTGTCTGGTCGCCGGGGTTCGCGTGCGGCAACAGGCCCTCCGCCAGTGCAATCTCGCACGCTTCACGCAGGTACTCGTGGATGGAGTCGTACCCCCACTCCGCCAGCTGGTCGTGGATTGCGGTGTACCGGTCGTCGGGGTCGTCGCCGAACGTGAACAGCGCCTCCGTGCAGCCCGCCTCCGCGCCCGTCCGACAGGCCTCCCGAATGTCCTCGGGCGTCATCAGCTCGGCCTCCCCGGGCACGTCGTAGTACGTGCAGTACGTGCAGGTGTACCGGCAGGCCGTCGTCAGCGGCAGGAAGACGTTCCGCGCGAACGTCAACTCGTCGGCGGGCTTGACGTCGTCGGGCCGCACGGCGAGCGCGTCCTCGACGGCGCGCTCGGGAATCTCGACGTCGACGCCGTACTCGTCGACACCCGGAATCTCGGTCACGGCTCGACCTCGGCGTCGTCGACCGCCGCCACCGGCCCACCGGGACGGTAGACGTCGTAGTTCCGTGCGACGAACACCCCGTACCCCACTGCGACGGCGACGGCCAACACGGCCGTCCGCACCAGCCCCGCCGTCTCCGGGCCGAGCACGGCGACGGCTCCCAGCGCGGCCAGCACGCCACCGACCGCGCCAGTGAGTGCGACGTCCACCGCGAGCGCGCCCGCTCGCTTCTCCTGTAACAGCTGTGTCCGGTCGTTGTTCCCCAGCGGCGTGTACGCGTCCGCCAGCGCGAGCACCGCAGGCACGACCGCGCCCGCGCCCGCCGACGTCGCCGTCCACCGGGGCACCCCGACCGCACCGAGCGCCGTCACCAGTCCGGCGAACAGCGCCACGGCGAGCGCGCCGACGCCCACCAGCGCGCCGAACGCTCGCGCGAACGGACTCCAGTTCATACCCACCCGTCCGGCAGTCGGCCGCTTAGGCGTTGGGTTCGACCACAGGCTCGCCGTCCCGGACTGCGAGGTCGAAGCCCGCGTCCACTAACCAGTCACGGGCCCGACCCTCCCCGTGGACGAACACGTCCACGAGGTCCGCCACGTCGTCGACGTCGACGGCCAGTCGGAACGAATCCACCACGGCGACGTCCAGTCCGGCGCGCTCGGCGGCCGCGCTGTGGTCGCGAAACGACGCGCCGTGGTAGTCCACCGAGAACCCCGGTTCGCGGACCACGAGACCGTTCGTCCCGCCGGCCGCTCCCGGCGCGAGCGCGACGTCGCCGCCCGCGTCGAACAGCCCGCGGACCGACTCGGGCGTGGCGAGCGCGAGGTCCGCCATCACCACTGCGACCGGCAGGTCGGCGTCGACCTCGCCCTGGACGGCCGCGGACAGCGACCGGTCGTCGACCGAGACTGGCACCCCGACATCGATGTCGGGCGACGCCGTCGCGAGCACCTCGGGGTCGCCGCCAGCGCCGCGAACGGCGTCGAGGACGTCCGCGAGCATCGCCGCCGCGAACTCGCGTCGCTGGTCGTCGTCGAGAACGGGGGAGAGACGAGAGTTCGGATTCCGTGGGTCGAACGGCACGACCGTCCGCATCAGCCCAGCTTGTCGTAGGTGTCCCGCTGCTGGAGGTACCAGTAGCCGACGCCCGCCAGCACCAGCACCACGACCAGCCCGACGCCCGCGTACAGCAGCAACTGGGTCTGCTCGGCGGAGCTCACAGCGCTGTTCGCGGCCGACTCCGCCTCCTCGGCGTTGCTGACCGCCTGCTCGAAGTTCCCGCTGTTGTAGAACTCCACGGCGTCTTCCAGATCGCCCTCCGCGCCGCTCACACTCGCGCCCTGGTTCTGGGCGTCGTCGATGGCGTCAGACGCGGCTGCGATGGCGTCACGAGCCTCCTGGCTGTCCGACGTGTACGGCCGGAACTCGAACGGCTCACCGATGCCGTTCGTCGACCCGCCATCCTGGGTCTGCTCGAAGGACGCGTACGTCAGCGTCTGTTCCGGGTCGTAGCTCCACTCGAACGCGGACGTGTTCGGCACCGTACCCTGGATGCCGACCTCCACGCGAGTGACGCCCGACGATGCCTGCAGCTGGTAGGACATCTCCTGGCCCGTCAGTGTCTCCTCGTTCACTTGGTTGCCAGCGTTGTCGAACGTCGTCACTTGCCAGGTGACCTCCGTCAGGTCAGTCTGCGCGCGCAGCGTCCACTCCTCGTAGTCGCTGAACGGCTCGGTCACCTCGAACGTCGTCGATTTCTGTGCTCCGACCTGCGCTTCGCCCGGCGCATCCCCGTCGACCGACACCGCGGCGACCGGTACAGCGGCCACCGCGAGTAGCGTCACGACTGCGAGGACGGCCCCGAGCTCAGAATAGCGGCTCGAGCTCATCCTCGTCGTCTTCGACTAAGTCTTCCAAGTTATCTTCGCTTTCTTCGCGGATATCGTCGATGTTGTCCTGTGCTTCGATGGCGACTTCCTGCAGCTCCTTGATGCGCGGGACGTTGTTCACGCCCGACAGCAGCACCACGGACGCGACCTGCTGGGAGTCCGGCACGGGGTAGTCGCCACCGCGGACCTCCATCGAGCCGGTCTGCTCCTCGAGCCACTTGCGGCCGCGCTCGATGCCTTTCCGGTTCAGGTACTTCGGCGGACCGGCCGTGACGAGCAGCGCGCGTTCGGTGCCCTCGATCTCGCAGGGAAGGGTGAGCCGACCGAGCGCCGCCTTCCGAACGAGGCTCGTGATGCGGTTCGTCGTCGAGGCGGAGTCCTCGACGGGGTCGTCGTCGCCCTTGAACCGCGACAGCAGCCCGCTCCCGCTACCGCCGTCGTTGTCGACGGTCTCGGAGGCGTACCCGATGGTGGAGACGCCGCCGCCGGCGAGCGTGTTGATGATCTCGCTGGAGTCCACGACGGACTCGGCGACGTCGCCGCCCTGCTCGACCTCGCCAGCGCCGAAGAGGATGCCGAACCGCGTGACGATCTCCTCGTTTATCTCGTCGTAGCCGCCCTGGACGGACTCACCCGACTTCCGCCAGGCGTCGTTGTCGAAGACCAGGAGGTTGTCGACCTCCCGGACGAACGTCTGGAACGAGCGCGCGGCGTTCAGCGTGTAGATGCCGCCTTCGTCGCTCCCGGGGAGCACACCGAGGCCGTAGACTGGCTCGGTGTAGATGCGCTTGAGGTGTTTCGCGATGACGGGCGAGCCACCGGAGCCGGTGCCGCCACCGAGCCCCGAGATGACGAGGAACGCGTCGACCTCGTGGACGGGAATCGAGTCGATGGCACCCTGCACCTCGTCGATGTCCTCCTCGGCGATCTCCGCGCCGAGCTCGTTGTCCGCGCCCACCCCGTGTCCCTTCACGCGGGACTGACCGATCAGGACGCGGTTCTCTTTCGGCACGTGCTCCAGACCCATGAGGTCGGCCTTGGCGGTGTTGACGGCGACAGCGGCGCGCACGATGCCCGAACCGTGGCGCTTGTCGTACTCGATGAATTTATCGAGTATTTTCCCGCCCGCCTGACCGAACCCGATCATTGCGAGTTTCATACGGAACCCTTTGCCAAGGTAAAGCGCCAACGGCTGTATAAGCCTTTTGCAGACGGCTGTCCGACGCTAGTCACTCGTTACTGGATTTCGGCAGATAGCGCCCGCGAGCCACACAAACACGGGATAGCGCACCCGGAGGTAACTCACCCTCCTTTAAATTTAATGGCCGGCTACCGCCGGCTCAGTGCCACGTACCGTCACTTAAGAGCACCCTACTGGCAGTCAGTGGACGGCGAGGTACTCCTCCAGCGTCGTCAGCGACGCGGGGTCGACGCCGAACGCCGACACGTCGTTGCCGGCGACGGTGTTGTCGAGTTTCAGCGACCGGTACTGGTCCGACCCCATCGGCACGAACGGCAGGGGGTCGGCGAGCGTCAGGCCGATGGCGGCCAGCGGCATCGGCACCGGCAGCACGCGCACGGACTTCCCCTCCGCGCGGTACGACAGCCGCGTGACTTGTGCGAGCGTCAGCACGTCGGGACCACCGATTTCGTACGTCTCCCCCCAGTAGTCCTCGTCCTCGATGGCGTCCGCGAGCATCGGCACGAGGTCCTGCACCCAGATGGGCTGGAACTTCGACTTCCCGCCGCCCGGCAGCCCGGTCACGTACGGGGTCGTCAGCGTCTTGGTGAACGAGACGAACTCGCCGCCCTCACCGAAGATGACCGACGGTCGGAAGATGGTGTACGACAGCTCCGAGTCCCGGACCACGTCCTCTGCCTTGCCCTTCGCCCGCAGGTACGCGGTCGGGCCGTTCGAGTCGGCGTCCAGCGCGGACATCTGGAGGATGTACTCGACGCCCGTGTCCTCCGCCGCCCGGACGACGTTCTCGGTGCCCCCGAGGTGGACCTCCATGTGCCGCCGGTCGCCCTGCTTCGGCTTGAACAGCGGCGACAGCGCCACGAGGTTCACGACCGCGTCGTGCCCCTCCATGGCGTCCGCGACGGAATCGTAGGCCGTCACGTCCCCGACCACTCGCTCCACGCTCTCGGGGAGGTCAGCGTCCCCCGGCGTCCGCGAGAGCGCCGTCACCTCGTGTCCGCGGTCGTCGAGTTCCCGACACACGTGCGTCCCGATGAAGCCCGTTCCGCCAGTGACCAACACGTCCATGACCTAGTACAGGGCTGCTACCACCCTAAAAGTATGGCACTGAGCGAGTTATACGGTGCCAACCGCCTTCCGTGGACGTGTCCGTCGTCCGGGAACCCGAAGCCGTTTGTACGTCGCTGTCCGTCCCACGTGTATGCTCGTCACCCTGGAGGGCATCGACGGCAGCGGGAAGACGACGGTCTGGGAGGCGCTCCGGGACGCCCGCGGCGACGGCTTCACGTTCACGAGCGAGCCGACGGACTCGTGGTACGGTGAGGCCGTCCGGCGCTCGGAGGCGGAGACGGACGCCGACCCGCTCGCCGAACTGTTCCTGTTCACCGCCGACCACGCCGACCACCTCTCCAGCGTCGTCGAACCCGCGCTCGCCGACGGCGACGTCGTCGTCTCCGACCGCTACACCGACTCCCGGTACGCCTACCAGGGCGCTGTCCTGGACGGGGAGGTCCCGCGTGCGATGGAGTACGTCCGCGGCGTCCACCAGCCGTGGACGCGCCCGCCGGACCTCACCCTGTACTTCGACGTCGACCCCGAGACCGGAGCCGCGCGCTCCGGCGCGACGAACAAGTTCGAGCAGGCGTCGTTCCTCTCTGACGTCCGCGATAACTACGAGCAACTCATCGACTACGACCCCGAGCGGTTCGTCCGCATCGACGCCACCCAGCCGCCCGAGGCGGTCATCGACGCCGCCGAGGACGTGCTGGACCGCGTGCTCGACGATGCCTGAGGACCGGGGCGACGACCGCCCCGAGGACACGGGCCGCGCCGACAGCGACGACCGCCGATTCTCGTTCTCGCTGCCGCCGATTCGCCTGCCGCCGATGTTCCCCGACCGCTTCCGTGTGCTGTGGCCGGGCGGCGGGAACGGGCCGAGTACTCGCGCCTCGCGGCTGACTGCGGCGGCCGCGCTCGTCGCGTTCGACCTCGTGGACGCCGCGCTCGCGCTCACGGTGGACACACAAGCAGTGGCCGCCGCGCGCGTCCTCGCCGGCGCGCTCGTCGCGGCGGGTGCGTTCGGTCTCCCCGGACTCCTCTACGCCACAGAGGGCGCGGCGGTGCTCGGCGGCGTCGCGGAACTGACCGTCGCTCCGACGCTGACGCTGTTACTGGTCGTTCGGCTTGTCCGGGAGGTTCTCTAGCTCCTCGGGGGACGGCATCCAGAACAGGTCGACGGACCACCCGAGGAAGAACGGGAACGCCCACGTGACGACGATGAGCTGGCCGGAGCTACCGAACGCACCGGCACCGAGACCGAGCGCGCCGAACACCAGCGTCGTGGGCACGTAGACCAGCGGCAGGAGGACGAGCGTGTAGACGATCGACCCCCACCGGGTGTCGAGCGTGAGTCGGAAGAAGCGAGCGCCGAACGCCGCGATGGCGGTGTGCACCAGCACGATGAACGCGACGCCGGCGGCGGTGACGGCCGAGACCATAGCGGGGCGTAGTGACTCGTGGGGCTTTTCGCTATCGGTAAGTAGCTGCCCGCAGACCGACCGGACATGCACCGCGTCATCGGGGAGCGCGACCTGTCGTCGCTGACCGTCGACGAGGGCGACGCCCGCGCCGTGCTCCGAGACATGGTCCGCGCACGGCACTTCGACGAGCGCGCGCTGGCCCTCCAGCGCCGCGGCTGGATGCCCGGCTACCCGCCGTACAAGGGCCAGGAGGGCTCGCAGGTCGGTGCCGCCCACGCTATGGCCGACGACGACTGGCTGTTCCCGACGTACCGCTCGAACGCCATGCAGCTCGCACGCGGCGTCCCCGCCAGCGACATCCTCCTCTTCCGTCGGGGCCACGCCGAGTTCAACTCGAACCACGACGTGAACAACTTCGCGCAGGCGGTCCCCATCGCGAGCCAGATTCCCCACGCCGTCGGCACGGGGATGGCGATGGACTACGAGGGCGAGGACACCGCCGCAGTCGCGTACTTCGGCGACGGTGCCACGTCGGAGGGCGACTTCCACGAGGCGATGAACTTCGCGGGCGTGTTCGACGCGCCCGTGGTGTTCTTCTGCGAGAACAACAACTGGGCAATCTCGCTGCCCCGCGAGCGCCAGACCGCCAGCGACTCCATCGCCGTCAAAGCCGAGGCGTACGGCTTCGAGGGCGTGCAGGTCGACGGCAACGACCCGCTGGCCGTCCACGAAACCGTCTCCGACGCGCTCGACGACGCCCGCGCCGGCGAGCCGGTGCTCGTGGAGAGCCTGACCTACCGGCAGGGCGCTCACACGACGAGCGACGACCCGGACCGCTACCGGCCCGAGGACGAGGACCTCCCCGAGTGGCGGACCGCCGACCCCATCGACCGCTACGCCGACTACCTCGAAGAGCAGGGCGTCGTCGACGCGGACTTCGTCGAGGACTGCTTCGACGAGGCCGAGGCCGAAATCGACGACGCCGTCGACGCCGCCGAGGCCGTCGGCGAGCCGGACGTCGACGAGCTGTTCGACCACGTGTTCGCCGAGCGCACGCCCCGCATCGACGCCCAGAAGGCGTGGCTCGACGAGTGGCTCGAGGACCACAATCCGCAGGAGATGGAGTTCTGAGCGGGGCGTCGACCACCTGATTCTCCCACCCGATTCAGGCCGCCGCCAGCGAGATGTACGTCTTCGTGTCCGTCACGCCGGAGACGGTTCCGATGTTCTTCGAGACGGTCTGGAGGACGTTCTCCACCTGGTCGCCGCCGACCTCCGCGATGACGTCGTAGCGACCCGCGACCACGTGGGCATCCGTGACGCCGTCCATGCCGACGAGCCGGTCGCAGACGTCGGTGGCGGCACCCGCCCCCGCTCTCACCATGATGAACGCGTGAACCATGCTGTCCGGTACAGCGCCCGGCAGCAAAAGTGTTGCCGCGTGCCAACGTGGCACAAACATATTTGACGTGTCACGACCTACGGGGCGCATGAACATCGTCATCATCGGTGCCGGACGCGTCGGCTCCCGGACCGCGCGCGTCGTCGCCAACGAAGGCCACGACGTCACGCTCGTCGAGCGCGACTACGACAAGGCCGAGCGCGCACGCAACGAGGGTTTCGAAGTCGTCGAAGGCGACGGCTCCAGCGAAGACGTCCTCACCGAAGCCGGGCTCGGCGACGCGGACGCCTGCGGCGCGCTCACGGGCGACCTCAACACGAACTTCGTCGCCTGCATGGTCGCCAAACACCACGGCTGCCGCACCGTCCTCCGCATCGACGAGGACTACCGGGAGGAAATCTACCGCAAGTACGCCGACGAAGTCGACGAAATCGTCTACCCCGAACGACTCGGCGCTATCGGCGCGAAGAACGCCCTCCTCGGCGGCAACGTCACCGCCATCGCCGACCTCGCCGAACACCTCCAGGTCGTCCAGCTCACCGTCACCAACGACGCGCCCATGCGCGGTTACACCTTCAGCGAACTCGAACTCCCCTCGGGCGCTCGCTTCCTCGCGTTCGCCAAACGAGACGGCACCCTCACCCTCCCTCGCCCCGACGCCACGCTCGAAGTCGGCGACCGCATCGCGGTCCTCGCCGAGTTCGAAGCCCTCGACAACGTCCGCCAGATACTCGTCGGCGACGACGCCCACACGGAGGCGATGTAGATGGTCACCGCCTACGTCATGGTGAAAGCCAACACCGGCGAAGCCGACCGACTCCTCGACGAAATCGCCGCCACCGACGGCGTCACCGACGCCCACATCGTCGCCGGCGATGTCGACATCATCGCCAAAGTCCACGTCGACGCCCCGGCCGACGTCAAGGAAATCGCCGCCAGCACCATCCAGAACATCGCCGGCGTCGAAGACACCGAGACGTACATTTCCATGTAATCGCACTTTTTGCCCTGCGTGAGGCGCGCTCCGCGCGCCTCACTCGGCAAAAAATTGCGGCAAAAGCACTCCTCCTTCGGTTCGCTTCGCTACCCTCAGTCGTCGGCCCGAGCGCTCCCGGTGGTCGCGCTCGGTGAACCGCTTCGCTCGGGTCCGTTGGACCGCTCACGGGTCGCTTTCGCTCCCCGTTCGCGCAGTCGGCGGTTCTCGCTTCGCTCCGAACCGCCCGCCGCTCGGCTCGCGGATGCTCGCTGTCGGTTGGTCAGGTCGCTACAGCGGCGTGCCATCCGTACTCTGGGCGTTCTGCGCGGCCTGCTCGCGCATCGCCTGCACTTTCTCGACGTAGTCGTAGCCGGGGACGACGCCCTGGAACCACGTTCCCTCGACGTAGTTCACGAGCGCGAGCGCGTCGTCGGCCGCCTTCCCAGAGCGCGGGTCCATCGTCAGTTCGACCGTGATGTCGCCGGCCTCCCGGGAGACGCTCGTCACGTCCACGTCGTCCGCGAGCGTGACGCTGTCGGCACCGTCGACACGACGCTCGAAGGTGTCGTACCAGCCGTCCTCGACCACGTCTGCGACCTCGTCGTTCGTCGCGGCGTCCAGCGTCGGCACCACGACCACGACGTCGACGACGCCGTCCCGGACAGTGGCCGTCGCGTCCCAGTCGTTCGCCGTCGGTGCGAACGTCTCGCGGTCGCCCGCCGTGCGCTCGAAGCGGCCGTGTGCCTCGAACTCGCCAGCTACGTCGGTCATTGACCGCAGAGAGGGCTCGCGGCCGCTTGGGCGTTGCGTTCCGCCGACTATAGGTGCCGGTGCAATCGAGTCTGTGCCGATGACGGACAGCCAGCGCCTGTCGAGGACGCTCGCGCTTGTCGCCGTCGGCGGGTCCGCTGGCGCGACGCTCCGGTGGGCGGTCTCCCTGCTCGCGCCCGGCCTCCCCGGCACGCTGGCGGTGAACGCGGTCGGGAGCCTCCTCTTGGGCGCTCTGGTGTACGAGGCCGTCGGCACCAGCGGGCTCTCGGACTCCGCCCGCGCGCTGCTCGGGACCGGCTTCCTCTCCTCGCTGACGACGTACAGCACGTTCGCCGTCCAGACCGCGAGCGTCGCACCGCCCCTGATGGTCGCGAACGTCGTCGCGAACTACGGGCTCGGCTTCGCCGGTGTGCTCGTCGGCCGCACGCTCACCATCCGATACGGAGGTGGGTCGTGACGGGCGCTCCCGTTCCCCCGGCGTTCCTCGTCGGGCTCGGCGGCGCGCTCGGCGCGGTGCTGCGGTTCGTCGTCGGCGAAGCCGTCCGGGCCGAGGACTACCCAGCGAGCACGCTCGTCGTGAACGTCGCCGGGACGTTCGCGCTCGCCGCGCTCACGTTCGCGAGCGCAGGGGAGGACGCGACGCTGCTGTTCGGCACCGGAGCCTGCGGCGCGTTCACGACGTTCTCGTCGTTCAGCGTCGACGTCGTCGGTCTCGTCGACGACGGTCGCGTCGGCGCGGCGGCGGGCCACGCGCTCGGGAATCTCGCGGGCGCTGGGCTCGCGATTGCCTTCGCCTGGCTGCTCGTCGGCTGACCACCTGGTCCGGTGGACTGAAGTCACACTCCCGGAAATCCGGGGGTGATGACCATCGACTGGAGTGCAGTCACCCACGTCACGAAAGTGGACCCCGCCGAGTCCCTGCCGGCCGACCTCTCTGTGCTCGGTCACACCGACCTCGTTCTCGTCGGCGGCTCCGACGGCGTCACGGAAGCGAACTCACTGGCCGCCATCGAACGCATCGCCGAGGCGTTCCCGGACCTCCCGGTCTGCCAGGAGCCCTACAGCGGCAGCCACGTCTCGACGGACACGATCGAGGCTGTCGACCGTCTCGCGGCCCCCGCCGTCTACAACGGTGACGCCGAGAACTTCGTCGACAAGCACGTCGCGTTCTTCGCCGAGGTCGGCCGGAAACCACAGGAACTCACCGGAACGAGTGTCCCGCTCGTCGGCGACCTCGTCGAGTCGAAAGCCTGCGACGCCGTCACGGACCTCACGGAGAAGGTGCTCGCAGAGGGGTACGTCGTCCAGAATCTCGACTCGAAGGCCGCCGCGGAGTCCGGTGTCGAGGAACGCTACTCGCCCGAGGAAGTCGCGGGTGCCGCGCTCGCCACCGAGTCGTTCTTCGACTTCCCGGTCTTCTACGTGGAGTACTCGGGCACCTACGGCGGCCCCGAGGACGTCGAAGCCGCCGCGCAGTACCTCGACGACACGGTCTTGCTGTACGGCGGCGGCATCGAGCGCGCCGCCCAGACCGAGGAGATTCTCGACGCGGGCGCGGACGCCGTCGTCGTCGGTGACATCTTCCACGACGACCCCGAGCAGTACCTCGACACCATCCCCTGACTACTCGTTGGCGAGCCAGAGCCCCACGATTTCGCCGTCCACGACCCGGTAGACGCCGACCGCTTCCATCTCCTCGCCGGCCTGCTCGATGCGCTCGTGGTCCACGACGTACTCCCCCACCGCGATGCGCGACAGAACCTCCGCTTCGGGCGAGAACGCCTCGAACTGCTGGCCGTACAGCTCCTGAATTTCGGCCTCGCCGACTGCCATCGGCTCCGCGTCGTCGAACCCGGTGACCACGGCGTCCTCCGCGAACTCCGCGACGAACGCGTCCACGTCGCCGTCGTTGTACGCTGCTAGCTGGCGGTCCACGACTGCCTCCGGAGAGTCGGCATCCTCACGCATGGACCGTTGTGGTTCGCCCCTGATTAATGAAGGTCGGGAGTCGTGTAGCTGCCTGTCCAACCGTCAGTGAGCATCCGCGACCCGAGTGGTCCGAAGGACCCGGAAGGGTCGCGGTTCACGCCGCGACCGAAGGGAGCGGCGGCCGAGGAACCCCCTGCAGGGGGTGACGACGGCTTTTAGCGTCCTGCTGAGCGAAGCGAAGCAGGGCTCGGGAGAGCGTAGCTCTCCCGGTGTAGCGTTTGCCAGCGACTGAGCGTGGTTCGAGAGACGCCGAAGGCGTCTCTCGTCATCTGGAAAGAGCGCTGCGCGCTCTTTCCGTGACAGCAAAAGGTACATGCGAGGGATGGGATTCGAACCGCCCGCAGACGGTCGCTCACTGCGTTCGCGCTGCGTCTGCTGTGCTTCGAATCCCACTCTCTTCTCGTTTGCTCACGTCCGTTCGCAAAACGAGTGCGAGGGATGGGATTCGAACCCACGTACCCCTACGGGAGCGGGTCTTAAGCCCGCCGCCTTTGGCCACTCGGCCACCCTCGCATCTTCGTGGTGGGGTGCGTGGGAAGAAGTGGGTTACGGTCAGGTACGGCGGCGGATGGCGACCGAGGCGCCCCAGCCGACGCTCGCGCCGATGATGGCGAAGCGGTGGCTGATGGTCCAGTCGGGGCCGAGCGCGAGCGCGGTGACCGCCGAGATGGCGACGAGGGTGATGGTCGTCCAGAGTGCGCCGAGCGAGACTGGGCGCACGCGCTACCAGTCGACGGAGAGCGTGCCGTCGCCGCTGGGGTCCGGCGCAATCTCTTCGTCGGTGCGGCGGTCGACGACGTGGATGACGCCGTCGCCTTTCTTCGCGGGGCAGGCGTCGGCGGCGTCGATGTTGTGCTGGAGGTCGTCCTCGTCGAAGAAGTACGCGACCGGGTCGGCGAGCCCGGTGGAGATGTCCATCTCCCAGTTGGCGGAGACGGCGGCGCACTTGCCCGCGCCGAAGCACTTGTTCGCCTCGAAGATGATCTTGTACGGCGCTTCGTCGACGGGTGGGGCGTCCGCCTCGCCGATGTCGCTTGGGTCCAGCGCCGAGTCGGCGTCGCTCATGCCTCGGGGTTGGGAGCCACCGGTCTTTCGGCTTTCGGTCGGCGAGCGGGAGGCTGCAGGAAGGAGTGCGGGGCTGCGGCGTCAGTCGTGAATCTCGATTCGGTCGATGGAGACCTCGTCGAGGGGCTGGTCGTTGGCGTCGGTCTCGACGTTCCCGATGGCTTCGACGACGTCCATGCCGTCGGTGACCTTCCCGAAGACCGCGTGACGGCCGTCGAGGTGCGGCTGCGCGTCGAGGGTGACGAAGAACTGGCTGCCGTTCGTGTCCGGGCCGGAGTTCGCCATGGAGAGCACGCCGGGGCCGTCGTGCGTGAGGTCGTCGTGGAACTCGTCGGCGAACTCGTAGCCGGGGCCGCCGCGGCCGGTGCCGGTCGGGTCGCCGCCCTGAATCATGAAGTCCTCGATGATGCGGTGGAAGGTGACGCCGGAGTACAGCGAGTCGCCGCGAACTTCGCCGCTCTCGGGGTCTTCCCACGTCACGGTGTCCGGCGCGGGGTCGGCGTCCGCGGCGGGCTCGTGGCGCGCGAGGTTCAGGAAGTTCTCGACGGTGCGGGGCGCTCGGTCGTCGTACAGTTCGACGTCGAACGCGCCCTCGCTGGTGTGGATGGTGGCTTCGACTGTCATGCGTGTCTGGTGAGTGGTCGCGCCACCGGAAAAAGCCTCCCTAGTCGTTCGACCTGCCGTGGCCGTCCCGCAGCCGTCAGTCACCCTTCAGTGGTCCTGTTCGGGGGCGTCGACGACTGTGGCGGTGGCGTCGAGGCGGAACTCGCAGTCGCGTTCCGGACCGGCGGTGACCCGCATCCGCGGCGGGTCCGTCGACGAGAGCGTCGCGGCTCCCGGGACACAGCAGTCGATGGTCCACAGCGGTCGGTCGCGGAGGTCGACGCCGACGTCGTGGTAGGCCGCGACGACTGCCGGGTGGTCGAAGACGAACATCCCCGGGTTGAGGGAGTGTTGGTGGCCACAGCACTGGCAGACCGCGACGTAGACGGCCTCGACAGGTGCCTCCGGGGAGAGGTCGGTCTCGAACTGCCAGTCGACGCTCCCGAGGCAGGCCGGACAGGCGTCCCGTCGGACCGCTGCGAGGTCCCCGCGAATCTTCGCGTCGAGCGCGTCGGTCGCTTCCTGGAGCGTCGCGCCCTCGAGGACGGCCGGCGGGAGCGCCTCCGCGTATCCGTGGCTGTTCGCGCAGTTCACCCTGAGGATGCCGTCCTCGTAGGTCCCTTCGAGGCGGTCGCCACACCGCCCACAGTGCTCGTCGAGGTCCACCGGTCCGCGGTCCGGCGGGTCGCTGTAGGCGTCGGCCAGAATCGAACTGGCGGCTTGCTGGCCGACGGGTGAGAGCCGGTAGCCGTCGTCTGTCGACTCGACGAAGTGACCGGTGAGCTCGCCGACGTGATAGTTGAACCGGCCGGAGTCTGTGATACCGACGCGCTCCCTCAGCGTGGAGAACGACACCGCCGGGTCACGGGGCGTCTCGCGGCGGGCTGCTGCGAGCTCCCGCAGGATGCTGGCTCGCGTCTCGTCCGCGAGCAAGTCGAAGCCGTCGCCGTCTGGCATACGCTCGCGTCGACGCGGGTCCACTAAGCCGTTGCGTTCGAGCGGGTGCCGGCCGTGCTCAGAACGCGCAGAGGTCGGCGAGCAGGTGTTCGGCGCTGCCGTCCGAGATGACGTGTTCGGCTTCGTCGATGCCCTCGTCCAGAGACGCGACGTCGCCGCGGGCGTACATGCGGAGCGCGGCGTTCACGAGGACGGCGTCCCGGAACTGGTCGTGGCGTTCGCCGGACAGCACGTCGAGCGTAATCTCCGCGGAGTCGGCCGCCACGTCGTCGACGTGGAGGTCCTCGCTCTCGAAGTCCATGCCGTACTCGGGGGTCTCGATGGTGAAGTCCTCCATGTCGGTGCCCGCGTCCCACTCGGCGACCGTCGTGGAGCCGGGGCGGACGTCGTCGTAGCCCTCCATCCCCTGGAACATCAGCACGCGCTCGAAGCCGGCGTGCTCGCTCTCGCGGACCGTCTCGACCATCTTCTCGGCGAACGCGAGGTGGTAGAACGACCCGAGGTGGACGTCGGCGTTCGCGGGGTTCGCGAGCGTCTCGACGGTGTTCACGAACGTCCGGACGCCCATGTTGTCCCGGCGGTCCCAGAGCGCGTCGACGACGGGGTTGAACGACGGCTGGTAGTAGAAGCCGAAGCCGTGCTCGTCGACCATCGTCGCGCTCTCCTCGGGTTCGAGGTCAGTCTTCACGCCGAGCTCGGCGAGCACGTCCTTGTACGCGACCTCTTTCTGGGACGGAACGCGGTCGCCCGAGTGGACCACGACCGGCGTGCCGGCGGCCGCGGCGACGATGCCGGCGGCGACGCCGAGGAGCGCGCTTCGGGCCTTCCCGTCGTAGTTCGCGCCGCAGTCCACGGGGTCGGCGTCGGGCTCGGCGGCGATGCGGCTCTCCTCGTACATCACGTCGACGAACGCCGCGAGCTCCTCGGGGTTGTTCTTCTTCCAGCGGTTCGCGAGCCAGAACGCGCCGAGCGTGGTGGGGTCCGGGTTCAGGTCGAGGATGCGCTGGAACGCCTCTCGGGCCTGCCTCCGGTCCATGTCGCTGGCGGACTTCGGACCGGACGCAACGACCTCGGTGTTCAGGCGCTTCAGCGGCCACTCGCCGTAGTCGTCTGCCATGCGCAGTCGTTGGGATTACACCGGGGTAAATCCCCCCAATCGTTCCCGGACTGTGGTGCCCGCGGAACCGGTAGACAGTAAGCCGGCCAGTTCGTACCGCCCGGCAATGGTCGCGGGTGACTGGCGCGAACGAATCGACGACACCGACGCACGCCTCATCGACGAGTACCAGAGCGGGTTCCCCGTCCGCGAACGCCCCTTCGAGGCGGTCGCGGCGGCACTCGACACGACTCCCGAGGACGTCCTCGACCGGGTGACGCGGCTCCGCGAGGAGGGCGTCTTCCGGCGGTTCGGCGCGGTGCTGAATCCACCCGTCATCGGGTCGTCGACGCTCGCCGCCGTCTCGGCTCCCGGGGACCGCTTCGAGGAGGTGGCCGAGGTCATCAACGGCTACCGGCAGGTGAACCACAACTACGAGCGCGCCCACGACTACGACCAGTGGTTCGTCGTGACGGCGGGCAGCCGCGAGAAACGCGACGAGATTCTCGCCGACATCGAGGAGCGCACGGGCTGTGAGGTGCTGAACCTCCCGATGCTCACGGACTACTACATCGACCTGGAGTTCCCGGTGGTGAACTCCGACCGATTCGCTCGCGAGTCACTCGACAGTACCGACGTGGACGCGACGAACATCAGCGAGAACGCGACCGGCGACCTCTCCGCGCTCGACGCCGACCTCCTGCTCGCGATTCAGGACGGCTTCCCGCTGTCCGCCACGCCCTATCAGGATATCGCGGACGACATCGATGCCGACGTGGACGACGTGCTGGACGCGGTCGAACGCCTGCTCGCGGACGGCTGCATCAAGCGCGTTGGCTGCATCGTCAACCACGTCGTCACCGGCTTCGACGCCAACTGCATGGTGGTCTGGGACGTTCCCGACGACGAACTCGACGAGCGCGGCGTCGCCGTCGGCCAACTCCCGTACGTTACCCTCTGCTACCATCGGCCGCGGCGACCCGGCCAGGACTGGCAGTACAACCTCTTCACGATGATTCACGGCCGCGAGAGCGACGCGGTCGACGAGAAAATCGACGAACTCGCGGCCGACCACCTGCCGTTCGACCACGAGCGACTGTACAGCGAACGAACCCTCAAACAGACCGGCGCACGCTACGACGACCTCGTCGGCGAGTGACCGCCCGCCGCGGACTGTTCACTCCTTGGCAGTGACGTAGAGAATCGGCGCGACGACGAGCAGTGCGATGCCCAGGAAGCGGTACGTAAACACGCTGTCGCCCATCAGCGTCTCCGGAACGACGAGGAGCAACAGCCCGAACAGGACCCCGTTGGCGGAGACGACCTTGCGGCTACCCAGCGGCAGCGTCCCCACGACGGAGAGCACGAGCAGCAGGACCAGCACCTGTCCGAGGTGGTAGTTCGCCAGGAAGTCGTCGATGATTGGCAGGGGAGTGAACAGCATCGTTTGTCGGAATTCGCCGCGAAATCCCCTTTAAGGTTCCGTTCCGCCGCTCGCCCCCGAGAGATCCAGCGGGCGAATCCAGTTGTACCAGACGACGACCACCATCGTCGCGTACCCGCCGTACCACGCCACCTTCGACGCGGTCTCCAGGCCGGCCTGATAGAGCAAGTAGTTCGCGATGCCCGGGAGAACGACGCCCGCGGCGAGTACCGCGCCGAGTTTCACGCGCTCGTCCATGGCGGGGGTTCGGGCCGAGGACGCGTGAATGTCTCGGTCTCGGAGGGCGTAAAGCAGGTCAGTGCGGGTTACACAGGCCGCGGGGACCGAGCGAGCACTGCTGCTCGCGATTTCGGGGGGCACGCCGGAGCGGGGGCGTGACAGGGGGTGGGCCGAAAGCTCCGGCGCGGTCAGGGGCACGGGCTCCGAACGGAACCCATCCGCTCGTTGTCCCCGGTAGGTAGTCAAACCCCCGCGTAGTTGCAGCGGCTGCGAATCCCGGCCTGTCGGCCTGCTCGGCCGGCTACAGCCCGAGTTGGCGCGCCATCCACTCCTCGCCGGCCTGCCCGAGCATCTCCTCGAAGTCACCGAACGACGTCCGGTCCGCGACGTAGTCGTCGAACTCGGCCTGCGGAATCGCCGCGAACTCCGCCCGGGACGACACGTCCCACCGGCTGTCCTCGACGAACGCCTCGAAGGTTTCCGCGTCGGTGTGACGCGTCATGAACGACGGCGGGAACACCGCCGCGAGCGCGTCGCCGTCGTCGCTGAGCGCCGACGCCCGGTCGTGGAGTTCGTCCACGACCGCACTCACGTCACCGAACTCCTCCTCGCCCGAAGTCATAGCCCCACCCTCGCACTCCGACGTGAAAACCGTTGCTGCCCGTCTGACGGCGGGCTGACTGGGCGGGTCCGTGTCACTCGTGACGCGCAGCATCCCGCTGCCCGACTCACCCCGCGGTCGAGGACTCGACCCGGCGTGCGTCTCGAACGACTCAGCATCCGGCACTGGCCGCGTGCCTGAGCCTAAACGATTAGCCAGCGGCGCTTTCCGTGTTCCGCCCGTCACCCTACCCATGGTGACACACGAACCGTCGACGAGTCACGCGGCGTCCACACGCCACGAAGCCCCGGGACCGGACGCCGAGTCGACGCCGACCGCGGACTCGCACGCGGTGTTCGCCCACCACGACCCCCGGCGACAGGGGCCCTGAACGTATGGTAGACGAGCCAGTCGCCCCCGAACCGGGGGAGTGGCGGCAGGTCACGCAGACACGGTACGACCCGGACCGCGACGGCGAACTCGGCACGGAAATCGTGTATGCCGTCGCCGAGACGAAAGACGCCGACCCGCTCGACCACGACGAACTCCCGGTCCTCCACGACACCATCGACGCGGAGTTCCTCGAAGCGTCAGTCGTCGACTCCACTGACGTCCCGAACACCGACGACTCCCGAAGCCACGCCTCCTTCGAGTACGCGGACTGCCTGGTCACCGTCGAACACGACGGCTGGATTACCGTCTACGAGCGACAGTAGCGACCCACAACGAGCGTCGACGGGGCGCTCGCGACGCCGACCGCTGTAACTGGTGCCGACCGAACTCCCCGTGGGTACGCGAACCGCCTGTCGACACGGCAGTCGCTCGCGGCCGAGAAGACGGGAGAAGTGGGTCAGTCCGGATTTGAACCGGAAGCCTCCACCTTATCAGAGTGGCGCTCTACCTAGTTGAGCTACTGACCCGCGCACTTCGGCGTAGTCCGGTGGTACAATTAAGGGTTTCCTTTCGACACCGCGACGCCGGCGGGCGTTACCGGCGGGGGTCGTCGCGGTCTTCGTCCTCGAATTCGACTTCGTAGGCGTCCTCGTCGAGGTCAACGGTGTCGTCTCCGGTGTTCGCGCTGCCACCGAACATCCCACCGCTGCCAGCGCCGCCTGAACCACCGCTGCCCGAGCCGCCCGGGCCGAACGGTCCGCCGCTCGCGCCGTCGTCGCCACCGGGGAATCCGAACGTGTAGACGTTCCCCGTGGCGAACCCGCCGGTCTTCGCGTCGATTTTCGGCGTGACGTACCGCTTCACGGCCCAGCGGAATCCCACGCGCGTCACGGGGAACACGATGAGGAAGCCGAGCGCGTCGGTCACGAGCCCGGGCGTCAGCAGGAACGCGCCCGCGGCGATGAGCAGCCCGCCGTCGACGAGTTCGTCGGTCGGCGGCTTCCCCTTCGCCAGCGACTGCTGGATGCGGGCGAGCGTCGCCCGCCCTTCCGCCCGCACGAACAGCGTCCCCAGGAGCGCAGTCAACACCACCAGCGCCACGGTGACCTGCCAGCCCAGCTCGCCCGCAACGAACACCAGGAAGATGGCGTCCGCCAGCGGCACCAGCAGGAGCGCGAGGAACATCCACCGGAAACGAGGCATGGCCGTGGTTTGCCGGGCGTGCCTGATAGCCTTTCTGGACGGTGATAGTTCGGGGCTCGTTCAGTCGGCTGGTCGCCATCGCAGTCCTGCAGGGGCTCGTTTCGCTCGGTTCGAAACGGTTTCCCGGAGTCGTCGCCGAACGTGGGTATGAGCGAGTCCGAGGACGGGACGCGCGTGGAGTGGCGCGAGTGGGGGCCGGAGGCGTTCGCCGAGGCGAGCGAGCGCGACGTGCCGGTGCTGGTCGCCGTGGCGGCCGAGTGGAGCGAGTCCTGCCGGGCGATGGACGAGCGCACGTACGCCGAGCCGCGCATCGCGGCGAACGTCAACGACGATTTCGTGCCGGTGCGCGTGGACGCCGACCGCCGTCCCCGGGTGCGGGAACGATACAACATGGGCGGCTTCCCGTCGACGGTGTTCGTCACGCCCGAGGGCGAACACATCGCGGGCGCGACGTTCCTCGAACCCGAGGGGTTCCGGCAGGTGCTACAGCGCGTTCGGGAGACGTGGGACGAGAAGGGCGAGGACGCGGGCAGCGTGCCGCGCGCGCTGGCGGGCGGCGAGCCGCCGGCAGCGCCCGTCACGGGCGACGTCGAGCGCCTCGTCGCGGGCCAGCTCGGCGACCAGTACGACGAGGAGCACGCGGGCTGGGGGACGAGTGAGAAGTTCCCGCTGCCGGAGACGCTGTCGTTCGCGCTGAAACGCGACCGGGAGCGCGCGCTTCGAACCCTCGACGCGGTCCGCCGTCACCTCGCGGACGACGACGGCGGCTTCTTCCGGTTCGCGCACGCCCGGGACTGGTCGGACCCGCAGGCGGAGAAGACGCTCTCGGTGAACGCCAGCCTGCTCGCGGCGTTCGCGCACGCCTACCTGCACACGGGCGAGGACGAGTATCTGGACGCCGCCGACGGCGTCGTCGACTACCTCACGGGGACGCTGTGGACGGGCGAGGCGTTCGCCGCCAGCGAGACGCCCGACGGCAGAATCGACGAGACGGCGTACGCCGACGGGAACGCGCTCGCCGCCGAGGCGCTCCTGACGCTCGCCTCCTACACGGACGACGACCGCGCGCGGCGGTACGCCGAGCGCACGCTCGACTACCTCGGCGAGGAACTGGTGGACGGCGCGACGGTCCGGCACTCCGCCGGCGAGGACGCGCCGACGGGCCTGCTCGCGGACCGCGCCCGCGTCGTCGGCGCGTTCGCGGCGGCCGCCCAGGTGCTCGACCCCGACTACCTGGACACCGCGCGCACCGTCGCCGACGCCGCCATCGACGACCTGCAGGACGCCACCGGCGCGTTCACTGACGGCCCCCAGACCGGTGCCGGGCTGCTCGACCAGCCGCTCCGACCCGTCGACGACACGGCGGCGATGGCGGACGCGCTCGTCGACCTCCACCACCTCACGGGCGACGACCGCTACCTCGACTCGGCCCGCGACGCCGTCTCGGCGTTCGCGGGGGCCGCCGAACGCATGGGCGTTCAGGTCGCGGGCTACGCGACGGCCGCCGCCCGCGTCGCCGACAGTCCGCTCGTCGTCCGGGTGGCCGACGATCCGGGCAGCGACCTCCACCGCGCTGCGCTCCGCATGGCCGACCACGAGAAAGTCGTCGCGGCCGACGCCGACGGCGACCCGGGAACCGCGTGGCTGGAGACCGACGAGGGCGCGACTGATGTCGTCGACTCCCCGGCCGCGCTCGCCGAACTGGTCGCCGACTCCCGGTAGCAACCGACCGGTACTGACGCCTCTATACTGCTCTCAATCGGGTTTCAAGGTCGATGGACGCGTAGCGGCTGGTGATGCCCCAGCACCCCGTCGACGACCCGGACGAGGTCGACCAGCTCCTCGGCGACCTGCCGTACGTGGTCGTGCAGCGGCCGCCGACGCGCGACGAGGACCGATGACGCCACGCGGTCCGGTCCTCGCGCGCCTGAATCGACCTCGGGCGGCGAACACGCGTCTGGCGGTCGTGGCCGACCCCCACGTCGCCGACGGCCACGAGGGAACGTGGAAGGTTCTCCACCGGACGGCCGACCGGTTCGCCGGCGCGCTCCGCGACGCGGCCGCCGTCGGTGCCGACGCCGTCGTAGTCCCCGGCGACCTCACGCGGGACGGCCACCCGGACGAGTTCGAGCGCGTGGACGCGCTTCTGGCGGACAGCGACGTCCCGGTTCTCGCTGTCCCCGGGAACCACGACGTGCCGAAGGCGACCGACAGCCACGAGACGCCGCCGGTCGCGGCGTTCGGCGACCGGTACGCCGGCGGCGGCTTCCCGGCCGTCCGCGAGGTCGGCGGGCTGACCGTCGTCGGCGTGAACACCGCCGGCACCGGCGGCCGCCTGACCGACACCCACGAGGGCGACCTCACGGCCGACCAGGTCGCTCGCGTGGACGACGCGCTCGCGGAGGCCGGCAACGCCGTCGTTGTCGGCCACCACCCGCTGACCGGACCGGCGGCCCACGAGAGCCCGATGCCGCCCGCGCCGCTCCACCCGCCGATGCAGTCGGCCGGCGCGCTCGCCGCCGTCCTCGACCGCCACGACGTACCACTCGCCGTCACCGGCCACAACCACTGGCCGTCGCTGTCGGACCTCGGGGACACCTGGGAGCTGGCCGCGCCCGCCGCCTGCTCGCTGCCGCCGGCGATGCTCGTGATCGACGTCACGCCCACCGGAACGACCGTCTCGCTGGTGCCGCTCGCGGACCGAGAGGGGCTCGAAGAGGCGTACCTGCACGCCACCGGGGGCTCCGAGCGGGCCCGCGCCATCGCGGACCGCGTCGCCGCCGGCCACCTCGACGCGCTGCCGTTCGTGGACTGTCACGGCGGCCCCGACACCCGCCAGGACGCCGACCACGCCCGCGGCGGCCTCGTCGACTGAGCCGCCACAGCTGTCCTTCCCAGGCGCTGGGAACACGGTCGAAAGCGTTCGGGAGTAGGTAGAGGGAGCTGGTGTCGAGACCTTCGCGTATGTCGGCAGAGGCAGCGACAGACACAGACGACGAACCGTGGCCCCAGCGCCTGCTGGACAACATCTGGGTGCTGGCGCTGGCGGCCATCATCTACTTCGTGGTGTCGTATATCGTGTGGGGGATGGTCGACCTGGCGACGATTCCCACGGGGTGACCACGGATGAGCTCGCCACTCGACGACCCCGACGGCAACTGGTGGGACCGGAAAGTCAACCGCCGCGAGACCATCTGGCTCGGGCTCTCGGCCGGCTGGGCGGTCAGCCTCTTCGGCTGGATGCTCGGCTGGACGGAGTTCGGCGACCAGAACAACATCGGCCAGAACTACGAGGTCTCTCCGGAGCGCTACCAGCAGAAAGTCTCGGCGTTCAAGGACGCGGCCGGCACGCTGTCCGTCGACGACGAGGACTACCTCGTCCCGGACGGTGAGGACATCTACGTCGGCGCGTTCCAGTGGGGCTTCGACGGCCTCCCGGTCGTGGTGCGGCCCGGCGAGACGTACAAGATCCACCTCGGGACGTACGACGTCCAGCACGGCTTCAGCGCGCGCAACGAGTCGAATCTCAGCCAGCAGATATCGCTCCAGATGATTCCCGGCTACGAGTGGGTCCTGGAGATGTCCTGGGACGACCCCGGCACCTATCAGGTGGTCTGCAACGAGTTCTGCGGGAACGGCCACCGCTCCATGCACGGGACGTTCCTCGTGGCCGACCACGAGGCGGTCGAGACGGGAACCGACGCCGGTGACGGCCAAGAGTCGGAGCCATCGGGCCCGTACGGCGGCTGGCTCACGTCCGACGAGACCGGCGGCGCTGCCGACACTTTCGAGTCAGTCGTCGACGAGACTGGCTCGTCGTCGGTCACCGTCGAGGTCGGCGCAGACGGCAACGGCGGCCCGTTCGCGTACGCGCCCGCCGCCGTGCGAGTCGACCGGGGGACGACCGTCACCTTCGACTGGGTCTCCGCCGGCCACAACGTCGTGGTCGAAGACGCCCCCGACGGCAGCGACTGGAGCGGGGTCGACTCCCTCGACGGCGAGGGGTACACGCACGAACACACGTTCGAGACGGCTGGCGTCTACAAGTACTACTGCGACCCCCACCTGCGAAACGGGATGAAGGGCGTCGTGGAGGTGGTGTAGATGTTCGGATTCAGCACCTACGAGTACGACAGCGACGGCTTCCGGGAGTGTGGCGTCACCGGCCTCCGCATCCACAAGTCCGCGGAGGACATGGTGAAACTGTACGGGCTCACGGCCATCGTCGCGCTCGTCGTCGGCGGCCTGTTCGCCGTCGCCGTCGCAATGACGCGCTGGGAGGCCGTCGGCATGCTCGACCCCGGACGGTTCTACAAGTACCTGAGCATGCACGCCTGGAACCTCCTCATCTTCTGGATGGTGTTCATGGAGATTGCCATCCTCTACGTCGGCGGGCCGTTCGTCCTCGGTCGCCGGCTCTCGCTGCCGTCGCTCGCGAAAGTCGGCTACGGCCTGATGCTGCTCGGTGCAATCGGCGTGAACGTCGCCATCTTCGTCACGTCCCCGCCGAACAACGCCCCGCTGCTCACGTCGTACGTGCCGCTGCCGTCGTCCTGGCAGTTCTACCTGTTCGCCATCGTGTTCCTGCTGGGCGCGGTCGTCGCGGCGCTGCCCTTTTTCGCGACCATCTGGTGGGAGCGTCAGGACAACCCCGAGAAGACGCTGCCGCTGGTCGCGTTCGGCGCGTTCGTCACGTCCATCATCGCGCTCGAAGCGCTGCTCGGCGGCCTCATCACGTACGTCCCGACGCTCGCCTGGCGGGTCGGCGTCCTCGAGAGCCTCGACCCCGTCTGGTACCGCCAGATGTACTGGATCGTCGGCCACGGCACCCAGCAGATCAACCTCGTGGCGATGATCGTCATCTGGTACTTCCTCACGCACGTCCTCGGGGGTGCGGAGGTCGCCTCCCAGAAGGTCTCCCGCATCGCGTTCGTGATGTACCTCTTCTTCATCAACCTCGGCGCGGCCCACCACCTCATGTCCGACCCCGGCGTCTCGGCGGGCTGGCGGCTCTGGAACACCTCCTACTCCGCGTACGGTGCCGTCGTCGCCTCCATGATTCACGCGTTCGCCATCCCCGCCGGTCTGGAAGCCGGCCGGCGCGCGAAGGGCAAGGGCGGCGGCCTCTTCGGCTGGCTCTGGTCGAGCCCCTGGGACGACCCCGGCTACTCGGCGACCATCCTCTCCATCGTCCTGTTCGGGTTCCTCGGCGGCATCACCGGCGTCATGATGGGCCAGATGCAACTCAACATGACCTGGCACAACACGCTCGCCGTGCCCGGCCACTTCCACGCCACCGTCGTGCTCGGTACGACGCTCGCGTTCATGGGACTGGGCTACTACGTGCTGCGGCTCGTCTTCGGCCGGGACTGGGTTCTCAAGCCCCTCGCGAGAATCCAGCCCTACCTCTACGCGGGCGCGATGGCGCTGGTCTGCCTGATGATGATGTACCTCGGCGTGCTGTTCGGCGTGCCCCGCCGTCACCCCTCGGTGATGGACATCCCGGGCACCGAGTTCAGCTTCGAGGCCGCACAGCCGTTCTTCGCCGTCTTCGGCGTGTCGGCCGTTCTCGCCATCGTCGGCGGGGCGCTGTTCGCACTCGTCGCCGTCGGCACCCTGCTGTTCGGCGACCGATTCTCCGTCGACAGCGCCCGCGTCGGTGACGTCGACCGCGTCGCGGCCGACGGCGGTGACGAAGACGACGCCGTACACGACCAGAGCATGCGCGGGACGTTCGTGCTGACGCTCGTCTTCCTCGCGACGTTCGTCGTGCTGACCGCGCTCAACTGGTACCTGCTCTCGAACACCTGGCAGATCGGTGCCTGACGAGGGCACCGAGACACACCACCACTCACGCTATGCACTCCCAACTGCCCCGGCACCTCTGGTCGCTCGTCAAACCCCGAATCGTCGCGCTGCTGTGCGTGACGGGCGTGTTCGCCGTCTACGCGGCCGGCGGCGCGTCGCTCGGCACCGTCGCGTCGTTCCTCGCGGCGGGCGCGCTCGTCGCCGCGGCGTCGGCGGCCTACAACTGCTGGTACGACCGCGAACTCGACCGACACATGGACCGCACCGCCGACCGCCCGCTGCCCAGCGGCGACCTCGACCACCGGGTCGCGTTCGCGTTCGCCACCGTCCTGCTCGCCGCCGGTACGGCCGTCGGTCTGGCGACGCTCCCGGTCGAGACGGTCGCGTACATGCTCGCCGGCGCGGCGTCCTACGTTCTCGTCTACACGGTCGGCCTCAAACGCCGGCACTGGCTGGGCGTCGTGCTCGGCGGATCCGCCGGCTCGTTCCCCGTGCTCGCGGGCTGGACGGCCGTGCGGCCGCTCGCGCCCGAGGCGCTCGTACTCGCGGCGGTCGTGTTCGTCTGGACGCCCGCCCACGCCTGGGCGCTCGCTGTCGTCTACCGCGAGGACTTCACGGCGGCCGACGTTCCGACGCTGCCCGTCGTCGCGTCCGCGAAGCGCGTCCGCCGCGCCGTCTGGTACTCGGCGGTCGGGACGCTCGTCGTCGCCGCCACCGCGGTGCCGTTCGCGCCCGCGCCGTACGCCACGGTGCTCGCGGTCGGCGGCGCGCTCTTCCTCGCGGGGTTCCGGCAGTTCCACCGCGAGGGCACTGACACCGCCGCCGTCCGGGCGTTCTTCACGTCGAACACGTTCCTCGCGCTGCTGTTCGTCGCGTGGGGGGTCGGCGGTGCCACCGGCGGTGTCGGCCCCGCCGGCCGGGTCGCGGCCGCCGTGCTGACCGCCGGAACGTTCGGCTGGCTGTGGACGCGCCGGCCCGCCCTCGACGGCGTCACGAGCGCGCCCGCCGTCGAAGCCGACTGGGTCGCCGCGCGCCTCGGGCGAGCGGCGGAATACGTTCGGGACAACGCCCACCCGCCAAGCCCGAGTAACTCCGACTGATGACAGACGAGCGCGGCGACGCGTCGACGAGCGCGTCCACGAACGCGGCCGCCGACACCGGCGTCTCGCTGACTGCGGCCGTCTCCAGCGCGTGGTCGACCGTGAAGACCGTCTACTGGGCGAACTCTCCGAGCTGGCGGGTCCTCAAGTCGGGCGCGCTCGTCTTCCTCGGCTTCTTCGTCTGGGCGGGGTCGAACATCCTCTACTCGTACAACGGCAGCCTCGACGCCCTGCACTACCCGATGGCGTACGGGTTCCTGCTCATCGGCTACGGGCCGGTCCACCACCTGGTCGTCATCCCGCTCGCGCTCAAGTGGCGGCGCAGCGACGGCCTCCGGGCCACGCTCGGCAAGCGGCTGCCCAACGGCATGCTCGTCGCGTTCGTCGCGGCGATTCTCGTCCTCGGGACGTTCCCCGCGGGCGCGATGACCGTCGACTTCCAGAGCCAGCTCGGCGACGGCTCGGCGGACGTCGACCCCGAGCTGTCCTGCGTGAAGACCACCGGCGGGGACGCCCGCGTCGACTGCGAACTGGCGTCCAGCGAGGGCGTCGGCCGCGTCGTCGTCGAGAGCGGGGGTGAGACCGTCCGGACTGTCGAGGACCCGCCGTACGAGTTCTCGCTGTCGGCGAGCGAGGTCGGCGAAATCGTGGGCGAGAAGCAGTTCACGGTGCGTCTGGAGGACGAGGACGGGACCTTCGTGCGGCGGTACACCCGCCGGCTCGCGGTCGTCCCCGAGGCGACCGAGTAAACTGTCGGTGCGTTTTTCACCGTCGACACCGAACGCCGACGAGATGGCCGACTTGAGGGACATCGGGCTCTCGGAGTACGAGGCGAACGCGTACCGCGCGCTGCTCCGAACGGGTCCGGCAACCGCCAAAGAGTTGTCAGAGGAGAGCGGGGTGCCGATGGGACGAATCTACGACGTGCTCGGCAGCATCGAGTCCCAGCACCTCGTCCGCAGCCAGGCCGCCAGCCGGCCGAAGAAGTACGTCGCCGTCGAACCCGAGACGGCCCTCGACCGCCTGCTGGAGGACCGGAAGCGCGAACTCCGCGAGAAAGCCAGCCAGTACGAGGGCGTCGTCGACGAACTGACGCGCGAACTCGACGAGCCGAAGGCACCCGAGGACGGCTTCTGGACCGCCGCCGTCGGCCCGCAGGCCGCCCTCGACCTATTGTTGGAGCGCATCGACGCCGCCAGCGACAGCATCGTCCTCGTCTCCGGCACGCCCGCCTCCGGCTGGGAGCTCGACGACGTCAGCGGCCGCGTGTTCGGTCGGCTGGAGGCCGCCGTCGACCGCGGCGTCGAGGTCTCGGTGCTGCTCTCCGAGGACCTCGCGCGCTCGATTCCCGACGAGGTCAACGAGCGCTACGCCGAGGTGCTCGCCGACGAACCCGGCTACGAGGTCCGGGTCGGGGAGAGCATCGACGGCAACGTCACCATCGTCGACGGCGCGGAGGTCTGTCTGGAGGTGTCGAACCCCGTCCAGCCCGGCGAAGCGTTCGCCACCATCGACCTCCAGGACACCCAGTTCGCCGCCGACGTCCACGAGGCGTTCGAGGCGAGTTGGGGTGATTCGACGACGCTCGGGTGAGTCGACCGTAGCGGCAGTGAATCGCGGACCGACGGCCGATTCGAGGCGATTATCTCGGTCTCTTTAGTACAGAAAGATTCACCAGAGTTCGCGGAAACGCTCTCGGCGTGCGTTCGAGTCGCTCCCTGTTCGCGATAACCGCTATCACGCTGCTCTCGCTGCTGCTGGACGTGATTGGTAGCAACTGGGGTATGGACATCTTCACTTCGGGCCCGTTCGCGGTCATCGGGTTCGTCCTGTTCGTCGTCCTGCAGACGCTCCTCGTGCCGGTGTTCTTCGCGGCGCTGTACGTCGACACCGGTGTCGCGCGCGCCAGCGCCGACCCGTGGTCGCCGTCCCGCTGGCTCTGGGTCGGCGGCGGCGCACTCGGAGCGCTGGCCGCCTACGCAATTGCCAGCAACACCACCGCCGTCGTCGTTCTGGTGGGCGTCGTGTACCTCGGCCGGCGCTTCCACGCCGCCACCCGCGCGGGCCCCGACGCCGAGCCGGAGCCGGTTCGAGTAGGCGACGACGGCCGCTCCGTCGCCGGCGTCTCGGTCCACCTCCTCGCACTCGCCGCTGCCGCCGTCGCGTATGCACTGGCTTCGGATATCGCCGGGGCCGCCCTCGCGTTCAGCGGCGTCGCGGCCGTCGTGTTCGCGGCCAGCGAGCACTCGTTCACGAGAGCGAACGCCCGCAACGCCCTGAACTGGTCGGTGTCGGTGCTCGTGCTCGCGACGGTCTCGGCCGTCCCGAGCTTCCTCTACGCGATGGACGGCCAGTTCTACGGATACACAATCTCCGGACCCCTGTTCCCGCCGATGCTCGACGCGGTCGCCAGGTCCGGGTCGTTCGCGCTCGTCGTGGTGGCACTGCTGGCGGTCGTCGCGACCATCCCCTTCGCGGCCTTCGCCACGTGGCGAGCCGCGATGGGGGCTCCGTGGTCGTACCCGCTGGCCGCGTCCGTCGTCGAACGTCTCACCTGAGGACGAGACGAAGTAAGCGGGCGACTGCCGCCGACTCGTCGATTACTCGGCGCTGCCGACTTCCTCGCGGAGCTGCCCGAACTCGGCGACGCGCTCGGCGTGGGCGTTGTGCTGGTGGATGGACTCGTCGTTGGACTGCTTCATCGTCACCACCGCGTCCTCGGGGAGGTGGTCGAACTCCTCGACGACGCCCCGGGCCATCGACCGCACGCAGTCCTCGACGAACTTCGCGTTCGCGTGGGACTGGTAGGTCATGTGGTCCTCGTCGGGGCGCTTCGCGGTGTTGTAGATGCGGGCGCTCATCGAGTCACGCGCGACGTCCACGAGGTCCATCAGGTCCACCTCGGGGTCGCCGGCGGCCTCGACGGTGAGCGTGGCGTGCCCGCGCTGACTGTGCCCGGCCTGCGGGACGTCCTTGAGGAACTCCCGGACGGCCTCCTCGCCGACGCCGAGTTCCGCGAGCTTCTGGCGGGCGGTCTCGCTCATCATCTGCTGGCTGCACGGACAGACCGTCATGCCGACGACGCGCGCGCCAATCTCCTCGCGGGTCGGCTCGTCCTCGCGGGCCGTCGCGGACGCGATGATGTCCACTGTCGCCTGCGTCGGCAGGTCCGACGCCGGCGTCTCCTCGCGGACCATCAACTCGGCCTCCATCTCGACGGTCGCCGTCGTCGTGTAGTCGTGCTTCTCCAAGAGGCGTTCGGCGACCGTGCCACACATCTCCTCGACGCGGTAGACGGGGTCGCTGACGGCGTCCTCCAGCGTCTCGTCGATGACCTGCATGTTCCGGCTCATGTCGATGCCCTTCCGGCCGCGGGGCAGGTCGACGTACACCTCGAAGTCGGCCATCAACGCGATGGGACGGTCGTCCTCGCGCGCAATCTTTACGAGCTTCTCGACGCCCGTCACGCCGACCTGACTCAGGCCGACCGAGACCTCGGGTTCGGAGGCCTGCACGTCCGGTAGCTGCTGGCTCATTGCCCCACTATAGGGACGGAGGCTCAATACGACTTTCCGTTCCGGCACTCACTCCAGTTTCCCGAGCGCCTGGAAGAAGTCGGCGTCCGGACCCGCTACGCGGGCCGGCTCGTCGGCGCACTCGATTCGCACCACGCCGGGCGTGTCGACGCGCTGGAGGCGGCCGCCGTCGCTCGCCACGACCGCCTCCTCGGCACCGTCGACGCGCACCGTCACCTCGCTGTCCAGCCCGACCGCCAGCGGCGGCATCGGCTCCGCCGGACACATCCCCGTCACGAGCAGCGCCTCGACGCCCGGCTGGACGAGCGGGCCGCCCTCGCTGAGATTGTATGCCGTGCTCCCGGTCGGTGTCGCCACCAGCACGCCGTCGGCGTGGGTCGCCTCGTACAGCGACCCGTCGACGCGCACCTCCACGTCGACGCCGCGGCCGTGGCCGCGCTGCTCGCCCTGCACCGCGACCTCGTTGAGCGCGGGCGTCGACGCCCAGCCGTCCCCGGACGCGACCACGCGAGGGACTTCCCGGTAGCGCACGTCGCCGGTCTCCCGGAAGCGCTCGACCTCGCGCCGCACCGCGTCCACGGCGTCCTCCGGCGCGACGGCGTTCAGGAACCCGACTTCGCCGAGGTTCACGCCGAGCACGGGCGTCGACCCCGCGCCCCGCGCCGCGAACAGGAACGTGCCGTCCCCGCCGATGGACACCACGAGGTCGCAGGCCGCGAACTCGGCGACGTCCCGGCCGGCCCGGTCCAGTTCCCCGGCGGTCGCCGCGTCCAGCCACACCTCGACGTCTACCCCCACCAGTTCCTCGCGGACGTCCCCCGCGAGGTACGCCGCGCGGGAGTTCCCGCGCTGCGCGACGATGCCGACTCGCATACCTCCCACTCGGAGGCCGTCACTTGAAAAACCCGCGGGGCGGAAACTACTTTTCGCTGCCTTCCCTCGGCCGGGGTATGGAGCCGACGGCGCGTGTCGCCGCGGCCCGGGGGCGTCACCGTGGCTGACGACGACGAGGACTGGTTCGAGGCAGCGTTCGAGGACGAAGCCAGCGAGGCCGACAGTGACGACGCCGACGGTGCCGCGGTCGAGCGCGACGACGAGCCGGAGGCCGTCGAGGCGACGCCCGACGACGACGCGCCGGCCGACACCACCAGCGACGACGACACACCCGAAGAAGACGTGTCCGCCGGCACGGTACCCGCGGACGGCCCGACGCCCGACGACGACGCGCCCGACGCGGCGGACACCGACGCCGACGACTTCGCGGCCGCGTTCGGCGCGGGCAGCGGTGCCGCCGAGGGCGACGACCGGAGAGAGCGTGACGACCAGACCGAGGTCGACGCCCCAACCCAGGGGAATCCGGACGGGAGCGACGACCAGGGCGACGACAGCCCGGACGACTTCGCGGCCGCGTTCCAGGGGGACAGCGGCGGCGCGAGCGACGACGGAGACGACGGCGACCTCTTCGACGACGACTTCGCGGACGCGTTCGCCGGCGCGAGCGGCGGGGGCGGCGCACAGATGCCGGGCGGTGGCGGCGGTGGCGGCGACCAGAACTTCGGGTTCGACCTCGACGGCGACACCGGTGCCGGCGACCCGGGCGGCGACTTCGAGGAGGAGGACTTCGAGTCGGACATCCCGCGCATCGACGTCGGCATCGAAGGCCTCGACGACATGATTCAGGGCGGGGTCCCCGAGCGCTCGCTGATGGTCGCGGTCGGCGAAGCCGGCACCGGGAAGACGACGTTCGGCCTCCAGTTCCTCCACGAGGCCATCGAGAACGGCGAGCGCGCCGTCTTCATCACGCTCGAAGAGTCCCGCGAGCGGGTGGTCCAGAGCGCCGACGAGAAGGGCTGGAACTTCTCCGAACACACCGCGAACGGCGACCTCGCTGTCGTGGACATCGACCCCATCGAGATGGCGAACTCCCTGACGAGCATCCGGAACGAACTCCCGCGACTCGTCGAGGAGTTCGGTGCCAGCCGGCTCGTCCTCGACTCCGTCTCGCTGCTGGAGATGATGTACGACGACCAGTCCACGCGCCGCACAGAGATTTACGACTTCACGAAGGCGCTGAAGGAGGCCGGTGTCACCACGATGCTCACCAGCGAAGCCAGCGAGGACAACTCCTTCGCGTCCCGCTACGGCGTCATCGAGTACCTCACCGACGCCGTCGTCGTCCTGCGGTACATCCGCCCCGAGGACTTCCGGGAGACCCGCCTCGCCGTCGAGATACAGAAGATTCGGGACGCGAACCACTCCCGGGAGACCAAGCCCTACGAGATCACCCACCAAGGCATCAGCGTCTACCGGCAGGCGAACATCTTCTGACAGCAGGCTACCGGCACCGGCAGCCCCGCTGCGGCTCGCGGCGACGGGTAGCTGCGAGTCCAGCGTGTTCGGGAACGTATTTCCTGTCGGCGTGTCAACGGCCGGGTATGCGATTCGACTTCGCACGCGCCGTCGGACTGCTCGTGTTGCTCGTCGCCGCCGGAACGGTCGGCCTCGCGTCGGCCGACTTCATGGAAACCGACACGGTGTTCATGATGGTGCTGCCGTCGATGATTCTGTTCGCAGCGGTGTCGTTCCTCCTCGGGATGAAACACGGCGAGTACCGCACGGCCCCGTAGTCAGTACTCGGTCTCCTCGACGCCCTCGACGCCCGCGTCGGTAATCTGGAAGCGGGTCTGCTCGCCCTCGGGCTGCGAGCGGTGCTTCTCGATGGTCGCCCGCCGCTGCCCGCCGCGGAACCGGTCGAGGCGCATCACGACGCCGGTCCAGTGGTTGAGCGTGTGGCCGCCGAGCGGCCGCACGCGGTCGCTGCCGCTCTCCACGTCGGTGAACACCTGGTTCGTGACGACGGCCGCGAGGTCGTGTTTCCGCGCCAGCGACAGCAGGTGTGTGACCTGGTCGGCGACCTGCCGGAGCGCGTCACCGGCGTCCTCGTCGCCGCCGCGCTCCAGCCGGTAGAACCCGGTCGCCGAGTCCAGCACGACGAGGTCTGCCTGCTCGGCGAAGTCCTCGGTGTCACGCACGGCCTCGGCCTGCTCCGCGAAGTCGTGGGCTTCGGAGACGACGATGCGCTCGGCGGCCGCATCGGGGTCGTCCGCTCGCGCCGACAGAATCTGGTCGAACCGCGCCACGGACAGGCCCTCGGTGTCGACGTAGACGGCGGTGCCACCCTCGGTGGCGACCTCGACGGCCGTCGACAGCGCGACGTTCGTCTTCCCGGCCGCCGGCGCGCCGTACAGCTGCGTGACGGTGCCGCGCTCGACGCCGCCCCCCAGGAGGTCGTCGAGTGCCGCACAGCCGGTCGAGACGTGGGTGTCGTCGCTCACTACCCAGGGTTGGCGCGCCCCCGGCTAAATACTCCCGGTCGACGCTTTCCGGCTCCCAGCTCCGCGGCTCGAAAAGGACTTTGACGGCGGCGGACCGAGGTCCAGTCGTGATTGTCGTCGCGACCGCGGACTTCGAAGTGTACCACGAGGTGGTCGGCGAACTCCGCGAGCGCGACGTGGAGTTCACGACAATCGAACCCGGCGACGCGCTGCCGCCGGGGACCGACGCTGTCGTGACCAGCGACGACGACCTAGCCGTCGACGTGCCGGTCGTTCGGGCTGCGGCGGGGAACGCGAGGCTCGCCGTCGAGCGTGCGGTCGGACGAGTGCGAGGCGAGCGCAGCCGGACCGTCGTCGGCGTCGACCCCGGCGACCGGCCGGGAATCGCCGTGCTGCGCGGCGGCATCGTCGTGGCGGCGTTTCAGGTGCCGGTCACGGACGCGGCCGAAGTCGTGCGCGAGGAGGTCGCCGACGACGAGGACGCGGTCGTGCGCGTCGGCGACGGTGCCCGGATGGCGGGTGCCCGCATCCTCGACGAACTCGGGGACGTGACGGTCGAGCTCGTCGACGAGACCGGGACGACGCCCCACCTCGGGTCGGGCGCGAGGGGGATGGGTGACGTGCTCGCCGCCACGAACATCGCGCTGACGCCCGGCGAGGAAGTCGAGGGGCGGTCTGTGGACCCGACCGAGGGCGAAATCGAGGTCGTGAAGGCGCGCTCCCGGGAGCGAAGCGAGGAGAACCGGACCATCACGGCGGAGCTGGCGCGGCGCGTCGCCGCCGGCGACCTCACACTGGAGGAGGCGCTGGCCGAGCACCGCGACGACGCCTAGAGCGCGTCTTCCGGCGGGCGAACCGTCGCGTCGAGTTCTGTCTCGAAGCGTGGCCCGCGGAGCGAGCGGTCGCGGGCGACCGAGTCTTCCTCGGGTGCCGACACCGGCTCCAGGTTCGTGGTGTCGACGCCGAGCGCCGACAGCGCGCGCTCGTGGAACTCGTAGACGCTCAGCCGCGGGCCCGGTGCGTGGAAGACGCCGGTCCAGCCGCCGGCAGCCAGTTCTGCGACGGCGGCCGCGACGTCGTCGACGTGTGCGGGGCTGCGGTAGACGTCGTCGTAGCGCTCGCAGCCGCCGTCGGCGAGCGCGTCGCGGGTGTCGGCGAGCCGCGGCGACAGCGGGTCGCCCGCGTACACCGCGCCCGGTCGGAGCACGACGCCGTCGTCGTGGCGCTCGACCTGGTCCTCGAACACCTGGAGCCGGCGGCCGGGGGCGTCTCCCGGCGTCCGGATGTCGCCGGGCTCGTACGGGCCGGCGTCCCCGTCGAAGACGGCGTCGCTGGAGACGTACACCAGCCGGCGGCCCGCGCACGCCTCGACGAACGCAGTGACGGCGTCGACGTAGTCGGGAATCGGGACGGACTGCTGCTCGACGCTCGCTGCGACGACGACGGCGTCCGGGTCGTGGGCTGCGAGGAGGTCGGCCGGGTCGTCGTCGAACACGTCGAAGCCCGTGCGGCGCGAGACCGCGGTTCCGCCGGTGCGGTCGACGACCGCGGACCCGAGCAGTCCGGTGCCGCCGACGACGAGGACGTCCATAGGCCACTCCCACCACCCCGCGGATAAAAATCCTCCTGCCGACTGGCGGGAACCTGCGTGCCGTGCTGCCGGCAGAACCCCGGCCATTCGGCACACCTATGAGGCCGACCGTGCTACCTTTTGTCACAGTCGGGTCCGGGTGGACCGACGGAAAGTACTTCTGTCGGGCCGTCGGATTCGAAACTAACCCCGCAGTCTCCAATCATGAACGAAGTCCAACTCGAGGTCGCCAAAGCCTACCCGAACGACTCGGGACGAGGCATCGCGCGCCTCGACCCCGACACCCTGTTGCACCTCAAGCTCAGCCCGGGTGACATCATCGAGATCGAGGGGGCCGAAACGACGGCCGCGAAGGTCTGGCGCGCCGACCGCCAGGACTGGAACACCGACACCATCCGCATCGACGGCTTCACCCGCCAGAACGCGGACGTCGGCATCGGCGAGCGCGTGAAGATACGGAAAGCCGAGGCCGAGAAGGCCGACAAGCTCGTGCTCGCACCCCCCGAAGAAGCGAGCGTCCAGTTCGGCAGCGACGCCGCCGGTATGGTGAAACGCCAGATTCTGAAGCGGCCGGTCGTCGCCCGCGACATCGTCCCGGTGATGTCCTCGACGAACCACCCCTTCATGCGGTCGCCGGGCCAGGCCATCCCGCTCATCGCCGTCGAGACGGAGCCGGAGGGCGTCTGTCTGGTCACCGAGGACACCGAAGTCGAACTGCGCGAGGAGCCCATCAGCGGCTTCGAGCGCACCGGCGGCGGCATCACGTACGAGGACATCGGCGGTCTGGAGAACGAGATTCAGCGCGTCCGGGAGATGGTCGAACTCCCGATGAAACACCCCCAGATCTTCCAGAAGCTCGGCATCGAGCCGCCACAGGGGGTGTTGCTGCACGGCCCGCCGGGCACCGGGAAGACGCTGCTGGCGAAAGCCGTCGCCAACGAGACGTCGGCGAGTTTCTTCTCCATCGCCGGTCCGGAGATCATCTCGAAGTACTACGGCGAGTCCGAACAGCAACTCAGAGAGATCTTCGAGGACGCCAAAGAGGAGTCGCCGTCCATCATCTTCATCGACGAACTGGACTCCATCGCGCCGAAGCGCGAGGACGTCACCGGCGAAGTCGAGCGCCGCGTCGTCGCCCAGTTGCTGACCATGATGGACGGCCTAGAGGGCCGCGGGCAGGTCATCGTCATCGCGGCGACGAACCGCGTCGACGCCGTCGACCCCGCGCTCCGGCGTCCGGGCCGCTTCGACCGCGAGATCGAGATCGGCGTCCCGGACGAGGTCGGCCGCGAGGAAATCCTGAAGATTCACACCCGGGGGATGCCGCTCTCGGACGACGTGAACCTCTCGTCGCTCGCGGACGACACCCACGGCTTCGTCGGGGCCGACATCGAGAGCCTGACGAAGGAGGCGGCGATGCGCGCGCTCCGCCGGTACCTCCCCGAAATCGACCTCGACGAGGAGGACATCCCGCCGAGTCTGATCGACCGCATGATCGTCAAGCGCAACGACTTCAAGGGCGCGCTCAACGAGGTCGAACCCTCGGCGATGCGGGAGGTCCTCGTCGAACTCCCGAAGGTCACGTGGGACGACGTCGGCGGCCTCACCGAGGCCAAGGACAACGTCAAGGAGTCCGTCGAGTGGCCGCTGAACGAGCCGGAGAAGTTCACGCGGATGGGCGTCGACCCGCCAGCCGGCGTGCTGCTGTACGGACCGCCGGGCACCGGGAAGACGCTGATGGCGAAAGCCGTCGCCAACGAGACGAACGCGAACTTCATCTCGGTGCGCGGGCCGCAGCTGCTGTCGAAGTGGGTCGGCGAGAGCGAGAAGGCCATCCGGCAGACGTTCCGGAAGGCCCGTCAGGTCGCGCCGACCGTCATCTTCTTCGACGAGCTGGACAGCCTCGCGCCCGGCCGCGGACAGAACGCCGGGAACAACGTCAGCGAGCGCGTCGTCAACCAGCTCCTCACAGAACTCGACGGGCTGGAGGAGATGGAGGAAGTGATGGTCGTCGCGGCGACCAACCGCCCCGACATCATCGACCCCGCGCTCATCCGGAGCGGTCGCTTTGACCGTCTCGTCATGGTCGGCCAGCCCGACGTCGAGGGTCGCGAGCAGATTCTGAAGATTCACACGCAGGACACGCCGCTGTCGCCCGACGTCTCGCTGCGCGAGCTCGCCGAGCTCACGGACGGCTACGTCGGCAGCGACCTCGCGAACATCGCCCGGGAGGCCGCCATCGAGGCGCTCCGCGAGGACGACGACGCCGAGGATGTCGGCATGTCCCACTTCCGGAAGGCCATGGAGAACGTCCGGCCGACCATCACGGACGACCTCATGGACTACTACGACCAGGTCGAAGACCAGTTCAAGGGCAGCCAGGCACCCGACACGAGCCGCCGCGGCAGCGAGCACATCGGGTTCCAGTAACGCCGCTGCTCTTCTCCGGGCTTCTTTCGCTCGCTTCGCTCAGCGGTCGTTCGAGACGTAAATACCTTCAGCCGAGTCGCCGGCGCGGAAACGCACTCCGGGTACTGAAGGCACGGGAGGTGGAACGGAACGTAATGGATTTCGACCTGTCGCGACGAGCGGCATTGAGCGCGCTCGCGGCCGCCGGCGTCGCCGGCGTCGCTGGCTGTACTGGGACACCGAGTAGCGGCAGCGACAAGACGACGGCGTCGACCACCGCCGAGGAATCGACGACGACCCAGACGACAGAGCAGACGGCGTCGGACGAGCGAGCGCCCGAGCCGGCCGACAGTCCGACGGCGGCAATCGAGGCGTTCGTCACCGCCGAGGACGCGTCGGCGTTTCAGGGGCCGTTCCACCCGCTCCACCCGTTCAGCGTCGAGCAGCTCTCGCGTGAGGAGGCGGAGAACTTGTTCGAGAACTCGACGTTCCCCGAGGACGTGACCCTCGAACGGGTCGACCGCGACGTGACGGTCGACCTCGTGTTGTCGGGGACGCTCCCCGGTCCCGACACGGAGCGGAGCGCAATCGAGGACACGCTCGCGGGCACCGACGCCGCAGTCGTGGAAGTCACCTACGAGTCCGAGACCGGCACGGAGACGGTGCGGTTCGTCACCGTCGAGCAGGCGGACGGCTGGCTGATTCTCGCACAGGGCGTCGGGTCTCAGGGGGAATCTCCCGACACGGCGCTGGCGGCGCGTGTCGTCTCCGGCGTGGCGTTCGAACCGGACCAGAACGCGGCACGCGTGCAGTTCGTCTCGACTGTCGTGGCGGACAGCGTGACCGTCGAAGCGGTGCAGTCCGGCGACACCACGCCGACCAGTACGCCGGGGAGCGTCTCCTACCTCGAAGTTGGTGTCGAACCCGGCGGTGACGAGGTCGTGGTGTCGGCGACCGTCGACGGCGAATCCCGGGTGGTCCACCGCGAGCGATTCCCGGAGAGTGACCGTCTCGTGGACGACATCGAGTTCGTCGTCGACCCAGAGACGGACGACCGGGACGCGATTGCGCGCGTGAACTTCAACGACAACGACGAGGAGGGACGCGTGCGCGTCGTGACGACCGTGGCGGACAGCAGTTCGGAGGCCGAACCGGTCGGGTCGCTGAACTACCTCAACGTCGGCGCACACCCGGACGGCGACGAGGTTGTCGTCAGCTATCCGGTGGGCGGCGACACCGAGGAGATTCACCGCGAGCGTTTCTCTCCGTAGCGGGTGCTGGCGGTCGCGGGAGCAGAAGTCGAACGGAGAGAACTGCTTACTCGTCGACGAGCGTCGCGTTCACCTGGCCGTCCTGACCGGGACGGGAGGTGACGCGGGCCGTGCCGGCGTCCGTCTCGATGACAGCGCCCTTCGTGACGATGTTCCGGCGGGCGTAGTTCGGGTTCGAGGCGTTCTCGACGACGTCCTCGATGGTGGCGCGTTCGGTGCCGTCGTCGGTCGCGACGTTGGCGACGTCCGTGGAGAGCGCGCGAACCTTCTCGACGTTGCCGCGGGCGTCGACGGTGCGGAACCGCGGTTCGCCGACGGTCGTCTCGGTCGGCTCGCGGCCGAGTTCGCTCTTCTTCTTCTTCGAGCGCGGTCGGAGTCGCGCGCCCGTCTTCGAGCGCTTGGAGCGGCCCTGATATTGCATACCCGAGAACAGCACCACGACGTACTTGAAAGCCTCGGTTAGCCGAGACGCAGGGTTTAGGCGGGTGCCGGCGCTGCATTCGGGTATGAGTCTCCGGGTCGCGGCGGCCGCGCCGTTCAAACAGAAGGGACGGACGCGGGTCGCCGAGCAGGCGTTCGTGGTGGCGCTGTCGCTGGACCGCGACTGGATGAGTCCCGACCAGGCCAAGCGCCTGCTGGACGTGGCGGACGGCGAGGGCCTCGTGGAGCGCGTGGACGGCGACGTGGAGGCGACGTTCGACCCGAGCGAGGTGTCGATTCCCGACGAATTCGCGCCCGACGCGTCGCTGTTTCAGGAGCGGTCGGCGTTCGAGCGTGCGCTGGACGCGCTGGTCGCCGCCGACTTCGACCGTCAGGAGACCGTCGCGGCGGTGAACGAACTCCAGCGAGACCTCGGCGTGACCGCGGACGCGGCGGCCGTGGTGTACGCGCGCCGGCAGGGCGTCGAACCCGAGGGCGCTGCGGCGAAAGCCCGGGAGGACCTCTGAGATGGTCGAAGACCGCATCACCGACGGAAAGCGCATTGCGGAACTCCTGTCCAGTGAGGTCACGGGCCACGAGCGCTCACCGTACGACGAGCTGGGCGTCGCCGACGCGAACCCGGACGTCGAGCCGACGGCGGACGGCGCTCGCGCCTACGACGTCGAACACGGCGGCGAGCGGCTGGCGCGCGTGTTCGTGCAGCCAGACCGCGTTCGCCTGGAACTGTACGCGGGTCTGGACGCGGCTCGCGACGCCGCCGAGGACGCGGAGTTGCGGACGCGGCCCGTCGCCAGCGAGCCGCCCCGGGTCGTCGTGTTCGTGGAGTACGGCGCGGCGGCGAAACGCGCGCTCGACGTGCTGGGCGACGCAGCCGCGGCTCGCGACGACTGATTGTCAGGACTGGACCCTGCCGTGGACGAGTTCGCCGGCACGCCAGATGCCAACCCAGACGGCGAGGGCGAGCGCGCCGAGCGCGAGCAGCAGCCAGAGAAGAACGGCATCACCGACGCCGGCTGGTCCCAGCTGGCCGGGCAGGGCGGCGGGCGCGACCACTAGGAGGCCGGCGGGGAGAGCGAGCGCGACGACCGCGAGGCCACCGGCGAGTTTGAGCATCGTCGTCTGGACAGGGCGGAGACTGCCACCGGAGAGCAGGGCAGCGACGCCGAGGACGCCACCGCCACCGGCGAGCGCGACGAATCCGAACACGAGTGCGAGGCCGGCGGGGAACCCCTCGGCCCCCCAGCCGGTGGCCGCGAACAGCAGCCCGAGGGCCGTGATGCCGATGCCGGCGACGACGAGCAGTGCGCGGAAGACAGAGCGAAGGGAGGGCATACGTCGTCGCTGCACGCGGGCCAGTAAATGCCTTCTCCCCGTGTGGAAGCGAATCGCTTTTGCCGGTTTGCGGGCACCCAGACGTATGAGCTTCTTCGAGGACCTGGCGGCCCGCATCGAGACGGCGGACTCGGTGGTGAGCGTCGGACTCGACCCCGACCCCGACCGACTGCCGGAGTCGGTGCAGGACGCGGACCTGCCCCGGTGGGCGTTCAATCGACGCATCATCGACGCGACGCACGAGCACGCGGCGGTGTTCAAGCCGAACGCGGCGTTCTACGAGGACGCCGACGGCTGGCGGGCGCTCCGGGAGACGGTGGCCTACGCGCACGGCAAGGACGTCCCGGTCCTGCTGGACGCGAAGCGCGCGGACATCGGGAACACCGCACGCCAGTACGCCGAGATGCTGGAGTACGTCGACGCCGTCACCGTCAACCCCTACCTCGGGGAGGACGCGCTCCAGCCGTTCCTCTCGCAGTCCGACGCGGGCGTGTTCGTGCTCTGCCGGACGTCGAACCCCGGGGGGATGGACTTCCAGCACCTCGAACTCGCGGCGTACGACCGCCGGCTGTACGAGCACGTCGCCGAGCGCGCCGCCGGCTGGAACGACCAGTACGGGAACGTCGGCCTCGTGGTGGGCGCGACGGCACCCGACGAACTCGAAGCCATCCGGGAGCGCGTCCCCGAGCTGCCGTTTCTCGTCCCCGGAGTCGGCGCACAGGGCGGTGACGCCGAGGCGGCCGTCGAGTACGGCCTGAACGACGAGGGCGTCGGGCTGGTGAACTCGACGCGGGGCATCATCTTCGCGGGCGAGCACTCCCCGGAGTGGGCGGCCGCCGCCGGCGACGCGGCCCGAAAGCTCCGCGAACGGCTGAACCAGTACCGGTAGTCGGACCGACTGGGAACGACGTTACTGCGGGCCGCCGGACGGCGGGAAGTCGCCGCCCCCGGTGGGGTCGCCGCCAGCCATCTCGGCGGCGCACTCCGTGCAGACGCCGCGCTCGTCGTGGTGGTCCTCACAGACGACGTTCCCGCAGCGGTCGCACACGCGGTTCGCGTCGGCGCTCCCGCAGACCGAACAGACGCCAGTGACACTCATACGCACACCTACGGGTGCCCGGGGCTTGACTGTGCGGGCGTCGCGGGGAGGCCAACACCCTTGTCGGTTCGTCCCGTACTGTCGCTCGTGCGACCCGACGACGGTCTCGTGTGGGGGCTCGCTGGCGTGTTCGGCGCGCTCAGTCTCGTCTTCGGCGTGCTGGCCGTCGTCTACAGCCCGGTGGCGCTCTCGGTCGCGGTGCCGTTCGGCGCGGCGGCCGGCATCTTCTACTACCACGCGTCCGGTCGACTCCGGGCGCGGGCGTTTCGGCGCGGAGCCACTCGGGAGCGAGCGCGCGCGGGGCAGGCGCGCGGCCGAACCGCGAGTACGGGCCCCCGGGGCGGCCGCGGGCGGAGCGAACGCCGTCGGCAGTCTCGCGGCCGGCGCGCCGGCGGCGGTCGACGGACAGCCGGGGCCAGCGAGTTTGCGAGCGGCGCGGCCGACGACCGTCCGAGACCCGAGGACTACCGCGTGCTGGGTCTCGAACCGGGTGCGAGCCGCGACGAAGTGAAGACAGCGTACCGCGAGAAGGCTCGGGAACTCCACCCGGACCGGGGCGGCGATCAGGCCGAGTTCTCCCGCGTGAACGAGGCCTACAAGCGGCTGAAGCGGAACGATTAGGCCGTCGGGCGGTGACGGGGGCGTGTGCGCGCCACCTACTTCGACCTTGACGGCACGCTTCTGCGGATGACAACCTCCATCGAGGCGGCGATGGCCGAGGCGTTCGAGCGTGTCGCGGGCGAGAGCCCGGACTCCTGGCTGGCGGCCTACAACGAGGGGTTCCTCGACCGATTCCGGAACTGCGAGCCCGCGCCCTACCGCGGCGGCGTCGAGCATCTGCGAGCCGAGACCGACTACGACCACGGAGTGGAGGAGACGGCCGGTGCGCTATTGGACGCCGAGCTCCGGGCGACCGAGCGGACCGAGGACGCACGCGCGGCGCTCAATGCGGCCGCCGACCGCGGGCGAGTCGGCGTGCTGACGAACGGCGTGCCCGAGTGGCAGCGCGCGAAGCTCGCCGCCTGCGGCCTGCTCGGGGACGTGGACGCGTTCGTGACGGCGTACGAGGCCGGTCACCACAAACCTCACCGCGCGCCGTTCGACCTCGCCGAGCGCCGCCTCCCGGCCGACGAGCACGCGCTCGTCGGCGACTCCGACGCCGACGTGGACGGCGCGGCGAACGCCGGCTGGCTGGCGGCCCGATACGACGGCGAGTCGCTCGCTGACGCCGTCGACCGCGTGTAGCCGGAAATCGTCGTCTCGGGACGGCTACGTACCGCTACCCGGGGAAGGCTTTTGTCTGGTAGTCCCTAACGCGACTCCATGGGACGCGACCGGGCCCGCCTGGCGACCGCGCTGGAGCGCGGCGAACAGGAGGGCGGAAGCGTCGAGTTCAAGGAACGGTTCAGCCGCGACGTCCACCTGGTGGACGGTCGGCTGGAGAGCCTCGCTGCCCAGCTGCGCCACCGCGTGCTGTCCGGGGACGGCGAGGCCGAGTACGTCCTCGGCGTCACGGACGACGGCGGGCTGGCGGGCGTGAGCCCCACGACGTTCTCGGAGACGATGGACGTGTTGAGCCTACTCGCCGAGGAGGCCGGCGCGCACATCGCGGACGTCCAGACGTGGGGCGTCGACAGCGTCAGCGGCGACGGCGAGACGGACGCCGAGGAGGGCATCGTCGGCATCGCGACGCTCGTCGACGGGGCGTCGCTGACGCCGGACGACGACCACATCATCGTCGGGACGGCGGGCCACGTCGACCACGGGAAGTCGACGCTCGTCGGCAGTCTCGTCACGGGCGACGCCGACGACGGCGACGGCGGCACGCGTGGATTCCTCGACGTCCAGCCCCACGAGGTCGAGCGCGGGCTCTCGGCGGACCTCTCGTACGGCGTCTACGGCTTCGACGGCGACGGGCCGCTGCGCGTGCGGAACCCCGACCGCAAGGACGAGCGGGCGGCGGTCGTGGAGACCGCCGACCGCGTGGTGTCGTTCGTGGACACGGTCGGCCACGAGCCGTGGCTGTCGACGACCATCCGGGGGCTGGTCGGCCAGAAGCTCGACTACGGGCTGCTGACGGTCGCCGCGGACGACGGCCCGACGAAGACCACTCGGGAGCACATGGGCGTGCTGCTCGCGACCGAACTCCCGACCATCGTCGCCATCACGAAGACCGACCTCGTCGACGATGAGCGCGTCGCCGAGGTCGGGCGGGAGGTCGAACGCATCCTCCGGCAGACCGACCGCGCGCCGCTCCCGGTGGCGCGCCACGGCGTCGACGCCGCCGTCGACGAGGTCGGCGAGGGCGTGGTCCCCATCGTGCGCACGAGCGCCGTCTCACGGGACGGCCTCGACGTGCTCGACGAGCTGTTCGAGCGCCTGCCGAAGACGACGGCCGCGAGCGGGCCGTTCCGGATGTACGTCGACCGGACGTACAGCGTCACAGGCGTCGGCGCTGTCGCCTCCGGCACCGTGAAGTCCGGCACCGTCGAGGCTGGCGACGACCTCCTGCTCGGGCCGTTCCCGGACGGGAGCTTCCGCGAGGTGGAGGTGCGGTCCATCGAGATGCACTATCACCGCGTGGACCGCGCGCAGGCCGGCCGCATCGTCGGCATCGCGCTCAAGGGCGTCCGCGAGGAGGACATCGAGCGCGGGATGGTGTTGCTTCCGGGGGACGCCGAGCCGGAGCCCGTCCGCGAGTTCGAGGCCGAAGTGATGGTGCTGAACCACCCGACGCGGATCGACGCCGGCTACGAGCCGGTCGTCCACCTGGAGACCGTCGGGGAGGCCGCGCGCTTCGACCCCGAGGACGGCCAACTCCTCCCCGGGGACACGGGCCGGACGCGGGTCCGATTCAAGTTCCGGCCGTACCTCGTCGAGGAAGGCCAGCGGTTCGTCTTCCGGGAGGGGTCCAGCAAAGGCGTCGGCACCGTGACGGGCATCGTAGAGTAGCTTTTTGCCTCCCGGCTGCCCAGTCGGCGTATGGTCAGTCGGAGCACGCTGGAGTTCGTCGTCGGCCTGACGACCGCGGGCGTCGTCTCGGGCGCTCTCTCGCTGTCGATGGAGACGGCGTACGCACTCGCCATCGGACTAGCCGCCGGGACGCCGGCGCTCGTGCGCACCAGTTCGCGCCTGGACCGCGAGTCCTACGACGCCGCGAAATCGAGCACCGAGCAGGTCGTCGACGGCGCGCTCGCCGCAGTGAGCACGGCGGTCGTCGGGGTCGCGGGCGGCTACGTCGCCGTGTCGAACGGCTACGAGGGACCAGTCGCTATCGCGGTCGCGGCCGCCACTGGCGTGTTCGCCGGCCAGATACTGTTCTACGCCCGGAACGGCGACTACATCCAGTGAATCGCGCCACACGGCAGGCACTGTGTCAGTCTCGCGCGGCGACGTAGCTGTCGCCCTCGCGCTCGGCGAGACCGAGCAGGACTGCCCAGTCGAGGCGGCGCTCGACGCGCCCCGTCCAGAACTCGGGCCAGTTGTCGCGCTTCGCGCGCTCCCAGCGCGGCACGCGCTCGCGGACGACCGCGAAAACGTCGGCCGGCGACCGCGGCCCGTCGCCGAGCGCGTCCACGGTCTCGGCGGCGAGGAAGACGTTCTCGCGGAAGTTCGCCGCGAGCGCGTCGGTGTCGTCCAGCGGGACATCGCCGCCGCGCGCGTACCCCGCAGCGTCGTCGTCCAGCACGCCGAGCGCGGCGAGGAAGACGAGCCACGAGGACGCCCGCCCCCGGTCCGGGACCTCCGCGCGGTCGACGAGCCGGCGACAGCAGTCGTCCTCGGGCTTCGGGACGAGCGGCACGGCGTCCACGACGTCCGCCACGGCAGTCAGCGACTGCGGCGCGGGCGGGACGGGCTTTCGCTGCATGGTCGTGCGTGAGTGCCCCCCGGCCTTCAGTCGTTTGGAGACCCGGCGAACCCCGCAGTCGACACCGTGTTTTTTCTTCTCTCGCTGCATATGTGACTTCAAGCAAGTCGGGGCCCGCTGGCGGTGGCGAGCACCGCGGAGTTCGCTACATGGTCGACCACACACAGATTTCGACGAGCAAGACGATACAGCGCCGGACCGGGAAGACATTCCACCTCGCAACCCGGCTGCTGCCGAAGCGAGTGCGACACGCCACCTACGTCCTCTACGCGTTCTTCCGTGTCGCCGACGACGTCGTCGACACGACCGAGGACAGAGACCCCGACGTGCAGCGCGCGGAACTCGACGCCATCCGCGCCGTCGCACTCGGGGACCGCGACGCCGACGCCGTCGACGCCGACGGCGAGGTGCTGACGGCGTTCCGCGAACTCGCGGACCGCCACGACATCAGCGACGAGGACATCGACATCTTCGTGGACGCGATGCAGTCGGACCTCGAAAAGACCCGCTACGAGACCCACGAGGAACTCGAAGAGTACATGCGGGGGTCGGCGGTCGCCGTCGGCTACATGATGATGGACGTGATGGAGGTCGACGACAAGGAGACGGCGGCTCCCCACGCCGCGGCGCTCGCGGAGGCGTTCCAGCTGTCGAACTTCCTGCGGGACGTTGCAGAGGACGTCCACGAGTACGACCGCGTCTACCTCCCGGCGGAGACCCGCGAGGAGTACGGCGTCACCGTCGACCAGCTCCGCGCGGGCGAGGTGGACGCGGGATTCCGAGAGGCGATGCGGGCGGAGCTCGCGTACACGGAACGCAAGTACCGGGAGGGCGTCGCGGGCATCGAGTACCTGCCGGAGGACTGCCAGTTCGCCGTGCTGGTGTCGGCCGTGCTGTACGCCGACCACCACAGGCTCATCCGAGAGCGGAACTGCGACGTGCTCACCGAGACGCCGTCGCTGTCGACGACGCGGAAGCTCTGGCTGGTGGCGAAGACGCGCGCGCTCTGGGCGCTGAACTCCAACCCGGAGGCGGTGTTCTACCGGGCGACCGGGCTCGCGGAGACCGGCGACAACCGGCGGCCCCACGGCGGCCCGCAGCCGATGCCGTAGCAGTCGCGAACCAGCCTCGCAGGGTCTCGGACACTACTCCGCGGCGGCACAGTTGCCCTCGGGTCGGCGCGCAAACGAGTCCCGTTCTTTGACTCTACAAACTGTATTTGTATCCGGGGGCTGTTGCTGCAGCCGTGAACAGGCGGACGTACCTCACGACCGCGTGCGGTGTCGGCAGCGCAGCACTGGCGGGCTGCAGCGGAATCGCAGGCCACACGACGATCTCTGACCAGACGGTGGACGGGACACAGAGTGGGCGAACGACACTCACGTTCGCCGACGGCGACACGGAAGTCGGCCATCTGAGTGTCAATGGCAGAGTCACGTCTGGCCAGCTCCGCCTTCCGATGGAAATCTGGCATCAGGACGGGACGAGCGTGGACTCGATTGCGCTGCGAGTGTGGATGCCAGAGGTCGCCACTGAGTCTCCTGCAGAGGTGGCCGTCGTCTCACCAGTCGAGGGCGATAGCTCTCCGCCACCGTCGGTGTCACTCTACACGCCCGAGCGGGACATCGGAACGACCATCGAGGTGACCGATCTGGACGATCTGGCAGACGAGACAATCAGCACGCTCGACCTCATCGTGGTTCCCGGCGCGGAATCGGCGACGGACGTCAATATCCACGGGACACTCGAACTGTCCGGCAACAGCCTCACGAGCACTGACTACACCCTCGACGGGGAACTCCAGTTGACGTACCCCGAGTTAGCCGACTGACGACACCAGTCTGCTGCGAACGTCCGTGTCGGGGAGTCCGCGCCGCCGACTGCCACACGCGGCGCGACGCTGGCGCTACTGTCGGGTGGAGCGGATGCGGTCGCGGAGCACGGCGAAGTCGAAGCGGTCTGTTCGGAGGAGCGCGACCCCGAGGACGCCGGCCGCGACGGCCGGCGCGGCCTGACCGAACGCGAGATTGACGGCTCCCCAGAGGATGACGAAGCTCACCAGGTCGTCGAGGAGGTACGCACAGTCCGCGAGCCGGTCGCGGAGCGCGTCGGCGTCGAACCCCCAGTCGAGGAGCGCGACGGAGACCGCCGCGGACAGCACCCAGCCGGCGTAGTTCGAGAGCGGGACGCCGTGGTAGGTGCCGGGCGGGTAGTACTCCCAGAAACCGAGCGCGACCGCGGCGGGGTCGAGGACGACGTCCATCCAGACGACGGTGGCGGCGACGGCGACCAGGCGGAGGATGCGGCTGCGCGCCCGAGGGCCCGCCAGGAGGACGACGAGCAGGTAGCTGTTGAGGACCAGCGGGAAGAAGAACACGGGGAGGCCGAGTGGCACCTCGCCGGCGAGCATCGGCCCGAGTTCGATGAGGTACGCGAAGTCGCCGTACGGCCAGCCGGTCGTCACGCCGAACAGCTCGATACCGAACGCGTAGCCGGTGAGCGCGAGCAGCGCGACAGCGGCCTTCCTGTCGACCAGCGGCGCGAGGCCGGCGGCGAGCGGGAGCCGCATGACGAGCGTGCCGAAGAGGATGAAGTACGGATTGAACGAGAGGAACGGTGGGAGCAGGTCCCACGCCGACGCGAGCAGCGTGACCGCACCCACCGCGGGGAAGACGACCGCGATTTCGAAGCGGTGGTCGGCGACCACGTCGTCGAGGCGCGCTTCCGCGCGGGCGCGGTCAAGCACGCACGACACCCCAGAGGCCGCCGAGGGTGAACAGCGCGCCGACGAGCGTGTTCACGGCCGGGTACCACCAGTACGCGCGGTCGACGTCCACCTGGAGACGGCGGATACCGAACACGAGCACGGGGTACGCCAGCAGCAGCAGGCCGAATCGGTAATCGACGAACGCGAACACGCCCGCGGACAGCAGCCACGTCGACGCGCAGTACGCGAACGCGTTCTCTTTCCCGAGGACGGTGGCGGTGGTGGTGATGCCGGCTTCCCGGTCCGGTTCGATGTCCGGAATCGCGGAGAAGGTGTGCATCCCCATCGCCCACAGCCAGCCGCCGGCGACCGCGAGCAGCGGCGGGTGGCTGCCCGCGATGGCGGCGTACGCGGCCGCGCCCGGGAGGATGTAGAGACCGTTCGAGAGCGAGTCGAACAGCGGCGTGGTCTTGAAGCGCAGGGGCGGCGCGCTGTACTCGGTCGCGAGCAGGAACCAGCCAGCGAGGTACGGCCACGCCTGCTCGGGGAGCGGGACGGCGACCGGGACCAGAAGCAGGCCACAGACCGCGACGACGACGGCGACAGCCGTCCCGCCCTGATAGCGCGCCTCCCTCCCCTCCTTCTTGGGATTGGTCTCGTCGACGTCGCGGTCGAAGACGTCGTTGACGCCGTAGAGGTAGACGTTCGCCGGCAGCAGGAAGTACGCGAACAGGACGACGGCCGCGGGTGCGAACAGTTCGCCGACGGTGTCGGCGGCGTAGGAGACGCCGACGAGCACCGGGCCGGCGAGGTAGAGCCAGAACCGCGGCCGCGAGAGGACGAGGAGGTACCGGAGCATGTCAGACGGCGTCGTCGATCACGTAGTCCGCAGTGATGTCACCGCTGATGAGGCACATCGGCACGCCGATGCCGGGCGTGGTGAACGCGCCCGTGAAGTAGAGGCCGTCGAGGGCCGTCGAGCGGTGGGGCGGCCGGAACAGCGCGGTCTGCCGGAGCGTGTGCGCGAGGCCGAGCGCCGTCCCCTGGTAGCTGTTGTAGCGGTCCGCGAACTCGGAGACGGAGAACGTCTCCTCGACGACGATGCGGTCCCGGAGGTCGACGTCCGTGTTCTCCGCGATGTCGTCGAGCACGAGGTCGCGGTAGGACTCCCGAATCGCGGGGGTGTCGTCCAGCCCGGGCGCGACGGGCACGAGCGCGAAGAGATTGCTGTGGCCGTCGGGCGCGACGGTGTCGTCGGTCTTCGAGGGCACACAGAGGTAGTACGCGGGGTCGTCAGGCCACGCCGGCTGCTCGAAGATCTCGTCGAAGTGCTGCTGCCAGTCCGACGGCAGCACGAGCGTGTGGTGGGCGAGCTCGTCCACGTCGCCCTCGACGCCGAGGTACAGCAGGAACGCCGACGGCGCGTACGTCCGGGACTCCCAGTAGTCGGCGTCGTACTGGCGCTTCTGCGGCGGGAGGAGCTCCTGCTCGGTGTGGGCGTAGTCGGCGTCAGAGACGACCACGTCGGCGAGCACGGCACCGGTCTCGCCGTCGGTCTCGACTTTGAAGCCGCCGCGCCGGCCCTTGATTTGCGTGACCGGGTGGTCCGTGAGGAACTCCGCGCCGAGTTCGCGGGCGAGGTCCGCCATCCCGACGGCGACGCCGTTCATGCCGCCCTCGGGGTAGTAGACGCCGAGGTTGAAGTCGACGTGGCTCATGAGGTTGTAGAGCGCGGGCGTCGTGTTCGGCGACCCGCCGAGGAACACCAGCGTGTACTGCATCACCTGCTGGAGCTTCGGGTGGTCGAAGTAGTCCTCGACGTGGTCCTGCATCGACCCGAGGAGGCTGAGCCCGCGGGCGTACTCGGCCAGACTCGGGTCGAGCCAGTCCCGCACCCGGGGACGGTCGGTCTTCACGAAGTGCTCCATCCCGATTTCGTAGTTCTCCCGCGACTTCGCGAGGTAGTCGTCGAGCACGTCGCCGGCACCGGGCTCGTAAGCATCGAACACCTGCTTGACCTGCTCGCGGTCCGGCGTCACGTCGATGGTGTCACCGTCGGTGTCGACGTCGAGGCCGGGCACGTCGCGACCCGGCCGCCGCCCGGCGTTGTCCTTGAAGAAGATGCGATAGTGGGGGTCGAGGTGCGTCAGCCCGTAGTAGTCGCTGGGCTGCTTCCCGAAGTCCGCGAAGAACTCCTCGAAGACGTCGGGCATCAGGTACCACGACGGCCCCATGTCGAACCGGAAGCCGTCCCGCTCCAGCACGCTCGCCCGCCCGCCGACCTGCTCGTTTTTCTCCACGACTGTCACGTCGGCCCCCGCGTCGGCGAGGTAGCACGCGGTCGACAGTCCACCGAACCCCGAACCGATGACTGCGACCGACGTTCCCGCGAGTTCGTCCATGCCTCGAACGAGGAACGGACGGCAGATAAAACGACGCCCTCCGGCGTTACGCGAGGCCGAAGCCGTCGGCGAGCAGGTCCTCGCGGACCTCGCCGTAGGCGTACGTCGGGCCGTCGACCACGTCGACCGTGAGCTGCGCGGGCCCGAACGCGCCCTCGTCGATTTCGTCGTGGTCCCAGTCCTCGCTGCCGAACACCTCGGCGAACGGCTCGCCGTACAGCTCGGCCGCCGACGACGGCACCGCCTCGAAGACGTCCGAGTCCTCGGCGACTGTGAGGTGGACGCGGCCGCCGTACGCGAGCGCGTCGTTCGTCCGGCCGATGGCGGTCTGCTCGTCGCCCGCGACGGGCGCGACGGGCGCGCTCCCGGTCGCCGACAGCACGTCTGTCGGGTCGTAGCCGAGTTCGTACAGCCGGAAGACCGCCAGCTCGGCGGTCCGGGCCGCCGCGGAGACGCTGCCGGCGACGCTCGCGGTCCGGTACGCCGGCAGGAACACGCTGCCGGGCTCGACGCCGGACAGGTCCGCGACCTGCTCCGCGGCCGCTTCGGTCGGGAGGGCGTCGCCCTCCAGCGCGAGCACCGCGAACTCGAAGGCGTCGACGTAGTCGATGGCCTGGAACTCGCCCTCGCGGGCGACGAGCGCGCGAGCCGGACCGCTCCCCAGGCCCTCGTAGTCGTCGACGGAGAGCTCCCAGCCCGCCTTCTGCGACCCAAGCATCGCCACGTCCGGCTGGTCGCAGGCCATCTCCACGTGCGGGAACGTCGCGCCCGCGACCTCGTCGACGCGGGTCTGGACCGTCGCCAGCCCCGCCGTCTGCAGTTCGGCGAGCAGCAGGCCCGCTTCCAGGCCGCCCTCGTGGCCCACGCCGAAATCGATGACCGTCGCACCGCTGTCGAGCTCGAACGCGCCGATGTCGAGTTCCTCGGTGAACTCGAGGGCCTCGTCGGCGAGCTCCAGCGCCATCCGGTTCAGACTATCCATGCCGCGGGATTCGTCGCCCCCACACAAGAGGTTTCTCAGTACGACTGTGGCGGGTGCGACGGCCGTGTCAGTCCTCCGCTGCGCTCGATTCGGGCGACGCCGCCCCAGTCGTAGCGGACTCGTAGCCGCGCTCGACGGGCGAGCGGAACGCCCACAGCAGCGCCGCCGCCACGAGGAACACGCCACCGAGGATGGCGACGGCGTCGATGGTCGTGTAGGCGTCGGCGAGGACGCCGCTGCCCACGCGGAACGGAACGCCGGCGACCTGCCGGAGCATCGCGACCGACGACAGGAGGGTCGCACGCCCCACCGACTCGACGTGGTCGTTCAGGTACTGGTTCTGGATGGGGCCGAGCATGGCGCTGCCGCCCTTCATCGCGAACAGCATCACGAACACCATCACCGGCTCGAACGCCGCGACCACGTACGTGACCGCGATGAGCGACGGGACCAGCATGATAGCGTTTCGGACGCCGAGCAGGTCACGGAGGTTCCCCGAGAGGTCGCTCGCGACGGCGGACAGCAGCCTGAACGCGCCGTACAGGACGCCGATGAACACGATTTCGGGGTCCTTGATGGACACTGCCGGAATCGTGAGGCCGCCGATTCCGAGTTCGGTCCGCGGAATCGCCAGCGACTGCAACTGCGGGAGGATGGTCGCCTCGATGGCGTCCCGAGCGATGGGCTGAATCCACATGTCCATTGTCCAGAGCGCGCCGCTGAACAGCGCGAGGTAGACGACGAACCACCGGAGCCGGGGCGCGGCAAGCTGGTCGCGGACGACGGGCAGCGCCTCGGCGATGCCCATGTTCTCCTGTTCGTGGTCGGAGTCGTCGTCGTAGGCCTCGTTCTGCGGGAGTCGCAGCACGAACACCATCGCCAGCGCGGCCGCAGCGATACCCGCGTAGAACGGGTAGTACCTGTTCACGGTGTAGAGGACCGCACCGAGGACGACACCGGCAGCGCCGACGTAGAGCCCGATTGCGCGGCCGCGCCCGCTGATGCGCGTGAACTCGTCCTCGATATCGTGTTCTTTCAGGGTGTCGTAGAGCCACGCGCTCCCGCTGCCGGAGATGAACGTCCCGCCGAACGAGAGCGTGATGAACGTGAACGCGAACCCGACGAAGTCAGTGGCGACGAGGTAGCTCGCGTTCGACACGAGCATGATGCCCGCGCCGACCGCGAGGCTGTTCCGGCGGCCGATGCGGTCGCCGACGTAGCCGGTCGGCACCTCCGAGGTGACGACGACGATAGACTGGATAGACGCAATGAGGCCGATCTGCGTGTAGGTGAGGCCGTTGAACAGCAGGAAGAACGTGTAGATCGGGTAGTGGAACCCCGGCCGTGCGGTCGCGCGGTAGAGGTAGTACCGGCGGATGACCTGAGACTTGGAGAGACGACTCATTGCGAGGGGTCGTCTGACAATTACGCTCACCCGACAAATATGCTTCGAGAGTGTGTCTCGGATTCACGTGAAAATTCTTATGCGGTCGTCTGAGGGCTGTGAGTGGCGTCGAGTACGCTGGCTGGCGCAAATCTGGTGAAACAATCTACAGTACGAAATGTGATACGTCTGGTTCTCGCTCGCTGCGAGCGCCACCCGGCTTTTACCAGACCGCGCGTCAACCGTTCGCACATGTCGGTACAGTCCAGACAACTGCCACTCGTCGGGATGCTGTTCGCGGTGGTCGCAGCCGTCGGCTACCTCGCGTTCGACTGGCACTTCGGCAGCGACGGCAGCCCGGTCGTCCTCGCGCTCGCCGCCGTCGCCGTCGCCGTCGCCGTCGGCAGCGAACTCCGGACGCGACTCTGACCGACGCATCCACGACAGCCCGACCCGTCCGAGGAACAGCGACGCCAGAAACAGACAGCCCCGCCGACGCCACGCGCACACCGCGTCGGCGACCGCACTCTCCTGTGTTATTGCTCTGTCGACGGACGCAGGTCGTCCACCGTCCGGTCGTGGCGCTGCTTCGCGAGGAACGACCGAATCCGCGCCATGTCCTCGTCCGTGATGCCCAGATCGGACGAGTCGCACGCAGTCCTATCCGCCGACCGCCCTCCGTGACGGTTCTCGTCGTCGTGCGTCACTGATTTGTCGTTCACTCAATCTACTCCGCCACTCACAGGGATACAGAGCGTGCCTCGTGTACGAGGGTCGCCCGTTGCACGCCGTCCACTTCGACACCCTCGGAGACTCGACACTCCGTGTTCTACTGGCACCCAAAACACTGCGACACGTGAGAGACACGGCCGTCTCTCGCCGGTGTCGTGCTGGTAGAAATACGGCGGCCGGGATTCGAACCGGAGCCAGCCGCTCCTGCGCGTTCGCTACGCTCGTTCCCAAGTTCCGGCTGGTCACGTTCGAATTTCTCGTAGTCGCGCACGCCCACACTCGTACGGAGCGACAGCACCACCGCTCGGCGGCGAACGTGTGGAGAGAAATGCGCTGGCTGGGATTTGAACCCAGGTTGTGACCATGGCAAGGTCACGTGATACCACTACACTACCAGCGCGCTTCGCATCCTGAACAACAACACGGTTGTATATAAATCCGTCCTTCGCGACCGACTGTGAGAACGAGGGACACGTGTGGGGCGGCGCTGGTCCGCAGTCTCGGCCCATTGTTTCGTCCGGTCGACGACTGACAACCACTCGCATACGATTCGGCAGCCTCGCAGGGTGAGAGGGCGGCACAGGGCCATCTCGGAAACGCCACCCTTTTTAGGGAGAGCTCTGTACGTACGCTACAGTCTCGTGACGAGACACGGACGCGACACGGCATGACACGCAGCGTACTCGTGCCGTCGTCCCTCGTCCGGGAAGCCGAGGACAAACGCGAGGCAACTCGCAAACTCGGTTACGTCGCCCGCGCGGCGGCGGTGTTCCGGATCGATCGCCTCGTCGTCTTCCCCGACGAAGACGGCGAGCGCGAGTGGGCCGGCGGGTTCGTCGAAACGGTGTTGCGGTACGCCGCGACGCCACCGTACCTCCGAAAGGAGGCCTTCGACACGCGCGACGAACTGGAGTACGCCGGTGTCCTGCCGCCGCTCCGTCTCTCGTCATGGACCGGCTCAGACTCGAGCGGGTCTGGGTCGTTACGACAGGGAATTGTGACCAAGGTCGGATCTGAAGGGCGCGTTCGGGTCAATTGCGGCACGCAACACCCGATCTCGCTCCACGAGCCTCCCGGTATGGAGCTCGTGGAGGGAGAGCGCGTGACCATCAGGGTCTCTTCGCGACGACCGGTCCGTGCGAAACTGGTCGACGAACCCCTCCCGGGGTTCTCGGTCGAACGCACGGACCTCGGTGACGCTCTCGACCGTTCCGACGCGGGCGTTCGCATCGCGACCTCCCGGCACGGGGAGCCGCTTTCGGTGGCTTCCCTCGGGGGGTACGCCGAACGCGCCGCCCGGGACGGACTGACCGTCGCCTTCGGGGCACCGGAACGTGGGCTTCCGCCCATGCTCGGTGTCTCCGAGGACGCGGTCAGGGAGTCGGTCACCGACTCATCCGCCGACGCACCCGCGCGATTCGACGCCTGGCTCAACACCATCCCCGATCAGGGGAGCGAGGTCGTACGCACCGAAGAAGCGGTGTTCGCGACACTCGGCTCCCTGACGCTCACGGAGTGATACGATGCCACAGCCAAACCGACCACGCAAAGGCTCGATGGGGTTCAGTCCCCGCAAGCGCGCGGAGAGCGAAGTACCGCGCTTCAACTCGTGGCCCGCCGACGACGGTGAAGTCGGCCTCCAGGGCTTCGCTGGCTACAAAGCCGGCATGACCCACGTCGTCCTCGTCGACGACAAGGCCAACGCACCGACCGAGGGCATGGAGACGACCGTCCCCGTGACGGTCGTCGAGACGCCGCCCATGCGGGCGGCCGCAGTCCGCCTGTACGAGGACACGCCGTACGGCAAGAAGCCGCTAACGGAAGTCTGGGCGGACGACACCCACGAGGCGCTCGACCGCACGCTCTCCGTTCCCGACGAGGGCGGAGACATTGAGGAATTGAACGAGGCGCTCGACACCGAGGAAGTCGCCGACGTCCGTGTCATCACGCACACGGCACCCGGCGACGCCCCGGGCGTCCCGAAGAAGAAGCCCGACGTCATGGAAACTCGCGTCGGCGGCGGTACGCTCGCCGACCGACTCGAGTTCGCCGCCGACCTCCTTGAGGACGGCGGTGCCCACGACTTCGGTGACGTGTTCCGCGCCGGCGAGTTCACGGACGTCGCGGGCGTCACGAAGGGCAAGGGCACCCAGGGCCCCGTCAAGCGCTGGGGCGTCCAGAAGCGGAAGGGCAAGCACGCCCGCCAGGGCTGGCGGCGCCGCATCGGTAACCTCGGCCCGTGGAACCCGAGCCGCGTTCGCTCGACGGTTCCCCAGCAGGGCCAGACCGGCTACCACCAGCGCACCGAACTGAACAAGCGCCTCATCGACATCAACGATGGGGACGAGCCGACGCCGGACGGCGGCTTCCCGAACTACGGCGAAGTCGACGGCCCGTACACGCTCGTGAAAGGCTCGGTGCCCGGTCCGGAGCAGCGCCTCGTGCGCTTCCGGCCGGCCGTCCGGCCGAACGAATCGCCGCGCCTCGATCCGGAGGTGCGGTACGTGAGCACCGCATCCAACCAGGGATAATCTATGCAGGTAACCGTACGCGACCTGGACGGCGACGACGCTGGCACGCTCGACCTGCCGAGGGTCTTCGAGGAGCCGGTCCGACCGGACCTCGTGAAGCGTGCCGTGCTCGCCGCACAGGCCAACCGAACACAGGAGTACGGCGCCGACGAGTACGCGGGTCTGCGCACCACCGCAGAGTCGCCGGGGAGTGGGCGCGGCATGGCCCACGTCCCGCAGGCGAACGGGCAGGGAGCCCGCGTCCCGCAGACTGTCGGTGGCCGAGGCGCACACCCGCCGAAAGCCGAGAAAGACCACGGCCTCGACCTCAACGACAAGGAGCGAAAGGCCGCCGTTCGGTCCGCCGTCGCGGCGACGACCGACACCGAGCTGGTGGCCGACCGCGGCCACAACTTCGACGAGGACGTCGAGCTCCCGCTCGTCGTGAGCGACGAGTTCGAGGACCTCGTGAAGACGAAGGAGGTCGCTGCCTTCCTCGAAGCGGTCGGCGTCCACGCGGACGTCGAGCGCGCCGACGAAGGCCGCACTGTCCGAGCCGGTCAGGGGAAGCTCCGCGGCCGCAAGTACAAGGAGCCGACCTCGATTCTGTTCGTCACGTCCAGCGAGCACGGGCCGTCGAAGGCCGCCCGCAACCTCGCCGGCGTCGACGTGGCGACGGGCCGAGAAGTGAACGCCGAAGACCTCGCACCGGGCGCAGAGCCGGGCCGACTGACGGCCTGGACGGAGAGCGCCGTCGAGGAGGTGGCCGAGCGATGAGCTCCATCATCGACTACCCCCTCGTGACGGAGAAGGCGATGGACGAGATGGACTTCCAGAACAAGCTCCAGTTCGTCGTCGACATCGACGCGACGAAGCCCGAGATTCGGGACGTCGTGCAGGACGAGTACGAGGTCGACGTCGTCGACGTGAACACGCAGATCACCCCCGAAGCCAAGAAGAAGGCGACGGTGAAACTCTCCGAGGAGGACGACGCGCAGGACGTCGCCTCCCGCATCGGGGTGTTCTGACAATGGGACGCAGAATCCAGGGTCAGCGACGCGGGCGCGGGACGTCGACGTTCCGTGCGCCGTCGCACCGATACAAGGGCGAACTGTCGCACAAACGCACCGAGGACGCGGACGTGCTCGCCGGCGAAGTCGTCGACGTGGAGCACGACCCGGCGCGCAGCGCGCCGGTCGCTCGCGTCGAGTTCGAGGACGGCGACCAGCGCCTCGTCCTCGCCAGCGAGGGCGTCGGCGTCGGTGACACCCTCGAGATCGGTATCTCCGCGAACATCGAGCCGGGCAACACGCTCCCGCTCGCGGAGATTCCCGAGGGCGTCCCGGTCTGTAACGTCGAGCGTCAGCCGGGCGACGGTGGCAAGTTCGCTCGCGCGAGCGGGGTCAACGCCGACCTCGTCACGCACGAGCGCGACGCCGCCATCGTTCAGCTGCCGTCCGGTGAGATGAAGCGGCTCTCCCCGGACTGCCGCGCGACCATCGGCGTGGTCGCGGGCGGTGGCCGGACGGAGAAGCCGTTCGTGAAGGCCGGCAACAAGCACCACAAGATGAAGTCGCGCGGCACGAAGTGGCCGCGCGTGCGTGGTGTCGCGATGAACGCCGTCGACCACCCGTTCGGTGGCGGTGGCCGCCAGCACCCGGGCCGACCGAAGTCGGTCTCCCGAGACGCGGCACCCGGCCGGAAGGTCGGTGACATCGCCTCGAAGCGGACCGGCCGCGGAGGCAACAAGTAACCATGAGTACGGAATACCGAACCGGCCGCGAGGGTGAGTTCACCTACCGCGGTCACGACCTCGACGAGCTGCAGGACATGAGCCTGGAGGACGTCGCGGAACTGCTCCCCGCTCGCCAGCGGCGAACCATCACCCGTGGCCTCTCCGACGAGCACGAGAAGGTGCTCGCAGAGGCTCGCGAGTCGACGGCCGAGGAGACGGCGAACGACCCGATCCGGACGCACCTGCGCGACATGCCGGTGCTGCCGGAGTTCGTCGGCCTGACGTTCGCGGTGTACACCGGCCAGGAGTTCGAGCGCGTCGAGGTCCAGCCCGAGATGATCGGGCACTACCTCGGCGAGTTCCAGCTCACGCGAACCTCGGTCGAACACGGGCAGGCGGGCATCGGCGCGACCCGCTCCTCGAAGTTCGTGCCGCTCAAATAACCCATGGGAATCAGCTACAGCGTGGACGTGGACCCCGAGGAGTCGGCGAAGGCCATGCTCCGGGAGCGGTCCATCAGTCTGAAGCACAGCAAGGCCATCGCCCGCGAAATCAAGGGCGAGACGGTCGCCGACGCGGAGGACTACCTCCAGGCGGTCGTCGACGAGGAGCAGTCGGTGCCCTTCAAGCAGCACAACAGTGGCGTCGGCCACCGGAACGACATCGACGGCTGGGACGCGGGACGGTACCCCGAGAAGGCCTCGAAGGACTTCCTGAAGCTGCTCTCGAACGTGTCGAACAACGCCGAGCAGCAGGGTTTCGACCCGTCCGAGATGGTCATCGACCACGTCGCTCCCCACAAGGTCGGCGAGAGCCAGGGCCGCAAGCCCCGCGCGATGGGGCGGGCCAGCCCGTGGAACTCGACGCTCTGTGACGTGGAGATTGTCGTGACCGAGCCCGAGGAAGAGGAGGTGTCTGCCTGATGGCGGACGAACTCGAGTTCATCGAGCAGGGTCTCCAGCGGTCCCAGATCGACGAGTTCTTCGCCGAGGAGCTGGCGCGAGCCGGCTACGGCGGTATGGACCTCGCACCGACGCCGATGGGCATGCAGATCGTCCTCAAGGCCGAGAAGCCCGGGATGGTCATCGGCAAGGGCGGGAAGAACATCCGGAAAATCACCACCCAGCTCGAGGAGCGATTCGACCTCGAGGACCCGCAGATCGACGTGCAGGAGGTCGACGAACCCGACCTGAACGCACAGATCGTCGCGGACCGCCTCGCGAACGCGCTCGAGCGCGGCTGGTACTTCCGGAAGGCCGGCCACACGACCATCGACCGCATCATGGAGTCCGGCGCACTCGGTGCCGAGATCGTCCTGAGCGGGAAGGTCACCGGTAACCGCGGCCGCGTGGAGAAGTTCAACCGCGGCTACATCAAGCACAACGGCGAGCCCGCCGAGGAGATCGTCGACCACGGCAAGGGTGTCGCGGTGATGAAGCTCGGCACCATCGGCGTGAACGTGAAGATCATCCCGCCGAACGCGGAACTCCCCGACGACTTCGAAATCCAGGAGGACGCGGACATCGAAGACCTCGTCGTGGACGAAGCCGAAGCCGGCGAGGACCTCGAAGAGCTCCTCGAAGGCGAGGGCGACGAGGTCGCGGCCGAGGACGACGAGGCCGCCGACGTCGAGGACGCCGCGGAGTCCGCGGAGTTCGACGACGAGGAAGTCATCGAGGAGGCCATCGAGGCCGACGACGAGGTCGAGGAGGAACTCGACGAACTCGCCGACGAGGTCGAGGGCGAGGACGACGAGTTCAGCGACGTCGACGAGGAGGCCGCCGAGACGGCGGAAGACCTGCTCGACGAGATGGACGACGAAGAGGGGGGTGAGGAGTAATGGCGATTCTCCACACGCAGGAGATTCGCGACATGACCCCTCCGGAGCGCGAGGCCGAACTGGAAGAGCTCGAGACCGAGCTCCTGAACTCGAAGGCAGTGAAGGCCGCCGGTGGTGCCCCGGACAACCCGGGTCGCATCGGCGAGCTCCGGAAGACGATCGCCCGCATCAAGACGATTCAGCGGGAAGAAGGCGACCTCGACGCCGACGACACCGAGGAATAACACAATGAGTCTGACACCCGAATCGCTACCGCGACACGAACTCCTCGGCCTGCACGTGCGGGTCGTCGAGGACACCGACCAGTCGCGGGTGGGCATCGAGGGTTGCGTCGTCCGTGAGACGATGCAGACCCTCTGTCTTGACACTGATTCGGGTGTCAGACAGGTCCCCAAGGCGGGGGCCACCTTCGAGTTCCGACTCACAGATGAAGCTGCGGCCCCGGACAACGGGGCCGGGACCGCGTTCAAACCTGCAGGTGGCGAGAGCCAAACCACTGGCGAGAGCGTGGCCTACGTTACGGTGGATGGAGTCAAACTGCTCTCACGACCCGAGCGACGCTCCGAGAACGGAGTTGATTCGAAATGGCGATAGGACTGAACGTAACAGAACCGGAGGGCACCTGCTCCGACGAGAACTGTCCGTTCCACGGAAGTCTTTCCGTGCGCGGTCAGGTTCTCGAGGGAGAAGTGGCCTCCACAGACATGGAGAAAACCGTCGTCGTCGAACGCGAGTACGACGTGTTCGTGCCGAAGTACGACCGCTACATGAAGCGGCGGTCGCGCGTTCCGGCACACGCACCCGAGTGCTTCGACATCAGTGTCGGCGACACGGTGAGCATCGCAGAGACCCGACCGCTCTCGAAGACCAAGTCCCACGTTGTCGTGGAAGTCACCGACGGAGGTGACGCCTGATGGAAGCCATCAAGGCCGACGTCACGCAGGGACTGGAGAAGGGCTCGCTGATCACGTGCGCCGACAACACTGGCGCACGCGAGCTCAAAATCACGAGCGTGAAGGGGTATCAGGGAACGAAGAACCGCCACCCGAAGGCCGGGCTGGGTGACACGATCACCGTCTCGGTGACGAAGGGCACGCCGGAGATGCGCCGCCAGGTACTGGAGGCCGTCGTCGTGCGTCAGCGCAAGCCCATCCGTCGGCCGGACGGGACGCGCGTCAAGTTCGAGGACAACGCCGCCGTCATCATCGACGACCTCGGCGAGCCTCGCGGGACCGAGATCAAGGGCCCGATTTCGCGCGAAGTGGCGGAACGGTACGGTACCATCGCGAGTACCGCGACGATGATTGTATAGACAATGAGCGAACAACCACACAAACAGCGAACTCGCACGGAGCGCGCGTCGCTGCACGAGAAGCAGGACCAGGTGCGGGCGACCCTGGCCGACGACCTCCGAGAGGAGTACGGCCAGCGGAACGTTCGCGTCAACGTCGGCGACACCGTCGAGGTCATGCGTGGCGACTACGCCGGCGAAGACGGCGAAGTCGTCGACGTGGACCTGCGTGACGCCGAGGTGTTCGTGGAGGATGTAACGGTGGAGGCCGCCGACGGCGAGGAGACGCCTCGTCCCGTCGACTCCAGCAACCTCCGCGTGACGGACCTCGACCTCGAGGACGACGTGCGCGCCGAGCGACTGGAGGGTGACAACGAATGACGAACCACCAGAAGCGACTCTCGGTACCGAAGTCCTGGCCCGTCGAGCGGAAGACGGAGACGTTCACCGCGAAGGCCGGGGCCGGCCCGCACGGCGAGTCCGGCGTGCCGCTGGTCGTCGTGCTCCGGGACGTCCTGGGCTACGTCGACGACTCCAGCGAAGCACAGTACGCCATCAACACGGACGGCGTGCTCGTCAACGGCGGGAGCGTCGGCGACGTCAACCGCCCCATCGGGATGTTCGACATCCTGGCGTTCCCGGCACGCGACGAGTACTACCGCGTGTTCCCGGACCAGGGCGGCCGACTCGGTCTCACGGAGATCGACGCCGACGCGGCCGGCAGCAAGCTGAACAAGGTCACTGACAAGACGACCGTCTCCGGCGGTCGCACGCAGTTGAACTTCCACGACGGCACGAACCTCGTGGTCGACGAAGACGACTACGCGGGGGGCGACTCCGTGGTTGTCGACAACGAGACCAACGAGATCGTCGCGCACTTCGAGTACGAGGAGGGCGCGCTCGTCACGGCCGTCGCCGGCCAGCACGCCGGTGACATCGGCGAGATCGACGAGATCGACGTGCAGCCCGGCAGCGCGGACAACACGGTCCGCGTGGAGACCGACGACGACGGCTTCGAGACGGTCGAAGAGTACGTCGTCGTCATCGACGAGAACTTCGTCGAGGGTGATGACGAATGAGTGAGGCAGACGCCGACTTCCACGAGATGCGGGAGCCCCGCATCGAGAAGGTCGTCGTCCACATGGGCGTCGGCCAGGGCGGTGTCGAACTCCAGAACGCGGAGGGTATCCTCCAGGAGATCACCGGCCAGGACACGGTTCGCACGCAGGCGAAGCGTCCGGAACCTGAGTTCGGTCTCCGGAAGGGCGACCCGATCGGCGCGAAGGTCACGCTGCGGGGCGACGACGCCGAGGACTTCCTCGGGCGCGCGCTCCCCGCTGCGGACATCGATCGTCGCCAGTTCGACGACACCGGGAACGTGAGCTTCGGTATCGAGGAGCACACGGACTTCCCGAGCCAGGAGTACGACCCGAACATCGGAATCTACGGGATGGACGTCACCGTGAACCTCACCCGTCCGGGCTACCGGGTCGCGAAGCGCGACCAGGTCTCCCGACAGATTCCCTCGAACCACCGACTCGACCCCGAGGACGCGGTCACGTACCTCGAATCCAACTTCGACGTGGAGGTCAACGAATGAGCGAGACGGACGCCGAGACAGCAGAGACAGGCCAGACGCACGAGTGCCGGCGCTGTGGCCGCGAACAGGGCCTCGTCGGCAAGTACGACATCTGGCTGTGTCGACAGTGCTTCCGCGAGATCGCCCGCTCGATGGGCTTCAAGAAGTACAGCTAACAATGACGGCAAACGATCCACTGTCCGACGCACTCTCCGGCCTCGACAACGCCGAGAGCGTCGGGCATCTCACACACACGGTAGAGCCCGCCTCGAACATGGTCGGCTCCGTCCTCGAGGTCTTCTACGACCGCGGGTACATCGACGGCTTCGAGTTCGTCGACGACGGGAAGGCCGGCCGCTTCGAGGTCGAACTGAAGGGTGCCATCAACGAGTGCGGTCCCGTGAACCCGCGGTACTCCGTGGGCGCGGACGGCTTCGAGCAGTGGGAGAAGCGATACCTCCCGGCCCGGGACTACGGCGCGCTCGTTGTGACGACCAGCCACGGCATCATGAGCCACTACGAGGCCCGCGAGGAGGGCGTCGGTGGCCAGGTCATCGCGTACGTATACTGAATCATGGCACGAATCGAAATCGAAATTCCGGACGACGTGACGGCTGAGGTCGACCACCTCGACCTCACCGTCGAGGGCCCCGAGGGCTCCGTCACGCGACGCCTCTGGTACCCCGACGTCGACGTCAGCGTCTCCGACGACGCGGTCGTCGTCGAGAGCGACGCGGAGGACGCGAAGACGAACTCGACCGTCGGCACCTTCGAGAGCCACGTGGAGAACATGTTCCACGGGGTCACCGAGGGCTGGGAGTACAAGCTCGAAGTGCACTACTCTCACTTCCCGATGCAGGTCGACGTGGAGGGCGACGAGGTCGTCATCCAGAACTTCCTCGGTGAGAAGGCGGCCCGCCGCACCACCATCCGTGGCGACACGGACGTCGAAGTGGACGGCGAGGACGTCACGCTCAGCGGCCCGAGTATCGAGGACGTCGGCCAGACGGCGGCCGACATCGAACAGCTGACGCGGGTCACCGACAAGGACACGCGCGTCTTCCAGGACGGCGTCTACATCGTCGAGAAGCCCGCGAAGGGAGGTGCCTGATAGATGAGCGACGACACACCCCAGGAACTCTCGGACATCTCCGGTGTCGGCCCGTCGAAGGCCGAGGCGCTGGAGGAGGCCGGCTACGAGTCCGTCGAGGACGTGCAGGCGGCCAGCCAGAGCGACCTCGCGGAGGTCGACGGCGTCGGGAACGCCCTCGCGGCCCGTATCAAGGCCGACGTCGGCGGTCTCGAGGTCGAAGAGGACACCGAGGCGGAGGTCGAGGAGGCCGAACCCGAGGAGACCGAAGACGAGGAGGACGAAGACGTGGAGACGGAGCTCCGTCCCCGCGGTCTCTCCGAGAAGACGCCGGACCTCAGCGACGAGGAGCAGCGGCTCCTCGAGAAGCGCCGGCGCGTCGGCAAGCCGCAGTTCAACCGTCAGGACTACCACAAGAAGAAGCGGACGCCGAAGTCGTGGCGTCGTCCGAAGGGCACGCTGTCCAAGCAGCGTCGCGGCGTGAAAGGCAAGGGCGACACCGTCCAGGCCGGATTCCGCACGCCGAAGGCGGTTCGAGGCAAGCACCCGAGCGGCTTCGAGGAGGTCCGCGTCCACAACACGGACGACCTCGACGCCGTCGACCCGGACACGGAAGCGGCCCGCATCGCTTCGAAGGTCGGCGCTCGCAAGCGCGAGCGCATCGAGGAGCAGGCCGAAGAGCAGGGCATCCGCGTCCTGAACCCGACCTACGTGGAAGTGGAGGTCGAAGACAATGAGTGACCTGAGCGCACAGAAGCGGCTCGCAGCCGACGTCCTCGACGTCGGTGAGAACCGCGTCTGGTTCGACCCCGAGGCCCAGTCCGAGATCGCCGACGCGATCACGCGAGAGGACATCCGCGAGCTGGTCGCGGAGGGCACTATCGAAGCAGAGGACACGCAGGGCAACTCCCGCGGTCGCGCACGCGAGCGCGCCGCGAAGCGTGCCTACGGCCACCAGAAGGGAGCCGGTTCCCGGAAGGGGAAGTCCGGTGCGCGCGAAAACGAGAAGTCGGCGCACGTCGCCGGCATCCGCGCGCAGCGACAGAAGCTCCGCGAACTCCGCGACGACGGGACGCTGTCCCCGGCGGAGTACCGCGAGCTGTACAACATGGCGAAGGGCGGCGAGTTCGACAGCGTCCGTCGCCTCACGAACTACATCGACGAGAACTACGGTGATAGCTAATGGCGACAGGACCTAGATACAAGGTGCCGATGCGGCGCCGCCGCGAGGTCCGGACGGACTACCATCAGAGGTTGCGCCTCCTGAAGTCGGGGAAACCCCGGCTTGTGGCTCGCAAGAGCAACAAGCACGTTACGGCGCAGCTGGTCGCGACCGGACCCGACGGCGACGAAACGATCGCGAGCGCGCACTCCAGTGACCTCGACGAGTACGACTGGGAGGCTCCCACGGGGAACCTGCCGGCGGCGTACCTGACGGGGCTGCTCGCTGGGCAGCGCGCAGTGAACGCGGGCGTCGAGGAGGCGGTCCTCGACATCGGCCTGAACACGGCCACCCCGGGTTCGAAGGTGTTCGCCGTCCAGGAGGGCGTCATCGACGCCGGACTGGACGTCCCGCACAACGACTCGGTCTTCGCGGACTGGTCGCGGACGCGTGGCGAACACGTCGCGGAGTACGCAGAGAGTCTCGACGAGCCGCTGTACAGCGGTGACTTCGACGCAACGGAGCTTCCCGAGCACTTCGACGAGACTCGGGAGGCCATCATGGAGGACTAACACATGAGTTACAACGACACCTGGCAACCGAAGACCCGCCTCGGCCGCCTCGTCCAGGACGGGGAGATCGAGGACATGTCGGAGGCCCTGAACTCCGGGCTGCCGCTGAAGGAGCCAGAAATCGTCGACCAGCTCCTGCCGGGGCTGGACGACGAAGTGCTGGACATCAACATGGTCCAGCGGATGACCGACTCCGGCCGACGCGTGAAGTTCCGCTGCGTCGTCGCCATCGGCAACCGCGACGGCTACGTCGGCTACGCGGAGGGCCGCGACGACCAGGTCGGCGGTGCCATCCAGAAGGCCATCGAGGTAGCGAAGCTGAACATCATCGACGTCTCCCGTGGCTGCGGGTCGTGGGAGTGTGGCTGTGGGCGTCCCCACACCGTCGCGCTCAAGTCGACCGGCAAGGCGGGCAGCGTCGACGTGGAGCTCATTCCTGCGCCGCGCGGCCTCGGGCTGGCGGGCGGTGAGACCGTCCGACACGTGCTCGAGCTCGCCGGCATCGAGGACATCTGGACGCGCTCCTCCGGGAAGACGCGGACGACCGTGAACTTCGCGAAGGCGACGTTCAACGCGCTCCGCGCGACCTCCGAGGCTCGCGTGCCCCAGTACGCTCGCGAGCAGCGAGAGGTGATCGAGTGATGCAGGCGGTTGTCCAGATCCGCGGCGAGGTCAACATGCAGCAGGACGTCGTCGACACGCTGGAGATGCTGAACATCCACAACGTCAACCACTGCGCGCTCGTTCCCGAGACCGAAACGTACTCGGGGATGGTCGCCAAGGTGAACGACTACGTGGCGTTCGGTGAGCCGAGCGAGGACGTCCTCGCGGAGCTGCTCGAGAAGCGCGCGGAGCCTGCCGAGGGGTCCGCCGACGTGGACGACGAGTGGCTCACTGAACACACCGAGTACGACGACGTCGCCGACCTCGCGGGCGCGCTGCTCGACGAGGAGACGACGCTGCGTGACGCGGGCCTCGCGCCCGTGCTCCGTCTGCACCCGCCGCGGGGCGGCCACGACGGCATCAAGCAGCCCGTCAGCGACGGCGGCCAGCTCGGGAAACACACGACCGAGGAGATCGACAGTCTCCTCACCGAGATGCGATAACCATGACCGACAAGAAACGACGACAGCGCGGCTCTCGAACGCACGGCGGCGGGACGCACAAGAACCGCCGCGGCGCCGGTAACCGCGGCGGTCGCGGTCGTGCGGGTCGCAAGAAACACGAGCAACACAACTACGAGGACGTCGGCAAGAGCGGCTTCAAGCGGCCGGAGAAGACCGACCGAGATGTCGCGGAGGTCTCCGTCCAGGAGCTCGACGAGGACATCGCCCTGCTCGCGGAGGAGGGCATCGCCGAGGAGACGGAGTACGGCTACCGCGTCGACGCCCGTGACGTCGCCGACGACGGCTGGGACGCCGACGTGGTGAAGGTGCTCGGCGGCGGCCAGCTCTACGAACAGCTCGAAGTGACGGCGGACGCGTTCAGCGACACCGCCGTCGACCTCATCGAGGGCGAGGGCGGCGACGCCGTCGTCTCCGAGCGAGCGAGCGAGGACGACGAGGAGTAACCTATGGGATGGAAGGAGGCTGCTGCGCCGGTCCTCACGCGGATGCCCTCGGTCCAGCGACCGGAAGGGCACGTGCCGTTCCGCCGGAAGATGTACTGGACGGGGGGAATCCTCGTGCTGTACTTCTTCCTGACGAACGTCCCGCTCTGGGGCATCGAAACCGCGGGCGACGACTTCTTCGGGCAGTTCCGGAGTCTGCTCGCCGGTGGTCAGGGTACCGTGCTCCAGCTCGGTATCGGTCCGATCGTCACGGCGAGTATCGTCTTGCAGCTGCTCGGTGGCGCGAACCTCCTGGGCTTGGACACGGACAACGACCCGCGTGACCAGGCCATCTACCAGGGCCTCCAGAAGTTCCTGGTGTTCGTGATGATCGTGCTGACGGGCGCACCGATGGTGTTCCTCGGGAACTTCCTGCAGCCGAGCCAGCAGCTCGCCCAGTCGATTCCGGGCGGAGCGCTCGGTGTGGAGTTCCTCATTTTCGCCCAGATCGCGGTCGGTGGCATCCTCCTCCTGTTCATGGACGAGGTCATCTCGAAGTGGGGCGTCGGGTCCGGCATCGGGCTGTTCATCGTCGCCGGCGTGAGCCAGAGCCTGGTCGGCGGGCTCGTGTTCTGGGAGGGCGGCGTCGGTAGCCAGGGTCTGATTCCGACGTGGTTCGACATCGTCGCCGGGAACGTCTCGAACATCCCGCCGTTGCTGTCGATGGACGGGGTGTCGTTCCTGCTGATGCAGGCCGGGATTCTCGGACTGCTGACGACGCTGTTCATCTACGTCGTCGTCGTGTACGCGGAGAGCGTGCGCGTCGAGATTCCCCTGAGCCACGCTCGCGTGAAGGGTGCCCGGGGCCGGTTCCCGGTGAAGCTCATCTACGCGAGCGTCCTGCCGATGATCCTGGTTCGCGCGCTGCAGGCGAACATCCAGTTCCTCGGCCAGATCCTGAACTCGACGATGGCGTCGCTGCCGACGTGGCTCGGCGTCTACGACGGGAACGGACAGGTCGTGGGCGGGATATTCTACTACCTGGCACCCATCTACAACCCGCAGGCGTGGATGTGGTGGACGGCCGGGACGAGCGCCGAGCCGTGGCAGGTCCTCATCCGCATCGCGGTGGACCTGACGTTCATGATCGTCGGCGGTGCCGTCTTCGCGGTGTTCTGGGTGGAGACCGCGGACATGGGGCCGGACGCGACGGCACGCCAGATTCAGAACTCGGGGATGCAGATTCCCGGGTTCCGGAAGAACCAGGGCGTCATCGAGAAGGTGATGGAGCGGTACATCCCGCAGGTCACCGTCATCGGTGGTGCGCTGGTCGGGCTGCTCGCCGTGATGGCGAACATGCTCGGAACTATCGGGAACGTCACCGGCACCGGCTTGCTGCTGACGATTTCCATCACCTACAAGCTCTACGAGGAGATCGCGGAAGAGCAGATGATGGAGATGCACCCGATGATGCGGGAGATGTTCGGCGGCGGCGACTGACCGCGGGACACTCTTTCTCTCCGTTCGCGCTGGCTGCGTAGCGATTACTGGGGCTAGCGGTCCCGAATCCGAACGCTTATCCTATTTTAGGGCTGCCTAAAATCTATGCGCGGGAGACTGACGCGCCGACGGTACCTGATGGGGGCGGCGGCCAGCAGTGCGCTGCTCGCCGGCTGTGCGAGCCCCGAGTCGGACGGCGACGAGAACACGGACGACCTGACCACGGCCGGCCAGCGAACGGACGCAACCACGACCACCGGGTCGGCGGACTACCAGGCGTCACTGGCTCCGATGGGCGATGTCACGTTCGAGCAGCCGCCGGAGAACGCCTTCGTGCTGTTCCCCCAGTACGCCGACATGGCGGTCGCACTCGGCCACGGTGACGCCGTCAACTCCATCTACGTCCCGCAGATGAGCGGTCCGACGATGAACAACTACTACGACCGCCTCGACGGCGTCGGCTTCGATTACGAGGGGCTGCCGGACCCGCTCGGTGACGGCCTCGACCCCGAGGAGTTCTATGACCTCGACAGCGACGTCCACTTCCTCGACCCCGCGTACGTGCGCACGCAGGACGGCTGGGACGAAAGTGATATCGCGGACATCGCGTCGAGCATCGGCCCGTGGTTCGGGAACTTCTACAGCGGCACGCACGCCCAGCCTCACGAGGCCTACCGCGACGACTACGAGTACTACACGCTCTGGGAGCTGTTCGGCCGGGTCGCCGACGTGTTCCAGGAACGCGAGCGCTTCGAGGCGCTCCGGGGGGTCCACGAGGACCTGCTCGCGACCATCGAGTCGGAGCTGCCGCCAGAGAGCGAGCGTCCGACGGCCGTCCGCGTGACGTACAGCGAGGGCTCGTTCTACACGTACCACCTGAACAAGCCCGGGTACTGGCTGGCCGACACTCGGCCGCTGGCCGCCCACGACGCGTTCGCCGACGAGGACTGGTCGAGCCTCTGGGGGACGGTCGGTTACGAGACGATGCTGGACGCGGACCCGGACGTTATCCTCCACCTCTGGGGCGCGACTCCGAACTACGACATGACAGACGTCCGCGAGCGCCTCCGGAATAGCGAAACCGGCGGCCGGCTCTCCGCGGTGGAGAACGACCGTGTGTACGCGTCGGGAATGCGCTACCAGGGCCCCATCATGAACCTCTTCCAGCTCGAGATGACCGCCAAGCAGCTCTACCCGGACGTGTTCGGCGAGTGGCCCGAGTACGAGGGCGGCTCGTACCCCGAGATTCCCGAGGCCGAACGCCTGTTCGACCGCGACGAGGTCGCGCGCATCGTCACCGACGGGGCCTGACTACCCGGAGTCGCCACTGGCCGTCGGGTTGCTGGTGCCGAGCGCGCGCCGGCCGAACCGAACCACGAGTCCCGCACCGAGCAGGTCGAAAACCAGGTCGCCGAGCGTGTCTCTCCGCCCGTAGTGGACGAGCAGCGGCTCGAACCCCAGTCGGTCGGCGACGGCGTGGACCGCGTACTCGAGCAGTTCCCAGAACACACCGAGCGCGAGTGTCACGGTCGTAATCGTCGCTGCGCGGGCCCGGGGGCCGGCCGCCGCGGTGTCGCCGTCACCGGACTCCGCGTGGAGGGCGAGGTCTGTCGCGCCCGCGACGACGACGCCAGAGAGCGTGTGCGCGAGGTGGTCCCACCACCACACGCGGTCGTAGGGTCCGAGCATCCCGAGCGTGTGGACGAGCGCCGACAGGGACACCCAGAGCCGGTGCCAGGGCCGCAGTCGGACGCCGTACCTGGCTTCGAGCGCACGCGGCAGCGCAGTGAACGCGGCCGACACGACCGCGTTCACGACGACTGTCGGGTCGCGGCGGCGGACGCCCGCGGCGAGTGCGACACCGATACCGGCCTTGACGACGCGGTTCGCCAGAGCAACGCCGTCGACGCCCGGTCTCGACCGCCTCGACGCCCCGGTATCGCCGTCGTTCATCGCTGCTTCAGGGTCGGAGGTACGCGTACCCGTCGTTCTGGAGGCGCGTCACCTCGACGGCACCCTCCGGCACTGTCTCGACGCCGTCGACGAGGTCCGACTCGTCGAGGCTCGCCGTCTCGAGGGTGTTCGCACAGCCCTTGAACGGGACGCCGTCGTCGAGCAGCGAGCGGACGCGGTCCGCGTACTCGCCGTCGGCGGTCACGGCTTCGATGCCACCGGACTGCGCGACGACCGCGACTTCGTCGATGCTGTCGCTCTCGTCGGCGAGCATGTTCTCCGCGACGGCCAGCGCGGTCTCCTGTTCGGCCTCGTCGCCGGAGCTCAGGTGTACGACGCTTCGCATACGCGTACGACGGGCGAGAGCGACTAATGCCGACTGCCTGCACTGACCAGCACTCCTCCGTCCCGCAACTCGACGCGGTCGCGGCTGACGGGCGGGCTACAGTCACGTCTCGAACTCGAAGCGCGCGCCGCCGTCCGCGCTCTCCGTCAGCGTCACGTCCCAGCCGTGGTTCTCCGCGGTCGTGGCGACGATTGCGAGCCCGAACCCGGTGCCGCTCGTGGTCGTCGTGTACCCCATCTCGAAGACGTCTTCGCGGTTGGTCTCGCGGATACCGGGCCCGTCGTCCGCCACGTAGAACCCTCGCCGGTCGTCGAGTTCGCCGACGCGAACCGTCACCGCTGCGGACTCCCGGAACGCCCCGTCGGGCTGGACCGGCCGTTCGGACGGGACGACGCTCTCCGGGGTGCGCGACGCGTGGTCTGTCGAACCGTGTTCGACAGCGTTCCGGAAGAGGTTCTCGAAGAGCTCCTGGAGACGGCTGGGGACAGCCGTCACCCGGCAGTCGTCGGTGTCGATGTCGACGTTGGCGTCGCCGGTATCGACAGCGTTCCAGGCCGCAGCGGCGGCGTCCTGAAGCGGGACGGCCTCGGGGTCTCGGCTGTCGGGGCCGTCGCGGGCGAGCGTCAGCAGTTCGTCGAGTATCTCGTCGACGCGGTCGAGGGACTCCTCGACAGTGACGAGCGTGTCCTCGTCGCCGGTCTGCCGGTAGCGCTGCAGCCACCCCGTGGCGACGTTCAGCGGGCTCCGGAGGTCGTGGCTGACGACGCTCGCGAATTCGTCGAGGCGTTCGTTCTGGGCTTCCAGTTCGCGGCGTCGCCGGTTCCGTTCGGTGACGTCCCGGAGTACGCCGATGGCTCCCCGGAAGTCGCCGTCGTGGGGGCGGAGCGCGAGGTGGCACTCCACGACTCTGGTCTCGTCGCCGTCGGCCGGGTGGACGCGGAACTCGAATTTGCCCTTGTCGTGGTCGTTGTCCGAGGACAGCAACGCGGCGACTGTCTCCCGGTATCGAGGGACGACTTCGCGCTCGAAGATTCCGTCGTCGACGAGCTCGGGGACGCTGTGGTCGCTGAGTTCGTCGTAGGGGAGTCCGAGCAGGTCGGCCGCCTGACGGTTGCCGTCCACGTAGTTGGCCGCTTCGTCGAGGATGAACACCGCGTCCGGCGCGGTCTCCACGATGGTCTCGGCGCGCCGTCGCTGCCGTTCGCGCTCGCGGCGGTCGGCGACGTCTCGGCAGATGGCGAGCACGGCGGGGTCGTCCTCGTAGGTGATGGTGGCTGCAGTGAACTCGATTGGGGTTCGGTCGCCGTCGGTGGTCAGCGCCTCGAACTCGTAGCGCCGCTCGGGGTCGCCGCCGGCGAGTCGGCGTTCCAGCCGGGAGAGGACTGTCTCGCGGTATTCCGGCGCGACGACGTCCGCGACCGGCGTCCCTTCGAGGGACTCCGGGTCGGAGTCGAGGATGGCGGCACCCTCGGAGTTCGCGAACTTCAGGACGCCGTCCTGGGCGACGAACACGCCGTCGTTCGCCTCCTCGACGACGGTCGCGTACTTCTCCTCGCTCTCCCGGAGTTTGCGTTCGCGGCGGCGCTGCTCGGTGACGTCCCGGACGACGCCGGCTGTCCCCCGGAAGCCGCCGTCCTCCGGGAGCAGGCCGACGTGGACGTCGAGGTGGTCGACGCCGTCGGCCCAGTGCTCACCAGTCAACGACACGGTCGCGGACTCGCCGTCACCCTTCATGAGGCGTGAGACGACGCGGGTCCCCTCGGCGAAGTCGTCGTCGGTCATCAGCGTCGACGAGTGGCTGCCGACGAGGTCGTCTCGGTCGCGGCCGCTGAGTTCCTCGAAGGCGTCGTTGACGAACGTGATGACGCCGTCTTCGTCGGTCGTGTAGACGGGGTCGCCGACGGCCTGAACGATGGTCTGGACGCGCGCGAGTTCGCGCTCTCGGCGTACGCGGTCGGTGATGTCGGTGAACGAGGCGACGACCCGGTCGACGCCGCCGTCGTCGTCGAAGATGGGCGCGCAGTGCATCACGAGGTACTTCTCCCAGCCGTCCGGGAAGACGACCGCGAGCCGTTCGCCGTGCAGCGGCTGGCCGCTGTCGGCGACCCGGCGGGCGGGATGGTCGTTCCCGCCGAGCGGGTCGCCGTCGAGGTCTGCGAGCGTCCAGTCGGGGTCGGCGGGGAACTGCGCGTCCTTCAGTCCGAGTGTCGCCTGCGCGCGGTCCGTGGCGGAGGCGACGCGGCCGTCGGGCTGGAAGACGACGGACCCCGGAGTGGTGGCGAGGACCTGTTCGAGGAGGTGTTTCTCCTCGCGGAGCGCGGTCTGCGAGCGCCGCTTCTCGACGGCGTTGCGCACGCGGTTGGCGAGGACGGTGTACTGGTCGGTTCCGGTGTCCTTCTGGAGGTAGTCGGTGACGCCCGCGGAGATGGCGTCGCTCGCGATTTCCTCGTCGCCTTTCCCGGTGAACAGCATGAACGGGAGTTCGGAGTGGGCCTCGCGGACGACTTCGAGGAACTCCAGGCCGTTCATCCCGGGCATGTCGTGGTCCGAGACGATGCAGTCGACGGTCGCGTCCCCGAGATACTCGAGCGCGGATTCGGCGTCCGGCCGGGTCGTCACGTCGAAGTCGTCGTCTTCCCGTTCGAGGTACGTCGCGGTGAGGTCCGCGAGCGCGTCGTCGTCCTCGACGAGGAGGACGACGATGGGGTCCCCTGACACGGTCGTCATTTGTACCCGATGTATTCTGGGGGCCAATAAACGTTGCAGTCGCTTCCGACACGCACTTGACGGCGGCCGTCCAGTCACCGGACATGCAACGCGGGGGCCGAAACTAGTGCGCATCCTCATTGTCGGCGCCGGCGAGGTCGGGTCGAGTATCGCGGGCAGCCTCGCGGGCTCCCACGAAGTCGTCGTCGTGGACCGGGACGCCGACCGAGTCGAGTCTATCCAGTACAGCGAGGACGTCCTCGGTGTCACCGGCGACGGGACCGACCTGGACGTGCTGCAGGAGGCCGAGGTGGCGGCGGCCGATGTCGTCATCTCGGTGACGAACAGCGAGGAGACGAACCTCATCGTCTGTGCCACGGCGAAGACCCGGAGCGACGCGTTCACCATCGCGCGCGTCGAGCAGACGAACTACCTCGACACGTGGCAGGCCCACCAGGGAGCCTTCGGTGTGGACTTCCTCGTCTGCACGAACCTCCTGGCGGCCCAGACCATCGTCCGCATCGTGGGGCTGCCGTCGGCCCGCGACGTGAATCCGTTCGCGGACGGGCGCGTGGAGATGGCCGAGTTCGACGTGCCGGACGGGAGCCCGCTCGCGGGGCAGACCGTCGCGGAAGCCGACCGCTTCGACGAACTCACGTTCGTCGCCGTGATTCCGGCCGACACGGACGACGCCCAGATTGCCGGCGGAGACACTGTCCTCGAGCCGGGGTCTCGCGTGGTCGTCGTGGGCCTGCCACAGACCGTTCGGGAGTTCGCCCGGACGCTCTTCACCGACGGGGAACTCGACGAGGTCGAAGACGTGGTCGTCGTCGGCGGGTCGAAGACCGGTGAACTCACCGCCCACCTGCTCGTAGAGCGCGGGCTGTCGCCGCGCGTCGTGGAGGTCGACGACGAGCGCGCCCGGGACCTCGCGGAGCGAGTGCCGAACGCGACTATTCTCTCCCACGACGCCACCGACCCGGAGTTCCTGACGCGCGAACACGTCCAGGACGCGGACGTGGTGGTGGCGACGCTCGGCAGCGACGAGCGGTCGCTGCTGGCGGCGCTGCTCGCGAAGCGCGTGGGTGCGGACCGCGCCATCGCCGTCGTCGACCAGCCGCGGTACGTGGAGCTGTTCGAGGCGGTGGGCGTGGACGTCGCTGTCAACCCCCGCGAGGTGACCGCGGAGGAAATCACCCGGTTCACGCGCGAGCGACGCGCGGAGAACGTCGCTATCGTCGGCTCCGGCGGCGCTGAAGTGCTGGAGGTCGAAATCACCGACGAGAGCGTGCTCGCGGGACGCACAATCGAGGCGGGCGTCGCCGACCTGCCGGCGGGCGTCGTGCTCGGAGCCATCACGCGGGACGACGAACTCGTGACGCCGCGCGGAGACACAGTCGTGGAAGTCGGTGACCACGTCGTCGCGTTCGCGCAAGCGGACGCAGTCGACGAAGTCACCTCGAAGCTATGAGGCTCAGAGTCGACTGGCGGGCGAGCGCGGCACTCGTCGGCACCGTTGTGAAGTGGCTCTCGGTGCCGCTGCTCGTGCCGCTGGCGGTGAGTCTCTACTACGGCGACGGCGGCGTGGCGGCGTTCGTCGTGACCATTCTGGTGGCGCTCGCGGTCGGTACCGCGATGGAGCGGGTCGGCGACATCCAGAATATCGGCAGCAGGGAGGGGTTCCTGATGGTTGCGGGCACGTGGCTCGCGGTGAGCATCGTCGGTGCCCTCCCGTACCTCGTGGCGGCCCACGGCATCCCGGGCGTGGCGGCAGCGACGGCTCCCATGTCGAAGCTCGCGAATCCCGCGAACGCGCTGTTCGAGACGATGAGCGGCTTCACGACGACGGGGGCGACCGTCCTCGGGGAGATATCGTTCGACAGGCACTCCCACGGCATCCTCATGTGGCGGCAGCTCACGCAGTGGCTCGGCGGCATGGGGATTGTCGTGCTCGCGGTCGCCATCCTCCCCGAACTCTCGGTCGGCGGCGCGCAACTGATGGACGCCGAAGCGCCCGGGCCGGGCATCCAGAAGCTCACGCCCCGCATCGCGGAGACGGCGCGCGCGCTCTGGCTGGCGTACGCCGGCATCACGGCCGTCGAAGTGCTCCTGCTGTTTGGCCTCAATCAGGCCGGCTTCGCGGACAACATGGGGCTGTACAACGCCGTCGCCCACGGCTTCACGACGATGGCGACGGGCGGCTTCAGCCCGGAGGCGAAGTCTATCGAGGCGTTCACCGGTATCGTCCAGTGGGTCATCGTGCCGTTCATGTTCGCGGCGGGGACGAACTTCGCGCTCATCTGGCAGGCGCTGACCGGCGATCTGGACGAACTGTTCGGGGACGCCGAGTTCCGGTTCTACGCCGGCGTCTCGGGCGTCTTCACGGCTGTCATCGCCGGCCTGCTGTTCGCCGGCCCGACCCTCGACGTCGCGGTCGGCCCGGTCGCGGGCGAGGCGGAGGTGTCGCTGCGACACGCCGCCTTCCAGGCTGTCTCCATCGTCACCACCACGGGGTACGCGAGCATGGACTTCGCCCAGTGGGGCGAGCCCGCGAAGTACGTCCTCTTCCTCGCCATCTTCGTCGGCGGGAGCGCGGGCAGCACCGGCGGCGCGGTGAAGATGGTGCGCTGGCTGGTCATCATCAAGAGCCTCAAACGCGAGCTGTTCACGACCATCCACCCGGAGGCCGTCGAGCCGGTCCGGCTGGGCGGCCGAGCACTCGACGAGTCCGGCGTCCGCGGCATCTACGCGTTCACCGCCGTCTACTTCGCGCTGTTCGCGTTCGGGACGGTGTTCGTCGCCATCGACGCGTCGCGCATCGACGAGACGCTGTCGGCCATCGAGGTGATGAGCGCCGTCGCCGCCACCCTCGGGAACGTCGGGCCGGGGTTCGGCATGGTCGGCCCAATGGGGAGCTACGAGCCGCTGACGAACGCCACAAAGCTCCTGATGGTCGGTCTGATGTGGGTGGGTCGACTAGAAGTCATCCCCGTGCTCGTCCTGTTCACGAAGTCCTACTGGCAGGACTGACAGGACGAATCTGGGAGTGCAGCCGGCCGCTGGGGGTGTGGCGCTGACGGGACCCCGTACCGTCGGCTAACGCTGGACAGAAGCTCTACGCTCTCGAGTGGAAGAGACACCAGCCGGTACCCCGGTATCCCGCAGTTCGGCGACCACCACGGGTACGGTCCGGGTAACAAACCGCGGCGAGCGCCGGCGTAGTGGCATGACCTCCGAAGAGACGACGCGGAGTCGAGCGAAGGGGGCGAGCGAGCGCGTCTACGCGGTCGCACTCCGCGCGCTGGCCGCCGTCGTCGTCCTCCTCTCGTTCGCCGGGCTCGCGTACCTCGTCTACGAGGGGCGAATCGACGGCGGCGCGCTCCTGCTGTACGCCGGCGTCATCCTCGGGTACGTGTTGAACATGGCGTGGCGGCAGCGGTAGCCGGCGTCAGACCTCGACCGCCCACAGCCGGAAGTCCTCGGGGAGTCCGTAGACCTCTCGGAAGACGGCGTCGACGAACTGGGCGACGCGCTCGTCGTCGGCCTGCGCGTCGACGCGGACGTTCGTCGACGGCGTCTCCTCCGCTGTCTCGGGGTCGACGGTCGTCCGCTCGGACACCGTGAACGCGCCGTACCGGCCGAGGAGGTCGCTCAGCGCGTCCAGCTCGGGCTGGGTGCAGTCGAGGTTCAGGGTGCCGTCGGCGAACTGCACCCACGGCGGCAGGAACTCTGGGTCGTCACTCGGGTCGTCGGCGGCCTCGACGGTGCAGAACTGGCTGTCGCGCTCGCGGTGGGCGGCGACCGTGTCGGCGACGAGGTCGATGCGGTCGGCCTCGCTGTCGGCGTCGAATCGCGTCATACCGGGAGTTGGCGGCCCACACTCATATCAGGCCGGGTGTCCGCGTCGCGGTACTGCGACGATTCAGCCGGGAACGACACGCCCTTAATCGGGGCGGCTGAAGGTGGCGTATGAGCAACCCGAACCTACTCCTGCTGGGCGCACCGGGCGCTGGGAAAGGCACGCAGAGCCGACGACTCGTCGACGAGTTCGGCGTCGAGCACGTCACCACTGGCGACGCGCTCCGCGCGAACAAGCAGATGGACATCAGCCACCTCGACGTGGAGTACGAGACGCCGGGCGAGTACATGGACGCCGGCGAACTCGTGCCCGACGAAGTCGTCAACGAGATCGTCAAGAGCGCACTGGCGGACGCCGACGGCTACGTCCTCGACGGCTACCCCCGCAACGAGAGCCAGACGGAGTACCTCGACTCCATCACGGACCTCGACGCCGTGCTCTATCTGGACGTCGACGAGGAGGAGCTGGTGGGTCGGCTGACCGGCCGCCGGGTCTGCGAGGACTGCGGTGCGACCTTCCACGTGGACTTCGACCAGCCCGAGGAGGCCGGCGTCTGCGACGAGTGCGGCGGCGACCTCTACCAGCGCGAGGACGACACGGAAGAGACAGCGCGAGAGCGCATCCAGGTGTACGAGGACAACACCGCGCCCGTCGTGGAGTACTTCCGGGAGGCGGGCGTGCTGGTCGAAATCGACGGCGAGCAGACGCCCGACGAGGTCTGGACTGACGTCCGGGACGCGGTCGCAGAGCGCGACGACTGACGGCCCCACAGGACTATACGCCACGGCGACGATTCGACGGCCGTGCTGGACGCCAGCGTGACTGCCAGTGTCGTGGACGGCGACCTCGAACTCGCGTTCACCGTCCGGAATACGGGCGACGAGCCGGTCGAGTGTTCGTTTCGGGACGGCCAGCGCGTCGACGCCGTCGCCGAACGGGACGACGACAGCGAGCGTGACGCCGACGAAGTGTGGCGGTACGGCGACGGCCGACTGTTCTCGATGGCGCTCGGGACGGAGACGATTCCGACCGGGGGCGAGGCGACGTTCGACGCGACGTGGCACGACCCCGACCCCGGCGAGTACCGGGTCAGGGTGTGGCTCGCCGCGACCGACGCCGACGCCAGCGCCGAGACGCGAGTATCGGTCGCGTGACCCTCCCGCGCGACCGACGGTCGCGAGCGCCGACTCCGGTCAGGGTTCCGTAAGCGATTCAAGCGGTCGTCGCTAAGACCCGGACGAGATGGCACGAACCGCGGAGAAAGTACGGTCGCTGGTCCGCGAGGACCCCGAGATGGCGACCATCCTCGAGGACCTCCTCGACCACGACGGCGAGCTCCAGTGGCAGGACGTCAGCGGCGACGTTTCCAGCGGCCAGTGGGGTCGCCTCCTGGAGAAGGACATCCTCGTGGAGGGCGACGAGGGGTTCCGGTTCGCCGACCCCGAGGGCGTCGAGGACGGACTCGCACCCGACGACGGCGGCGACGACGACTCCCCCGAGAACACGTCGTGGTCGACGTACGACAAGCTCGCGGGCGTCGGCGCTGTCGGCGCGATGATCGGGTACAGCTACTCGCCAATCCGGAACGGCATCGGCAACTCGATCGACATGCTGCTCGGCCCGCTCGACGCGATGCTGCCGTTCTACGTCGTGATTCTCGTTCTGGCGGTGCTCACGGGCCTGTACTCCACGCTCCTGCAGGCGAATCTGACGGACATGGACAAGATGTCGGAGTACCAGGAGCGCGCCCAGGCGCTTCAGGACAAGATGTCCGCCGCGAAGGAGCGCGGCGACGAGGCCGAGGTCGAACGCCTCCGCGAGGAGCAGATGGAAGCGTTCGGCGACCAGGCGGGCATGCTCAAGGAGCAGTTCCGGCCGATGGTGTGGATCATGCTGCTCACCATCCCGGTGTTCCTCTGGATGTACTGGAAGCTCGGCACCGGCCGCGTCCCCACCGAGGAGCTCAACATGACGCTCCCGCTCATGGGTAACGTCGACCTCCAGAACGGCCAGGTCCTCGTGTTCCCGGCCTGGATTGTCTGGTACATGGTCTGCTCGTTCAGCTTCTCGAACGTCATCCGGAAGGCGCTGAACATCCAGACGTCGCCGACGTAACGCGGTTCCTGTACGAGCCGCGACCGACGGCGGTCCTCGCCCCAAGACGTTCACTGTCGCCGCGACGCGCGGTTCAAAACCTCTTTGTCCCGGCCGCTCCCAGCACGGATATGTTAGTCACCATCTCCGGGCCACCGGGGAGCGGGAAGAGCACGGTCGCGTCGACACTCGCCGACCACCTCGGGTACGAACACATCTCGGGTGGCGACATCTTCCGCGGGCTCGCCGAGGAGCGCGGCATGAGCCTCGAAGAGTTCAACGAGCTCGCCGAGGACGACCCCCAGATCGACAAGGACCTCGACCGACAGCTCCGGGAGACCGCACGCAATCAGGACGACGTCGTTCTGGAGTCCCGGCTCGCGGGGTGGATGGCGGGCGAGTACGCCGACATCAAAATCTGGCTGGACGCGCCGATGGGCGTGCGGGCGCGCCGCATCGCCGAGCGCGAGGACAAGACGCCGGCGGCGGCGCGCGCGGAGACCGAGAAGCGCGAGAACTCCGAGACGCAGCGATACGAGGAGTACTACGCCATCGACTTCGACGACATCACTATCTACGACCTCTCGGTGAACACTGCGCGCTGGGGGCCGGACGCTGTCACGGACATCGTTCTGGACGCCGTCGACGCCTATCAGGCCGAGCGCGACGAGGGCCCGACGCCCATCGAGAACGTCCAGTACCAGTTCTGAGATGATTCGAGCCCCGCCCGAGGACCGCGACCCCGACGCCGTCCTAGAGTTCGGCGTCGTGAACCTCGACAAGCCGCCGGGACCCTCTGCCCATCAGGTGTCCGCGTGGATTCGGGACATGGTCGGCGTCGAGAAGGCCGCCCACGCCGGCACCCTCGACCCGAAAGTCACGGGCTGTCTCCCAGTGCTCACCGGGGCTGCCACCAGACTCGCGCCCGCGCTGCTGGAAGGTCCGAAGGAGTACGTCGCCGTCCTCGAACTCCACGACGACCCGCCCCGGAACTTCGAGGCGGTCGTCGCCGACTTCGAGGGCGATGTCTACCAGAAACCGCCGAAGAAGTCCGCGGTCGCCCGCCGACTGCGCAGCCGCGAAGTGTACGCCCTCGACGTCCTCGACCTCGACGGTCGCCAAGCTCTGCTCCGCATCGAGTGCGAGTCCGGGACGTACGTCCGGAAGCTCTGTCACGACATCGGGCGCGCGCTCGGGACGAACGCCCACATGGGTCACCTCCGTCGCACCGCCACCACGCCGTTCGACGACACCGGCCTCGTCACGCTCCACGGCCTCTCGGACGCGCTCGCGTGGCTGCGCGACGAGGACGACACCGAACCACCGGGCACCGCGGAAGACGCGCTCCGCGCGGCCGTCCAGCCCGCCGAATGCGCGCTCACGCACCTGCCGAGTGTCACCATCGCCGACTCCGCCGCCCGCGAGGTCGCGAACGGCGCGCCGGTGTACGCACCCGGCGTCCTCGCGGCCGACGACGCCGACCGCGGCGCGCTCGTCGCCTGCCACACCGAAGCCGGGTCCGCGGTCTGCCTCGGCCGCCTCGCCGGCGACCCCGACGCGGACTCGGGCACGGTCGTCGACCTGGAGCGCGTCCTCGTCTGACGACGCTCGCCGCGCCGAAGCGAAGGCCTTAATGCCGGACCGCGCGTCGTTCCGAGTGCGGGACCGTGGGGTAGCGGTATCCTCGGCGCATGGGGTGCGTCGGACTCGAGTTCGAATCTCGACGGTCCCACTCAATTCCGTACTGCTCCCACACAAGTAGCAGCAGCGACGCTGGCGAGGCAGGCGAGCCGGAGTTGGGACACACGCGGCTGTTGTATGGTGGATGGTGGTTGGCGTGACGGCCTCCAGCGAGTACTACGCGGGCCGCGAGGCGGATACAAACACGACAGACGCGAAGGACCGCTGGAAGCGTTATCTGTCGTGATATCTCTGTCACCTCTCTGCCCACCCCAGTTTTCACTCCCGATAACCACGAGAGAGGACTTATACGCGAGCGATTTCTCCCTTGGTGGTGTAGCTAGATGTTCGAGTTTATCAACGACGAGGACGAGCGCGGTCAGGTCGGGATCGGCACACTCATCGTGTTCATCGCGATGGTGCTGGTCGCGGCGATCGCCGCCGGCGTCCTCATCAACACGGCCGGCTTCCTCCAGTCCAAAGGCGCAGCCACGGGCGAGGAAGCCAGCGCACAGGTCTCTAACCGTATCGACGTCGTCTCCGCATACGGCAACGTAACCGGCGAACAGGTGGACTACGTGAATCTGACAGTGCGTCAGGCCGCCGGTGCTGACAACATCAATCTCAGCAAGTCCACTATCCAGTGGATCGGCCCAGACAAGGCGACCACGCTGACGCACGACACGCTGGCAAATGCGACGGGTGGAAATAGTAAAGACAACTTCAACACCACCTCCGTCAAAGGCGACACCGACGTAGTGCTGGTGCAGCAGTCCGACCGTATTCAGGTCACCATGCATTCGGACACGCTCACCGGGAATCTCTCGGCGGGTGACGAGGTCCAGCTCACGCTGACCACCCAGTACGGCTCGAAAACCTCCTACTGGGCGAACGTCCCCGAGTCTCTGAAGGACAAGAACGCCGTCAAGCTGTAAGGCGCGGAGTCGCCTCGCTGCGTACCGCTCAGCGAGACCAACTCCACCTGGTCCACTTCCGTTTTCACCGCCCGTCGCACAAGTTTCGAATAGCCGCGGCTGCACGCGCATCGCGGCTCTACCGACGCGGTGGTCGGCAGAGCGACCCACCGCATCCACCTCGTACTTGGGGCCGAAGCAGCTCCGGAAGGAAGTGAGCCAGCGCGGCCGTGGAGCCGAGTGCCGGCGTATCAGGGGTTGAGTCCCGAGATGACGGCGCGAGCGAACACGAGGACGGGGATGATTTCGAGGCGGCCGATCCACATGTTCAGCGTGAACATCGCTTCGGCTATCGGTGACATCGACGGGCCCGTGATGCCCGAGGAGAGGCCGACGTTGCCCTGCGCGCTCGCCACCTCGAAGAGGGCGTCGGCGTAGCCGAATTCGGCACCGGTGAGGTTCACGAGGACGACGCTCGTCGCGACGAGGACGACCACCCAGAGCAGCGAGACGATGGCGGCTTCGCTGAACTCTCGTTCCATCGACTCGCGGTCGAGCGTGCGGTCGCCGATTCGCGCGGTGACGACCGCGCTCTCCGGGAGGAACACGCGGGAGAACTGCCAGAAGATGCCGCGGAGGACGGTGTACGCGCGGATGATTTTGATGCCGCCGACGGTGGATCCGGCCGCGCCACCGACGACCATCGCGCCGGCGACCAGCACTTTCGCGCCGGCGAGCCAGCGACCGATGGGGGCCGACTGGAATCCGGTACAGCTCAGGGCGCTCACCCACTGGAACGTCGAGTCACGGATGGCGTCCAGTTGCGCGGCGTCCAGTGACGGCACCGAAAACGGGAGGAACGACTGCGTGGCGAACGCGCCAGTCGTCGACGGCACGGTCAGGATGTTCTGGACCGAGAGGACCGCGACGCCGACCGCGAGCAGGGCCAACAGCCACCGCGTCTGGAGGTCGCTGACCAGCTCACCGAGGTCACGGTCCCTGAGTACCACGTAGTGGACCGGGAACGCGATGGCTCCGAGAATCATGATCGGCAGGAGGACCGTCTCGACGAGCGGCGAGTTGTACGTCGCAATCGAGTTGTCCGTCACCGAGAATCCGCCGGTCGTGAGCCCGGTCATCGCGTGGTTGAGCGCCTGCCACGCGATCTCGCCGAGGCCGAGCGACTGGCTGTACTCGCTGGTGCTGTAGTAGATGGCTCCGAACAGGAGCGCGAACGACAGCCCGGTGTAGCCGACGACGAGTTTCCAGACGGTACGGACGGTGGAGACGACGCTGGGGTGGATTTTCTCCTCGCGGGCTTCGCTCTGGTAGAGCGCGTAGCTCCCGCTGCCGGGGCGCGCGAGGATGGACACCGTGAGGACGATGACGCCGACGCCGCCCACCCACTGGATGAACGACCGCCACCACTGAATCGTCCGGGGCAGCGAGGGCTCGTGAATCGCCATCGTGAGCCCGCTGCCCGTCCACCCGCTCATGCTCTCGAAGAACGCGTGCAGCGGGTCCCGGAAGTACGCGAGACTGGACAGCGTCGTGGTGCCGCCGACGCGGAGTGAGTCCCACGAGGCGGTGTCTGTGGCGGCCGGCACGAACGCGTCCATCGCCGCGGGCGGCGTGAGCCACGCCGTCAGGAAGAACGGGAGCGCGCCGAAGACGGCGACCAGCAGCCAGCCGCTGGCGGCGATGACCATCCCGTGTTTCATCTTCGGGGCCGGCGCGTCGGCGAACACGTGGTTCGCCGTCCCGCCGACGGCGGCCGTCACGCCCGCCGCGAGGAAGCACGCGAGCGCGGCGTGGTACTCCCCGAACCCCAGCGCGACGACTGTGGTGACGGCCATCAGCCCTGCCTCCATCAGCACGAGCGACCCGACGTCGCGCGCGATGGTCCGCAGGTCGGCCGGGAGCCGTGCGTCGTTCCGTCCGGCCATCGTCTTAGTGGTCCTCTGCGTGGCCGAAGACGTCGGTCACCTCGGGGGTCGCGCCGTTCCGCGAGTACACCGTGAGCACGTCGTCCGCCTCGATGGTGGTGTCGCCCCGTGGCGTAATCGGCGGGCTGTCGCCGTTGCGCTCGATGGCGACGACGAGCGTGTCCTGCCCGAGCAGCCCTTCGCTGTCGGCTTCGCCCAGCGTCCGCCCCGCAATCGGAGCCCCCGATTCGACCGTGATTTCGAACACTTCCGCCTCCTCGCCGATGCGCATGAAGTCCACGATGGACGGCCGCTTGACGGCGCGGTACAGGTACTCCGCGATGAGGTGCTGGGGGTTCTGCATCGTGTTCACGCCGATCTGACGGAACAGGCCCATGTGCTCGGGGTTGTGGACGACGGAGACGACGTCCGGCACTTCGAGTTCCTGCGCGAGCAGACACACCATGACGTTCGTGGCGTCCTGGTCGGTGGTCGAAATCAGCGCGTCCGCGCGGTCGGCACCGGCTTCCTCCAGCGTCTCTTTGGAGGTCGCGTCGTCGTTGAGCACCAGACAGTCGTAGTTCCGGGAGGCGCGTTCGGCGCGCTCGTCGTCGCGTTCGATGACGACGACTTCGTTGCCACCGGCGGTGGCAATCTCGATGAGGGGCGCGCCGATGTCGCCCGCGCCGACGATGACGAGATACATTACTGACCGTCTTCAGAACCGACACCCGAAAGGCTACCGTTCTGGGCGGCGATCCTCCGGGACCGTCCGGCGGGTGCCCAGGTCACGTCAGGGGCGGTCGGCCGGAGTCGCCGGAAGTCACCAGACACTTACTGGTGCGTGGCGGGACCGGACGTATGTCTGCCCTCCACCGGAGCGCCGCGAGTCTGAGCGTCCTACTTGCTGTCGTCCCCGCGACCGTGGCCGCGCGGCCGGCTGCGGCCGCCCAGTCCACAGAGCTATCACCGCCCGTGCAGGCAGTCCTGGCGTTCGTCGCCACGCTGTTCGTCGGCGGCGTGCTGTTGTCGAAGGCCCCCCAGTTCGTGGACCAGAGCGTGGACCGCATCCGTGGCGAGAGCGCGGCGTGCTTCGTGTGGGGCGTGGTCGTACTCGTCATGTTCGTCGGTGTATCCGTGCTGCTGGTGTTGACCGGCTTCGGCATCGTGCTCTGGGTTCCACTCGCAGTCGGGTTCGTTGCGGTGGCGTTCGTCGGGAGCGCCGTAGGATACCTGGCGGTGTTTGACGGAATTCTGGACAGCCGTGTGCAGGCGCTCCTGGTGGGCGCAGTCGTCGCGGGCGCGACGAATCTGGTTCCGGTCCTGGGGAGCATCGTCGGGTTCGTCGTCGGGAGCCTGGGCCTCGGCGCAGTCGTCGAGTACTCCCGCGCGTAGCTGACCGGCCGCTTGCGGGGGCGCGTCACCGAACGCCCCGAGAAATCCGCCGCAGAAACGCTAATCACGGTTGCCGTGGTAACTAGGGGCATGCGAGTGCGCGAGGCGACCACTGACGACGTCGCATCGGTTCGGGCGGTCGCCGAGGCGTCCTGGGAGCGGGACTACGCGGACCTCCTGACGCGGGACACGGTGGCCGCCGGCGTGAACGACTGGTACGACGAAGCGACCCTCGCCGACCTGGTGACCGACGAACGCACGCCGGTCTACGTGGCGGAGACGGAGTCCGCGGGAGCCGACAGCGGGCGCGGCGACATCGCGGCGTTCGCACACGGCTACGTCGACGGCGAGACGGGCCACGTGCTGCGGCTGTACGTCCACCCCGACGAGCGCCGGTCGGGCGTCGGGCGGCGGGTGCTGGACGCGACGGTGGCTGCGCTCTCGGCCCGCGGGAGCGAGCGCGTGGAGGCGACGGTGCTGGCGGCGAACGAGCAGGGGCGGGCGTTCTACGAGGCCCAGGGGTTCGAGGAGGCGGGCGCGGCGGAGACCACTATCGGCGGGGAGACGTTCCCCGAGTGCCGGTACCGGCTCGACGACCCGTAGCGGCGCGCGTGCAGCCACCGTCGGCGCTGGAAACCACGCTGTCCGCGTGCGGCACCCACTCTGCCACCACTACTACGGCCGTCTCGCCGGTCCGTTCGGTATGAGAGACGACGAACCCAGCGGCACAGACGCGGACGTCGACGTCGACGTCGACGAGAACGGCATCCTCCAGTTCGGCATCGAGCCGGACCCGCAGACCGCCGAGTACGACCTGTTGACCGTGCTCGCCGACCACGAGGACATCGAGATGGACGACTTGCCCTCGCTGTACTCTGTCGTCGACCAGTTCGTCGGCGGGATGTTCGACGACCCGCCGAGCGAGTCCGCACAGCTCGAGATGACGTTCTCGTACGCTGGCTACCGAATCACGGTCACGCCGGGCGGCCACGTCACGATGGTCCCGGTCAAGGACTCGATGGGAGAGGCGACCGACGCGTAGCCGGGCCGGCGTCAGGCGACGTTGCGTTCGACGAGGTCGCTGCCGTCGGCGAACCGCCGGCTCGCCAGCGGGCCGACGTCGACGAGCGACGCGTCGCCGTCGAGGCAGAGCTCCGAGACCACCTGTCCAGTGGCGGGGGCGTGCTGGAAACCGTGTCCGGAGAACCCGGCAGCCGTCACGAACCCGGGGACGGTCTCCTCGACGACCGGGTGGTGGTCGGGCGTGACGGCGTACAGGCCCGCCCAGCCGCGCTTGATGCCGGACTCCTCGTCGAAGTACGTGGTGTAGTCGGCGGCGTGTTCCACGGCGTCGGCGGCCCAGTCGAGGTCGATAGACTGCGAGTAGCGGTCGGGGTCGACGGCGGGGTCGTCGCCGCCGAAGTGGCCGCCGACGAGCGCGGCACCGTCCCGCTCGGGCCGGAAGTACGACCCCGTGTCGAGGTCGACAGTGAGCGGCACGTCCTCGGGCACGGGACGGCTCGGGTCGACGACGGCAATCTGGCGGCGACGGGGTTCGATGGGGAGGTCGATGCCCGCCAGCCCCGCGAGCCGGCCGGCCCACGCGCCCGCGGCGTTCACCACGTAGTCGGCGTCGAGGCGGCCGTCGTCGGTGTCGACGCCGACCACCGACCCGCCGGTCCAGTCGTCCGGCGTCTCGGTGTCACCACCGACGCACGCTTCGGTCAGCACGTCGGTGACGGCGGTCTTCGTCCGGACGTCGACGCCCGCCTCCCGGGCGGCGCTGGCGTACCCCTGGACGGCGAGGTTCGGGTCGGCGAAGCCGTCCTCGGCGTGGTAGGTCGCCGCGACGAACCCCTCGGGCTGGAGGCCCGGGCAGTGCTCGACGGCGTCCTCCGGGTCGAGCAGGACGCTGTCGACGCCCCGTTCGTTCTGCATCACGACGTTCGCGCGGAACTGGTCGGCTGTCGCGTCGTCGCGGGCGAGGAAGAGGTAGCCGGGTCTCCGGTACGCGATGTCGACGCCGAAGCGCGCCTCGAAGTCGTCCCAGACTCGTCGGCTCGTCACCGAGAGGTCGACGTTGACGGCGGTGGAGAACTGGCAGCGGATGCCGCCGGCGGCCCGTGCCGTGCTGGCGTCCCCGAGCGACCCCTGCTCGCAGAGCGTCACGTCGACACCGCGTTCGGCGAGCGAGTGCGCGGCGGCGAGCCCGACGATGCCGCCGCCGACGACGACCACGTTCATGCGTGTAGTTCACACGACCCAGCCGAGATAAGTGTGTGGTTCGGGCGGGCGAACAGCTAACTCGGTGGGCCGACACCACTCCCGCATGGTTCTGGTACTGAACGACGGGGACGTCCGCGGCGTCCTCGACCTCGCGTCGCTGGCTCCGGTCGTAGAGCACGCGCTCGTCAAGCAGGGGGCCGGGGACGTCGAGCGTCCCGAGCGCCCGCACTACCCGGTCGGCGAGGGGCTCGGCGACGGGGACGAGCCCCTGGGGACGGGGCTCGCGATGCCGGCGTACGTCCACGGGGAACCGTACTTCGCGACGAAGCTGGTGAGTGTCCACGAGGACAACCCCGACCGCGGCCGCCCCACGGTCCACGCCCAGATTGTGCTCTCCGACGCCCGCACGGGCGAGCCAGTGGCCGTCCTCGACGGCTCGCACGTCACGAACGCCCGGACGGGCTGTGTCGGCGGGCTCGCCGCCCGCGACCTCGCCGTCGGCGACACCGTCACCCTGGGCGTGCTCGGCGCTGGCGCGCAGGCGCGCTGGCAGACCCGAGCAATCGACGCCCTCACCGACCTCGACGCGGTCCGCGTCTACTCGCCGAGCGACTCGCGGGCCGAGTGCGCGAGCGACCTCCGCGAGGACGGCATCGACGCGACGGCCGTCGGCTCGCCCCGCGACGCGGTTGTCGGCGCGAACGTCGTGGTGACGGCGACGACCAGCGCCGACCCGGTGTTCCCGGCCGACGCGCTGGCTGACGGCGCGCTCGTCGTCGCCGTCGGCGCGTACACGGCCGAGATGCAGGAACTCGACCCCGCGGTGTTCGACCGCGCCGCCCGCGTGTTCGCGGACGTCCCCGAGGAGGTGGCGGCGACCGGCGACCTCACGGCGACAGACCTCGACGAGTCCGACCTGATTCCGTTCTCCGCCGTGCTGCGCGGCGAACGCGGCCGCGAGCGCGGCGACGAGGCGCTGGTCGTCGAGAGCGTCGGCTCCGCCGTGATGGACGTGGCCGCCGCCACCGAGGTGTACGAGACGGCTCGCGAGCGGGACGTGGGCAGCGAGCAGCCGCTGTGAGTGGGGACGCGAGTTCGCGCCTCCGGGCCGCCGGGGTTCGTCGACGGACACCCAGAACGCCGCTCAGTCGCCACCGGGGGTCGCGGCCGACGGTGTGCCGACGCCATCGCTCGCGAGCACGTAGCACAGCGCCGTGAGCAGGGTCGTGTACCGGATGACCGCCGCCAGCAGCCCTTTGACGCCGTAGAGGAGGTCTAGCATGAACGTGTCGACGACGGCGACGAGGAGGTGCGCGAGCAGGAACCCGACCAGGACGATAGCCCCGATTCGGCGGCTCTCGGTCAGGAGCCGCGACGTGTCAACTGAATGGGTGCTCATACCGCCACACTCTGTCTGCCGGTCAATAACTGTTCGGTTCGGGCGAGATGCGTGCTCTGCGTTTCGGCCCCACGCTCACACGGGGACGTAGCGCACCGAGAGACTGTATACTACCGGCTACCACACCGGGGTTGCGAACAGCTATACGCCAGCCGACACACCGTCCCGGTGATGGCACACATCGCTGGCCTGCGCGTGTTCCCGGTGAAAGGCCTGGACGGCGAGGCCGTCGAACGGGCGGCGCTCCGGCCCGGCGGCACGCTCGCCGACGACCGCGCGTTCGCGCTGGTCGAGGGTGACGGCAACCCGGTCAACGCCAAGGAGTTCCCGGCGCTCCACGAGTTCCGCACCGACTACGACCCGGACGCGGGGACGCTGGCCGTCACGGGGCCGGACGGCGACCACCGCGAGTTCGGCCTCGGCACCGACAGCGGGCGCGCGGCGGCCGGAGACTGGTTCGCTGACCGGCTCGACGCGGCCCTCTCTCTGGTCCGAGCGGACGAGGATGCCGGGTTCGTGGACCGCCCGAGCATGGGGCCGTCGGTCGTCAGCACGGCAACGCTGGACACCGTCGCGTCGTGGTTCGACAGCCTCGGCACCGAGGGTGTGCGACGTCGCCTCCGCGCGAACGTCGAGGTCGGCGGCGTTCCGGCGTTCTGGGAGGACCGGTTCGTCGGCGAAGACGCGCCCACCTTCGAGGCCGGCGGCGTGCGCTTCGCGGGCGTGACGCCGTGCAACCGCTGTGTCGTGCCCTCGCGGGACCCCGATACCGGCGAGTCGGTCGCGGACTTCCGGCAGACGTTCCTCCGGGAGCGCGAGCGGTCGTTCCCCGAGTGGGCCGACTGGGACGCGTTCGACCACTACTACGCCGTGATGATTCTCGCGCGCGCCACCGGCCTCGACGGCGACGAGGTGCTCGCAGTGGGCGACGACGTGACGGTCCACGTCGAACCACCGGAGGGGCGCGAGTGACCCAGTGACCATCCCGGGAGGCTATACGTCTCCACCGTCTCTGAGCCGCCGATGAGGATTTCGACTGGCGTCACGGGGCTCGACCGCTTGCTCGACGGTGGGCTGCCCGCGCGCCGGCTGTACACGCTGAGCGGGCCGCCCGGCAGCGGGAAGACGACGCTGGCCGCCCAGTACGTCACGGACGGCATCCGGAACGGCGACGACGTGCTGTACGTCACGATGCACGAGACGCGCAACGAACTCGTCGAGGACATGGCGAACTTCGAGTTCGGGTTCGAGCAGGCCGCCAGCACCGACCGCTTCGAGTTCCTGAACCTCACGATGGAGCGCGCGCGGCGGTCGCTGTCGGGGTACGGCCGGGAATCCGGGCTGTCGGCCCGACTGGCGGCGATGATTCGGCAGGAGGACTACGACCGCGTGGTCGTCGACTCCACGATGCTGCTCGATCACTTCACGGACGACCCCGACACCGAGGTGACGGAGTTCGCGACGAACCTCAAGCAGACGGACGCCACCGTCCTGCTCGTGTCCGAGATGACGGACCCGACGGCGTACGCAGAGGAGCACTACCTCGCACACGGCGTCATCTTCCTCCACAACTTCCTCGAAGAAGGAGGGATGACTCGCGGCGTCCAAGTGGTGAAGATGCGGGGGACGAACATCGACTGCGACATCCGCGACGTGGCGTTCACGGGCTCGGGCCTGAACGTCGACCCGAGCCGCAAGGTCAGGCCAGAGTGATGTACGACGACAGCTTCGACACGGACTGGGACCCCGAGGACGTCGGCCGCGAGGAGGCCGTCTGGCGGGCGTACGCGCTCGGTGCGGCCGCCGCCCTGGGTGAGACCCATCCCGGCGAGTACCGCAAGCTCGTCACTGCGACAGGTCGGTCGCTCGTCGAGATGGCCTACGACGAGGGGAAGTCGGAGGCCGCGAACCTCGACAGCGAACTGGCGTCGGGCAGCGACGAGGCCGAGCTCGACTTCCCGGACCGCGAGACCGCGGTGTGGTCGAAGCTCATCACGTACCGCGAGGAGGAAGGCGACGAGATAGACGCCGACCGCGGCGGCGGCCGGGAGCGCGACGACCTCCCGGACCTCCTGCGGCGCATCGACCTCGACAGCCTGAACCGCGACGACCTCGACCGGCTCCGGCTCCCCGAGCTCCTCTCGAAGAAGTAGCCCGGCACCGAAACCGCCTTGCCCGGGCCGCGTGCAGGTCCGGGCATGGACGCCACCGTCGCCGTCGTGCACTACCCGGAGGGTGCGGGCCACGCCACGCGGATGCTGGCGGTCGCCCGCGAACTCGAAGCCCGGGGGGCGACTGTGGAACTCGCGGGCGGCGGACCGGGCGAGCACTTCGTCGACCTGCTCGGCTACGAGGAGTACGTCCCCACCGTCGTGGACTTCATCGGCGACTACCAGGGCGGCGGCTCGCTCGCCGACGTGCTCACGGGGAGCATTCCCGACGCCGTCCGTCGCGTCCGTGACATCGCTCGGTGGCTGCGCCGGGTGAACGCCGACTGCGTCGTCACGGACGACATGTTCGCGTCGATGGCCGCGCTCCTCGCCCGCGTCCCGCAGTTCGTCACCACGCACAACACGCCCGGCTACTACGACGACCTCGCGGAGCGCGCCGGCGCGAAGCTGCTCACCCGCCAGCAGGTCGCCGCCAGCCGGGCGTTCTTCTACCCGGCCGTCTGGCCCGCGCTCTCGGGCGACCCTCGGGGCGTCGAGCGCGTCCCGCCGCTCGCCCTCGACGTGCCACTCGACGGCGACGTGCCCGACGTGGACGTACTCATTTCGCCCAGCACGTACTCCGACGACCTGGACACGGTCGCCGGCCGGCTCCGCGAGCGCGGCCGGGACGTGACCGTCGTCGGCGGCGACGACTGGACGACCGTCCGGTCGATGCTGCCCGTGCTGCGCGAGGCGAACGCCGTCGTCTGTCCGGGCTACTCGACGGTCATGGAGGCCGCCGTCGCGGGCACGCCCTGCGTCGTCTACCCGTTCACGAGCGAGCAGCGCGGCGTCGCACGGTTCGTCGAGGCCGGCGGCGAACCCGGCTTCGCCGTCGCCGACAATCCGGCCGAAGCGGTCCGCGCGGTCCAGAGTCCGCCCGCCGAGCCGGAGTTCGAGAACGGCGCGCCCGTGGTCGCCGAGCGCGTCGCTGACTGGCGCTGAGCATACCGGGAACGTTTGCCACCGTCACAACCCCCTTCGAGTCGGGTGGCGTGTGTGGTGGTATGTCTGTGCGGGTGGCGGTCGGCCCCCGGCTGCACTTCGGATTCCTGAACCTCTCGCTGGCGCGCGAGCGGCTCTACGGCAGCCTCGGCGTCGCCCTCGACGGGCCACGCGTCGAGGTGTCGGCCGCGCCCGCCGACGGCGTCGACTGCGACCACGCCCGCGCTCGCCCCCACGCCGCGCGAGCCTGCGAGCTGCTGGGCGTGTCCGGCGCGCGCGTCGCCGTCGAGTCCGAACTCCCGCCACACGTCGGCCTCGGCTCGGGAACCCAGCTCGCGCTTGCCGTGTTCGCTGCGGTCGCGCGCGCCCACGACCGCAACCCCACAGTCAGGGGACACGCCCCCGAACTCGGCCGCGGCGGCCGGAGCGGCGTCGGCGTCGCGACCTTCGAGTCCGGCGGCTTCGTCTTCGACGCCGGCCACCCGGCGAGCCAGTTCACTCCGGAGCGCCCCGCTCGCGGCGAGTGGACGGTGCCCCCGGTCGCCGCGCGCCACGACACCCCCGATGACTGGCGGTTTCTGCTCGTGCTCCCGGACGCCGACCCCGGGAAGGCCGGCAGCGAGGAGGACGACAGCATGCGCAGCGCGGTGGAGGGCGCGGACCCGGGGCTCGCAGACCGCATCTCCGCGGTGGTCACCGACCGCGTGCTGCCGGCGGTCGCGACCGGCGACGTGGACGCCTTCGGTGAGGGCGTCGCGGCGGTCGGGCGGCTGAACGGCGCGTGGTACGCGGCCGAGCAGGGCGGCGTCTACCGGCCGCCCGCCGGCGACGTAATCGAGGCTCTCGACGACAGTCCCGCGGTCGCTGGTGCCGGCCAGTCCTCGTGGGGGCCGGCGGTCTACGGCGTCACCGACCGCGGGCGAGCCGACGCGGCCCGGGACGCGGGACAGCGAGCCCTCGACCACGCGGGCGTCGACGGCCGGGTCTGCATCGCCGCCCCTCGAAACACCGGTGCCGCAATCGAGGACTGACTTCCGACCACGAACCCGCTCACTCGACAGCCGGTCGCGGACCGGGGCTTTCGGGCGGTCGTCGCGAGCCGCGAAACCTCCGACGCCTCACGAGCGACCGAGCCGGCAAAAGACGTAAGCCCGGACCTCACTACCGGGGAGACATGGCGACGATTCCGTTCGGCATCTCGCGGCTGGACAGCCGCATCGGGGGTGGGGCACCGGAGGGGAGCGTGGTGCTCCTGTCGGGGGAGGCCGGTGCGGGAGCGCGGGAGTTCCTGTACACGGCGACGATGATGAACGCCGTGGAGTCGGCGGACCGGGAGCTGTTCGACCTGCACTACGGGGACCTCCACGAGAACGCAGTGCTGCCGGAGGAAATCCACTACGTGTCGTTCACGGCCGACCAGTCGGAGCTCCAGCGCGAAATCGCGTTCACGATGGACCAGGAGATCGTGATGGCGGGGACGGACGCGGTGACGTTCACGGACCTCTCGCCGGAGTACTTCCAGCTGAGTCCGGTGCCCCGGGGGTGGTACGCAGGCGCACACCGGTCCGTTCAGGACCTCGGGCACACGGGCGAAGACAGCCGGGACGTGCTGGAGCGGTTCGCGGACTACCTCGACGAGCACGCGCGCGGCAGCCTCGTGGTCGTCGACTCGCTGAACGACCTCATCGGGGCGCGGTCCTCGGACATGGACTTCGCGGACGTGGTGATGACGCTGAAGGGGCTGCGGAAGGCAGCCCGGGAGTGGGGTGGCCTGATTCTGCTGCACCTCACGCGGGACGCCGTGACACAGGAGGAGTTCGGGAGCCTGATGACGTCCGTCGACGGCACGGTGCAGTTCGCGTGGGAGAGCGGCGGGAACGAGCGCGTGCGGACGATGTTCGTCCGCGAGTTCCGCGGCGTCCTCGGGCGGCTGGAGGAAGAGGACATCGTGCAGTTCGAGACGGAGATTCACGACGCCGGGTTCGACGTCAGCGACGTGCGGAAGATTCGGTAGTCTGCCCCGAACGGTTAAGGATACTGGCCGGTAAGGAGAGGTGAATGGCCGACGGCACGTCGGATGGCGTCGAGGGGGCCACACTCGAAGGGCCGGCCGCGGCGTGGCTGGCGGAGCGAGCGGACGAACTCGGCCTCGACGAGGAGGTGTTCCTCAAGCGCGTCGTCGCCGCGTACCGGAGCGTCGAGGACAACGACCTGGACGCGGACCTGGCGACGAGCGACGAGCACGCGGACCGGCTGGACGACCTCGTGGACCGCGTCGAGGACGTCGAGTCGCAGGTCGGCGAGGCCGAGTCCCGCGTCGCGGACGCGGAAGCCGACTTCGACGAGAAGCTCCAGGACGTCCGGGAGCGCGTGGTACAGGTCAAGCGGGAGGCCGACGGGAAGGCGGACGCCGACCACGACCACCCCGACCTCTCCGAGGACGTGGCTGCGGCGCTCGACGCGGCCGAGCGCGTGGACGAGGAGACCGCCATGCTCACCGAGGACGTGGCGGAGCTGACCGACCGCGTGGACGCCGGCTTCGAGAACTTCGAGGCGGTTCTGGAGTTCCTCCGGGACGAGACCGACGACCTCTCGGAGAAGGTGACGACGCTCGCGTCAGCGGTGGTGTCGATGCGGGAGGCCGTGCGGACGGTCGGCGCGGCGGAGGCCCGGCGGTCGCGCACGGACGCCCTGAAGCGCACGGCGAACGTCGCGGGCGTCGAGGAGGCGGACTGCGGGGACTGCGGGCAGTCGGTGACGCTGGCGCTGTTGACCGCGCCGGAGTGCCCGTACTGCGGTGCGCCGTTCGAGGACGTCGAACCGGGGTCGGGCTGGTTCAACAGCCACACGCTGGAGACGGGCGCGACGCCCGCGCTGACCGCGGGTCGGTCGTGGCTGGACGACGACAGCGAGGACCGCGAGGGCGCGTGGCTCGGCGCGGAGACCGAGACGCTGGAGGAGATGGCCGCTGGCGACTCGCCGGCCGACGACGCGGACGACGACCGCGACGCGCCCGTGGAGCCTGCGGAGGTTCTGGACGCGGACGGCGAGAGCCCGGGGCGTGCGGACGGTGGTGAGCCGTGAGCGGCGAGGGGCCGCGCCGCGACCGCGGGTCGGACGACGACGCCGAGCGCGGCGACGCGTCCGGGGAGTCGGCGGCCGCGGACGAGGACGACGCGCCGCTGTCGGACCTGCGTCGAGACGTCGACGAGCGCCGCGACCGGGAGGACGACGACTTCGAGGAGCTGTTCGCGGAGATGGAGGTCGGTGACGTCGACGAGGCCGAGGTGTGGGCGGCGCTCGACGAGTCCGCCGACGAGCCGGTCGTCGACCCGGGCGTCGTGACCGACGCAGTCGGCGAGCCGGCGGACGACGACGGCGAGACGACGGTCGTGGAGAAGAGCCTCTGCCACGGCTGCCCGCACTTCGCGGACCCGCCGGAGACCGCCTGCACGCACGACGGCACGACCATCGAAGCGGAGGTCGACACCGGCCACTTCCGGGTGCGGGACTGTCCCGTCGTCGCCGAGCGCGAAGCCCGTGACCCGGGGGACTTTTCCCCGGACCCCGAGTAATTCAAATATGCAGTTCTGCGACGAGTGCGGCTCGATGATGCACAAGCAGGACGGCGAGATGGTGTGTCAGTCCTGTGGCGCGTCCGCCGAGTCCGAGGCCGACGAGGGGTTCGTGGAGACCGCGAGCCAGGACACCAGCGACGTCATCGAGACGAGCGAGGACGCGAACTTCGAGGGCAAGCCCACGGCCGAGGAGACGTGTCCCGAGTGCGGGCACGACGAAGCCTGGTACACGATTAAGCAGACCGGGAGCGCAGACGAGCCGCCGACGCGATTCTTCAAGTGCCAGGAGTGCGGGGCGCGCTGGCGGGACTACAGCTAGTCCGGGGTCGACGATACACGACCCAGAAACAATTTGTTTCTCGGCGCTGACCTGCGAGCTATGCACCGCCGACGCGTTCTCGCGGCGACTGGGACAGCGGCAGCCGCGCTCGCTGGGACGAGCGGCTGCCTCGGCCGCGGCGGTGACAGTGAGGGCCCGCCGGCAGAGCTGTGCTGGGCTCGGTTGTTCAACGAGGACGACGAGAGCCGGACGTTCGAGTTCGCCGTGGAGGCGACCCGTAGCGACGGGAACGGCACCGAGGACGTGTTCGCAGAGTCCTACGACCTGCCTGCCGGGTCGTTGAAGCGTATCGAGCCGGAACTAGGCGGTAGCGGCCGGTACGTGGTACGAGCGTCGGCAGCGGACGAGACAGTTCGCGTGTCGCTGCCCGAGCAGGTCGCTGCCGCGGACAGGCGGCCCGAGGGCGTGGCGCTGACGTTCCGGGTGGTCGGCGGCACTAACTTCCCGTGGGAGGCCACGCCGTTCCCGGAGTGTTGACCGCATTTCTCCTGTCGAGGTAATTCCCAGTGGCGGAAGCTTTTCCTGCGATTCGGTGGACGCCCAGCCATGGACGACTACGCGCTGGTCGTGAACGTCGACGCCGCCGTCGTTCGCGGCGACGACTACCTTGTCGTCAGGCGGAGCGCCGCAGAGGACCACGCAGCGGGAACCCTGGCGTTCCCCGGCGGGAAGGTCGAGCCCGACGCGTCGGGTGACGCTATCTGGGAGACGGCCCGCCGCGAGGTCCGCGAGGAGGTCGGCGTTGAGGTGAGCGCGGTTGAGTACGTGACGAGCAGCACCTTCACCGCCGACGAGGGCACGGAGTGCCTGAACGTCGTGGTGCGCTGCGAGTACGAGTCGGGCGAGCCCGAGGTCCGGGAGCCCGAAGAGGTGGCCGACGCGTTCTGGCTCGGGTACGACGACCTGGTCGGCCACGAAGACGTGCCCGAATACGTCGAAGTGTACGCGGACGCGGTCGAGGAGAGTCGCTGACGGGGCGCTGCTTACTGCAGGAGGAGCCATGCGGCGGCGACGAGGACGCCGCCGGTCGCGGTCGACAGCACCGCCTGCTGGCGGAGGCTGTCCAGCAGTTCGTGGTCGTGGCTGTTCTCGGAGCGCGTGACGGCCTCGTGGATGTCGCTGCCGGTCTCGCAGTGCGGCAGGAAGTCCATGGCGACGTGGAGGAAGATGCCGGCGGCGAACCCGAAGACGACGGCGCGGAACGTCGGGTCCGTGGGGAACGACAGGACGGTGACGGCGAGCGCAGCGATACCGACGCCCGCGGCCGGGAGCAACAGCATCGTCGCGGAGCGACCGTTCCGGGCGAGGCGGCGGGCGGCGGCGTAGCCCGCGGGGCCCTTGTGGGAGACGATGGCGAGGCCGAGCAGCGGGCCGAGGTCGGGCATCGCGGTGTAGACGACGCCGATGATGGAGCCGGCGGCCAGCGAGTGCGCGGAGAGCTCGGCGGTGGTGCGGTCCAGCGGGAGGTCGAGGTGGGAGAGTCGGTGGCCGACGGTGTGGGCGGCGAACCCGGAGAGGATGCCGGCGGCGACGCCGAAGCCGCCGGGTTTGGCGGCGTAGCCGATGGCCTGCGGGAGGAGGAAGGCGGCGGCGCTGGTGATCATCGCGCCGCTTGCGAGCCCGTACCCCCAGACCAGCCCGCGGGGGTGGTCGGAGGCGGTGCGGCCCCCGAGCGCGGCTGCGCCCGCCATCGCGGCGAACGCGACCCAGGAGATGCCCAGCAGTTTCGGGGCGTCGCCCCGGAGGAAGACGTATGCGGAGAGCCCGACGAACGCGATGGCGCTGACTGCGCCCAGGCGGAGTGTTCGCGCACGAGTCACCTGCGTGGAGTGCGAGACCGACATTCGATTATTAATTCTTCGCGGAATATTAATAGGCTGTCGGTTGTCGCCAGTCCCAAGCCGGAGCCGTCCCAACCACCGTCATGGACGTCTTGTCGATGCGATGGGAGGACCTCCTCGTCGCGAGCTGGCCGGTCGACCCCGCCGTCGTCGCCGACCGGCTGCCAGACGCCCTCACGGTGGACACCTTCGAGGGCGACGCCTATCTCTCGGTCGTCCCGTTCGTGATGGCCGACGTCCGGCCGCGGGGGCTGCCGGCCGCCGTCGGGCGCACGTTCGGCGAACTGAACCTCCGCACGTACGTCACTGGGGACGACCAGCCCGGCATCTACTTCTTCAACCTCGACGCCACCGACCCCGTCGGCGTCCGCATCGCTCGCGCGCTGTTCCGGCTGCCGTACTACGACGCCGACATGCGCGTCGAGCGCGGCCCCGACGGCGTCACCTTCGAGAGCGAGCGCACGCACGACGGCGCACCGCCGCTGGCCTTCGACGCGACCTACCGCGGGGGCAGCGACCTCGCGCGAGCCGAGCCCGGTTCGCTGACGGCGTTCCTCCTGGAGCGCTACCGCTTCTTCGTCGCCGGCCGCGGCGACACCGTCTACCGGGGCGAAGTCGACCACGCGCCCTGGGAACTCGCCGACGCGACCGTCGAGTTCCGCGAGAACGACCTGTTCGCGGCCAACGGCTTCGACCACCCCGACGGCGACCCCCACCTCGCGTACAGCCCCGGGGTCGATGTCACCGCCGCGCTCCCGCGCCGGCTCTGACTACCGGGTCGCCTGCTTCCACGCCTTCAGTCCCAGCACGTCGCCGTCCAGTTCCTCGGGGACGGACGCCGCCCACGTGAACAGGCCGCCGACGTCCTCGGGGTCGCGGCCGCCCATCCCGTGCAGGTCGGTGTCGACGGTGCCAGGGTCGACGCAGCCGACCGCCTGCTCGCAGTCCGCGGCGAACTGGCGGGCGACGCCCTCGACGGCCGCCTTCGAGACGGCGTACGCGCCGAACCCCTGTTTCGCCTCGCGGGCGACGCCGCCGGTCGGCAGAATCGCGCGCCCCGACTCGTCCATGTGCGGGAGCGCCTCCCGGACGGCCGCGAACACGCCCCGGACGTTCGTTCGCACGGTGTCGTCGAACGCGCTGTATGACTCCTCGCCGAGCGGCGTCTCGCCCGCCGAGCCGTGGTAGACGGCCGCGCACGGAACGACCACGTCGACGCCGGACTCCTCGCCCGCGCGGGACGCCGTCTCCATCAGGCGCTCCGCGTCGTACTCGTCGCGGGCGTCGGCCCGCATCCACTCGGCCCCGATGTCCTCGGCGAACGTCTCGACGGCGTCCCGGTTCCGGCCGCCCAGCACGACGGTCGCGCCTTCGTCTGCGAACGCGCGGGCGACCGCTTCGCCCACGCCGCCGGCCGCACCAGTCACGACGACAGTCTCGGTCATACCGGAGTGTGGAGCGCCGCCAGCGTAAAACTCCCGTTACCGGGTGCGGCCGTCAGGCCGTCAGCGTCGTCTCGGTGAGTTCGCCGAGCGGCCGCGTCACGTCGAACTCGGGCGTCGCCACGCGCACCTGCGTGTCGTCGGTCAGCCCCGTGAACCGCAGGTGGAGTTCGAAGCTGCCGTCGTCCCGAATCGGCGCGGCCTCCCGCTTGTCGGCGACTGTGGTCTCGGCCCACGCGTAGTCCCCGGCGTACTGCGCGGCGACCTCGCCGGCGACGACGTAGGACTGGTCGCTGTCGAACTCCCCGCCGCTCAGCGGGAGGTTCTGGTCGCGCCACTCGTAGAACCCCTCGTCGAAGACGTACACGTTCTCGTAGCCGGCTTTCTGGAGGCCGGCCGCGCGCAGCGACGAGAGGTGGTGGGGACACCCGCAGTAGCACACGATTCGGTCGTCCTCGCTCCAGTCCGCGATACCGCCGCCGCTGGAGTTCCGGGTCGCGGGGCTCAACACCGCGCCGTAGATGTGCGCGGACTCGTACTGGTCCGGGCCGCGCGCGTCGACGAACCGCGCGCCCTGAGTCTGGTGCCAGTACTGGACCGCGTCGAGCGGCGCGAGCGTGACTGTCTCCCCGTTGGTCTCTGTCGTCTGGAACTGGGACTCGTCGACGTCCCGGGACGCCGGGTCGCCGTACGCGGGCGCGTACCCGTCGGCCGGGTCGGGGTCGGCCGGGAGGTCCCACTCTTGTCCGGTGTCCGACGAGCCGAACAGCCCGAGACAGCCCGAGAGCGCGGCCGCGGACCCGGTCGCGCCCGCGGCGAGGAACGCACGTCGTCTCATGGCCGAATCGTGGGCGCGTGGGAGGTTAGGCCTGTCGCTGCAGGCACCCGCGTCCGGGAGGCGTTCGCCGTCGTCTGTCGGGGGAGCGCTCGCAGGCCCTGCGACTCTGGACAGTACTTAAGCCCGTCCGGACGGAGAACAGACACTGATGGGACTTCGCAGCCGCCTCTGGACCGGCATCGCGCTCGCCCGCGACAGCGTCGACCTCCTTCGAGACAACCCGGGACTGCTGTGGTTCCCCGCCGCCGCCGGGGTCGCCGGGGTCGCGTTCGCGCTGCTGGCGTTCGGCGGCGCGGTCGGCCTCCTCCCGCTGGCGGCGCTCGCGGACGCCTCCGAGGTCGCGCTCTACGGCGGTCTGGCGGTCGGCTACTTCGGCGCGTCGTTCGTCGTCGTGTTGTTCACGGCCGGACTGATGTTCGCGGCGCGGGAGGTCATGGCGGGCCGCGAACCGAGCGTCCGCGGCGGCCTCGCGGCGGCCTGGGAGCACAAGTCGACGCTGTTCGCGTGGGCGGTGGTGAGCACCGTCGTCGGCCTGGTCGTGCGCGCCATCCAGGAGTCCGACAACCTCGGCGCGGTGCTCGCCGGCGCGCTCCTGAGCGCCTCCTGGGCGGTCGTGACGTACTTCGTCGTCCCCGTCGCCGTCTTCGAGGACGAGGGCATTCGGGGCGTGTTCGGCCGCAGCGTCGACGTCGTCCGGGACACCTGGGGCGAGTCCATCGGGGCCGAGTTCGGCCTCGGCTTCGTTCACGGGATTCTCTTCCTCGGCGTCGTCGCCGTCGCCGCAGTCGTCTTCCTCGCCACCGGAAGCCCGCTCGCGGCGGCCGCCGTCGGCCTGCCGCTGGTCGCGCTGGCGTTCGTCGTCGCGTCGACGCTCAACGGCGTCGCGAAGGTCGCGCTCTACGAGTACGCGACCACGGGTGAACCGCCGCAGTACTTCGAGAACGTGGACTTCGACGTCGGCGGCGACGGCGACGCCGGCCGGACCACTTCGCTGGGTCGGTTCGGCGGCGACCGCAACGACCGAATCTGACCGGACAGCCCCTCAGACGCGCTCGACGTCCTCGACGGTTCGGTCGCTGTCCTCGGCGTCGCCCGTGTTCGTCGTGCCCGCGGGCTCGAACAGCACGACCTCGGTCTCCTCGTGGGCGACCGGGCGGTGTTCGACGCCCGCCGGTGCCACGGTCAGGTCGCCGGGGCCGAGCCGGACCGACCGCTCCTCGCTGTCCGCCCGGTACTCGATTGTGAGGTCGCCGTCCACGACGTAGAACAGTTCGTCGGCGTCGGGGTGGGCGTGCCAGACGAACTCGCCGTCGAGTCGGGCGACCTTGACGTGCTGGTCGTTCAGTTCGGCGAGCAGCCGGGGCTCCCAGGTGTCGTCGACGGCGTCGAAGGCGTCGGCGAGCGAGCGCGCGTCCATACCCCGACTCGGGACGCCGGCCCCTTGGCTGGTTCGACGCCGGCAGGCGACCGGCAACGACTAAGCGGCCGCCGGGCGAAGCCACCGCCGTGACCTACGACGCGGTCGTCTTCGACAACGACGGCGTGTTGACACACCCGACACCGCGCGACGTGCTCCGGGCCGCCACCGTCGAGGCGTTCGAGCGCGTCGGCGTCCCGGACCCGGACCCCGAGCACGTCGACGCCGTCCACCTCCACGTGACGCCCGAGGACCTGCAGTCCGCGGCTGAGGCCTACGACCTCGACCCCGCCGCGCTCTGGCGCGCCCGCGACGAGACGTTCTCGGAGACGCAGGTCGCGGACATGGAGGCCGGCCGGAAGCCCCTCTACGAGGACTACGAGGCGGTCCGGGCGGTCGACGTGCCCCGGGGTATCGTCTCCACGAACCAGCACGCGACCATCGAGGCCATCCTCGACCACCACGGCATCCGCGGGGACTTCCGCTCGTACTACGGCCGCGAGATGGAGCCGGCGAGTCTCCACAAGAAGAAGCCCGAGAGCCACTACCTCGACCGCGCGCTCGCGGACCTCGGGGTCGCCCCCGGGGACGCGCTGTTCGTCGGGGACTCCGAGAGCGACGTGCTCGCCGCCGAGAACGCCGGCACGGACTCGGCGTTCCTCTGGCGCGACCACCGCGAGGGCTACGACCTGAACGCGACCCCGGACTACGAACTCGACTCGCTGCACGACCTCGTGGACATCGCCCAGCCCTGACAGCAAGTCGCACACGACCCGCAGGTAGCAATCCGTTTAGGCGAGAGCCCCCTCCCCGTGAGCAATGAGCTATCGCGTCGGTCTGGTGGGCAAGCCCTCGGTGGGCAAGTCCACGTTCTTCAACGCTGCGACCAACAACGACGTGCCCGAGGGCGCGTACCCGTTCACGACAATCGACCCGGCGGTCGGCGAGGCGTACGTCCGCGTGGAGTGTGCCGCCCCCGAGTTCGGCGAGGAGTGCACGCCGTCGACCGGCTTCTGCGAGGACGGCACGCGGTTCGTCCCGACGAAACTGGTGGACGTCGCGGGTCTCATTCCGGGCGCTCACGAGGGCGCGGGCCTCGGCAACCAGTTCCTCACGGACCTGAACGAGGCGGACGTGCTCGTCCACGTCGTCGACTTCTCGGGGACGACGGACCTCGAAGGCGAGCCGACGGAGGGCCACGACCCCCGCGAGGACATCGACTTCCTCGAAGCGGAACTCGACCAGTGGTACCTCGACGTGCTGGAGAAGGGCATCGAGCGCTACGAGAGCCAGCACATGGTCGAAGCGGATCTGGAGGCGGAACTCGCCGAGCAGATGAGCGCGTTCCGCACTAGCCCCGAGGAGGTCAAGCAAGTGGTGCTCGCGCTCGGCCTCGAACTCGACGCCGACACCTGGGACGAGGCCGACAGGCTGGAGCTCGCCCGGGAGATGCGCAAGCGCACGAAGCCGATGGTGGTCGCCGCGAACAAGATGGACACCCCGGCGGCCCAGGAAAACTGGGCCGAAATCACGAGCGACGAGGACTACGAACACCTGGAGTTCGTGCCCGTGAGCGCGCACGCCGAGCAGGCGCTGAAGCAGGCCGACCAGGGCGACGTGGTGGACTACCGGCCGGGCGACGCCGAGTTCGACATCGTCGGCGACCCGAGCGACGACCAGCGCCAGGGCCTCGAATCCATCCGCGAGTTCGTCGGCGAGTTCGGCGGGACGGGCGTCCAGTCCGCCATCGAGACGGCGCTGTTCGACGCGCTCGGCGTCAAGCCCGTCTTCCCGGGCTCCGCGAACGGCCTCGGCACGCACGACGGCCGCGTGCTCCCGGACGTCTTCCTCCTCGAACCGGACGCGACCGCCGAGGACTTCGCGTACGCCGTCCACTCCGACGTCGGCGAGGGGTTCCTGCACGCGCTGGACTGCCGGGAGAACCGCCAGATAGCGGCCGACCAGACCCTCGACCCGCGGGACGTCGTCGAAATCGTCTCCACGAACTAGCAGCCTCCCTCAGAGGACCGCGCCGGACTGCAAGAGCGCGATGAGCAGCGTGAGCGCCGGGACGCCCAGCAGCGTGGTGACGAGCACGCTCGTGGAGACGAACTGGGGGACGCCGAGGCCGCCGTCGCGGGCGTCCGCGGCGAACTCGGTCACGAGGATGACCGGCGTGACCGCGGCGGGCATCGCGGCCTCCAGCACGAAGACGCGCGCAACGTCTGGGTTCTGGAAGCCGAGCAGGACGGCGACGCCGAGCCCGACGGCGGGCGCGGCGACCAGCCGGAGCGCGACGGCCCACCCCGTCCGGGTGACAGCCGCGCCCGTGTTCGTCCGCGCGAGCTGGATGCCGAGGACGAGCAGCATCACCGGGATGGCGGCGTCGCCGACGAGCTGGACGGACTCCATGGCGGCGCTGTCGGCGGCCGGCACGACGCCGAGCGCGCGAGCGAGCAGCGCGGCGAGCACGGCGTACACCAGCGGGAGCCGGAACACGCGCCGGAGCCCCTCGCGGCCGGCCGACCCGCCGCTCCGGGACGCGGCGTAGACGCCGAGCGTGTACATCAACACGGACTGCACGGAGAGGAAGACGACCGCCGTCTGGCGGCCGACATCGCCGAACGCGAAGTCGGAGACGGGGATGCCGAGGTTCCCCGAGTTCGAGAAGATGGCGACCAGCACGAGCGCGCTCAGGAGTGGCTCGCGTTCGCCCGTCGCGCGACCCACGAGCTCCGCGACCGCCCACATCGCGAGCGTGAACGCGACGACGCCGACGCCGAGTCGGGCCAGCGTGTCGGCGTCGAGGTCGGTGACGGCGAGGCTGTGGAAGACGAGCGCGGGAGCCAGCACGTAGACGACGGCCGTGTTCAGCGCCCCCGGGTCGACGTCCTTCGTCGAGTCGAGCGCGTAGCCGACGCCGGCGATGGCGACGATGGGGCCGACCGCGCCGAGGAAGATGCCGGCGAGGTCGACCATCAGGCCGCCCTCCGGAGCCGGCGGCCGGTCGACGCGACGCGATTCGAGCGCACGACCCGAGCGTCGTCGGTCGTGCATTTCACCGTTACGCCACCGGCACGCTGGACGGCCGCCAGCGCCCTCAGGTCGGCGGGACCGACGCGTTCACGGTGGTGGCTGCCGAGTCTCTCGACGTGAACCCCTGGCTGGTGCTGTTCGTCGCGGGACTGTTCGAGGCGGTGTGGGCCGTCGGGCTGGCGTACGCGGACGGCTTCACCGAGCCGCTGCCGTCGGTCGTGACGCTCGCGGCGATGGCGGTCTCGGTCTACCTGCTCGCGCAGGCGGTCCAGGAGCTCCCCGTCGGCACGGCGTACGCCGTCTGGACGGGCATCGGCGCGGTGACGACCGCGGGCTTTGGCGTCTATCTCTTCGACGAGTCGGTGTCAGCGCTCCGGCTCGCCTGCATCCTCCTGGTCGTCGTCGGCATCGCGGGCCTCCAGGTGACTGGCAGCCACGCCGGGTAGCCGGACGCGAATCATTCCTCGAAGACCACTTCACGGACGGAGACGGCGGTGACGGCGGGCGTGCCGTCGTCGCCGCGCGCCCACTCCAGGTCGGGCCGGACGTCGTAGGTCTCCTCGCCGCCCGCGAGCTCGAGCGTGGCGGTCTCGCCCTGCGCGAACCGCCGGGCGACCGCTGCGCGCGCGCCGTCCGCGAACTCGTTCATGCCGTCGGTGTCCTTCCCGCTGCGAACGGCGACGACGTCCACGTCGAGTCCACTGGGACCGGTGTGCAGCGAGACGCGGAGCGGGACGCGCTCGCCTTCCTCGTCGCCGAGCACGAGCACGGCGTCCTCGGCGTCCTCCAGCCGGTCGATCTCCTCGTCGAGACTGTCGGCGACTCCGGAGACCGACTCGCCGACGCGGGAGAGCACGCGCTCGGCGAGGCGCTCGCCGAAGTCCGGGTCGAACGGCGAGGGGTCGCTGCCGGCGTCTCTCCCGGCGTCGGTCCCGCGACGGGCCGACCGGTCGCGGCCCGGACTGGGGTCGCGCTCCTGGCGCGCTTCCCCGGGGTCGGGGGCGCGCGGCGGCTGCTTGGAGTCCCGGAGGCCGCGGCGGAGCGCGTCCTCCCAGGAGAGGTCCAGCGCGTCCTTGCGGCGCTTCAGCCGCTCGAAGACCTCGTCGTCGTCGACGGTGATGCGTATCTGTCGGCTCACACCGCTGGCTACGACCCGATGTACAATAAATGTGCGCTTCAACGCACACCCGACTCACAATCGTCGCAAGTTTCATGGTGGGTGCCGTCGACGGTGGTGGTATGAGCGACACCGCTCGCGGCGACCGAATCAGCGTCTCCGGGACGAGCAACTACGACAGCGTCGACTGCGGGACCTTCGACGTCAGCGGGAAAGCCACCGTGTCCAGAGACGTCCGAGCCGACGACGTGGACGTCAGCGGGAAGGCCACCGTCGGCGGCGACATGGAGAGCCAGGACGTCGAGGCCACGGGCAAACTCGAGGTGGACGGAAGCACCGCGGCCGACCAGTTGACGATCAGCGGGAAGCTCGCCGTCGGCGGGAACCTCGACGGCCACGACGTCGACGCCAGCGGGAAGCTGTCCGTCGACGGGAGCCTCGTCGCGGCCGACGCCTCGGTCAGCGGCAAAGTTGAGATCGACGCGCTCACAGACGTCACCGACCTCACGGTCAGCGGCACGGCCGCGTTCGACGACGTGAACGCCGAGACCTTCACCGGCGCGGGGAGCGTGACGGCCGGCGACGTCCGCGCCGACAGCTTCGACCTGACCGTCGACGGCCGCTCGGCGGTCGACGCGCTGACCGCGACCGACGTGGTCGTCCGGGACAGCGCCCAGTCGGGGTCCTTCCTCCGTCGGCTCCTCCGCGGCGACGGCGTCCTCGATGTCGGTACCGTCGAAGCCGAGACGGCCGACCTCGACGCCACGCGCGCCGACACCGTCGCTGCGGAGACAGTCACTCTCGGCCCCGATGCGGAGGTCGGAACGGTGTACGCCGACACCCTCGACGCACACGCCGACGCCACCGTCGACGAGACCCGCGACTACGCGGCGTACTGAGCCGCGGCCTCACTCCGCGTCGCCGAGCGACTCGCAGTCTCCGACGGCGTACGCGCGAGCGTCCTCCAGAATCGACTCCAGACGGTCGACGTCGGTGTCGTCGGCGTTCAGTTCGGCGAGCGCGTCCCCGATTCTCGTGGCAGCGCCCGCGAGCCGGTGGCGGCGCTCGTAGGACTCGGTGACGTCGGCGACCACGGTCAGCACGGCGGGCTCGTCGGTGCCCGGCGCGTCGAAGGGAATCTTGTGGACCTCCTCGACGCGCTCGCCGCCGTGTTCGTCGTCGACGTGCTGCTCGGGGACGTACAGCGGCTCCCCGGACTCGATTACCTGCTCGTCCTCCCGGCGGAACCGCTCCACGAGGTCGTCGGGCACCAGTTCGGACTCCATGCGGCCCTCGACCTCCTCGGGTGTCATCCCGTAGTTCTCAGCGCCCGACTCGTTCACGAGCAGGTACTCGCCGTCGAGCGTCTTCACGAGGACGCACTGCGGAAGGAGGTCGAGCGCCCGCCGCAGCCGCTGCTCGCCGCGCTCGGCGGCCTCGTGAGCGCGCCGCCGGCTGACCGCGTTCCGAACCGTGTTCGCCAGCACGGCGTACTGGTCGGTGCCGGTGTCTTTCTGGATGTAGTCGGTGACACCCGCCGAGATGGCGTCGCTCGCGATACCCTCGTTTCCGCGGCCGGTGAACAGCACGAACGGCAACTCGGGGTGGTCCTCGCGGACGGCCTCCAGTAACTCCAGCCCGTCCATCGAGTGCATCTCGTAGTCGGACACCACGCAGTCCACGTCCGCGACCAGACCGAGCGCAGCCTGCGGGTCCGTGACAGTCCGCACGGACAGCGGCGCGCCGCCGTCGTCGCGTTCGAGGTAGGTCGCAGTGAGGTCGGCGAACGCCTCGTCGTCCTCCACGTGGAGGACGCGAATCACGCTCGCGGCCGGGTCTCCGGTCTCAGACGCCCGGTTCCCGGTGTCCATGTCGCGAGCCACGGCGACCGCAGGCAAAGGCGTTTCGCTCGCTCAACAGGTCTGGCGCGGTATCACTCGTCGGCGACGGGCACCGTCAGCACCGGCGTCTCCGTGGACTCGACGACCTGCCGGGAGACGCTGCCAAGCATCGACTGCTCGAACTCGCCGCGCCGCGTCCCCATCACGACGAGGTCCGTGTGCCCGTCGTCGAGCGCCCCGAGAATCTCCTCCGCCGGGTCGCCCTCTCGCACGTCCGTGGTCACGGTGACGCCCGCGTCCTCCAGGCGCTCGGTGGTCTGCGAGACGGCGGCCTCGCCCTGCTCGTGGAGCTGTGCGGTCGCTTCGTCCTGCATCCCGTCGTCGAGCGTGAGGAACGCGCGGTCGTCGACGACGTAGAGAACGTCCACGGTCGCGTCGCGCCGGGCGGCGATGTCGGCGGCGTGGTCGACGACGCGCTCCATTGACTCGTGGCCGTCCGTCGGCAGCAGGATTCGGTCGTACATGGGCGGCCGTACGGCGACCCGCGGTAAAACCGACGCGGATTCCGCGCAGCGTCGGGCTCCCCGTGTCCTCCAGCCGCCCGCTGGGGCCGCAGCGGGACAGCTATCAGTCGCCCGACGTGGTTCGTCGGGGTTACTCGTCGAACGGCACAGCCCGGGTTCGGCATCCCGACGACCCCCCGAAACGTCGCGGGCCGACGCGTATCAGCCGCCGAGGCGGCGGAAGTAACGCTCGCGTACGAATCGGTGGTCGACACTGGCGGCGCTGCGGAGAAGTAGGGTCGAACACGCCGAAGCTCGACGAGTTCGGCCCTAGTGCGGCCTTACGATTCGCGGCACGCGACCCGCTCAGGAAAACACGTCGGCCACGAAACCAGTAGGGTCAGGGGCGCTGAAAGTAGCGCGCCGTTTGGTGATTCGGGCCAGATTATAACAATGCGTGTGGCGGCCGACATGTTCTCTTGCGCATGACAGGCACGAGTACCAGACGCAAAATCGGGGCCCTGCTGATGGCGCTGACAGTCGTTCTCTCCGCGGGAACGGCTGTCACAGCCACGTCTGGCGGGGTCTCGACACAGGCGAGTACAGTAGCGCAACAGGACGACGACGAGTCGCCGGCATCGGTCGCCACAGCCGAGGACGTCGAAGCCGACAGCATCGCGATGCAGAACGTCACCGTGACGGACCTGACGTTCCAGCTCGACGAGATCGAGGGCACCGAGGACGCCCTCCGTGACGGCTTCGCGTCCACGCTCGGCAACAACGTCGAGGGCTTCGACGCCGACGCCATTCAGATAGACAACATCCAGTCCGCTTCGATTACCATCGAGAACAACACGGTCACCGTCGACGCCGACATCGGGTCTCTCGGGCTCGAAGGTGTTGAGGCCGACACCGTGAACTGGAACCGCTCGAACGGGAACGTCGTCGAGGGGATGCTCCTCGGCGGCAGCCTCACGTTCGAGTCGCTGTCCATCGAGGGGCTCAGCGTGGGTTCCCTGACAGTCGATGCGGGTCCGTCCGAGCCGGCGGAGCCACCGGAGAACGAGACCACTGAGGAACCAACCACGGAAGAGCCGACCACGGAAGCACCGACGACTACCGAGGAGCCAACCACTACGGAGGAACCGACCACAGAAGAGCCGACCACCACCGAGGAGCCGACCACTACGGAGGAGCCGACCACTGAGGAGCCGACTACGGAAGAGCCGACTACGGAAGAGCCGACTACGGAAGAGCCGACGACTACCGAGGAGCCAACCACTACGGAGGAGCCGACCACTGAGGAGCCGACCACGGAAGAACCGACCACCGAGGAACCGACCACCGAGGAACCGACCACCGAGGAACCGACCACCGAGGAACCGACCACCACCGAGGAGCCAACCACTACGGAGGAACCGACCACTGAGGAACCGACAACCACGGAAGAACCGACGACCACCGAGGAACCGACCACTGAGGAGCCGACAACCACGGAAGAACCGACGACCACCGAGGAACCGACCACTGAGGAGCCGACGACCACCGAGGAGCCGACCACTGAGGAGCCGACAACCACGGAAGAACCGACGACCTCCGAGGAACCGACCACTGAGGAGCCGACGACCACCGAGGAGCCGACCACCACCACGATGGCCCCACCCGGTGACGGGGACGGCGACGACGGTGGTGCCGGTGACGGCGACGAGAACGACACCGCGACCGTGACGTTCCAGAACCAGACGTCGAACGGGACGGCTGTGAACGTCTCGTCCGTGACGCTGCCCGAGGACGGCTACGTGGCCGTCCACAACGACTCGCTGCTCGACGGTGACGTCACGGATAGCGTCATCGGCGTCTCGGAGTACCTCGAAGCCGGCACGCACGAGAACGTGACGGTGACGCTGTTCAACGTCTCTGGTGCCGACTTCAATGCCACGGGTGGTGAGAACATGACTCTCGATGCGAACCAGACGCTCATCGCGATGCCGCACGAGGAGACCACTGGTGACGAGAGTTACGACTTCGTCTTCACCGGCGGAGTCGACGACGGGCCGTTCACCGCCGACGGTGAAGCGGTGACCGCGTCTGCGATGGTGTCCGTCGAGAACGCCACGGCGTCCGACGAGATGGACAACAACGAGACGACGACCAACGACACCACCACGATGACGACCAACGGCAACGACACCACGACCGTCGCACCGCCGAACGGTGACGACGGCGACAACGGTGCCGGTGCCGGGGACGACAACGACACCGCCACGCCGGACGTGGCGAACGTGACGTTCCAGAACCAGACGTCGAACGGGACGGCTGTGAACGTCTCGTCGGTGATGCTGCCCGAGGACGGCTACGTCGCCATCCACAACGACTCCCTGCTGGAGGGACAGGTCGTGAGTAGTGTCGTCGGCGTCTCGGAGTATCTCGAAGCCGGCACGCACGAGAACGTGACGGTGACGCTGTTCAACGTCTCTGGTGCCGAGTTCAACGCGACCAGCGACGCGATGGAAATCGACGGCGAGCAGAACGTGACGCTCGCGGAGAACCAGTCCCTCGTCGCGATGCCGCACGTCGAAGACAGCGGCAACGAGACCTACGACTTCGTCGCGTCTGACGGGCTCGACGACGGGCCGTTCACCGCGGACGGCGTGGCGGTGACCGACCGCGCGTTCGTCACCATCGTGATGAACGAGACGGCCGCCAACGAGACTGAGGGCGCGACCTGAGGCCGGACGCCCGGCCGTCGCGGTGCGGCCCACGCGATCTCTTTTTCGTGACCGTCGAGTCACGAGCGACGACTCTCTGGTGGCGTGTCGACGGGTCAGACGCCGTCGTAGAACGCGCAGTTCTCGTCGTCGGCGAGATTGCGGAGGCGGCGGTCGTCGTCGCCGAACTGTCGCTGGCAGCGGTCGACCCAGGAGACGTCAGTGCTCGGCGGGTCGCTGTCAGTGGGGGCGTCGACGGGTGGGAGGCTGGGCTCGGGTGCTTCGACTCGTTCTGTTGCGGTCTTCATTCGGTGATGGCTGGACCAAGTGATTCGGAAGTCGACGCGGTGGCGGTGACTGAACGAGCGGCGTGGTGCATCGGAGTGTCTTCATCTCTGACCCCATATATCATAAAAGTTCATGTTGTATGTGTGGTCGCTCACAGGAACCGCGCCTGCAGCCAGCCCGAACCGACGAGGCCGTCTCCAATTTCAGGCTCGTACGTGCCCGCAAGGTGAGACCCGAGAAAGAGTTGTGCTGTGACATCCCCGTCCTCTGGATTTCGGAAGAGCGGCGCTTCTAGCACGTATCCCTCGAAGAGCGTGTTCTCCACCTTCGTCACGTCCTCGACTACTGTCTGGATGTGGTAGTCGTCGGGCGCGCCCTCGTCGACTGGAAGTATCGCCGCCATCTCGGAGATGTCGAACTTGCCGGCGTCCGTCGATACTGTGTCCTCTTCGCGCGGTCCGGCGTCGTAGAGGAACGCTGCCACCGACACCTCACGTTCGCCGCCGAACGCGTCCCGCTCCCGTTCGAAGAAGTTTGTCGGGAACAGTCCCAGTGACGCCGGCCCGAACTCTCCGTGTATCCAAGCTTCCACGCCGTTCTCCCACTCTTCGAGTCCACCCGCGTAGAATGTCTGCTGGCTTCCCGACAACACTGGGTACGCCGTCACGGTGTCCCCTGTTCTGGTCACTGTGCGGACGCCGACTGGCCCGTCGTCGTAGCGGTACCCCATCACGCCCTCGCGGTCGCTGTTCACGGGCTCTCCGTCTTCTCTCGGGCGGTCCGTGAGTGATTCCACGCGATGAGGCCACTCGTCTTCTGCGACGACGGTCGTCCAGTGCCTGCCGTGGCTCTGATGGTTGTCACCAGCACCGCCACGGTCGTCCCCCCGAACCAACGACAGGAGCCCATTCAAGAGTTCCATGCACCGTGGCTCCCCGGCACTTGTGTTATATTTTCTGCCACAATTCCGTTCGGTGATAACTGGCGGCGGCTGTCTCGCGCTACCACGCGTACCACGCCCTTTTACTGTGGTGGGTTCGTAGCAGTGGTGTGAGCGACGAGACAGGGCGCCGGAACCTCCGGATGCCCAACGACGACGAGGTGTTTGCGGTCGTCAAGCGGCACGACGGCGGGAACCACGTAACGCTGCAGTGCGCAGACGGCGAGGAACGCATGGGCCGCATCCCCGGCCGCATGAAGTACCGGACCTGGATCAACGAGGGCGACGTCGTCCTCGCGGAGCCGTGGGACTGGCAGGACGAGAAGGCCAACGTCGAGTGGCGGTACTCGGACCAGGACGCGGACCAGCTCCGCGAAGAAGGCCACATCGAGTAATCGCGTCGCGACCCGCCGTCACGGGCGCACGCACCAGTATTTCTGACTCCCGAGCGACGGCGCTGCACTGACTTCCGGACTCGACGCCGACAGCACGGCCGCTGCCAGGTCTCGAATTTTGCGTCGCGGCCCGGTCGGCCGCCGCTCGTCACCAAACGCGCCGCTAGTCGGGTAGCGCCGCCGAAAAAACCGCAGTTCGTTCGTAGTGGAAGTCCGAGTTACAGGCGAACGACGTTCGTCGCTCGCGGGCCCTTGTCGGCCTGCTCGATGTCGAACTCGATTTCGGTGCCTTCAGTGAGATCCTCGCCGCCGACGTCCTCCATGTGGAAGAAAACGTCCTCGTCCGCGTCCTCAGTCTCGATGAAACCGTAGCCGCCAGTGTCGTTGAAGAAGTCGACCTTACCTTCTGCCATTGCGACCGGAGAAACGCCGGACACACATAAAAGGGTGCCGCATTCGTCAAGCAGAGCTGGCGAACAGTAGACGAACGTCTGTTGAACCACCGAAAATCGTGTCTTTGTACACCATACGGTCGGCGGTGAGCCGTTAACTGGCGTGCTTCTCCAGAATTCCACCGTCTTTCCGAGGAATCGCCAGTCCGGCCACGCTGAATCTCGGCGGTCGTCGCGCTCAGTACCGACCCTGCGACGGGCGGGTGTTCGCGCCGCGCGGCGTCCACCAAGCGCCGCCACACCGGCCGCTACGGCCACCGTTATCCAGTCCGAGTGTCGCGACCGAGGGGGCATATCCGCCGCCTGTCGGCGCTGGCGACGGCCTCGCGGCGGCGACTCGGAGCCGAGCAGCGAGTAAGACCGCGTTACGCGCGCCGCTGGCACCCGCCGCTCTGACTGGCTCCGTCGCCGGACACCGACCCCAGCGCACCGGGCCGCCAGCCCGCTCGGAATGACTGGAATAACGAAGGGAGTCAGAGCGGTGTCTCGTAGCATGGCAGCGGGGACGCCCAGCGACGACGCGCACGGCGCGACGGTACTGTCGAGCATCCACGACGTCGGCCGGAACCAGTGGAACAACCTCGTGACCCAGTCCGACCGCGGGAGCCTCTTCCACCGCCACGAGTGGCTCGCGGCGGTCGAAGCGGGCATGGACCACGCGCCCCGTCACGCGCTCGTCACGAAGGACTCGAACCCCGTGGCGCTCGCACCGGCGTTCGCGACCGGTCTCGACCTCCCCCACGAGGCAGCCGACGCCGTCGTCGACGCGCTGGACGTCACGGTGCTGCTGTCGGGCGAACCCGGGTACGGCGGCCCGGTCGTCTCCTCGAACGAGGCGGTGAACGTCGACCGCCTCTTCGACGCGCTGGAGGCCGCCTGCCACGACCGCGTGCTCTACCACCGCATCGCCACCCACGACCTCGGGAACGTCCGCTACGGCCAGTACCTCTCCGCGCGCGGCTACGACCTCTCCGCAGAAGTCGCGTTGCTCGTCCTCGACATCGACCGGTCGTGGGACGCGGTTCTCGCCGGCATGGACAAGGAGCGACGGAAGGCCGTCAGGGACGCCCGAGACCAGGACTACGAGGTCGAAGTCCGTCGCCTCGGCGACGACCTCGACCGGACCTACGAGGCCTACGAGCGGAACATGGCGCGCGTCGGCGGGAACGCGCTCCCGGAGTCGTTTCTCGCGGCCGTCGCCGACGAGCTCGGCGACCGCGTGCGGGTGTTCACCGCCGTCGTCGACGGCGAGCCGGTCGGCCGGTACGTCCACTTGCTCGACACCGAGCAGTCCGTGCTCGTCCACTGGCTGTCGGCCATCCCCGACGAGGCCTGCTACGAGTCGATGCCGTCCGAACTGCTGCACGCCGCGGCCATCGAGTGGGGTATCGCGGCGGGGTTCGATGCGTACAGCTTCGACAAGACCGGCGCGCACTTCGACAACTCCATCTTCCGCTTCAAGTCGAAGTACGGTGCCGACGCGGTGCCACTGTTGCACTGGGAGAAGGGCCAGAGCGCCGTCGTGTGGCCGCTGTTCGAGGCCGCACGCGACCGGTACCGCGCTCGCGCGCTCCGGGACGCGTGACGCGGGCTCGCGTGGCTTCGACATGAGTGACGCCGCACAGCGCCGTGCCGACGCGCCGACACTCGTTGCGTCGGCCGGCGAGGACGCCAGCGACCGCCGGGTCGACGTCGGAGTGCTCGTCGCGCACGCGCCCGGCACCGACCCGGACCGCCTCGAATCGTTCGCGCACCGGGCCTGCGGAGACGCCGTGGCCGAACTCGCGTCGGCGACCGACGTCGCCTGGCGGTGCCACATGGAGCCCGCCAGCCGGCTCGCAGACCACAGTCGCCGTCGCCCCTCGGAGTTCCTCGACCGCGCCACCCAGCGGATGGTCGAGGGTCCCTACGACCTCGTCGTCGTCGTGACGGACGTCGCACTCGTCTCCAGCAGGGAGCGCGTCGTCCCCGGGCTGGCGTCCCCGCTCGCGCGGGTCGCCGTCGTCTCCACGCGCCACCTCCGCAGCGCGCCGCGCGGGGACCCACGCCGGTCGCTGGACGACGCGGCCGTGCGCTGGAACGCCGCGACGCTGCTCGTCCACCTTGTGGGCCATCTGCTCGGCGCGCGACACGGCGACGGCGGCGCGATGGAACCGTTCGACTTCGACCCCGACCGGCGGTCTGTCCCGCGGTTCGACGCCGACGTGGCCCGCGACCTCCACCGGGTCGCCGACGAGATTCCCGCCGACGAGGCCGAACCCTGGGGTCGCCTCGGCCGGCTGGCGTTCCACGCTGCGAGCGCCGCCGGGAATCCCGGTCGTGTGCTGCGCGCGCTCGTTGACAGCCGCGCGCCGCTGCTGCCGCTGTCGCTGCCGAAGCTGTCGACGGCCGCGCTCGCGCCGACGCTCGTCATCGTCTTCAGCGCCGAGTCCTGGGACGTCGGCTTCCACATGGGGAACGCGACGGCGGCGCTGTTCGCCGTCGCGAGCGTCCTCGCTGCCGCGCTCTACCTCCTGTTCTCGCAGAATCTCTCCTTCCCCCGGAAGCGCCACCGGGTCGTCACCGAGCACACCGCGCTGGTGAACGTCACGGTGTTTCTCGTGCTCGTGTTCGCGATGGTCGGGCTGTTCGCGCTCGTCGGGACCGTCATGCTCGTCATCGAGCTGGCCGTGTTCCCGCCGAACCTGATGTCGAACTGGCCGAGCCTCGAAGAGCCCACCGTCGGCGTCGTCGACCTGGTGCGCACCGCCGCGTTCATCAGCACCGTCGGCGTGCTGTCGGGCGCGCTCGCCGGCGGTCTGGAAGACCCGGCCATCGTCGGCCACCTCGCGCTGTTCGCGCGGCGGCCGTGAGTGTCAGTCCTCGACTGCGTGCCGACCGGACCGACGTGACTACCGAATCTCTTCGAGGGTCTCCTCGTCGTAGTCGCCGGTCAGCCGCACGTCGTCGTCGGTGATGGCGGCGATGCGGTCGGACGCCAGCGGGAGGTCGTCGTCGTCGCGGTCGCCCCAGCCGAGTTTCGCCATGATCTTCTCCGTCATGCCGGGGTGGGGGTCGACGTAGACGGTGTCGCCCTCCACCTCGGTGACCATCCCGATCTGGTCGCCGGTGGCGACGACGACGGGCTTCCCGACGTCGTCGTCCTGGGGCTCCAGCCGGACGTCCACGTCGTCGCTCCCGATGTGGTCGGTGTCCGTCGCGCCGGCGGCGCTCGCGCCAGCCCCCGCTGGTTCGCCCGCGGTCGTCGTCTGTTCGGTCTCGCCGACTGCCCCCATCGCGCCGTCGCGCTCGGCGAGCCCGCTGTGCATCACCGTCTCGTCGAGGGTCTCCCGGGAGCGCAGTTCGCCCGCGACGACGTCCGTCGCGAGCTCCCACTGCTCGGCGACCTCCTTCTGGACGGTGCGGTGGGAGGTCAGCGAGGTCGTGATGCGGTCGTTCTCCGTGAACTCGCTGTCGATGTCGTAGGTCTCGGTGTCGACGACCTCGGTGTCCTCGTCGTGGTCGAGGTCGATGGTCCGGAGCAGCTGGTCGTGGACGGCGTCGACGTCGACCTGCGTCTCGATGTCCTTGCTGTCGACCGTCTCGGACTCCGCGACGTCCACGTCGGTGATTCGCGTCTCGACCGTGTAGCGCTCCCGTTCGTCGATGGTCACCCGCCAGCGCTCGTCGACCTCGACCGTGACGTCGTACGGCGACTGGTCGTACTCCTCGCGCTGCCCGGTCGCCACCTCGTCGTCGGCGAGCACGAACCGGTCGGTGTCGACCCAGTCGTCCCGGTCGACGACGCCCGTGTCGCTCTCGACGCTGCAGGACCGGCAGTCGCGGTCGAGCAGTTCCACGTCGGTCACGTGGCGGTCCACGACGTCCTGGTCGACAATCTCGCTCTCCAGGGTCGTCTCCTCGACGACGGTCTCGGTCACGACCGTCGTCTCGGTGACGGTCCCCTCGATGGTCTCGCCTTCGAGGAGCCGGTTCTCTATCTGGTCGCGGTCGTGGGCTTCCTCGAACTCGGCGCGGTCCAGGGCGTCCGTCCGGTTCGATATCTCGAACGGCTGCCGGTCGCTGGTCTCACCGTGGTACATGACGACCTGGTCGTTGTCGTCGACGTAGTGGTGGAAGGCGTCCCAGTCGATGCGCTCCTGGTCGGGCGTCGTCTCGTTCTCGGGGACGAGTTCGACCCGACCCGCCTCCCGGACTGGTACCGCGTCGTGGCTCTCCGCCCATCGCTCTACGTCGTCTCGGTCTGTCGTGAACTCCGAACGCGCCATGGCAGAGACAACGCCGGGAAGGCGACTAAACGGGGTGCTTGCACCCTCCGGGTGTATAACCAGTCCCGGCGGTGTCGTCGTCTGCCCGACGACGCGTCGCGGTCGGAACGCGTGGCGATTACGCGAGGCCGGCGACCAGTCCGTCGAGGTGGTCGACGCCGACCACCGCGACCACGTCGCCGCGCTCGCGGAGCGCCGCGAGCCGGTCGGCCATGTGTCTCTCCCGGGTCTCGTCTCGGACCCGTACCGGGTCGGCCTTCCCGAACGCGCCGAGGACGGCCCGCGCCTGCCGAATCTGGCGCTGTTCGTCGTCGGCCTGTCGCTCGGGCGCGTCCTCGCTGTCGACGTCGTGTTCGACGGGCGCGTCGACGGCGAGCCCGGCGGCGGTCGGAGCGCCGAGCAGCGCCGCGGCCCTGCACGCCACCGCGTGCGCGCTCACCGACAGGACGGCTCGCAGGACGGTCCGAACCGTCGACAGCGACGGGTCGCTCCGGCGGAGCGTCCGGGCGAGCCGAGCCAGGAACCCCAGGGAGGGGCCGTCGATGCCGACGACGTCGGCCGCGTCGACCGCCCGGACGCCGACGCTCATCTCCTCGCCGGACGCGGACACGCCGCCGTCGTCGGCGTACCGCTCGAACAGCGGCACCGCCAGCGGCGGCAACTCCAGCGCCAGCACGTCGGGGTCGGTCGCTTCGACGACGGTGCGCACGCGGTGTGCGCTGGCCGGGTGGTCGTGGACCACGCCGGCGAGAACGACGTCGCCGGTGCCGCCGCTACCGGGGAGTTGTCGGACGTGTCGCCCGCGCGTTCTCGGGTCGTCGGTGCCGAACATTGTGGCGGTCCCGCCGGCGCGGCCGGCGAGTAGGACGCAGTTTCGCACGTGGCCGAAGCGGGTAGGACTACATTAATCGCTCGCCGCGCGTCACGCCGCCGACAGGAACAGGGGTCGCGGTCGGTCGGTCAGGCGGACGCTGTCGGCCCGAACTCTTCGGCGAGTACGTCGATGGTCGCCCGCAGCATCCCGATGAGGACCGGGCCGAAGAAGATGCCCATGACGCCGACGACGTAGATACCACCGAGGACGCCGACGATGATGACCGCGGGGTTGACTTTGGCGTACCGGTCGACCACGATGGGGCGGAGGTAGTCGTCGGAGACGCCGACGACGACGGTCCCCCAGACGACCAGGCCGGCGGCGGCCGCGGTGTCTCCGGTGGCAAACAGGTAGATGGCGGCCGGCCCCCAAACGAGGAACGAGCCGACGACCGGCAGCAGAGAGAGCACGGTCATCACGACCGTCCAGAACGTCGCGTTCGGGATGCCGGTCGCGAACAGCGCGATGCCGGCGAGCAGCCCCTGAACGACGGCGACGAAGACGTGACCGACGAGCACTGCTTTCAGGATGCGGTCGAGTTCTCTTGCCAGCCTGTCGTGTGCGGTGTCCGGGAGCGGGGCGCGCGTGCGCACCCACGAGAGGAAATCCTCGCGGTCCTTCAGGAAGTAGAACAGCAGAAACAGCGTCAGCCCGAGCCCGATGAGCGCGTGCGTGAGGACGCCGAAGACGGAGACGACGCTCCCGACTTCGATGCCGCCGACCGCCGCCTGCAGCTGGCTCCCGATGTCGACGCTCACGCCCGTCGCCGCCCGAATCTGGGCTTCGACGCCCGCGAACGACACGTCGCCCGCGCTGGCCGCGCGGTAGAGGTCGACGGCGTCGGCGGCCGCCGCCCGCACGACGTACAGCAGCGGCAACACGACGGTGACGGACGCCACGACGACGATGGTGGTGGCGGCGACCGTCGGCCGCAGCCGGCGCTCCAGGCGTTCCTGGATGGGCAGGAAGACGACCGTGAGCAGCACGGCCAGCAGGAAGAAATCGAGGAACGGGAGCACGAACGCGACGGCGAGCGCGAGCAACACGGCGGCGACTGCCAGCAGGAGGGCGCGGGCGCTGTCCATACGGGGGCGACGACGGCCACGACGTAGTACTGTCGGAAGAACGCAACGTCGACCGGACGCGCCTGCGGTCGGACCGCCCTACCGAGCGACCCGAAGTAGCGCGCACGAGCCGGGGCGACCGAACGGCGGGTGTCGGCGCTACCGCCGCCCTCCGGAGCGGGTGTCGAGCGTCGCTACACGTCCGACGCGCCGCTGTCGGTGACGTCCTCGCTGTCGGCGTCGTCCACCCGTTCGAGGTCGCGTCCCTCGCTGTACTCGTCGCCGGTGTCCGCCGGCCCGGTGAGTTCGCTGTAGAGCACTTCGCGGGCCTCCGCCGGGGTCTCGAAGCGCTCGTCGACCAGCCGGTCGAAGACGCTGCCGAGGCTCTCCGTCTCGTTCGGGAGGTCGATGGCTTCGTCCGCGTACTCGACGGCGAGCTCCTCGCTCGTGGTCGGGTACTTGTCCTCGTCGAGCAGGCCGTCAACCCCGTTCAGGATGTCTTCGACGTGCTCGCTGCGCTCGTGCTGGCGCTCTCTGGCGTTGTCTTGCACGCTGCCGATGTCGGTGTCGTCCTCGGGCATAGCCTGTAGCCGTTCGGCCTACAACCCGAAAAGGCCTGTTGCGGCCGCGAGAGCCGCTAGAGAGCCTCATCTCTCGATTTCACTTGAACGGCCTGCGAGTGCAGGCGGAGTAACGGCACAAATGTCGTTATAGGGGTTCAGACGGGCTAACGCGCCCGTTACTTATCTGTGTCACCGACGAACGTCCACGCATGGACCTCCGAGAGCCGACGGCCGACGACGCGGAACGCATCGCGGACGTCGTGGAGAGTTCGATGACCGCGTCGCACAGCCTCAGCCCCCAGCAGATAGACCGCATCGTCGACAGCGAGTTCGGCGGCGACGCGGTGTCGGAGAAACTGGACGGCGAGACGACGCTCGTGCGCGTCGCGGAGCGCGGCGAGAACATCGAAGGGGAGGCGGTCGTCGGCTACGTCGAGGGCGTCGTCGACGGCGACACCGGCGAACTGTCGTGGCTGTTCGTCGACCCCGAGCACCGCGGGCGGGGCGTCGGGACGGCGCTGTTCGAGTCGATGCGCGAGGCGCTGCGGGACGCCGGCGCGTCGACGCTCCGGGCGACCGTCCTCGACGCGAACACGGAGGGCGGCCAGTTCTTCGAACGCTTCGGTCTGGAGCACGCCGAGGAGCGCGACCTCTCGGTCGGCGACGAGTCGCTCGTCGAGGTCGTGTTCGCCGACCCGTCGACGGTCGACGCCGGCGACGACGAACAGCCCGGCGACGCGGGCGGCGACGACCTCCCCGGCACGGAGACCGAGGACGGGACGACGACGGCCACCACCGAGGACGGCCAGTCGGTGGTCGTCGCGCGCGACGAACGCGAGTCCGGGACCGACGCGCCGTTCTTCGTCGTGTACACGGACGACAGCCGCGAGGACCGCTACGGCTACTACTGCGCGAACTGCGGGTCGCTGGACGTCACGATGGACGACACCGAGCGCCTGGAGTGCCCGGACTGCGGGAACGACCACGCCGAGCGGTCAAGCGACGCCTACGACGACTCGTACCTCTGAGGGCGGCGGCCGCCACACCGGCGCTGGCCCGAACAGTCAATACAGACTGGTTCCTCTCTAGGAACCATCACAGACCGTGGGAACTGAGATGGATGCAAGGGACCAGTGCTGGTCGACAGCGCCAGCGACAGACGTACTCGACAGTATCGACGAACCGCTGTTCGCGGTCGACGGCGACGGCAGAGTGGTGTTCGTCAATGAACCCGCAGCGGCGCTCCTCGGCCGGGACGGCGCGTCGCTGGTCGGCGAATCGGCGTGGGGCGTGCTGCGCGAGCGATTCGACGCCAGCGCCCCCGACGCGCTCGAACGGGCGATGGCGGACGGAGCGGACGTCTCGTTCGAGACGTACGCCGAACCGCGGGAGGCGTGGTTCCGCGTCCGCGCGTTCCCGTTCCGGGACGGACTCACCGTGCGGCTGAACGAGGCCCCCGAGCAGCCGGTGGACGGGCTCTCTGACGCCGTGGACGCGGCCGACGACGGCATCGCCGTGCTCGACGACGGGCAGTTCGTCTACGTGAACCGGGCCTACGCGGACACGTTCGGCTTCGCGGCCGACGAACTGCTTGGCAGCGACTGGCGGCGGCTGTACGAGGGCGACGCGGTCGAACGCCTCGAGGAGACCGTCCTCCCGGCCATCGAGCGGGACGGCCAGTGGCGGGGAGTGGCGGTCGGAACAAAGCGGGACGGCAGCAGCGTCGAGCACGAGGTCACGCTTTCGCGGGTCGAGGGCGACCGGCTGGTCTGCACGAGCCGCGACGTCACCGAGCGGAAACGCCGCGAACGCCAGCTTGAACGCCAGCGCACGCGGCTCCGCGTCCTGTTCGACAACTCGCCCGACGGCATCGTCATCCACGACGCCGAGGGGGCGGTGCTCGACGCGAACCAGACCGAATGCGACACGCTCGGCATCGACCGCGAGACCCTGCTCTCGATGAACGTCGCCGAGTTCGAGGTCGGCTACGACCGCGAGGAACTCCAGGCGATGTGGGCGGAGATGGCGGAGGGCGACGTGCTCAAAGTCGAGGGGGAACACCGCCGGGGCGACGGCGAGGTGTTCCCGGTCGAAATCTGGGTCAACAAGGTGACGGTCAACGGGACGGAGCAGTTCATCGCCGTGGACCGCGAGGTGACCGAGCGGGTGGCCCGCGAGCGGGAACTCGAACGCAGCCGAGAGTTCATCGAGACCGCCCAGGAGAGCGCGTCCATCGGCGGCTGGGGGGTGGAGTTCCCGAGCGAGTCGCTGCGCTGGACCGACGAAGTGTACCGCATTCACGGACTGACGCCCGACGCCGACGTCACGCTGGCGGACGCGATCGAGTTCTACCACCCGGACGACCGGGAGACGATTACGGACGCCTTCGAGCGACTGCGGACGGACGGCGAGCCCTACGACGTGCAGCTCCGCATCCGGACGCAGGCCAGCGAGACCCGGTGGGTCCGGGCGGTCGCCGAACCGCAGTTCGACGACGACGGTGCCGTGACTGGTGCCATCGGCATCTTCCAGGACATCACCGACCGGAAAGCCAGCGAGCGCGAACTCCGCGAGACGAAAGAGCGCCTCGACCTCGCCGTCGAGGGCGCGAACCTCGGCATCTGGGACTGGGACGTGGAGACCGACGGAGTCGCGTTCAACGACCGCTGGGCGACGATGCTCGGGCTGTCGCCCGACGAGGTCGACCCCCACCTCGACACGTGGGAGGAGCGAGTCCACCCGGACGACATGGAGCGGGTCGAGGCGGCGCTGACTCCCCACATGGAGGGGGAGACGGAGCTGTACGACTGCGAGCACCGGATGCGGACGACCGACGGCGACTGGAAGTGGATTCGGGACGCCGGGAAGGTCGTCGAGCGCGACGAGGACGGGACTCCGCTGCGGGCCGTCGGCATCCACCTCGACATCGACGAGCGCAAGGAGTACGAGAAGACGCTCGAACAGACCCGCGAGGAGCTCCGCCAAATTATCGACCTAGTTCCCGACCTGCTGTTCGCCAAGGACGAGAACGGCGTCTACCTCCTCGCGAACGAGACGACCGCCGAGGCCTACGGCATGGAGCCGGACGCCGTCGAGGGAAAGACCGAACGCGACATTCTCCCGGACGCCGACGAGTCGACTGACTTCCAGGAGGACGACCGCCGCGTCATGGAGTCCGGCGAACCGCTCGAGATTCCCGAGGAGGAGCTGACGACCGCCGACGGGGAGACCCGCCTCTTCCGCACGACGAAGATTCCCTACACGGTCGCGGGCCGGGACGAAACGGCGGTCCTCGGCTACGCCCGCGACATCACGGACCTCAAAACCTACGAGCGCCAGCTCGAGACCCAGCGGGACAACCTCAACATCCTCAATCAGATCGTTCGCCACGACATCCGGAACAGCCTCAACATCGTGGTCGGCTACGCCGAGTTCCTCGAAGACCACGTCGACGACGACGGCGTCGAGTACCTGGAGCCGGTGGTGAACGCCGCCCGCGAAGCCATCGACATCACGACGTCCGCGCGGGAGGTGACGGAACTGCTGTTGCAGGCAGAGACCGACCTGTCGCGGACGAACCTGCAGCGCGTCCTCCAGCACCGCATCGACGACGTCCAGTCCAGCGACCGCAGCGTCCTGGTCACGACCGACGGGTCGCTGTCGGACACGCCGGTGCTGGCCGACGACATGCTCGGCTCCGTCTTCCGGAACCTCCTCCAGAACGCGATTCTCCACAACGACGCCGACGTCCCCGAAATCCGGCTCTCGACGACGGAGTTCGAGGACTGCGTCCGGGTGTCTATTGCGGACAACGGCGGGGGAATCCCCGACGACCGCAAGGACGTCATCTTCGACGAGGGGGCGCGGGGCATAGACAGCGACGGCACCGGGCTCGGGCTGTACCTCGTGCGGACGCTGGTCAACCGCTACGACGGGGCCGTGTGGGTCGAGGACAACGAGAACGGCGGCGCGACGTTCGTCGTCGAACTCCCGCGCGCAGACAGCGCGACGAGCGCGTGACACGACCCGGTCGATAGCGGCCGATCGGTGCCCACGCCGCTGTCGCTCGCTGTCGCGCTGGAACAGCTACTTGCCGACCCGCTCCGTACCCGCTGCATGGCAACCGCTGTCGTCTGGTTCCGGGACGACCTCCGGGTCACGGACAACGCGACGCTCACAGACGCCGTCGACGCCGCTGACGCGGTCGTTCCGGTGTACGTGTTCGACCCGCGGGACCGCCGCGAGACGCGGTACGGGACGGCGAAGTGCGGCCCGCACCGGACGCAGTTCCGCCGCGAGAGCGTCCGGGACCTCCGCGAGTCGATTCGGGACCGCGGCGGGGAGTTGCTCGTGCGGCGCGGCCGCCCCGAGGAACTCCTCTCGGAGCTGGCTCGGCGAACCGACGCCGACGCCGTCTACGCGCAGACGAAGCCCGCGACCGAGGAGCGAGCGCGAGCGCACGCCGTCGAGGCGGCGCTCCCCGAGGGCGTCAGCTTCGAGCAGCGGTGGACGCACACGCTGTACCACGTCTCGGACCTGCCGACGCCCTGCGACCGAATCGAGGACACGTTCACGCCCTGGCGGCAGACCGTCGAAGGCGACGGCGAAATCCGGGACCTGGTGTCGGCCCCGGAGGCGATTCGGACGCCGGACCTCGACCCCGGCCCGATTCCGACGCAGTCCGACCTGGGCGTCGTCGACCCGCCGACCGACGACCGCGCCGTGTTGCACTTCGAGGGCGGCGAGTCGGCCGGCAAACGCCGGGTCGAAGACTACGTCTGGGACGGCGACCACCTCCGGGAGTACAAGCAGACCCGGAACGGGCTGCTGGGCGCGGACTACTCCTCGAAGGTCTCGCCGTGGCTGGCGGCGGGCTGCCTGTCACCGCGGTGGATTCACGCCGAAGTCCAGCGCTACGAGGCCGACCGGGTCGAAAACGAGGACACGTACTGGCTGGTGTTCGAGTTGCTGTGGCGGGACTTCTTCCAGTTCCAGTTCCAGAAACACGGCGGCGCGTTCTTCACGCCGACCGGCATCCGGGACGTGGACAGACAGTGGGACCGCGACCGCGAGGCGTTCCAGCGGTGGATAGACGGCGAGACCGGGGTGCCGTTCGTCGACGCGAACATGCGGGAACTGACCCAGACGGGGTACGTGTCGAACCGGGGCCGCCAGAACGTCGCCTCCTTCCTCACCGACGCGCTCGGCGTCGACTGGCGGTGGGGCGCGGCCTACTTCGAGGCGCGCCTCGTCGACTACGACGTCGCGTCGAACTGGGGGAACTGGGCGTACCAGGCCGGCGTCGGCAACGACTCCCGGGACGACTTCTTCGACGTGCTCTCGCAGGCCGAGTACTACGACGACGACGCCGAGTACGTGACGACGTGGCTCCCGGAGCTGTCCTCGCTGCCCCCGGAGTACGCACACCGCCCGTGGCGGATGGCTGCCGACGAGCAGGTCGAGTACGGTGTCGAACTGGGCGTCGACTACCCGGAGCCGATGCTAGACATCGAGGCCCGGTACGACGAACTCCGGGACGCGTGACCCTGCTCCGGCCGAGTCAGCGGTAGGCCGCGCGAACGGCCTCCGCGAGCACGTCCGGGTCCCGGTAGTGTTTCGTGACGGGCGGTACGGACTCGTCGAGGTCGAGTTGCTCGTAGACGGCGGTCATCGCCGACCGTACGGAGTACTCGACCGTGAACACCACGTCCCGCGGCTGTTCGGCGTACTGCCCGAGGAACGCCAGATTGTTCGACCCGTCCGGCACGACCTCGGGCCGGTCACCGGGCTCGCGGGGCTGGAAGTGCGCCGTGATGAACGGCATCATCGCCGGGATGCACGTCACGTCGTCGAGTATCTCGGGGAGCCGGTCCTCGCACTGGAGGTGGTAACACAGCTCCTCCAGAATCTCGCGGCCGGTGCACTCGGACATCGGCTTCTCCACGTAGTTCCCCTCCCGGTCCGGGAACAGCGCGTACCCCCAGAACACCTTCACGTCGTCCGGCTGGTTCGCGAAGTGCGGCTGGGCGGCGACGACCGTCGACAGCAGCCAGTTCGACCCGAGGTACGTGACGAGCCCGTTGCCCGGCTCCTCGTTGGTGAAGTCGACGATGTGGTCGAACAGCTCGGTGTTGTGCAGGGTGACGGTGAACGACTCCCACTTCGTCTCCGTGACGTTGTCGGCGAACACCGACGGATTCCCGAACTGCGGATTGTCCTCCGCGATGGACTTCCACAGCTCCCAGGATGCGCCGGTCTCGTTCACGTCGGGTGCCTCGTCCATTCCGCCGATAGACGACCCGTCGGTCATCGAGCCATTTGTCATGAACACGAGGTCCGACGCGTCCACGTCCACCGTCTCGGTCCTGTCGTCTGTCTCGCAGTGGATGCGCTCGACGGTGCGGCCGCTCTGCGCCGGCACGATGTCCATGTCCGTCACCTCGTGGCCGTACTCGAAGTTGACGCCGCGGTCTTCGAGCCACCGCCGCAGCGGGAGAATCATCGAGTCGTACTGGTTGTACTTCGTCCGGTCGATGCCCTCCATGCTGTGCAACTGGGGGAACTCGTGGAGGAAGCGGTACATGTACCGCCGGACTTCCGCGACGCTGTGCCAGGGCTGGAACGCGAAGATGGTCGCCCAGACGTACCAGAAGTTCGTCTCCAGGAACGACTCGTCGAACCACTCCTCGATGCGCGTGTCCCCGAGTTGCTCCTCGGATGTGAGCAGCAACCGGACCAGCGACTGCCGGTGCTGGTCTGTCAGCCCGTACTTCGAGGCGTCGATTCGGTCGCCCTCGTGCATCAGCCGCGTCTTCGCGTGCGAGGGGTTCGCGTCGTTGAACTCGTCCATCACGTCCTTCACCGACCGCGAGTCGTCTTCGAGGGACGGAATCGTCTCGAAGAGGTCCCACGTACACTCGTAGGTCGGGTAGTTGAACATCCGGCCGCCCCGGATGAGGTAGCCCTCGTCCGGGTCGCCGGCACCGTCCATCGCGCCGCCGGTGACGTCGAGTTTCTCGTAGACGTGGATGTTCTCGCCGGGCATGTTCCCGTCGCGGACGAGGAACGCTGCGCCGGCGAGCGAGGCGATGCCGCCACCGACGAAGTGGGCGTGCCGGTCTGCGACGTGGGGTTGCTCGTGGATTGTCATTGTCGGGGCCTCCTCACGTCACGGTACGCTCGTGACACCGATACCCGTTCCCGACATATGTCCAGCAATTTATAACGGGTGTCGTGTTCGGGGATTTCGGCGGGTCGCTGCCAGGTTCGCCGTCATCGCTCGGAGCTGGCGACCGTGTTGTCGACGAGCGTCCGCGTGGCGCGGCGCAGCCGCTCCGAGAGCGCCGACGGCGTCACGTCGAGTTCGCTGGACACGTCTGCGAGGTCCGCCGTCCGGGGCACGTCGAAGTACCCCCGGCGGCGCGCCGCCAGCAGCGCCTCCCGCTGCGGGACGGTGAGTCCGTAGTCGTCACCGCCGTGCTCGGTCTCACACAGCCGGTGCGGGCAAAAGGTGAGGCTACTCGCCTGACAGATGTCTCGGAACGCTTCGAGGTCCGCCCGGTCCGCGAACTGCGTGCTCACTTTCCACCCGTGCGCCGTCACGAGCGCGCCCATCGGGTACGTCTCTCGGTCGACGAGTTCCGCGTACATCTCCACGTAGGCCGTGTCGATGACGGCCCGATACCGCGACTCGACGACGCCCGAGTCCATAGCAGTGAACTCAACGACGCAGTCGTCCCGACGCAAGGCGTCTTCGAGTGCCTCCGGGTCGACGCCGGTCGCGGAGAACACGAGCGCGGGTCGGCCGCTCGTCCCGGAGACGACGTTGTCGACGGTGAGTACTGCGTCGAGCTCGTCGACCGTGTCACACAGCGGCAGGTCCGAGGACTCCAGTTCGAACTCACAGACGAGACCCATGTGGGTCACTCCGAGTACACGGAGGGTAAAACACGGTCGGGTGATTCTCACTGGCCAGTATCGGGATGATACAGTACATTTACTGTGTACTATGGAAACTACGATACCGTTCTTGGTTCGAAATTATATAGTTAGAGAAAGGTTAGTGGTTCCGGCTATCCTTTCCGCAATTGTATGGCTAGCCTAGGGGCGTTCGGCGTGCTGGAAGTGGTTGGGTTGATAGTCGCTGTACTCGGGCTGTTACCGGTCCTGAGTCAGTACAAAGACGAGACAAAGTGGTTCACTGCTGGCTACCTCCTGCTCGTCGTCGGCATGATTGCGACGAATCTCGAAGCCGTGGTACTGCCGGTCGTGTTGAACGTCACGGAACACGTCGTCGGTATCGGGCTCGCTGGCATCACGTTCCTGTTCGCAGCCTACCAGCGGCGACAGGACATCGTCGAACGGCAGACATCGGAGGTCACCGATGGTTGACATCGCGGTCTTCGTAGACACAGTCGTCGCACCCCTCGGTGACGCTGTGGGGGCGCTGAGTTTCGCCGCAGCGGCCACGCTCGGGTACCGGAACTACCGAGACAGTGAGGCGGAAGCCGCTTTCTGGATGGCGTTCAGCTTCGCGTCACTGCTGGGCGTGACGTGGACGATCTCGCTGATGCTGGAGAAAGCCGGCGTCGCCACCGAGATTTTCAACCTCGCAACGGGACCGATCATGACCGCGACGGTCGCTGTGTTCGCAATTGGCGGGACGGCGACACTCGCCATCGTCGAAGACATGCAGACACTCGTCGAGGAGCGAGCGCAGCGCCGGGAGGAAGCCGAAGCGAAACGTCGCGAAGCAGAGCAAGCGCGCGAGGAAGCCGAACAGCAGAAAGCCGAAGCGAAACGGCAGCAAGCCGAAGCCGAAGCAGCCAAAGAGGAGGCCCGCGAGCAGAGCGAGGAGATCCAGCGCCTCGCCGACGACCTCGAAGCACAAGCGATGGAAGTCGGTTCGACGCTCGAAGCAGCCTCGGACGGCGACCTCACGGCGAGAGTCGAGACCACGACGGACAACGAAGAAATCGCCGAGGTGGCCGCAGTTGTCAACGAGATGCTGACCACGATGGAGCGCACAATCGCCGAGATCCAGGGGTTCTCGACGGAAGTCACGACCGCCAGCCAGGAGGCGACGGCCGGCGCGAAAGAGATACAGGACGCGAGCGAAACCGTCAGTCAGTCCGTCCAGGAGATTGCGGCCGGCACCGACGACCAGCGCGAACAACTCGAAGCCGTCGCCGAGGAGATGGACTCCCACTCGGCCACCGTCGAAGAGGTCGCGGCGACCGCACAGAGTGTCGCCGACACCGCCAGCGACACCGCGGACATCTCTGTCGACGGCGAGCAGACAGCCGAAGACGCGATCGAAGCCATCGAATCTGTCCAGAACACGATGGAGACGACCGTGCGGAACGTCGAAGAACTCGACCAGTTGACGACGGAGATCGACGACATCGCGGAGCTCATCAGTGACATCGCAGCGCAGACGAACATGCTCGCGCTGAACGCCAACATCGAAGCGGCGCGGGCCGGATCGGGGAACGGCGGGTCCGGTGACGGCGACGGGTTCGCCGTGGTCGCCGACGAAGTCAAAGACCTCGCGACCGAAACCCAGCGCTCCGCCGAAGACATCGCAGAACTCATCGAGGAAGTCCAGACGCAGACGGAGACGACCGTCGAAGAGATTCGCGTCGCCGAACAGCGCGTCGACGACGGCGCGGCCGCCGTCGAGCAGACGGTCGACGCCTTCGGCGAGGTGACGACGAACGTCAAAGAGACCCGCAACGGTATCCAGGAGATCAGCCAAGCGATGGACGAGCAAGCCGAGCGGTCCGAGCGCGTCGTCGCGAACATCGACGACATCGCCGAAATCAGTCAGGCGACGGCCGACCGCGCGGAGAACGTCTCCGCGGCGTCCGAGGAGCAGACGGCGTCGATTACGGAAGTGACGAGCAGTCTCCAGTCGCTCACCAATCAGGCCGACACGCTCAACGAGCGACTGAACGAGTTCCGTGTCGAGGTCAGCGGGACGGTCCACCAGACCGACGAAGACACGCCACAGGACGGCGCGAACACGGCACCGCGGCGAACTGACTAACCCGACCGGACGCCGCCAGACAGTCCGGCGTCAACAGACGAGGCCGCGAGCCCGACTCCGGACGACGGCTACTCGCGGCCGGTGTTTCTGTGCTCTTCGACGTCGAACTTCGATAGCAGCGTTTCGAGTTGCTCGGCGCGATCGCTCAGCGACTCGACGCTACCCGTAATCTCCGACATCGACGCCGCCTGCTCCTCTGCCGCAGCAGAGACGCTCTGGGCCTCCCCAGCAGTGGACTCACTGAGGTCCGCGACCTCCTCGGTCATCGACACCGCTTCCTCGGTGCTGGCGGCCTGGTCGTCAGTGGTGTCGCTGATTTCCTGAACGCCACTGTCGGTCTCCTCGGCGTGGCCCGCCACCTCAGTGAACGCCGACACGACTTCCTCGACTGCCTCGATGCCTTCCTCCATCGACTGCTCTGCGCTCCTAGCTTCCTCCACGGTCGTCTGCGTCTGCGTCTGGACTTCCTCGATGACCTCCTCGATATCGTTTGCCGACGCCTGCGTCTCCTCGGCGAGGTCCTTGACCTCGTCGGCGACCACGGCGAAGCCGTCGCCGGACTTGTCCGCTCGCGCCGCTTCGATGTTCGCGTTCAGCGCGAGCATGTTCGTCTGCTCCGCGATGTCCGAAATCAACTCGACAATCGTGCTGATTTCCGCCATCTGCTCGTCGAGTTGCTCGACGTTCTCGACGGTCGTGTCGATTGCAGACTGGACGGTCCGCGACCGCTCGATGGCTTGCTGCGCGGTCGACTCGCCGCTTCGCGCAATCTCGGCCGTCTGGTGGGAGTGTTCCGCGACCGAATCAGCGGACGCCGCCACCTCCTCGATGGCCGCCGACAGGTCGGTCATCTCCTCCGAGACCGTATCGAGCATGTCGCGTTGCTCGTCGGCAGCGCCCGCAATCTCCTGAACGGACTCACTCACTTGGCCGCTCGCCCGCTCCGCGTCGGCCGCGCCGACCTCGGCTTCCTCGCTGGCCGTCGCGACGGCGTCGGCGAACTCCTGGATGTCGACGATGGTTCGCTCCCACTCGGCGAGCATGTCGTTGAACGACGCCGCGATGGCAGCCATCGCCTCGTTGTCCGCCTCGTCCTCCGGCATGCGCTGTGACAGGTCGCCGTCCGCACACGCCGCCATCACCTCGCTGTACGTCTCGGCCTGCTGTTCGAGTTCCGTTGCCAGCGCCTCAGCGGTCTCTTTGGCTTCCCGGGCGCGCTCGCGTTCGTCCTCGGCCCGAGCGCGCTCCTCCTCGGCTTCCTGCTGGGCGGCGGTCGCTTGCTCGCGGGCGCTCTCGGCCTCGTCGATCTTCGAGACGAGCGCGTCACGCATACTCCCCAGCGAGGTCGACAGCTGGCCGATTTCGTCGCGGCGTGAACTCGCAACGTCGACATCGTACTCGCCGTGCTCGATGGCTGTCGCCGCCTCAGAGAGGCGTTGTACCGACGTTGCCGTGTTCCGGCCGATCGTCCCGCCGACGACCACGACCCCGACGAGCGCGACGAGGATGAACACGAGGATGTTGCTGCGAATCTGCTCGCTCAGCGCGAACGCGTTCTCCGCTGGTGCGTGCTTGACGACGACCCAGTTCGTTCCGGGGATGGTCGCGTACGCAGCGACGTACTTCTCGTCGAGGACGGCGTTCTTCGTCGGCGCGTCTGTGAACGTCCCGTTCCGCGCCGCCGTGCTGATCTCCGGGATGTCGGCTTGCGTTCGGTTGCCGGCGTACGGCTGGCCGACGGTGTCTGTCCCGGCGTCCGAGAACAACACCTCCGTCGAATCTGACGTCGGCCGAACGACTTGCGTGAACGTTCCATCGATGCCGGCACTGAACTGGTTACTGAGGTCGCCCGCGTCGTACTCGACGACGAGTACGTGCGTGAAGTCCGCGGCGACGCTCATCGAACTGACGACTCGCTGTCCGTCAGCGTTCGCGTACGGATTCGTAGAGAGGACCGAGTCACGGCCGATCGACCGCGTTCGGTCGACCCACGGGTGAGAACTAGACGAGACGTTCGTGCCCCGGAGTTCGTCGTCGGTACTCGCGACGATTGCGGCTTCACTAGCACCACCAACAGTCGGGTCTGCAAGATGAACCGCTGCGACGCGGTCGGCCTGTAGCTCGTTCGCAGCAATCTTCTCCACGTACGCTTGCTGGTCCGCGGCTGTCGAATCGAGTCCGAGTGTCGGACTGTTAGACGCAATGAGGACCGGGCGCTCGTTGCGTTCCAGCCACTCGTTCAACAGGCCGGACTCGGACTCGACTTCCTGCACGAGCTGCTGTGCGGTGTCGTCCTCGAGTGTCGCAGTCGCGTTCCCCTGCACCCAGAACCCGCCGGCCGCGATGAGCGCGACAATCACCAGCAGCGCCACGGCGAACTTCACGAGGTACGACCGAGCAGGTAGCATTACCACGTCTTTCACGCGGCTCAGCCCCGACGTGTCCGTCGATGCTGCATCTGCCGCCTTGTCGCTCCTGTCTCCGGACGACTGTGTTGAGTCCTGCATCTGTTTAGATGAAGCCGTCGGCTCGAAGATGGTCGGCGACCGCTTGCTGGCTCCCGACCTCGTTTGCGCGACTGTTCAGCTCCTGCATGGTCGCTGCGTCAGGGATCGCGTCTGGCATCGTATTCAGCGCCGAAACGACGGCGTCTGTCGCGACGTCCTCGTGAACCACGCCGACGGGGTGGAAGAACGGCCAGAAGTTTCGGTCGTCTTCGAGGAATACGATGTCTTCGACCTCAGTCAGCCAGGCACTCGTGCTGTATCCGAACCCCAAGTCTGCGTACTCCTCGTCGACAGCCGTACCGACGGCTTGTGCGGACGCAGCTTCGAGGAATTCGTTCTCATCCTCCCAGCGAGCCACCTGCTGGGAGTCGAACCCGTAGTAGTCGAAGAGGGCGTCCAGTCCGTCACTGCGGACTCTGAACCCGTCCCCGAACGCCGGCTTGATGCCGTAATTCCCGCTGTTGACGTGTGCCGCGAGGTCACTGATGGTCTCGATGCCAGTCCCTTCGATTGCTCGCTCCCGGACGAACACTGCCCACGTGTTCTGCCAGTCTGCACGGTCGAGAATCCGAATCGGGTGTTCGGACTCCATCTCGGATTTCAGTGCGTCGTACTGTTCGTCCGGCGTCTCGAAGTCGGCTTCGTCGTGTCGCGGCGGGTGTGACGCCCACAGCGACCCCATATAGTCGTAGTACGCGTGTATCTCCCCTGACTGGTACGCCTTGGCGTGTGCAGCGTTCCCGCCGAGTCCAGTTTCGTCCACGAGATTCGCGTTCGTGTTGTTGGCGAGCAGCTCGTACGCGACGTACCCGAGATTCAGCTGTTCGGTGTACCCCTTCGAACTGACGACGACCGACAGTGAACCGTCGCTGTCCCCACTGGCACTGTCAGCACCGCCCTCACTGGTGTCGCTGCCGCCACCAACGCAGCCAGCGAGTGCCGCGGTTCCCCCTGCCGTTAGCGCCCCTAGCAGCTGCCGCCGATTCGTCAGCAGCGGCGGCTGTCTCTGTTCACGCATGACGGCCGAGATTCTGCAACGGTAGTAAAAAACCCTCTGCCGGTGCTATCACTACTGATACCAGAAGCTCTGGCGAAGATAAATTAATCTAATTCGATTCTGCATACATGCGAACCGTACCCATATCAGACCCACAATATCGGCGTCGAACAGTCAGTGGGCAGTGCCAGTAGAACCACACTTCTCGTACCAGTCAGCGTCCGCGCTAGCGGCCGCTCCGAACTGACTGAAACGAAGCGGCCTCGGCACTCATAGGGCTCGTCGTCCCGCGGGAGCCACCCCGGGTCGGCCCGGTGGCGTCGTCATCGGCCATCTGCGGGTACGGGCAGCGCCGAAAAGACGCTGGCGGTCGCCCGAGAGACAGTCGCGCCGGCGTGACCTGTGAGTACCACCACGCAGATGCCCGTGCGGTCCACAGCAGTAGGTATGTTGTCGCCTGCACCCGCCGTGCCGGGGTTGTTCGTCGTCGGCGTCGCCGCCGCAGTCGTCGCCACGCTCGTCATGGACGCGGCGATGGCGCGACTACCAGAGGGAGAGACGTCGCCGTTCGTCGCCGCCGGCGTGCTCACCGAGCGGCCGCCCGGGGAGGCACCGGGACGGCTGGCGAGCGTTGTCCACTACGCCGCCGGGCTGCTGACCGGGCCGCTGTTCGCGTGGCTGTTCCTCGCTCCTGCAGCCGTCCTCGACGGCGTGGCGGTCACGGCTGTGGCCGCCGCGGTCGTGCTCTACGTGCTGATGGTCGGATTCTTCGCCGTCGTCGTGTTGCCGCGGTCGCTGGTCGACGAGCGTCGCGTGCCGGCGATTCGGCGCGACTGGGCGGCGGTCGCAGCGGTGTACGTCGCGGTGCTGGTGCCGGTCGTCGCCGGCGCAGCGACGGTGCTCTGACCGAGCGAGCGGGAGAAACAGGGGTTCAGTCGTCGTCGGTCGCGGACGGGGCCTCCACGGGGCTCGGAGTGGCGGTCGACGCGTCGCGGGTCGCCGTGACGAGCCGGTCGACGGCGTCCACGCCGATCGCGGCGAACGCGACGAACCCGACCTTCGAGATGAAGTCCAGATAGACGACGACGATGGTGTACATCTCGTACTGGAGAAGGCCGAAGCCGGCCGGTCCGAGCAGCCAGACGACCGGGTACAGCGTCCACAGCACGACGGTGATGTTCCGGAGCGTGACGAACAGCGAGTGGACCCGCGGGTCGGGGTTGCTGCCGAGCGACCGGGGCAGCACGCGGAGCAGGCCGAACGCGAGCACCAGGTACCCGAGGGCACCCGCCGCGAACAGCGCCCACCGGAGCGTTCCGTCCGTGAACGCCGCACCGATACCCGCAGCGATGACGAAGATGTCCGCCACGAGCAGCCACACGTAGGTGCGGCGGGCCGGCCTCGCGAGCATCGCGAGGTAGGCCACGATGAGCGGCGTCGTCACCAGCCAGTCGATGTACCGCGCGACGAAGATGGTGTGGTCCGCGACCGTCGTCTCGGTGAAGCCGAGTCCCATCGCGGCGTACGCGATGGCGGCCAAGCCGGTGATGCCGGCGAGCACGAGGTCGTAGCGTCGATGCGACGGATACCGAATCATGTCCCGGAGCGGCAGCACCGTCCCGACGACCATGCCGACTGCACCGACCCAGAACCAGGTAGTGAGTGCCATCTCAGTTCACCTCCTCGCCGCCGCGCGCGTCGAAGTCCGCGAGCAGGTCGTCGAGGGTCGCGGCGCGCTCCGCGAGGTCGGCGGCGGCGTCCCCGACCGTCGAGAGCGTCTCTGTCTGTTCGTCGGCCGATTCGGCGACGTCGGTGGCCTGCGCGGCGGTCTCCTCGCTGATGCCGGCGACCTCGTCGACCGCGCCGGCGACGCGGGACGCGGCCTCCGCCTGTCGGTCCGTGGCGTCCCGAATCTCGCCGGCCGCGGAGTCCGTCTCCGCGACGAACTCCACGACGTCGTCGAGTGCGGTCGCGGCGTCCCCGACCGTCGTCCGGCCGTCGGCGACGTTCTCGCTCGTATCGCGCATCTCGTCAGCGACGTCGCTGACCTGTCCCTGCAGGTCGAGCAGGCGCGCTTCGATGTCCTCGGCGGCGTCCCGGGACTCCTCGGCGAGCCCCTTGACCTCGTCGGCGACCACGGCGAAACCGTCGCCTTCGGCCCCCGTACGGGCAGCCTCGATGGAGGCGTTCAGCGCGAGCATGTTCGTCTGCTCGGCGATGTCGGCGATGACGTCGACGATTTCGCCGATGTCCTCCATCTCGCTGTCGAGGGCGTCCATCGCGTCGGCGGCGGCCTCGGCGTCGTCGGCCACGTCGTCCATCGTCGCGACCGCTTCGTCGGTCGCCTCGCGGCCGTCTTCGACCGCGTCGGCGGCCTGTCCGGCGGTGTCGGCCAGCGACGCGACGGTCTTCGCGACCTCCTCGGCGCTCGCGGAGAGGTCGTCGACCTCGCCCGCGACCTCGTGGAGGCGGTCGGTCTGCTCGGTCGCGCCGTCCGAAATCTCGTCCACAGCGGACGACACATCGGTGCTGGCGTCCATTGCGTCCCCAGACCCGGACTCCACGCGCAGCGCCGCGTCAGAGACGTGGTCGGCGAACTGGGACGCGGCGGCGACGCTCGTCTCGATGTCGTCCAGCATCTGGTTGACTGCGCGGCCGACACGCGCCATCGCGTCGTGGTCGCGGTCGGCGTCGACGCGCCGCGTCAGGTCGCCGTCGGCGACCGCGGTGAGCGCGTCCTCGTAGTCGGTCGCGGCGTCTTCGAGCACGCGGGCGGTCTCCTGCGCCTCCTGCCGCGCTTCTTCCGCGCTCTCGCGGGCCGCTTCGGCTTCCTGGCGCTGCTGCTCCGCTTCCTCTTTGGCCTGCTGGGCTTCCGCCTGCGCGGCCTCGGACTCTGAGAGCGAGGTCGACAGCGAGTCACGCATCTCGCTGAACGAGCGCGCCAGCGTCCCGAACTCGTCGCTGCGGCCGGTGGCAATCTCGGCGTCGAGGTTGCCTTCGGCCATCTCGTCGGCGCGCTGCGAGAGGTGCTGGAGGGACGTGACGGTCGTCGACCCGACCGTGACCCCGACCAGCGCGAGGCTCACGACGGTGATGAGCACGAGCCCCAGCAGGCTCGACGCGACGAAGTCACCGAGTGCGAACGCCTGGCTCTGGGGCGCGTGAACCATCACAGTCCACGGCGCGCCCTCGACCGGCGAGGCCGCCATCACGGTGTCGCCGTGCTCCATGAACGTCGACCCGGCCAGCGACTGTTCGAGCATCATGTCGCTGCCGTCGTGCTGGGTCAGAACCCGGGACTGGTCGGGGTGAGCGACGTACGTGCCGTCCTGGTCGACGACGACCGTGCTGCTGCCGTCGACGGCCTCGCTGAAGCTGTCGGTGAGCGAGTTCACGTTCACCATGTAGACGAGGCGCTTGTCTTCGGTGCCCTCGACGGGAGAGAGCACCGCCAGAACCGGGAAGTCCGCGGCCGGCACCGTGAACGGCTTCGTCACGGCCACGTCGTCTGTCCCCTCGAACGTCGGTGGGTCGGTGGCGAACGGCGCGCCCTGCTCGGCCGGGTTCAGGCCGGCGAACTCACCAATCGAGCTGGCTTCGATTGTCGTCGAGGGCGCGTCGTAGTAGTGGACGGCGACGACGCCCTTGGGTAGCTCGCTGCTGTCGGCGAGTCTGTCGAGGGCCGCCTGTCTCTGGTCCTCCGACGCGAGCGCGGGCTGACTGGACGCTAACTGCGTCTGCCCGCGGACGTTCGACAGCCAGGCGTCGAGGTGGTCGGCGCGGGCGTCAGCCGACCCGACCAGGTCTGCCTCGACGTCTTCTTCGAGTTGGTCGGTGGTCTGCTGGTAGACCAGCGACCCGACCCCCACAGAGAGTGCGACGACCAGAACGAGCGCGAGAGCGAGCTTCGTCCCATAGCTCTCTCGTACGCGAGTGAGTAATCCGGACCCCATGTAGCCCGTCGATAGGGATTGCCCATAAAAAAGAGTTGGTACCCGATTTTCACGCCTGATAGCGTCTATCAGCGACAATTACCGGCTTCTCTACAGGCTCGTCGGGTGCGAGAGAAACGCCGTCTCGACGCCCCACTCGCCGGCGAGCGACTGGAGCGCGCGCACCCCGAACGTCTCCGTCGCGTAGTGGCCGCCGAGGAACACCGAGACGCCGGCCTCTCGGGCCTCGTGGTAGAGTTTGCCCTTCCCTTCGCCGGTGACGAGCGCGTCGACGCCCGCAGCCTCGGCCTCCCGCAGCCAGTCCGAACCGCTGCCGGTGAGGATGGCGACCTCGGAGAGCTCGTCGGGCCCGAAATCGAGCGTCTGGACCGGCTGGTCGCCAGTGTCCAGTTCCGCCTCCAGCGTCGACGCGAGGTCGTCGGCCGTCGTCGGCTCCGTGAACGTTCCCCGGACGCCCACATGTTCACCGGCGTGCGCGCCGAACGGCGCGCGGTTCTCCACGTCGAGCGCGTCCGCCAGTTGCGCGGCGTTCCCGAGTTCGGGGTGGCCATCCAGCGGCAAGTGAGCGGCGTACAGCGCGCACCCGGCGTCCACGAGCGGCCGGATTCGGTCGTACTCGCGGCCCGTCACGGCGTCGAGACCGCCCCAGACCACGCCGTGGTGGACGACGAGGAGGTCCGCGCCCCACTCGATGGCTTCCTCGACCGTCGCGACGGCCGCGTCGACAGCGAACGCGACGCGCTCGACTTCGCCATCGAGCGGCCCGACCTGAACCCCGTTCGTGGCCGCGTCCTCGTAGTCGCCCGGGCACAGCCGCTCGTCGTACCTGTCCGCGATATCGGAGACCTGCATACCCGAGCGAGCGAGCGCCGGCCCCTTCTAGGCGTCGGCAGCGAGCGCGCCCGGGTCAGGCGTCGGCGTGGTGGTGGACGAACGCCCGGAGGAGCTTCGCCGCCAGCGTCGCGGTCTGGCCGTCGTCGTGGTCGTTCACCTCGACGACGTCGAAGCCGACGGCCTGCGGGGCGACCGCGCGCACGGCGTCCCGCATCTCGCGAGGGGCGAGGCCGAACGGCTCCAGCGTCCCGGTTCCGGGCGCGAACCCGGGGTCGGCGGCGTCGATGTCCACGCTCAGGTAGACCTCGCGGTCCTCGGCGAAGTCCGGACTCCAGTCGGCCGCGTCCTCTGGCGGAACCGCGGTTACGTCGCTCTCGGTCGCGCGCTCCCACTCGTGTTCGTTGCCTGCCCGGGCACCCACGACGACGGCCTCGTCGGCCACGTCGAGGGCGTGCCGGGTGACCGTCGAGTGACTCAGCGGGTCGCCGTCGAGGTCCTCACGGAGGTCGAGGTGGGCGTCCAGCGCGACGAACACGTCCGGGTCCAGCGCGCGCACCGCCGCCACAGTGACGGTGTGCTCACCGCCGACCAGCAGCGGCGTCGCGTCGTTCCAGTGGACGTCAGTCAGGACGCCCTCCAGATAATCGAGGTACGCGGTGGCGTCGTTCCAAGCGCGCACGTCGCCGTAGTCGGCCACGGAGCAATCGGAGAAGTGCGTGCGCGTCTCGGGGTGGTAGTCCTCGAACGTCGCGGCGTGCTTCCGGAGTTCACCGGGACCGAAGCGGGTCCCGGGCCGGAACGACGTAGAGACGTCGAGTGGCGCGCCCACGAACACGTAGTCCGCCGCCGACCCGGGGTCGTCGGGGTCGGCGTCGCGGGCGCCGGGGAACATCTAGTCCTGGAGAATCTTCCGCTTGCCCTCGAACTCGAGGTACTCGATGTCGTCGTCGGCCTGAATGTCGAGGTCTTCGGGAATCTGCATCGTCACCGTCTCGTACGTGTCGAGGTCCATGACCTGCGCGACGGTCTCGGACTCCTTCGAGACGATCTGGCCCTGCTTCCGGTCGACAATCGGGACGTAGATCTTCTGGTCGACCGGCTGGCTCAGGGACCGCTTCTTGCCGTCGAAGACGCCACGAGCCTCGATTCGGGCCTTCGCGCTGCCGTGCTTGCCGGGCTTCGCAGTGCTGTACGCGTTGATCTGGCAGGCGGCGTCTTCCATCATCACGTAGTTGCCTTCCTGCAGGTCACGCACTTCCTTCTGCTCTTTCGCCATGTGCCCGGATTCTCGCCTGCCCAGTATAAACCGTTTGGAACGGAGCCGCCGCCTAGAGTACGCCAGCCACGCGTTCCAGCCCGTCCCGGAGCTCCTCCGTCGGCAGCCCGAACCCGAGCCGGAACGTCCCCTCGACCCCGAAGCAGTCCCCCGGAGCGAGCACGACGGACGCCTCGTCGACGACGACCCGGCAGAACGCCCGCGAGTCGTCGAAGCCGTCCGGGACGTCGAGTAAGACGTTACAGCCCACCGGGTCGTCCCAGTCGAGGTCGTGCTCTCGCGCCCACTCCGCCGTGATTTCGGCGTTCGTCTCGACGTGGTCGAGCGCCGCCTGCCGAAGTTCCGCTTCCCGTGACTCGAAGCCGCCGACGCCGAACACCTGCTCGGCGACGTGGTGTCCGAACGTCCCGGGCGAGATGGTCGTGTAGTCTTTCCACGCCTCCACGTCTTCGACCGCGTCCTCGGGGCCGGCGAGCCAGCCGAACCGGCAGCCCGCGAGTCCGTAGGACTTCGACAGGCCCGCGGTGCTGATGCCGTGCTCGCCGAGGCTCGCGACGGCCGGCGCGGGGTCCGGGGCGAGCCGCCGGTACACCTCGTCCCCGAGCAGGTAGGCGTCGGCGTCCGCCGCGAGGTCGTAGACCGCTTCGACCGTCTCGGCGTCGTGTTGGTGGCCCGTCGGATTGTTGGGGTTGTTCAGCACCACCAACTCGGTCTCGGGTCGAATCGCCTCGGCGACGGCGTCCACGTCGAGCGTCCAGTCCGGTGCCGCCAGCTCGACCCGCGTCACGTCGCAGATGGAGTCGGGAATCGCGTGCAGGCTCTGGTACGTCGGCGTCACGACGACGGCGTGGTCGCCGGGCGACAGCAGCGACTGGAAGGCGAGGAAGTTCGCCTCCTGCGTCCCGACGGTGCAGACCACCTCGTCGGCACTCCGGCCGTACCGTTGGCCGATAGCCGCCCGCAGCGCCGGCTCGCCGTTTGTCGGAATCACGTACCCCAGTTCCCCGAGGTCCGTGTCGAAGTCGCTCGCCGGGAGGCTGCGCACGCCGCTCTCCGCGAGCATCACGTCCGCGCCGGCCTCGACCTCGGCAAACCACCGCTCTAGCTCGAAGGTGGGAGCGTCCATACACGCCGTTCGCGGGCGGCCGTGAAAACAGCGCGGGCGGCGGAACCCAGTGACTCGGACCGGCCCGCCGCTCCGCCACAACACAGATACGGGCACCGGTCGAAGCGCCGGACGACCCGCCATGCCTCGCTCGCAGTTCGTTCCGAACCGACTTCTCCTGCTCGTCCTGCTGCTGGTCGTGATTCCCGGCTACGGCCTGGTCACAGGCCAGCGGTCCGACCCGATAGTGTACTCTCTCGTCCTCGGTGCCGTGCTGTGGGTGTGGAAGTGGCGGTGGTGGTGGGAGCCGATTCGGGACTTCGTGGACCGTCGCACCCACGAGCGTCGGTAGGGCGCTCCCTCGCTACACCCGGTCCTTCGGCAGCAGGTCTTCGAAGCGCTGGTCGTCGAGCCACTCGCAGAGCTGGACGAGCTGGTCGCTGGCGGCCTCGAACAGCCGTTCGCCCTTCTCCGCGGTCGCGTCCGTCTGGTCGCCGAGCACGCCGTTGTCGGTGTTGTCGATGGCGTCGTAGAACGTCCGGGAGCCGTGCTTGACGGTGTCGGCGTCCGCGACGCTCGCGACGCCGCCGTCCCGCGCTGCTTCGAGGCGGTCGTCGTGGACGTGCTCGCCGTCGAGGTACTGCATCATCGCGGTCTCCTTCGGGCCGCCGTGGGGGCCGTTCTGCTCGAAGACCTCGTCGACCAGTTCCGGAATCGACTCGTCCCACATCCACTCGACGGCGTACGCCGTGCCGTCGTCGCGCACCCGACGCCCGACCTCGCGGAGGTGCTGGACGTTCCCGCCGTGGGCGTTCACGAACACGACGCGGTCGATTCCGTGGTACGCGAGGTTCCGCGTGAACGACTCGACGTAGTCCCGGAACTCGGGCGGGTCGACCCACATCGTCCCCGGGAACTGGCGGTGGTGCGGGCTCACGCCGACGTTCACGGTCGGCGTGCAGAGGAAGCCGGTGCGCTCGGCGGCCTCGCGAGCGAACGCCTCAGCGATGGTGTGGTCGGTCGACTCCGGCAGGTGCGGGCCGTGCTGTTCGGTCGACCCCAGCGGCACGAGCGCCAGCGACTCCTCGGCGAAGTACTCCTCTAGCTCCGGCCACGCTTCGTCGGCGAGGTACATGGCTCACAGGCGGGCCGGCACGAGCAAGAAACCAGCGTTCGCGTCACTCCCCTCAGTCGCGCTCCCGGAGGTTCTGGCGCGTGAACTGCGGGCTCGCCCGCAGCCCGCTCTTCCGCCGCCGGAACGACCGATAGAGCGCGAGCGCGATTGCGGTCGTGAACGCGGCCGACACGCCCGCCGAGAGGAGGTCCGCGGTCACGTACAGGAACGCCGTCGTCGGCACGCTCGTCGCCAGCACCAGCCCGAGGACGACCCGGCGGCCGAGCTTGTCGATGACGCGGTTGTCGTCCTCCAGGTCTGCCCGGATGTGGAGGTCCTCGCGTTCGACTCTGTCCAGTGCGCGCTCCAGTTTCGGCGGTACGCGGACCGCCGACGTGGCCGCCGCCTGGAAGTCCTCCGCGGTACCCTCTACGAACTGCTTGATGGACTCCTCGCGGTAGCCCTCGTCGGCGAGGTAGTCCGTCGCGACCGTGATGAAGTCGAAGTCCTGGTCGAGCGTGACACAGACGCCCTCCACGACCGTCGCGACGCGCAACACGAGCGCGAGGTTCGGCGGCAGCCGCAGCGGGAACTCGTAGATGGTGTCCTCGACTTTCCCGATGATCTGCTGGACGCGGTACGTCTCGATGTCCTCGCCGCGCGCGTCCTGGATGGCGAGTTCCATCACGTCGGCCATCACCGCGCGGTCGGCCTCGGGTGAGAGCGTCCCCATCTCGATGAGCGCGTCCAGAATCCCGTCGATGTCCTGGTTCGCCACCCCGATGTAGAACTCCACGATCTTGTCCTGGACGAACGGGTCGACGCGGCCGCTCATCCCGAAGTCGTAGAAGACGATGGAGCCGTCGTCCTGCACGGCGAGGTTCCCCGGATGGGGGTCGGCGTGGAACACGCCGTCCGTGATAATCATCTGGAGGTACGCCTCTTCGAGCGTCTCGGCGACCTCCGACCGGTCGACGTTCCGCGCCTCGAGCTCGGAGACGCTCGATATCTTCGTCCCGGAGATGTACTCCATCGTGAGGACGCGAGCGTCCGAGTAGTCGTCGTACACGCGCGGAATCACGATGTCGGGGTTGTCGGTGAAGTTCCCCCGAATCTCTTGGAGCATCCGGCCCTCGCGGGCGTAGTCCATCTCCTCGCGGATGGTCTTCGCGAACTCGTCGGCGAGGTTCTCCAGACTGAACGCCTGGCCCTGTCCGACGAACCGGACGATGAGCGGAATCGACCACCGGATGACACGGAGGTCGGCTTCCACGAGTTCCTCGATGCCGGGCCGCCGAATCTTCACGGCGACCGGGTCGCCGTCGACCTTCGCGGTGTACACCTGCCCGAGGCTCGCGCCGCTGATGGACTCCCGGTCGAAGTCGTCGAACACCTCGTCGACCGGCCCGAGCTCGTCCTCGATGACCACCTTCGCCGCCGACCAGTCAGCCGGTGGGACGCGGTCCTGGAGCTCTTCGAGGACGTCGATGTACTCGGGCGGCAGCACGTCGGGGCGCGTCGACAGCAACTGCCCGAGCTTGATGAACGTCGGCCCGAGCGCGAGCAGCGAGTCCAGCAGTATCTGTGCCCGCTCCCGGCGCATCTCGGGCGTGACAGACCGGCTCCCACCGAACAGCAGGAACCGGCGTTTGTCGCGTGCCCACCCCCACAGCAGCGGGAGGAACTGCCAGAAGACGACGACGAACCGCCGGTACGACCTGAGTACCGCCACCGGTCACCCCTCGACCGGCACGCGTTGACCGGACTCCCCGCGCCGCGGCAGGTGGACTTCGAGGACGCCGTCGTCGACGGACGCCGTCGCGCCGTCGGCGGTAGCGTCCGGCGGCAGCGGCAGTTCGAGGTCGAGGAACAGCGGCCGCTCCTCCTCGCGGTAGTCGAACCCGTCCGGCACCGACTTCCGGCGGTGAGCGTCGACGACGACCGTCCGAGCGCTCACACGCACGTCCAGGTCGGCAGCGGACACACCCGGGACGTCCACGACGAACAGGTACTCGTCGTCGCGTTCGTGGACGTCGGCGAACACCGCGTCGGGTAGATTCCCCAGCGCTTCGCGCAGGCGGGACATGGACGCAGGTTGGGACGGCGAGGCGTTAAAGCCGGTGGTCTCGGCACTCGGTGTCGAGTGGCCCGAAGCGGACGGCAGAACGAGAGCGGGCGGGGCGAGATGGTGGGAGTACGGGTGTGGTTCCCGCCCCGGGGGAGGCCGCACGAAGGGGGTCCGGCGAGTGCGGCCGACAGCCGGCGACTGGAAGGGGGAACAGCGCCGGCGTGGTGTGCTCTGAACCGTGCCCTGACAGGCGACGAGCGGTCGTCGCCATCTGAGTCGTGGCACGCCGGGGTATTGAACTGGTGGCTCGCTGACACCGAATTCAGCCCGATTAAGTCGAATTATCCGGTGCTCCAGCGCCGAGGAAGCCGTCGAAGGACGTGACGCGGTGGTCACCGAGCACGCAGTGGCCGCGCTTCCCGGGGTCGTGGCGTTCCACGTGGACCGCGTCCAGGCCCGCGTTCTTCGCAGCGCCGACGTCACTGACGGCGTCGCCCGCGTAGACCCCGCGGGCGTCACGGTCGGTACCGATGTCTCGGAGCGCGAGTTCGATGGGGCGCGGGTCGGGCTTCCAGCCGGTGTCGTCGTCACAGCACACTACGACGTCGAACCAGTCGCCGACGTCGAGGTGGTCGATGATGGGGTCGGCGAGGAACTCCGCGCAGTGCGTCACGACGCCGGTCGGCGCGTCGATGTCGCCGACGGACTGGGCGTCGTCGTAGAGATACGTGGCCTCCGCGCGCTCCATCGGGTCCTCGACGGCGTGGAACGCCGGCCAGAACTCCGCGGGGTCGATTCCCCAGTTCTGGAGGCGGACGTCGCGGCTGCCGCCGAGGCCGTGCCAGAGCACTTCGGCCTCGCGGTCCGTGAACCGCCGTCCGAGTCGGTCGCCGACCCGGTCGAAGACCTCCCGCGTGTACGCCCACTCGGTGTCCACGAGCGTCCCGTCGAAGTCGAACAGCCACACGTCGTAGTCCGGGGACGGGGAACCCATAGGGCTGGAAGGTACGGACGCGGAGAATATCAGCGTTTTGGGTGGTCGGGACGGCGTCCCGGGGACGCGTGCCGACGGGTCGGCAGTCAGGCCGCGTCCGGCTCCGGCCACTCGCCCAGCGTCACCTCGACCTGCTGGCGCTCGCCGTCGCGAACGACTGTGAGCGTGACCGTGTCTCCGGGCCGGGTCTCCGTGAACAGATACGCACCGAGGTCCTTCGTGGTGTTCACCTGGCGGTCGTCGATAGCGACGATGACGTCACCGCCGACCGGGACGCGACTCTCGTCGACGACGGTGATTTCAGTCGTCCCCTGCAGAACGTCGGCCGCGGGCGACCCGGCTCTGGCCTGGTGGACGTAGACACCCTCCATCGTGTCCAGGTCGTTTGCCGACGCGAGCTGTGGAGTGACCGGGCGCACGGAGACCCCGAGGTTCGAGTGGTCGTAGCTCCCGTTCTCGACGAGCGCCGGGACGACGCGCTCGACGAGCGTCGACGGAATCGCGAAGCCGATGTTGTCTGCTCGTGACGCCTGCAGGCCGGCCGTGTTGACGCCGACGACGGTGCCATCACAGGTGACCAGCGGGCCGCCGCTGTTCCCGGGGTTGATCGGCGCGTCCGTCTGGAGGACGGTCGGGACGGCGGCGTTCTGGCCGGTCGGCAGCGAGCGGTTCACGCCGCTCACGATGCCGTGCGTGATGGTCTCGTCGAGGCCGAACGGGCTCCCGATGGCGGCGACCTTCTCGCCGGGGTCTGGCGTCGACGACGCGACCGAGAGCGCTTCGACGCCGCTCGGCACGTCGGCGACACGGACGACCGCGAGGTCCGCGATAGCGTCGGTGCCGACGACTTCGCCCGTGCTGGACGCCTCGTTCGAGAACTGGATGGTGACCGAGTTCGCGTCACCGACGACGTGGGCGTTCGTCACGACGTAGCTCGCGTCGTCGCCGGACGCGCCCTGATAGACGAACCCGGAGCCCTGCCCGGACGACGTCCGGACGCCGACGACGGAGTCGATTGTCTGGTCGTACAGCGCGGCGTAGTCACACGACGCCTGCTGTGCTTGCTGGGTGGTATCGGCGGACTGTGCACCGGTCGCTCCACCGACGGCCGCGGGAGACTGCGCGCTGACGACACCGAATCCCGCGGTGACGAGGAGGAGCGCGACGCCGACGACGAGGTACTCACGACGCATCGTCTGTGGGTTGGGGAGACCCCGGAAAACGCGTTGTTACCAGTTGGGTCGGTAATCTCACCCACTACCGGCGACGTATTCTGGTTAGCCGGTCCTTATCGCCGAATCTCCACCGAACTCCCGAGGTACTTCGAGACGACTTCGTCGACGCTGTCGGCGTTGAACGGCGCGAGGTCCGCCGCGATAGCCTCGCGGAGCGCGTCGTAGTACTCGCGGTCGGTCTCCAGCGCGCGGTACTCGACCGATTCCACGAGAACGCCGAGCGCGTCGGCAGTCAGCCCGCGGAACGACTCGGCGTCCGCGAGGTCACCGCGCCAGAGGTTGTCCCGGAAGAACAGCCAGCCCGACTCACCGGGGTCGTCGGCCGGCCGCCGCAGTCGCGTCTCGAACGTCTCCGGCTCGACGGCGACGCCGCGGTCGGGGTCGAGCCGGAACCGCACCGCGAACACGTACGCCGCGTCCATCTACCGGAGCGCGTCGGTTCGCTCGGCCATGTCGATGTCCTGGTCGGTGACGCCGCCCTCCTCGTGGCTCGTGAACCGCACGTCGACCTTCCCGTACCGGATGCGAATTTCGGGGTGGTGGAACTGCTCTTCGGCGATTTCGCCGACCTCGGAGGCGAACGCCACCCCTTCGAGGTAGTCGTCGAACTCGTAGGTGCGCGTAATCTCGTCGCCGTCGAGGTGCCAGTGCTCGGGTAGTCGGGACTCGATGGTGTCGTCGTCGAGGAGTTCTGCCATACGCGAGTACTCTCCGTCCAGCCACATAATCCTAGTCGCCGGGAACCACGCCGGCAGAACAGGCTTAGTCCTCGGACTCGGCCGGAGCCACGTCGCCGCCCGGCACCTCGAACGGCATCTCGTCCTCGAAGTCCGGATTGAACAGCTCCAGCGCGGTCGCGATGGTCGACCAGTCGTCCTCCGCGGCCGCGTCCCGAAGACTCCGGGTGGGTGCCGCCAGCAGCTGGCTCACCAGCGCGTCCGCCATCGACTCGACGACCTCGCGCTCCGCGTCGTCCAGGTCCTCGCCGCGCTCGGCCTCCAGGCGCTGCACCGCCGTCTGGACCTCGCGCCCCTTCAGGCGGTCCGCGCTCTCGTACATCCGCGCGATGACCTCGTCTGCGCGCTTGCGCTTGTACTGCGCGAGCAGGTGCTCGAACTCCTCGGTTATCATCGCCTCGACCTCGCGGGCGGCGTCCTCGCGGCGCTCCCGGGTCGCCGCCGTCACCGCCTCCAGGTCGTCGAGGTCGTGGATGGATACCGCATCGTGCGTGCCCGCAGCCGGCGCGACGTCACGCGGCTGCGCGAGGTCGACGACGACCGTCTCGCCCGCGTCCGAGAACGCCTGCCCCGGGAACACGTGTTCGGGGCTGCTGGTCGCCGTCACCACCACGTCGGCCGCGCCGAGGCGACCGCGGGCGTCGGCGAGGTCGGTCGTCTCGGTCGGCGCGTCCACGCTGTCGGCGACCCGGTCGGCGCGCTCGGGCGTCCGGTTCGCCACTACGACCTCGGCCACGTCCGCGCTCGCGAACGCTTTCGCCGCCAGCGCCCCCATCTCGCCGGCACCGACCACGAGCGCGCGAGCGTCTTCCAGGTCGGTCTTCCGCTTGGCGAGCCGCACCGCCGCCGTCCCCAGCGAGGTCGCGCCCTCGTTGATTGCGGTCTCGGTGCGGGCGCGCTCGCCGACGTGCATCGCCTTCGTCACCGCCTCCCGAAGCACCCGGTCGATGCCGCCCGCGTCCTTCGCGGTGTCGTAGGCGTCCCGGAGCTGGCCGAGAATCTGGTCTTCGCCGACCACGAGCGACTCCAGACCGGCGGCCACCCGCAACAAGTGACGCAGGCTCTGCTCGTGCCCCATCGACACCGCGCCCGCACCGGCCGGGTCGAAGCCAGCCGTTCCCAGTGCCCGCCGGCCGGACGCCTGGTCTGCGGTCACGACGTAGGCTTCCACGCGGTGACACGTCTGGAGCACGAACGCCTCCTCGACGGGCGGCTGCTCGAGCAGGGCGTCCAGTGCTGCCTGCGTGGACGCGGCGCTCGCGGCAGCCAGTTCGTCGAGTGAGGCCGTCTCGTGCGAGACGCGGACGCCGGAGACGACACCAGTGTTTCCATTCATGTCGACCACTCTACGTCGCCGACGGCGCGCCCTACGGCGGCCTCGGCTCTCTTCCGAGCGTTAGCATCTCCGGTACGTAAAGCCTTCCAAACCGGCTCCGAACGCACGACAGCCCGTACCGCATCGCGGCGCTCCGCCGGCGGCGTTCCCGACGCCTTCAGCTCCGCCCGGAGGTCCGCGGTAAGCTCGGCCATCTCACCGGCACCGGCGAATTCGGCGTCCACCCGCTCACGGAGGTACTTCGAGAGCGCGGGGCTCCGCCCGCCGGTCGACACCGCGACGGTTACGGGGTCCTCGCCCGTCGTCGCCGGAACGACGACGTCGTCGACGCTCCGCTCCGCCTCGCCGCTGTCGCGCGCCGACGAGTCGGCGCGATTCACCAGCGCGCCGGCGTCGCGGGCCGCGTCCGCGAACGCCGCGTTCACCGCGGCAACGTCGGTCGCTGCGACGACGAGCGCGGGGTCGACCCTGGCGACCCACTCCGCGGCCTCGTCGGGACTCGGCGCAGCCTGAACGAGGGCCGCGTCGCCGAACTCGCGGTCGCCGAACTCGGGCGACAGCACGGTCACGTCGGCTTCCGCGGCGAACCGCCGGGCCTTCCGAGCGCCGACGCTGCCGCCGCCGACGACCAGCACCGACTCGTCGCGGAAGTCGTGGAACAGGGGAATCATGCTCACGCGGTGTTCGCCGTCGCGCGCTCCTCCAGTCGAATGCCGGTCTTCTTCAGGATGCGCGTCGAGAACAGAGTGTCCCAGTCGTCCTCGCCCACGTCCCAGTACTCGTCCATCACCTCGCGGACCTGTTCGACGCGCTCGGCGCTCTCTTCCTCGCTGCGGCCGTGGGTCATCGCGAAGAAGTTGTACTCCCAGACGCCCTCGTGGCGCGGCCGCTCGTAGCAGTGCGTGACGAAGTCCATGCTCGCCACCGCCGGCCCGACCTCGTCGACGACCTCGTCGGGCACGTCCCAGACGGTCATCCCGTTCTCCGTGTACCCGAGCGCGTAGTGGTTCGGGATGACGCCGACACGCCGCACCTTCCCCTCGGCGTTGAACCGCCGGATGGTCTCGACGACCCACTCAGGGTCCCGACCCAGGTCGTCGGCGACCGCGCGGAACGGCGTCTCGACGACCGGCAGCCCGTCCTGAATGGCGACCACGAGGTCGCGCTCCGCCGGCGACAGACTGTCGCGGTCGGTCGGCTCGGGAGCCGTCCCCAGGTGGGAGAGGTCCACGTCCCCGTCCGACACCGGGCCGTCGACGAGGAACTTCGCCTCGACGCGGAACTCCTGTTGCTTCGGGAGATTGTACGTCTCCTGGCCGGTCTCCTCCTCGATTTCGGCGAGGACGTCCTCGACCTCCCGGTCGGCGACGGACACGACGAACCACATGTTCAGGTGCGGGTGTTCGCGCTCGTAGTTGTGCGCGACCGCCCGCACGTCGTTGACGGTCTCCGCAATCTCGTCGAAGCGCTCCTCGGGAGCGTGCATCGCCACCAGCGACGCCGCACCGCCGATCTCCTCGGCGTTGATGAGCGCGCCGAACCGCGTCAGCACGCCCTCGTCGTTCAGGTGCTGTACCCGTTCGAGCAGTTCCTCCTCGTCCATCTCCACGCCGCGCGACCGGAGCGCCTGTGCCGCGGGCTCGAACGGTCGCTGTACGACCGGGAACCCGCCCTGGAACGCGTTCAGGACGGCACGGTCCCGGTCGTCTAGCTCCCCGATTTCCATGCACGGTTCTCGGGAGTCACGCCCAATAAACAGCCCGAATGCCTCCCAGTTCGCTGGAACTCCCTACGCGTCGAAGCCGTCCTCGGTGACGGCGACGACTTCCTCGACACCGTCGACCGCCCGGATGTCGTCGAGGACCGCCTCGTGGTCGCCGGTCGCCTCCCAGTACAGCACCACCGAGAAGACGCCCTCGCGAAGCAGCTGCTGGCACTCCCAGACGAACTCGTCGCCGTCGATGGTGAGTCCCTGGTGCTGGTTCACGCCGAACTCGTTGCTGTCGTTGCCCGAGTAGACGTACGTGTCGCCCTTCTCGGCGTGGCTGGCGATGGCAGTCCCCGCGTCCAGCGTGAGCTGGTGGAGTTTGCTCTCCTCGTCGTTGTCGTAGGCGGTGTGGACGACCGCGCCCGCGAGCTCGATGTCGCCGGGCTGCAGCAACTCGACCGTCTGCCGGTACAGGTCGGCGTTCGCCGTCTCGCTCATACCCGAGACGTCTCGGCTCGCCGGCTTACGTGTGGCGATTGCCCGGCTGTCGCCCCCGCAGCCGGCCGAACTCGTTCGGTTGCACGGATACCCCCAGCGAACGGAAAGCTGATACGTGAGAGCGTTGTCGTCTCCGACGATGCGAGACCGGCTGCGAGACGCTGCCAGCGCCGTCTACGAGCGCGTGCTCCGCCGGGAAATCGACGGCGCGCCCGCCCACGTCGCCGTCATTCAGGACGGGAACCGTCGGTACGCCCGCGAGCACGGCGACGACGCCAGCGACGGCTACCAGTCCGGCGCGCAGACTACCGAGCAGGTGCTGGACTGGTGTGCCGACCTCGGCGTCGAGGAACTCACCCTCTACGCGTTCTCCACGGAAAACTTCGAGCGGCCCGAAGAGCAGCAGGAACACCTCTTCGACCTCCTCGAAGAGAAGCTCACGGAGTTCGCGGAGGCCGACCGCGTCCACGACGAGCGCGTCCGAATCCGCGCCATCGGCGACACCGACCGCCTCCCCGAGCGCGTCCAGGAGGCCGTCCGGTACGCCGAATCCCGGACCGCGGGCTACGACGGCTTCGCGCTGAACGTCGCGCTCGCGTACGGCGGCCGCGACGAACTGCTGACCGCCGCCCGCGGCGTCGCCGAGGCGGTCGACACCGGCGACCTCGACCCCGCGGACGTGAACTTCGAGGCTATCGAATCCCGACTGCACACCAGCCCCGTCGCGGACGTCGACCTCATCATCCGCACGGGGGGCGACGAGCGCACCTCGAACTTCCTGCCGTGGCACGCCAACGGCAGCGAGGCCGCCGTCTTCTTCTGCACGCCGTACTGGCCGGAGTTCTCGAAAGTCGACTTCCTGCGTGCGGTCCGCACCTACGAGTCCCGGGAGGCGTCGTGGCGTCGGACGCGGGCCGAGCGGTCGCTCGCGCTCGTTCGCGCGCTCGGCTCCGAAGTGAAAGAGGCTCGCCGTATCCTCGACCGCTTCAAGGGGACGCTGCCCGACCCGCCCGAGGACGTCGAGGCGGAGACGCAGTCGGCGGACTGACGCTGCCCGACCGAGTCACCGTCCGAACCGCCGCTGTCTGTTCTGGTAGTCCAGCACCGCCCGCAGGTAGTCCCGCTTCCGGAAGTCCCGCCAGTTCACGTCCGTGAAGTAGAGTTCAGAGTAGACGGACTGCCAGATCATGAAATCTGAGAGGCGCTCGGCTCCGGTCTTGATGACGAGGTCCGGCTCGGCGGGGAAGACGAGTTCGGACTCGACGACGTCCTCGTCGATGTCCTCGGGGTCGAGGTCGCCCGAATCCACGGCCTCGGCGACGTTCCTGACGGCGGTCGCGAACTCCTGTTTGCCGCCGTGCCCGACGCTCACCTGGATGGGGGCGTCGGCGCGCTCGTCGTCGTCCGGTCCCCGGACGGCCATCTCCCGGGGAGTGTCGACGCTCGCGAGTTCGCGCTCCAGCGTGGGGACGGCGGCCTCGTCGAGGACGCTGACGTAGACAGTGACGCGGTCGGCACCGTAGTCGAACGCCCAGCCGTAGAAGTCCGCGAGCGTGTCGTACGCACCGGCCTCCAGCAGGTCGCGTTCCGTGATGACCACCGCGACGTGGTCGGGGCCGGCGGCGGGGTGACGGCGAACCCGGGCAGCGAGATAGTAGTCGTAGAGGGCCACGTCGGGGTCGACGCCCGCCGCCGTCCAAAACGTTGCGGGTCGCGGGTTCGGGGAAGTTAAGTGCGGGGCCGGCAAATCGGTGGCAGACGTGAATTGGAGTCTGCGTCGCGCCCTGGCGTTCGCGCTGGTGGCGACGCTGTCGCTGTCCGCCCCCTTCCTGGGCCGGGCAGCCGCGGTGCCGTTCGCGGTCGTCGCCGTGCTCGGAGCCGTCGTCACCGACGGCTGGCTGTTCGAGGTGTTCTCGACCGCGCAGGACCGCCGCGAGGAGCGACTGCGGACGCTCGTCGCGTTCGCGCTCGCGGCGGCCGTCGTCGGCCTGCTCGTCCCCCTGTTCGAGGTGCCGGTCGGCGTGTTCGTGGCGTCCGTGCTCGTCGTCGGCTACGGCGACCTCGGCCGCCGGCTCGTCCTGCAGGTGCGGGAGAACCGCACGCTCTCGATGGTCGGATTCGTGGTGGTGGCGGCCGCCGCTGCGTTCGCCGGCCAGGCCGCGGTCGCGTCGTTCACCGACGGCGCTGCGAGCTACCCGGAGTTCGTGTTCGTCGCGGCGAGCGCGGCGCTGCTCGCCGGCATCATGCGGGCGTTCTTCGTCGCGCGCGACGACCCGCTCGTGCTCGCGACCGTCGCGCTCCTGCTGTGGCTGTTCGCCGTGCTCGCGCCGCTGTCGGAACTCCCGACTGCGCTGGCGTGGGAGCGCGTGCTCGTCGCGCTCGCCGTCACCTCGGCGTTCGGGTGGGTGTCCCGGGCGCTCGGCGCGACGTCCGTCGCGGGGATGTTCACCGGTGTCTTCCTCGGGCTGCTCGCGGTCGTACTCGGCGACTACGGCTGGTTCATCGTGCTCGTCTCGTTCTTCGCGGTCGGCAGCCTCTCCACGAAGTTCCGCTACGAGCAGAAGGCCGACCGCGGCGTCGCAGAGCCGAACGACGGCGCGCGCGGCACCGGGAACGTTCTCGGGAACTCGGCGGCCGCACTCATCGCGCTGTTGCTGTACGCCGCACACGCGCATGTGCCGCTGTCGGGCGACGTCTTCCTCTACGCGTACACCGGCAGCGTCGCGACGGCGCTGGCGGACACGCTCTCCTCGGAGGTCGGCGGGCTGTTCGACGCGCCTCGGCTGGTCACGACGCTCGAGCGCGTCGACCCCGGGACCGACGGTGCCGTCACCTGGCAGGGCGAACTCGCCGGCCTGACCGGTGCCGGCGTCATCGCCGGGCTGTCCTTCCTCCTGTTCGACATCGGGACCACGGGCGCGGTCGTCGTCGTCGCCGCCGGCGTCGTCGGGATGACCGCCGACAGCCTCGCCGGTGCGACCATCGAGGGTCGGCGGCTCGGCAACCAGAGCGTGAACTTCCTCGCGACGCTCACGGGTGGCGTCGCTGGCGGGCTGCTCGCGCTCGCCGTCGGCCTGGCGTAGCGCGGCCTGTCCGGTCGTCTGCCCGCCGCCGAGTCCTGCTTCCGAATCAGATTTCGTCGGCCGTGTGGACGCGCGTGCCGACGGGCTGTTTCACGAACTCGCCGGTCGCCGTCCCGACGAGCGACGCGACGCCGCGCTGGGCGGCCAGGTCGAGCAGCCGCTGGGTGACCGTGCCGTCGAGTACGACCGCCTTCGGTGTCGCCGCCGCGCCCTCCAGCGTGTCGAAGGCCTCGTCGACCGGCGACTCGGCGAGCACGTCGAGGTCGTCGTCGAGCAGACGGACCGTGCCGCCGCCCACCACCTCGTCGACGTGGTCGGCGAGCGTCATCGGGACGTCCGCGACGCCCGCGTCCTCGGACTCGCCCGACTCGGTGTCCGGGGTGGCCGTCCCGGAGTCGCTCTCGTCGTCCGTCGCGCCGTCCGGCGTATCGGTCACACCGTCGGCGTCTGCTCGCTCGCCGGCCGAATCGGGCGCGGAGGCCGTCTCGGTCTCGCCGCCGTTTGTCCCGCCTGCCGTCGTCGCGTCGGTGTCGGCCGGTGGGGCCGGCGTCGCGCTGCCGTCTGTGGCCGCGGTCGCGTTCTCGTCCGCATCGCCCTCGTCGTCGTCCACGACCGACGCCGGACGCTTCTCGCGGAGCGCGGCGTCGACGGCCGACCGCGAGAGGTCCTCGACGGACTCGCCGTCGGGCGCGCGAGCCACGAAGTCGACGTCCCCGACCTGGTCGAGTTCGCGGAGAATCATGTCGCCGCCGCGGTCGCCGTCGAGGAACGCGGTCGTCGTCTTGCCCTGTGTGAGGTCCGCGACCTCCTCGGGGACGTTCGTGCCTTCCACGGCGACGGCGTTCTTGATGCCGTACCCCAGCAGCGTCACCACGTCGGCGCGCCCCTCCACGACGACGACGGCGTCACTGGACTCGACGTTCGGGCCGGCGGGGTAGCCGGCGTACTCCGTGATGTCCTCGACGCGCACGCTCTCCCGGACCTCCTCTAAGATGTCGTCGGAGTCGATTGCGCCCTCGTCGAAGGCGGTCGCGAGCAGCTCTTTCGCGCGGTCGACGACCTCCCGGCGTTTGGCCGCCCGGACGTCCTCGATGCGTTCGACTTCGACGTCCGCCCGGCACGGGCCGATGCGTTCGACGGCTTCGAGCGCGGCCGCGAGCGTCGCGGTCTCGACGCGGTCGAGGCTCGACGCGATGGTGATGTGACCGAAGGACTGCCCGCCCTCGCTCTCCACGGAGACGTCGATGCGTCCGAGCTTCGCGGAGTCCTGCAGGTCCGGGATGGCGAGGTCGTCGCCGAGCAGGCCTTCCGTCTGCCCGAACGCGGCACCGACGACGTCGCTGCGTTCGACGACGCCGTCGACGACGAAGTCCGCGTGGATCAGGTACTTGGCGGTGTCCTCCATCGGTACGTAGTTGTGGTTTGGTAGGAACGCGCCCGTCAAATACCTGTCGTGGGAGCGACGGACCGAGCCGTTCGAAGAATATTTCTCTACAACCGGCGCGGTACGACACCAATACCAACACTTAACCGAGAAAGAGACAGACGAAGTGGCACAATGGTGTCTCGGAGCGCACTGGCGTGGGCGGCCTGCTTCGCCGTCCTGCTCGCACTCGCAATCCCGTGGTTCCTCTGGCGCAGCGACGCGCTCGTCGCCGGCCTCCCGGTCTGGCTGTGGTGGCACGTCGCCTGGATGGGCGTCACCGCCGTCGCGTTCGCCGCGTTCGCGCGCCGCGACTGGGGGCTGTTCGTCGAGGTGGACCAGCGATGACTGGCGGTTCGCTCGTCGAACTCGGCGTCGTCACCGCCTACATGCTGGTGGCGCTCGCCGTCGGGCTCGTCGCGTACCGCGTCACCGACCGCAGCGCCGAGGACTACTACCTCGCGGGCCGCGGCCTCGGTACCGGCGTCCTCCTGTTCACGACGTTTGCCACGCTCCTGTCCGCGTTCACGTTCTTCGCCGGCCCGAACATCGCGTACCAGAACGGCCCCGAGTGGATTCTCGTCATGGGCCTCATGGACGGCGTCCTGTTCGGCCTGCTGTGGTACTTCCTCGGCTACCGGCAGTGGCTGCTCGGCAGGGAGAACGGCTACGTCACGCTCGGCGAGATGCTCGGCGACCGCTTCGGCTCCCGTGGGCTCCGCGGACTCGTCGCGGGCGTCAGCATCTTCTGGCTGTTCCCGTACGTGATGCTCCAGCAGATCGGCGCGGGCGAAGCCCTCGTCGGCCTGACCGGCGGGGCTGTCCCCTACTGGGCCGGCGCGGGTCTCATCACCCTGTTCATGGTCGTCTACGTCGGCATCTCGGGGATGCGCGGTGTCGCGTGGACGGACACCCTGCAGGGCGTGTTCATGCTCGGCATCACGTGGGTGGCGTTCCTCTGGGTCGCCACCGAAATCGCGGGCACCGGCGGCGGCCTCGCCGGCGCGCTCCCGGCGGAGTTCCGCGCGCTCGGCGGCGGCGCGTACTCACCGCAGTGGATGCTCTCGCAGGCCATCGGCATCGCCGTCGGCGTCGCGATGTTCCCGCAGGTGAACCAGCGGTTCTTCGTCGCGAACTCCGAGCGCACCCTCAAACGCACGTTCGCTGTCTGGCCGCTGCTCGTCGTGCTCCTGTTCGTCCCGGCGTTCCTGATGGGCGCGTGGGCGAACGGCGTCGGCCTCGCGCTCCCGGCCAACGAGAACATCGTCCCCATCCTCCTGAACGAGTACACGCCCGGCTGGTTCGCGGCGCTCGTCGTCGCCGGCGCGCTCGCCGCGATGATGTCCTCCAGCGACTCGATGCTGCTGTCGGGCTCGTCGTACTTCACGCGGGACATCTACCGGCCGTTCGTCAACGCCGACGCCTCCGAGCGCCGCGAGGACGTGCTCGGGCGGGTCGGCGTCGCCGTCTTCGCCATCGCCGCGTTCGGCGGCAGCCTCCTCCGCCCGGGCAGCCTGCTCGAAGTCGGGTCGACCGCGTTCGGCGGGTTCGCGCAGCTCGCGCCGCCGGTCGCGCTCGCGATGTACTGGCAGCGCACCACGAAGGCCGGCATGTTCGCGGGTATCGCCGGCACACAGGCGTTCTACCTCGCGACCGTCTTCGGCCCGACGGTCACGCTCGGCGGCGTCCCGATACTCGCGTCGTCGTACTTCGGGTGGTTCGCGCAGGTCGTCGGGCTCGGCCTCGGCCTCGTGCTCACTGCCGGCGTCTCCGCCGTCACGACTCCGGCCACCACCGAGAACCCGACCACCTACGTCGACGCGCTGCGCGCCGACTAATCTCCGAGGTACTCGGCCACCCACTCGCGGTGCGCGCGCAGCCGTTTCTCGCCGCCGTCCGTGAGCGAGAGCCGGTCGTGGAGGCCGTCCTGTTCGCGCTCCACGAGCCCCCCGGACTCCAGCTTCTGGACCGCGCCGCGGAACCGCTTCGGGTCGATGCGGTCGTCGTTCTTCCGCTCGACCGCGCGCTTCACGGACTGCTGGGTGGGGTTCCCTTCGCCAGCCACCACGACGCAGATGTCTCGCCGCAGCCCGGACTCCAGCCACTTGCTCATAGCCGACGGTGGGTACGCGCGGGTATTACTGCTGGCGGTGTCGGCCGCCACGGGTAGCCTTTTGCCGTCGATGCTCCAAAGCGGAGGCATGCAGACGCACGTCGTGCCGGTCGGTTTCGACTACGACCGGCTCATCGCGCCACTCGTGCGCGAGCAGTTGACCGTCGACCGCGTGATTCTCCTGGAGGGCGCGGTGGGGAGTCAGGCGAACGTGGAGTACAGCCAGCGCATCTCCGAGAAACTCGAACAGGACTTCCGGAACCTGCTCGGGGCGGAGACCGAGCGCGTCTCGGTCGTGGACGTCTACGACTACGACGCCGCGTTCGAGCAGGCGTTCGCGCTTATCGAGGACGAACTCGACGCCGACCCGGAGGGCGAGGTCTGGGTGAACATCGCGTCGATGCCCCGCACCGTCTCGTTCGCGTTCGCGACGGCCGCCCACTCGATGATGGTCGAGCGCCCGGAGGACCGCGACCGCATCCACACGTACTACACGGCCCCCGAGAAGTACCTGGAGACCGAACTGGCCGAGGAGCTGCGGGCGAGCGCCGACCTGCTGGAGGCCGTCGCAGACGGCGGCCTCGGGGACGGCATCGACGGGGCGGACCTCGAGGAGCGCCTGACGGCCGCCCGCGACCTGCTCTCGGAGTTCGACGAGCGAGGGACCACCATCGGAGCGAAACGCATCGGCGGCAGCCACATCGTGGAACTGCCGGTGGCGTCGTTCTCGAACGTCAAACCGTTCGAGGAGCTCATCTTGTTCACGCTCGGCGAGCACGGCGAGTTCGAGTCCGTGAGCGAACTCGCGTCCGCGCTCGCCGACGACCTGAACGAGGAGTACACGGACAGCTTCCGGTCGAAGGTCACGTACACCGTCGACAAGCTCGGCCCGGGCGGGAAGGGGTACGTCGAGCGCGAGGAACACGGCAAGTCGTACCGGACGCGGCTCTCCCGAATCGGCGAACTCTGGGTGCGCGCGCACCACCAAGACGGGAACTGACGGCTCGGACGGCGTCCACACCCCCACAGTTATCTCTCGGCGGGCCGACCAGTCGGTCGAATGAACGCTCCACACGGAGTCGTCGTCCACGTCACGAGCGACGAGGCGAGCGACTGGCAGACGGCCCTCCGGAACCTCGCGAATCTGGTCCGGGACGACACCGTCGAACTGCGACCCGAACAGATACAGCTCGTGGTCAACGGACCCGCGGTGCGGTTCCTGCTCGCGACCTCGCCGGAGGCCCCGAGCGTCCGGCGGATGGCCGAGGCCGGGGTCGTGCTGAAGGTCTGTGGCAACTCCCTGGAGCGGTTCGACCACGACGAAGCCGACCTCGCCGAGGGCGTGGACGCCATCGGCTCCGGCGTCGCGGAGGTAGTGCGCGCACAGCAGCACGGCGCGAACTACCTGAAGCTCCCGTAGCCGGTGCGACCGGCCGGCTCCGGCACGCGGCAGTCAGTAGCCGAAGCCGACGTGGTCGCTCGGGACCGCAAGCGGGCTCGTTGGCGGTTCCTCGGGGAGTTCGGGGTCGTTGAAGACGCCGGGCGCGACGTCGTTCGGGCCGTCCGTGTAGAAGAGGGCCGCGAGTTCCTGAATCTGGCCGCGGCCGGCGTCGAGTTCGAACTGGCCGCCGCCGTACATCGTGACGCCGTGCTCGTCGGCCCACGAAACCGTCTCGAACAGTGACTCGACCGTGCCGAACCGCGAGGGCTTGACGTTCAGCCAGTCCGGCGCGACTGGCTGTGCGCGCACGTCGTCGAGGCTGTGGATGGGGGCGTCCCAGGAGACGCGGTCGGCGTGCGGTTCGACGACCGCGCGAGTGTCGTCGGTCACGGCCGGGTCCTCCACCACGGCGTCCGGGAAGCCCTCGAAGACGCGCCGGTAGAGGTCGGGGTCGGGGGCCTGGTCGACGTCCGTCCCCTCGTAGGCTCCCTTGAGGTCGAGGATGCGGACGGCGTCGGTCTCCCGGAGGTAGTCGAACGTCGCTTCGGGCCAGTCGCTCGTGGGGTCGAGCTTGAGTTCGGCGTCCGGGGAGCGCGAGAGCAGTGTCTCGACGCGCTCGGTGTCGCCCTCCGGGAGCCGGCTGCTGACGACGAACCGCACGGGGTCGTGGGTCGCGTCGAGGCGGTCGGCGAGCGTCTCGCCGGCCTGCCGGAGCGCCAGGTCGAGCGCGGCGGCCTCGAACCCCCAGCGCCGGTAGTCCACGAAGTCCCGGCGCTCGGGCTGCCCGGCCGGCCAGAGGTCCACCTCGTCGAGGCGCTCGGAGAACTCGCTGAACGTCCAGTCGCCGGCGAGCGCGCTGCCCAGGTCGGGGTCGGCGTCCAGCAGGTCGTCGTGGTGCTCGATCTCGTAGGTCACGTCCTCACCGCGACCGGTCGTCCCGTCCCCGCGCAGGGCGACGACTGTAGACACGCGCTCGAAGGCGGGCGTCTGGCGCGCCCGTCGCTTCAGGTCGACGGACTCGACGGTCAGCGGGAGGTCGGCGACTGCGTCGTACATACCCTTCTCGACGTGAGCGACTGACAAAAAGCCGGGCGCGAACAGTCAGTCACCGCGCCGCAGATACGCGACGCGAGTGGCGAGCGCGAGGAAGACGGCGAGCATCGTGAGCGCGACGGCGCAGGCCGCCGCGAGGTCGTGGGCGTACAGCGAGTGGTCGAAGCCGCTACCGACGACCTGTTCGCCGCGCAGCACCGTGTGATGCGGGCCGTCGAGGACGCGCAGGAAGTAGTCCACGAGGTCGTTGCCGCCGTACCACGCGAGCGCCAGCCCCACGGCGGGCACCGAGAAGGTGGCGTAGCGGTGGACGACGAACGCCTCGACGGCCATTCCGAAGTGGCTCACGACGAGGAACCAGTACATCCCCCACCAGAGCGCGCCCTGTCCGTTCACGACGAGCTGGACGAACGGCGTCCACAGCCCGAGCTTGAGACAGCCGAAGAACGCCAGCGCGTGCAGCCAGTCGGCGTCCCAGTCGAGCTTGTACGCCGTCAGTGAGAGCGCGATGAACAGCGTCGCGACCGGGCTGTCGGGGACCAGCACCCACGCCGCCAGCGGCGTGTCCGCGAGCTGGAACCGGTAGTACCAGAAGCCGAACGCGGTGCCGGCGAAGTTGATTGCGGCGATGACCCACGCCAGCCGGAGCGCGAGGTCCTCCAGTCGCTCGGGGAGCGGCGCGACGTACCAGGGGAGGCCGTCGCCGCGGGACGAGGACTCGGCGGCGGCGTCGCGGGTCGACATCGATACCTCGGGCGTCACGCGACCGCTGCATATCGCTTGCGGTCGCGGGCGGCGTCGCCGGAGCGAGCTACCGGCCGAAGATGCGACGCCGGATGCTCCGGGCGGTCGCGGCCTCCGCGAGCACGACGGAGCCGTCGAAGTCGGCGACCACGCCGAAGTGCAGGGAGTCGGTGAGCAGCCGCGACAGCAGGCCCTGTTCGGTCGCGCCGACGAGCAGCATCGTGTGGTCGTCGAAGCGCGCGGCGATAGCGCCCTCGACGTCCCCGGAGTCGTCGACGACAATTTCGGCGTCCCCGAGGTCGTGTTCGGCGGCCCACGCGTCGAGGAAATTACGGGCCTCCTCGCGGCCGTCGGGGTCCGGAGCGACCCGGAGCAGCGTGATTTCGGACTGCGCGGTCTCGCGGAGCGCTCGCGCGACCCTGGCGTTCAGGTCGGCGTGGGCGTTGTCGGCGACGGGAACGAGGATGCGGGAGGCGTCGAGACCGCGGTCGCGGAACACCAGCACGTCCGCCGGCAGGCTGTTCGTGAGTTCGTCGAGCGGGCGCTCGGCGCGGCCGTTCGACCAGAGGCGATCCTCGCCCCAGCCCATCACGACGAGGTCCGCGCGCTTGCGCTCGGCGACGTCGAACAGCTCCTGGAACGAGCGGTGGGAGACGACTGTCGAGGTCTCGCATCGGACGTCGAAGTCCGCCGCGACCTCGCGCATGTCGCCCATGAGTTCGTCGGAGTTCTCGACGATGCGCTCGCGCTGGTCGAGGCGGTACCCCCGGGGTTTGCGGTCGGGCATCTGGACGATGTGGACGACGTGGACGGTGGCGTCCGGCGTCTGGCTGGCGAGCGTACACGCCAACTCGACGAGCCGAGTCTCGGTGCGGGGGTTCGAGATGGGGACGACGATGCGGTAGTCGTCGCCGCCCGCCTCGGTCTCGGCGGTGTCGATGAGGGGGACGTAGGACCGCCCGACGAGGCCGCCGAGTAGCCACTCGCGGACCGAGAGCTGGCGGTCCGCGCCCTCGAAGCGCGCCGACGCGAGGCGGTGTTCGGTCGTCTGGAAGTAGTTCACGACCGTGACCAGCACGACGCCACCGGCGGTGTTCCCGAGCAACACTGGGAGCACGAACTCGTAGAGCCCGGTCGAGACGAGGAGGTCGCCCTGCAGCACGAGGTAGACCATCTCCGTGAAGGAGACGACGGAGTGGTAGAGCCCGCCGAGCGGGATGGCGAGGAAGGCGATGTAGACGACGACCAGCCGCGAGATGGTGTCGCGGGCGGCGTACTCCACCCAGACGACGCCCGCGACGATGAGCCCCGCGAACGCCGCCTTCGAGAACAGGCTCCACCACGCCGTCGAGACGCCCTTCTCGCCGAGGGAGACCGCGACTGCGGCGGCCTCGGGGGAGATGACGCCGCCGTACGCGAGTGCGAGCGCACCGAGCGCGCCGCCCAGAAAGTTCCCAGCGAGCACGACGACCCAGTTCCGTAACAGCGCGGGGACGCTGGCGAGCCGTTCGAGCGTGAGTGCGACCGGTGGCAGCGTGTTCTCGGTGTACAGCTGGTAGCCGCCGATGATGATGTAGATGAACCCCAGCGGGTACAGCAGCGCGCTCAGGACGGGGTCGCCGCCGGTCGAAGCCGTCAGCGAGACGTACAGCATGAACGTGATGGTGATGGCGAAGCCGGCTGCGAGCGCGCTGAAGAACAGCTCGCGGCTCCCGGACGTAATCTCCTCGTCGGCGGCGGCGATGATGCGCTGGAAGATCTCGTCCGACGTGAACCGGTCTCTGACCACCGAGCCGACGGCCGGCGCGCCGGCCCGCGAGCGCTCGACGGCGTCCCGGATGCCTTCCTCGTCGTCCGGCTCGCCCCTCGGAGACGTCCCCGACAGGTCCGCCGGCGCGTCGTCGGCTGTCATTACCCGGAGCGTACCGCTGGCGGGGCCTAAGTGGTTTAGGTTCGCGGTGCTCGCTCGGCATCCCGCAGGCAGTCTGGGGCGCGTGCCGCGACCGACCCAATTAAGCAGCGCCGCGCTAACGTTCAGGTATGGCTACGGAGACCGACCTCGAGGAACTGCGGCGCGGCAGTGAGCTGGTGAAGCGAGGGTTCGCGAAGATGCAGAAGGGCGGCGTCATCATGGATGTCGTCGACCGCGAGCAGGCGCGCATCGCGGAGGACGTCGGCGCGGTCGCCGTGATGAACCTCGAAGCGGTGCCGGCGGACATCCGCAAGCGCGGCGGCGTCGCCCGGATGGCCGACCCGGCGAGCCTCGAAGGCGTCATCGACGAGGTGTCGATTCCCGTGATGGGGAAGGCCCGCATCGGCCACACGAAGGAAGCCCAGATTCTGGAGGCCGTCGGCGCGGACATGATCGACGAGAGCGAGGTCCTGACGCCCGCCGACGACGAGTACCACATCGACAAGCGCGAGTTCACTGCTCCGTTCGTGTGCGGCGCGCGGAACCTCCAGGAGGCCCTGCGTCGCATCGACGAGGGCGCGGCGATGATTCGCACGAAGGGCGAGGCCGGCACCGGTGACGTGAACCAGGCCGTCCACCACCAGCGCAACATCAAGTCCGCGATTCGGAAGCTGGAGGGCATGAGCCACGAGGAGCGCAACATGTGGGCCCGCGAGCACGAGGCACCCGCCGACCTCGTCCACGAGACCGCCGAGATGGGTCGGCTGCCGGTCGTGAACTTCGCTGCTGGCGGCATCGCGACGCCCGCCGACGCCGCGCTGATGATGCACCACGGCTGTGACGGCATCTTCGTCGGCTCCGGCATCTTCGGCGCAGAGGACCCCGAGGCGATGGGCCGCGCCATCGTGGACGCCGTGAACAACTGGGACGACCCCGAGCGCCTCACCGAAATCGCGTCGAACATCGGCGACGGCATGAAGGGCGACCCGAACGTCGACCTGCCCGAGGACGAGAAGATGCAGGGCCGCGGGAACTGACGGCTACAGCAGCGCGTCGAAGCCGAGGACGCGCCACCGAATCAGCACCATCGTCCCGACGACGACTAGCTGGAAGGCCCCCTGAACGCCGCCCAGTTTCGCGTTCCGCATGCCGATGTCCGCGATGAGTTCTTCGTCCGGGTTCTCCGAGGTCATCTCCCTGTACATCCTGACTTCGCCGGGCATCAGCACGCCGAAGCCGAGAACGTTCAGGACCGCGACGACAGCGAGTGCGACGACGAAGACCGGCTCGGTCCACGCGAAGTCCGGCAGCGTGGCGGCGAGGTACGCGCCGCTCCCGAGGGCGACGACGCCGAACCAGGCCTGCCAGCGCCAGTCGTCGAAGGCGTCGAACTGCCAGCCGACGAGCACGAGCGTCGGAACGAGGGAGACGGCGGTGAAGATGGCGAGCCAGACCTGTGCGTGCGAGAACAGGCCGTTCATGCGGAGCGCGAGCGTGATGCCGCCGGCGATGGTGACCCCCGCCAGCGACGGCAGCAGGAACGCGGTCTTCGGGGTGAGCTGCCGGAAGAACTTCGCCCGGTCCTCGACCGCGAGGCCGCCGACTGCGGGGCCGAGCGCGGCCGCCATGAACACGTCGATGCCCGTCCACAGCACGCCCGTCATCACGTGGACGTACGTGTGGAGTTGCTGGCCGCCGACCGTCGCCGCGTAGGCGAGCGCCGCGACCGGCACCAGCACGACGCCGACCGCGAACGCGGGGTTCGCGCGCCGCGCGAGGCCGGCGATAGTGCCGCGAACGGTTTCGGTCCCTGTACTCCGGGGCGTCGTCTGGCCGTCGTGGTGACCGACAGCGTCCTCCGCTTCTGACACACCCCCGACGTTTCAGTGGCGTGTACTAATCGTTGTCGTGGCAGGCGGTGTTGCCACCGCCTCCTCGGGTCAGTAGCTGTACACGTCCACGGTGACGCCGTCCGCGTCGGCCAGCGTGGCCGTGTCGCCACCGCCGTTCCAGACGTAGCCCTGGTCCCAGTTGTAGGTGTAGTCGACCGACGGCGTCGCGTCGTCCGGCGTCTCGTTCGTCGTGACTGCGACCGTCTCTCCGGCCGCGAGGGTGGTCGCAGGGAACGTGAACGTCTTGTCCGCCTCGTCGGAGAGCGTCCAGTCGGTCACATCGACGCTTTCCGCGCCAGTGTTCTCGACGACGACGTACTCGCTGCCGTCGTCGAGTTCGGTGATTTCGACGCTCGCCGTCGACCCGCCGTCGGGCGTGAACGCCGTGAACAGGTCGGCCGGGCCGGGGAAGTTCGTCGTCGCGGGCAGCGACTCGTCGCCGCCGATGTTGTTCGTCGCGTCCGTGACCGCGTTCCCGGTGAAGCCGACGCTCGTCCCGAGGTCGGCGGTGAGGTTGTCGAAGTTCGAGAGCGCGTCGGTGTCCTCGGCCGTGCCGACGAGTACGACTGCGCCGCCGGCGGCCGCGAAGTCCGCGACTGCGCTCCGCTCGTCGGCCGTGAAGGCGTCGACGGGGGTGGTGACGACGAGCGCGCTCGCTGCAGGCTCACCGTCGTCGTCGAGCAGGGCCGGACCCTCGTCGTCGGTGAGATTCACGGTCCCCTCCAGAGCGATGCTGTCGGCGGCGTCCGTCGACTGCCCCTCCAGGTAGCGCTGGAAGTACGCCACGTCCTCCGCGGACAGCGCGAAGTCGCTGTTGAACTGGCCGTGACCGCCGTCGAACAGCACCGGCCCCTCGATGCCGCCGTCGGCGAGGTAGTCGACGACGTTCGTGACAAACGGGTACACCTGCTGGCCGTCGTTCGTCGGCCCGTCGCCCGCCTCGGCCGGCTCGTAGCCCTCGTCGACGAGCGGACCGCCCACCGCGGCGACGCCCGCCGACTCGTCGACGGCCACGAGCGGGTCGCCGCCCTCTGACGCGACGACTGTCTCGCCGCCCTCGACGGCGACCGGACTCGGGAAGAACAGCGACTCCACCGGGTCGTCGCCGGACTCCGGGATATTCGCGGGGTCCGAGATTTCCCAGATACCGCTCCCGGCGGCCTGCGCGGCGTCCTCGGCGTCCCAGTAGTCGTCGTGGGCGTCGAAGCCCGAAGAGTAGACGCGCGCCCAGCCGTCTGCGACCGCTTCGCGGTTGTAGACGTCCCCGTTCGGGAGTTCGAGGAAGCCCAGCAGCCGACCGAAGTTCCCGCGCGTCGGCTCGTTCTCGTCGAAGGACAGCGTCACCGTCTCGCCACCGAGGTGGTTCTCGGCGTACGTCGTCGCTTCGTCGCCCTTCGCTTTCAGTGCAGCCTCGTCGGTGATGCCTTCGTACTCCGCGATGCGTTCGTCGGTCGACCCCGTCTCCGGGGTGTCGATGCCGACGATGCGGACGGTGTCCGTCTGACCGTTCGAGAACTGGACGTCGACCGTGTCGCCGTCGGCGACGCTCACGACGTCGACCTCGTACTCCTCGGAGGGGTCGAGGTCGATTCCGAGGCCCTCGCGGTTCTCGAAGTACGCGGCGAAGTCGTCGGTGTTGAAGTTCGACGTCGCCGGAACGAAGGGCGCACCGGTGTTGTTCTCGTTGTCGACGATCTGGGCGTCGTTGAAGCGGAACGACGCCGACAGGGCGGCCGCAATCTCGTTCGAGTTGCCCGGTGCGTCGAAGTCGTTGTAATCGGACTGCTCGTGGAGGAAGACGACACCGCCGTCGTCGACGAACGACGAGACGGCGTCCAGTTCCGTGTCCGTGAACGCCTCGCTGGGCGTCGTGACGACGAACGCGTCGGCGTCGTCGGTGCTGCTCGGGACGCTCTCGGTGGCCTCGTAGGTGTAGCCGTTGGATTCGGCGTAGCTGGCGAACGCCTGGAAGTCGTCCCCGCCGTTCGGGGAGCGGGTGTAGAACTGGCCGTGGCCTTCGTCGTGGCGCACCGTCCCGCTGCCACCGAGCAGGTCGTCGTAGACGTTCAGGAGGAACTCCTCGTTACCGTAGTCCCCGAACTGCGTGGTTGTCGGGACGAACGGCCCGGTGATACCGACCACGTCCCCGTCGACTGCCGCCACCGGGATGTCGGCGTCGTCGGGATAGGAGACGGCGTCACCGTTGCCGTCGCTGTCCTGGATGGCTGCCGTCGGCTCGGCCCAGATGGCGACCGTGTCGTCGTCGGTGAGCGGCTGCTGGTTCGCGTCCAGCAGGCTCGACACCGAGTCGAGCTGGACGGCCGGAATCGGGTCTTCGACCGGGTCGTCCGGCGGTGCTTCCGGGTCTTCGCCGCCGTTCGGCGGTTCGTCGCTGGCGTGCAGGGTGATGGTGGGGTTGTACGTGTCGGTGTCGACGTTCCCGGTGTCCACGAAGAAACCGAGGTCGAGGCTGCCGCCGATGCCGACCTCCGCGGCGTTCGCGGCGTTCAGCGGCGTGCCGGTCTCGCCCCGATAGACGTAGAGGTCGTCGCCGGCGAACGCGGCCGACGAGAGCTCCGCCCAGACGTAGACCGGCTGAGTGCCCTGGTTGCCGACGCGCAGCGTGCGGTCGAACTCGTAGGTGGCACCTTCGGTCAGGCCCGCCTGAGCGTCGCCCAGCGCGACAGCCACACGGTCGCCGCCGCCGTCGACGTACTCACCGTTGGGGCCCGCTGCGGGCTCCAGAGAGAGCAGGCCCGCCGCGTCGTCAGACACGGTCACGGCGACCTGGCGGTCCGCGGAGGCGTTCGAGAACGCGCCGGAGCTGATTGCCGCGCCGGCACCGACTGTCGCACCGATTCCGAGCAGGAGTTGTCGTCGTTTCATCGTTAGAGATGTCCCTCGTGGGCAGAGAGCAGCCATCCGGGGTCGACGGGGGTTCCAGGCCGCCGACCCAGCGGATACGTGGCGCTCGCTCCGGCCCGACAAAAACCCCGGCGATGTTTCACGCCGAAATCGCCCGCCTGCGCCGGTTCAGGCAGTCCTTTCGGCCGGCTCAGCTACCGAGAACAATATAGGGCTCGCGGTGTCTCCCGAGTCCCCGAGGGCACAGAACCGTGGCAGACGGCGTGGGTCTGGGTCAGACGAACGTCGCGCCGTCGCCGACCTCGGTCGGGTAGGCGGTCGCGTCGACGCCGGCGTCCTCGAAGCCGTCGACGAGCGCGGCCGCGACCTGTTTTCGGTCCGCGCGCCGGCAGACCGCGAGCACGCCCGGGCCGGAGCCACTGACTGTGACGCCCGTCGCACCCGCGGCGCGGGCGGCGTCGCAGGCCGCGTCGTAGCCGTCGACGAGCGCCGCGCGGGCAGGCGTGACGAGGTGCTCTTCGACGCCGCGCCCGACCTGCTCGGGGTCGCCCCGGCACATGCCGAGCGTGAGGGTCGCGGCGGACCCGACCGTGTCCACGAGGTCCGCCATCGCGGCCGATTCGGGCACGACGCCGCGGGCGTCACGCGTGGAGACGACAATGTCCGGCAGGCAGACGGCCAGCGCGAGGTCGGCGTCGACGCACTCGACGCCGTCCTCGCGCACGATGGTGAACCCGCCGAGGATGGCGGGCGCGACGTTGTCGGCGTGGGCATCCCCAGAGACGGCGGCCTCGCCCTCGGCTGCCACCCGGACGAGTGCCTCGTCGGTCAGGTCGCGGTCGTAGAGGTCGGCGAGCGCCACCGTCGCCGCGGCGGCGCTGGCGGCCGACGACCCGAGCCCCGAGGACGGCCGGACGCCCTTGTCGATGTGGATGTGGGCGGGCGCGTCGAGTTCCCGGGCGACGACGCCGGCGGTGTTCTTTCCGGGGTCCTCCGGGATGTACTGAGCGCCAGCGCCCGTCACGTCGATGGTGGTCTCGTCGGCGCGCTCGACGCGCACGACGTCGGCGGGCCGGTCGAGCGCGACGCCGAAGACGTCGAACCCGCTGCCGAGATTCGCGCTCGTGGCGGGTGCGCGCACCGAAATCATGGCGCACTCTCTCTCGGGGCCGGTCAAAAGGGTAGCGGACGACGCAACTACGTGTCGAACTCGAAGCGCGCGCCGCCCGCGTCGTCGTCGACGAGGTCGACTGTCCACCCGTGGTTGTCCGCGATCTCCGCGACGATGGACAGCCCGAACCCGGTGCCGTCGGCGCTGGTCGTGTAGCCCGACTCGAACACGGTCTCGCGGTCGGTGTCCGGGACGCCCGGGCCGTCGTCGGAGACGTAGAAGCCGTCCGCGGTCGCGCCAATTCGGACGGTGACTCCGGAGCCGCCGTCGTCGGGCGGCTCCCCTGTCGTCTCCACCTCGGGGTTCGAACCGTGTTCGACAGCGTTCCGAAAGAGGTTCTCCAGGAGGCGAATCAGTGCGGTCTCGTTGGCAGTAACCGTCGTGTCCTCCTCGACGTCTAGGGTGGCGTCGACGTCGCTGGCCGCCACGAACTCCCAGGCGGTGTGGGCGGCCGCTGCCAGCGACACCGGTTCGGCGTCCGGTGCCGTCTCGCCCTCGCGGGCGAGCGTGAGGAGGTCGTCGATGATGTCCTCCATGCGGTCGAGTGCGCCGTCGACCTCCTGGAAGTGCTGCTCGTCGCCCGACTCCCGGCCGAGCTGCAGGTGGCCGCGTGCGACGTTCAGCGGATTCCGGAGGTCGTGGCTGGCGACGCTCGCGAACTCCGCGAGGCGCTGCTCGCGGCGCTCGCGTTCGGTGACGTCCCGAACGACGAGGACGTGGCCGGCGGTCGCGCCGTCCCGGTCGACGGGCGTGACGGACACCGACAGCGCTCGCGTGCCGTCGCAGCCGTCGTGTGCGACGGTGTGGTCGCCGGGCTGTCGCCAGTACGGCTCCTCGAAGACGTGGCCGAGCGCGTCGGCGGCGGGCGTGCCGATGTCTGCGCCCGCGAACGCGCGGCCCGCGGGGTTGGCGGCGACGATGCGTTCGCGGCTGTCCACCACGAACACGGGGTCGTCGAGTTCGGCGACCGCGGTCTCCCAGGCCACCGGTTCGAGCGTGAACAGGTCGCTGCTCACGACGCTGTACGCGACGACAGTGCCCGTCGCGACGAATCCGAGCGCGGGGAGGTTGAGCGCGGGGATGGGGCTGATTCCCGTGATGTAGACGACGCCGGCGACCGCGGGGACGAGGGAGCCAGCGAGCAGTGCCATCGCCTGCCGGCGGTAGACGCCCTGTGTGAACCAGACGCGTTCGGCGAGCATCGCCGTGGCGACGAACACGAGGGCGTACACGTACACGATGAACACGTCGAACAGCGGGCCACCGGCCGTGTCGAACAGGACGTACCCGTCGACGGTCACTTGCGTCGTGGCCGTCCAGAAGAGCGTCGTCGCGGGATAGCTCGCGACGAACGCCACGAAGAACGCGGGCGGTACTGCGAGCGCGCCCCACGCCCATCGCGGAACGATGTCGTCGTAGCCGACGTACGCCGTCACGTACGCGAGCCACAGCACGGGGACGGTGGCGGTCCCGGCGTACTGCAGTCTCCCGAAGAACAGCTGCGCCTCGTAGCCGGTGACGGTGAGTTCGGCGGCGTAGGTGAGCGTCCAGAACCCGGTCGCGAGGAACAGCGGGACGGCGAGCCAGGTCGAGCGCATGCCGGGGTCGGTGCGGCGGCTCACCCAGGCTGCGGTGACGAGGAACGCCACGCCTGCGGCTGCGAGCGGCGGCGTGTACGGCGTCACCTGGAGTGCCATAAATTCCGGTGAGCGCCCACCGCGGATAGAGGTAACGGCCAGCGACCGTAACGCTAACCCGGTCCGGTGTCGGACGATTCGACATGATTGCCATCGTCGGCGGCGGCATCGCGGGGCTGGCGGCCGCGCGACGCCTGCAGGCCCGCGGCGTGGACGCCCGGGTGTTCGAGGCGTCCGACCAGGTCGGCGGGCTCGCGGCGACCCACGAGACGGCTGGCGACCCCATCGAGGCGTTCTACCACCACCTCTCCGCGTCCGAGGAGACCATCGTGGAGGTCATCGAGGAACTCGGACTGGGCGACGACCTGCACTGGCCCATCGGGAAGAACGCCTACTACGTGGACGGCACGGTCCACCCGATGGACAAGCCCTGGGAGATTCTGGCGTTCCCGTACCTTTCGACGTACGACACGTTCCGGCTGGCGATGCTCACGCAGACAGTCGACGTGCGGGGCGGCGTCCCGAGGTTCGACTCCTACGACAACATCGAGGACTACGAGGACGTGGGCGTCGAGGAGTTCATCGTCGACCACACGACGCGGGGCGTCTACGAGCAGTTCTTCGAGCCGCTGCTGGAGGCGAAGTTCGGGAGCCGGATGGACGACGTGAGCGCGGCGTGGCTGCTCGGGCGCGTCAAGTTCCGGGGGGAGCGCGACCTGCTGCGCGGGGAGCCGCTGGGCTACCTCGACGGCGGCTTCGGCCGCCTGCTGGACGCGCTCGTCGAGGACGTGGGCCGCGAGCACATCGAGACCGGGACGCGCGTGACGGGCATCGAGCGCGACGAGACCGGGAGCGTCGAGACTGTGACCGTCGACCGCGGGACGGACGCAGGCCCGGAGTCCGTCGACGCGGACGGCGTGGTGGTCGCGGCGATGCCGAACGTCCTCGAAGCCCTCACCGGCTACGAGTGCGACATCACCTTCCAGGGGACGGTCTGCTCCATCGTCTCGATGGACGAGCCGCTGACGGACACGTACTGGCTGAACATCGCCGACGAGGCACCGTTCGGCGCGCTCATCGAGCACACGAACTTCATCGGCCCGGAGCAGTACGGCGGCGAACACCTGCTGTACGTCCCGAAGTACGTCCAGAGCCGCGAGGACGAGGTCTGGCAGATGAGCGACGACGAGGTCCGCGACCACTGGCTGTCCGGCATCGGGGACCTCTTCCCCGGGTTCGACCGCGACGCCGTGAACTGGGTGGAGACGATGCGGAACCCCCGGACCGCGCCCGTCTACGAGCGCGGCTACCTCGACATGGTGGTGCCCTACGACCTCGCGAGCGAGGGCCACGAGGGCGTCTACTACGCGGGCATGGCGAGCCGCGCCCAGTACCCCGAGCGGTCGCTGAACGGCGGCATCGTCGCCGGCTACGAGGCCGCCGACCGGATTCTGGACGGCGCGTAGTCTCGCCCGGTCGACTTCGCGTGCGGCGAACTCACACTGGTCTTTTTTGTCGCCGCTGCCGTTCACCGCCGTATGGTCCGACGCAGCCCCGACGACGGTCGCCTCTCCGAGACGTGGCGGGACGCCCTGCTCGGCGGCGTCGCGTCGATGCCCGTGACGGCCGCGCTCTACTGGCTGTCCGGTGGCGGCCGCGAGTTCCCACTGAACGCCGTCGCGGTCGCCGGACTCGTCGCCGGGTACCTGGCCGCCGGTCGCGCTGCCGACACGGACGCCGTCGGCCTGCGTGCCGGCGTCGTCGGCGGCCTCCCTGCGGTCGCGTGGCTGCTCGCGACGATTCTCGGGGGCGCGACGGCGCTGTCCGGGCCCGCCTGGTTCGAGGTCGCTGGTCTCGCGTTCGCCGTCGGAGCCACCAGCACGGTCGCAGCGCTCGTGCTCGCGCTCGCCGCAGTTGTCGGTGTCCTCGGCGCGAGAGTCGGCGGCTGGGTTGCGGCCCGACGCGGCCGGCGAGTCGGCCACGCCGGGTGAGCGTCGGTTCCGCGGGGTGCGCCGGCTACCGGTCTGCGGCGAGCGCGTGGTGGTAGTCGAGCGTGCGGTACGCCACGTACAGAATCGCGTTCAGGACGCCCGCGTAGACGAACACCTGTCCGAGGCGGGCGAACGCGCGGCCGAACACGCCGAGTTCGGTGGCACCGTACAGGAAGAACGCTGCGACGACGCCCCACACGAGGAGGATGGCGGCGATGCGGGCACCGTCTTCGACGTACATCCCGACGCTGTCGGGGGAGGGCGGTCGACTCACGCCACGTGGTCTCGTTTTCGGCCGTGTAAATCTACTGGGCGTTCCGGCGAGCGGTTCGGCGTTCCGAAGCCCTTACCCGCGCGCTGACTAACTGGTCAGTCAATGAACGGGGGAGACGACGACGGCAAGCCGGAGGCGCACGGCGCTGTCATGGACGGCGTCTACGACGCGCTCGTCGCCGACGGGTTCGCCGACCTCACGATGCAGGATATCGCCGACGAAGCGGGCGTCTCGAAGAGCCTGCTGCACTACCACTACGACACCAAACAGGACCTCCTCGTGGCGTTCCTCGACCACCTCATCGAGCGCGGGAAGGCCCGGGCCGCCGAACACGAGGACGAGCCCGCGCCCGAACACCTCCGGAAGTTCGTCGGGGGCGCGCTCGTCGACAACGACGACGAGGACTGGGCGTTTGCCACCGCGCTGCTGGAACTCCAGGCGCAAGCACCCTACGACGCCGCCTACCGCGACCAGCTCGCGCGCAACGAGGCGTTCATGCGCGACCACGTCGCCGACATCGTCCGCGACGGCGTCGACGCCGGCGAGTTCCGGGACGTCGACCCGGACGCCGTCGCCCGGCTCGTGCTCGCGGCCGTCGATGGTGCCCGCGTCGACCGCGTCGTCGTCGACGACGACACGCCCGAGGTGGTCCACGACGCTCTCCTCGACCACGTCCTCGCCGACCTCGAAACCGACGAACCCGGCGCGCCCGAGCGCCGGGACGGACCGGGGGTCGAGCAATGAGCCAGCGGGACGTCGACCTCACCGGCGGCGGCCTCCTGAAGCCGCTGCTCGTGCTGTCGCTGCCCATCGTCGCCAGCCAGCTGATGCAGGTCGCGTACAACCTCGCGGACACCTTCTGGGTTGGCCAGCTCGGACAGGCACCCGTGAGCGCGCTGTCGTACTCGTGGCCCATCGTCTTCCTCGTCATCAGCGTCGCCGGCGGCTTCTCCGTGGCGGGAACCACGCTCGTCGCCCAGAACAAGGGGGCGGGCAACGACGACCGCGTGAACCACGTCGCCGGCCAGACCATCGCGTTCGTCGTGCTCACGTCGGCCGTCCTGTCGGTCGTCGGGTGGCTGCTCGCGCCGCTGCTCGTCGAACTCATCGGTGCCGCGCCCGGCTCCCGGGAGTACGTCCTCGCCGTCGAGTACACGCGCACCATCCTGCTGGGCGTGTTCTTCGTGTTCGGCTTCTTCATGTTCCAGGCGCTGCTGCGGGGCTGGGGCGACACCACGACGCCGATGTACCTGATGCTGTTCGGCGTCGTGTTGAACGTCGTCGCCGACCCGTTCCTCGTGCTCGGCTTCCATGACAACCTCGTCTTCGAGGTGCTGGGTCTCCAGGGGCTCCAGAACAGCCTCTACGCCGCCACGGGCTTCGCCGGGTTCGGCGTCCAGGGGGCCGCCATCGCCACCGTCGCCTCCCGGGGTGTGGCTGCGCTCGTCGGGATGGCGCTGCTGTTCTCCGGCCGGCTCGGCATCCAGCTCACGGTCGACGACCTCCGGCTGAAGCTCGCGACGGTCCGGAAAATCGTGCGCATCGGGCTGCCCGCGAGCATCGACCAGTCCACGCGCGCGCTCGGCATCACCGTCCTCACCGCCATCGTCGCCATCGCGGGCGACGACGCTGTCGCCGCGTTCGGCATCGGGAACCGCCTGAACTCGCTGGTCTTCCTGCCCGCCATCGGCCTCGCGCAGGGGACGGCGACCGTCGTCGGCCAGAATCTCGGCGCGGACCAGGCCGAACGCGCCGAGCGCGCGGTCTACTACGCGGCCGGCCTCATCGCCGTCGTGCTCGCCGGTGTCGCTGCCGTCGCGTTCACGTTTGCTGAACCCATCGTCGCCGTCTTCATCCCCGGGGAACCGGACGTCATCGCCATCGGCGCGCAGTACCTCTACATCGTCGCGCCCTCCTTCCTCTTCCTCGGCGTCTACCGCGTCACGGCGTCGGCGTTCCGCGGCAGCGGCAACACCCGCACCGCGATGGTGTTCACCATCCTCTCCCTGTGGGTGTTCCGCGTGCCGCCCGCGTACATCCTCCTGACGTACTTCGACATGGGCGCGGCGGGCGTCTTCTGGGCGACCGCGCTGTCGAACGTCGCCACCGCCGTCGTCGCGCTCGCGTGGTTCACCCGCGGCACCTGGAAGGAGCGCGTCGTAGACGATGACGACCCGGGAGCGGGGCCCGGCCCCGCAGCCGGCATCGAGGACCCGGAGGCCGCGGGAGCGGACGGCGAGGTGACGGACGACTGAGGAACTAAGCCCACGGGGTGCCTATCGGAGAGCATGGCAGTGGAACTGCGGCCGGGCGTCTGGCAGGTCGCGCTCCGGGGCGTCAACGCCTACCTCGTCGAGGACGACGCGGGCCTCGCGCTCGTCGACACCGGACTGCCGTGGCAGGCCGACAGCGTCCGCCGAGCCCTCGAAGTCGCGGGGTTCTCGATGCGCGACGTCGAGCGCGTGCTGCTCACGCACTACGACGTCGACCACGTCGGCGGCCTCCGGTCCCTGCTGTCCTCGGCGGGCGACGTCGAGGTGTGCTGTGGCGCGGGCGACGCCGAACTCGTCGTCGGCAACCGGAAGCCGCCGCTGTCGGTTCCGAAGGGCGTCAGCCAGCGGCTCGCGGGCCTCCTGACGCCGAGCGTCCACACGCCGGTGCGCGCGCTCGGCGACGGGGACGAGGTCGGTGGCTTCGAGGTGGTTGCGACGCCGGGCCACACGCCGGGCCACGTCGCCTACTACCACGAGGGGCTGGACGCCGCGTTCCTCGGGGATCTGGTGCGAGCAGACGACGGCGAACTGGAACTGTCGCCGTGGCTGCTGTCCAGTGACACGAGCCAGCTTCCGGGGAGCGTCCGGCGCGTGCTCAACCGCGCGCCGGCGTTCGCGGCGGCCTGCGTCGGGCACGGCGACCCGATTCGGTCCGGCGGCCGGGCGGCGCTCGCCCGCGTCGTTCAGTAACTCCCTGTCAGCGCGTCGACGCCGCGGTCAGTCGGTGAACGGGCTGTCCTCGGGGTCGACCTCGCTGGGCTCCTCGACACCGCCGCGCTCGACGCTGCCGTCGTCGGTCTCGACGTAGACGTCGTCCTCGTAGCCCCCGGCCGCGTTCTCGAACGCCGCGTCGTCCAGCTTCTCGGGCGTCGCCGGCGCGTCCGGGATGCCGTCGACCGGCCGGAACTCCCCCAGCGGGTCGTCGACGCTGACGCCGTGCCCGTCGAAGAACCCGGCGTAGCGGTCGTAGTGGTCGCCGAGTTCGTCGCCCGGGAACTCCATCATCTCCGCCCAGCCGTGGTTGTAGAAGTCGAAGTTCGCTACGATGTGGGTCATCTCGCGGGCCTCCGCCTCGGGATAGCCGGCCTGCAGCGCGGCGAGGTACATGTCCATCGTCGCGTCGAAGAAGCCGTCGAGGTGGTCGCGGCGCTCCTCGCGGCGCGCCTCGGGCGCTTTGTCGAGGAAGATACCGGTGTGGAGGTCGACGAGCTTGTCGTTGACCACGTCGCGCAACCCCGGGACTTCGAGGGCCTTCTTCGACGCGAAGTGGCGGACGTTCTGGCGGAGCTTCATACCCGCCGCTAGGGGGCGTGTCCTCAAGAACGTCCCGACACCGACACCGACACTCGCCGCCGGCCGATGGCCGCCGGAGCCGCGCGTACGCAGTCGTTACCTGACGTACCCGAGGTCGGGCTCCTCGTCGCCGCCCCCGGTGAACGGCACGCGCGTCACTTCCTTGAGGTAGGTGACACACACGAACCCCGGCCGCCCGGCGGGCCGGACGACCGGGTCGGCGTCTTCGGGGCACGGGAGGCTGTCGCCGGGGCGGACGAGTTCGGAGACGAGGCGGTAATCCTGTGGCATCGGTTGACTGCCGGCCCGCGTAAGCCGCGGGTACCGGACTCTGGCTGCCGTAACGGTCGCCCTACCAAGACCGTTTCGCCTCGTGTGGGTGTGCTTACCAGTGTTGGGGCGAGAAATCGAAAAAAATCGGAGCGGCCGGTCGGCTACTGGAAGCCGATCTCGTGTCGCCGGTCGTCCTCGTCTTTCGGGACGCTGATGCGGCAGACGCCGTTGTCGTGTTCGGCCGTCGCCTGTTCGGGGTCGACGTGGCCCGGAAGCGCGATTGCGCGCTCCAGTCGGAGCGGTCGCTCCTGAAGGAGCGCGTGCCCCCCCTCGATCGAAGCGGGAGCGGCGTCGTCGCTCCGGTCGGCGGTCACGTAGACGTTGTTCGCGTCCGCGTGGACGGTGATCTGGTCTTCCTCGAAGCCGGGCGCGTCGAGCAACACCACCAGTTCGTCGTCGGACTCGACGACGTCGGCGCTCGGTGTCGCCGCCGGCGGCTGGTACTCCGCCGGCTCCGCCTGCTGCTGGCTCGCGACCGCGCCGGAACCGGCGGTCTGTGGCGACGGGGTCGTCGCTCCGACCGGCGTCCGTCCGGTCGCGTCCCAGGCGGCCGCCGTGTACGGAACGCCCTGCGTGGTCCGGTGGCGGTCAGTCATCGCATCGACTGCTGAGCGCCCGGCGGCTGCATCCCCGTCGACTGCTGGCTGCCAACCGGCTGCTGGTGCTGTTGCTGACCGCCCACTGGCTGGCGCTGTTGCTGCCCGTCGGAGTGTCGCTGGCGGCCCTGTTCGGCTCCGAGAGCGACGCCCAGCTGCGGGACGACCTGTGCGAGCTGCTGGCTGCTGAGGCCGAGCCGCCGCCCCAGCGTCTCCGCGAGGAGCTTCGTGTCGGCCGACTCGACGTACTGCCGCGTCTGGCGGTTCTCTTCGACCGGCTGGCCGCTCATCTGGGACTGTGGCTGCTGAATCCCCATCTGGGACTGCGGCTGCTGGAACTGCGACTGCGGCTGTGGGATGCTCTGTGACTGCGGCTGCTGGAGCTGAGACTGTGGCTGCTGCTGGCTGTTCTGTGGCTGCTGGCCGCCCTGAGTGTGGGGCTGCTGTCGAATCTGGGACTGCGGTCGCTGCTGGCCACCGATTTCGGACTGCGGCTGCTGAATGCTCCGAGCGCCTGGCTGCTGCTGGCCGACCATCTGGGACTGTGGCTGCTGAAGCTGGGGCTCTGGCTGCTGGGTCTGTCGGGGGCCCTGTGGCTGTGCGACCTCGCGCTGTGGTGGCTGTCGTGTGCCCTGGCGCTGCTGGCTGGGCTGCTGGACCTGGGACTGCTGGCCGATCTGGTCGGGCTGCTGTTCGACTGTCGATAGCTGTGGCTGCTGGAAGCTTGGCTGGCGCTGCATTGTGGAATCAGTCCCCGCGAGGGGACACTCGGACCGACGACCCGACGGGTGATAAAGCGGCCAGATGGTTCACGAGAATTCAGCCGTCTCACGCCTCGTAAGGTGGTATTACTGGCGTGCGGAGGGCCAGTAGCTGGAACGCGCCGCCGACCGGTCGAGCGCGTCTGGGTGAGCCTACGGTGACGAAGTGTCGGCGTACTCGGCGACCGCCCGGGTGAGTCAGCGCCGTCGGGTAACTTCCGCACACATCGGCAACTGTTTGCAAGGCGCGAAGCCCCCGAATTCGGGCCGCCGAGGAGATAGCAATCCACTTTAACCCAGAAGGCGTGGCCTCGGGTATGAGCGAGTCGTACGTGATAATCGGTGACGGTATCGCGGGTAGTTCCGCTGCCGAAGCCCTCCACGAAGAGGCCCCCGAGGCCGACATCACAGTCGTAACTGACGAGGGCGAGACGCTGTACAACCGCATCCTCATCAAGGAGTTCGCGAAGGGGAAGCTCCCGGAAGCCCCTATCAGTATCCACGACCCGGACTGGTACGACGAGCGCGACATCGACCTCCGGCTGAACACCCTGGTCACGGAAGTCAACCCCGACGCCCACACCATCGAGACCCACGAGGGCGACGAAATCGGCTACGACAAGCTGCTCGTCGCGGCGGGCGGGACGCCGAACCAGCTCCCCGTGGAGAACTCCGACGCGGAGGGCGTCCACCACTTCTGGACGTTCGAGGACGCGCGCCGCATCCGCGAGCACGCCGAGGACGCCGACACCGGCGTCGTCGTGGGCGCGGGCCTGCTGGGCATCGACCTGGCGGCCATCTGCGGCGGGCAGGACGTGGACGCGAAGTACCTGATGCGCGGGAACCGCTGGTGGCGGTACGCGCTCAGCGAGGAGGGCGCGGAAATCATCCACGATGGGCTCCGCGAGAAGGGCGTCGAGCCGGTCTTCGAGTCCGGCGCGGACCACTTCGAGACGAACGACGACGGCGAGGTCGTCGCGACCGTCGACGGGAACGGCGAGCGCCACGAGTCGGACTTCGTCGGCGTCGCCATCGGCCTGGACTTCAACGTCGAGATTCTCCAGGACACGGACGCCACCATCGAGAACGGCGTCCACGTGGACGAGTTCATGCGCACCGACGTCGAGGACATCTATGCGGCCGGTGACATCACGCAGTACTGGGACACCATCCTCGACCAGCGCGCGCAGAACGGTTCCTGGGGCTCCGCGAAGCAGCAGGGCGCGCTCGCGGGGAAGACGATGCTCGCGGACAGCGGCCACGACGTCGACATCGAGCCGTTCCGCTGGGTGTCCTCGTACTCCATCACGCACTTCGACTTCCCGTTCCTCTCCTTCGGCTTCCCGACGCTGGGCGACGAGACCTGCGAGCGGAAGTACAGCGACACGGAGTGGCGGCAGCTCGCGTTCAAGGACGGCCAGCTCGTCGGCGGCGTCCTCATCGGGAACCTCGCGCCGCAGTCGAAGTACAAGCAGCTCATCAAGGACGAGGCGGTCGTCGCGGACCAGCAGGACGTCCTGCTGCAGGAGAACTTCGACATCGAGGAGCTCGCGACCGCGACCCAGCAGTAGGCGGCCTCCGGCACCCGGTTCTCGCGTACGACTCACTCCGTTTCTGGCCTGCATCCGGGCGACGACCGCCGACAGGCTTATGCCTATATATGTGGTACGTTATCATGGCACACTAGTGCCGGTGATTGGATGAACGCAACAATCCACGCGACCGAAGCCGAGTCCCCCGCCGCGGCCGCCACAGACGGCGGCACCCACGCGCCGGTCAGGGACTTCGACGAACTCGACGACCGCGCACAGGCCGTACTCCACGAGGCAGCCGCCGACGGCACTGCCCTCATCGACGACGAGGACGCCGCGGCGTTCACAGACGGCGAGGTCGTAAAGTTCACCGGCTACTACCGCATCACCGTCGCGCGCTGACCCCGTGCCCGACTGCCGGACTCGTGGTCCGAGTCCCACACCCCTACCCCAACCGAAGCCGTTTTTCCCGTTCGCGTCCGAGCGTTCGTCATGAGCCAATCCGGCGGGAGCACGGACATGACACTCGCGTTCGAGCTGTCCGCGCTGAAGGAACTCGCCAAGCCCGGGACCGCGTTCGCCGGGGCGCGACAGTGGACCGAGTACGTCGGCGTGGTGTCGGACGAACCCACGTACGTCGTCACGAACTTCACGCGCAAGCGCCGCATCCGCCAGGACTTCTTCTCCGGGCCGAAGAGCCGGAAGGACAGCCTCGAATCCGTGAAAGGCCAGTTCGACACCGAGCGCCACGTCTTCGTCGGCACGAGCGACGAGGACCGCGCGCTCGCCGAGGAAGTCGGCTGGGAGTACCTCTCGCTGGAGGACGCCGCGGAGAACGCCGACTGGGAGCTCGCGGAGGACGACGAGCCGGACGCCCTCCCCGGTGAGCCCGACCGCGACGACTGGCCGTAGCCCGAGTCGCCGCCGGACCCAATTCGTTTAGGCGACCGAGACAAGGCGGCGGCAGCCCTGTGTTCGGTCGACACAGATGTCCGGTCACCCACCCGACGCCGAGGCGATGGTCGAGCCGTGCTCGAACTGCGACCGCGAGACGCCACACTCGGTCACCGTCGAACTGCGGACGGAGAGCGACGGTGCAGCGAACCCGTCGTTCTCGCGGGAGCCGTACCGCGTCACGGAGTGCCGGCGCTGCGGCGAGGCGCTCGCCCAGCGGATGAGCGACGCCTGACCCGGCCGCTGTTCTCCTGTATCGCGTCAGTTCACGTCCGTCTGCCGGAAGTACAGCTGGCTGACGGCGACAAGCACGACCGTCCCGACTGCGAGGATGGCGGCCCCCGCGACGTCGTAGATGCCGTCCACGAGGATGGCCGTCGGGTCGAAGTACCGCATCGGCGCGACCGCCCCGACCCACGCGTAGTCCGTGCTGGTGAGCAGCGATTCGAGGAGGAACAGCGCGAAGACGGTGCCGGCGGCACCGCGCTGGGCGACGCTCGCGCGGCCCGCGACGACGCTGAACGCGAGGCCGATGGCGGCGCACGCGAACAGGTACGGCAGCGAGAGCGCGTGGACGACGGCGAGGTCGACCGCGCCGACGGGGTGGCCGATGGCTCGCGTCGCGACCCAGGTCGCGGCGGCGACGACGACGTTGACGAGCACGATGCCGGGTGCGAGCGAGAGGAACTGCTCGCCGACCAGCCGAGCGCGCGAGACGGGCAGCGACAGCAGGACGTCCATCCGGCCAGACTCCACGTCGCCCGCGACGAGGGAGGCGGCGCTGTACGCGACGTAGAGCCCGAGCAGGATGACCCACGCGAACTGGTAGAGTTCGGTCGCGAGGAAGCCCTCGATGGTGTTGAACGCGCGCAGCCCGAACGCCTCCACGAAGACGGGCGGGAGCGCGCCCACGTACTCGGCGAGGTCGAGATTCCCCGTCAGAGACGGGAAGAACGCGGCGTACATGGCGCTGAACGCCGAGAGGCCGACGGCCAGCCCGAGCATCCCGAGCAGTCGCCTGCGGGCGCTGTACCGCGCGAGTTCAAGCACTCGAGTCACCTCCGTAGAACTGGAGGAAGACGTCTTCGAGGGGCGCTTCCTCGACGTCGAGTTCGAGCAGCGAGTGCCGGTCGAGTTCGTCGACGAGCGCGTCCATCCCGCCGGTGTACGTCAGGGAGACGCGCGTCGCGCCGTCGACGCGTTCCATCGTGAGGTCCGAGACGCCGGGGAGGTCGAAAGCGTCTGCGGGTAGGTCGCCCGCGACCCGAGCCCGGACGACCTTCCCGCTGCGGTCGAGCAGCGACTGGACGTCCTCGACGGCGACCAGCCTCCCGTCGCGGATGACGGCGACGCGGTCACAGACCCGCCGCACCTCGCTGAGGACGTGGCTGGAGAACAGCGCGGTGACACCGCGGTCGCGTTCCGCGCGGAGGAAGTCGTTGAACCGCGCCTGCAGCAGGGGGTCCAGCCCCGACGTGGGTTCGTCCATCACGACGACCTCGGGGTCGTGCATGAACGCCTGGACGACCCCGAGTTTCTGGACGTTCCCCGTGGAGTACTCGCGAATCTTGCGGTCCAGCGGCGGGTCGAACAGGTCCAGTAGCTCCGCGCGCCGGCCGCCGCCCTTGATGGACTCGTGGAGGTCGAGAATCTCTCGGCCGGTCGCCTGCTCGTCGAACTGGGGGTTCGAGGGGAGAAAGCCGGTGTCGGCGAGCGCCTCGAGGCGCTCGGACTCGACGGTGGTGTCGTGGCCGAGGACGGCGACGCCGCCGGACGTGGGGGACTGCATCCCGAGCAGCGTCCGGATGGTCGTCGTCTTGCCCGCCCCGTTCGGACCGAGGAACCCGAACACTTCGCCGGCTTCGACGCCGAACGAGGCGTCGTCGACTGCGGTGAGGTCGCCGTAGCGCTTCGTGAGCGAGTCGACCTCGATGACTGCCATGCGGAGGGGTCGACAGCCGCCGGCATGAATGTTTCCCGGGCGGCGATGCGCGTACACCGGCTGCGCTCCGCGGGGCTTAACCACCGCGGCCGCCAACTGGTCGGTGATGACGGAGCCACGCGTCCCGGGCACGGACGAGGACGACGACTGGGTCGACTTGCCGTGTGGCGAGCGCGCCCACATGAAGGACTTCGACCTGGGGATGCGGGAGTACGCGTGCTCGTGTGGCGACACGCACGCGGTCGTGATGGACATGCACCCGCCGTCTCGGTTCTTCCCCGAGTCCATCGCGGACGTGCTGCGGGAGACCGTCGAGCCCGCCGAGAGCGACAACTTCGACGAGTTCGGCACCCCGCACCTGATGGGCGCGGTGATGGAGCAACTGCCCGAGGAAGTCACCGCGGTTGAGGCCGCCAACGACGGCAGCGTCGGTTACGCGATGCTGTGGGTGACGGAGATGGACGGCCGGGAACTCCACGAGGTCGTCGTGGAGCTGATGGTGGAGTTGATGGACCACGCCGTCAGTCACGCCGACGACGCGGCGGCCGAACAGTTCGAGGCGCAGATGGCGGAGTTCGACGTGAGCGAGTTCGTCGACGCCTACCGGGGTGCCCGCGAGTGGGACGACGAGTCCGGGCCGCGGGACGCCGACGCGCGCTGACTGGGTCTCTCTAGTCGTCGCTCACGCGGATTTCCGTGACCGAGAGGTCCTCGAGCGCGAGCGCGAGGTTGCGCTTGTTCGCCTTCCACCCCGCGTCGAAGAGGTCACCGACCACGGGGATGGAGCCGATGCCGGTGTCGAGGAGAACGTTCACGAGCATCGCGGCCAGTTTCCCCCGGGAGACGCCGAGGCGCGCGGACTCGGCGACGAGGTACAGGGAGATTGCGCCCGACGCGGCGTCGCCGCCGACCGGCAGTACGCCGAGAAGCGGGTCGATACCCACCCTGTAGTTCGTGCCGGGGACGGGAATGGCGTCGTCGAGGGCCCACGCCACGACTTGCATGCGCTTGACGGCCGCTTGGTTGACGTCGTCTGGCAGGTCGTCGAGGTCGAACTCGCCGCCTGGCTCAGATTCCAACATGGCCGAACAGAGGAGTCCCCGGCTGATAAGACTCGCTGGCCACTGGTTGGCCGGCTTGTTACCGACTGCGGCGACGCGGCCGGCGCGCCGAAGTGGCCTCGGTCAGTTTCCGAGTGGGCGTGCGCGGGTGGTCTCCGGAATCCAGCACAGGGCGTCGAACGCGTCCGTGTAATCGTAGGTCAGCAGCCTGTCGGTGGCGTTCCTGTCCGGGTCGAACGTCGCGCCGGTCTCGAAGTGCGGGCGGCGAGCGAGCCAGTCAGTGAGCCGTTCCTCGTCGCGTGCCGACCGGAGGTCGACGACCGCTGGCGAGTCGACCGCGTCGTCGAGCGCGGCCTCGATGGTGTCGTCCAGCGGGTCGTCGAGTTCGTGACCGGTGAGCTCGTTCTCCGTGTCTTCGGCGGTGTCGATGGCCTGGAAGCCGCCGCGAGCGAACGCGAATCCGAGCGCCCAGTAGTCGTCGCCGTGGCGGACGGCGAGGTGCTGGCCGAGCGAGGGGACGCGCTCGCCGTACTGGAGCCCGGTACGGGCGACGTGCGCGTCGTGAGCCCAGACTGAGAGCGTGTCCGTGCCGGTGAACGCCCGCACCCACTCGGCGTTCTCGGCCATCGCTTCGTCCCGGACCTGTGCGTGCGCCAGCGTGTCGGCCTCCCGGGGGTCGTCGGGGACGTGGCGCTTGCGTTCGGTTGCCTGTTCGAGCACGCGGCAGTGCCGCCGTGCGAGCGCCACGCGGTCCTCGCTGGTCGTGGCGGCGTACTCGCCGCTGTGCGCATCGAGCTGGGCCCGAATTCGGGGAACGAGACGGTCTGCCGCGGCGACCCGCTCGTCGACATCGTCGTCCTGCTGGGGCGGGATGCCGCCGTCGGCCGCTTCGTCGAGGTCGCCGCCCACGCCGTCGAGGAAGTCCGGGTCCACCGTCTCGAAGAACGCGCGGAGCGCGTCGACGGGGCCCTGTGTGTACTGTGCGTCGACGCCGAAGAACCGGACGTCGGCGAGGCGGTCGCGGAGCGCGTCGAGGTCGTCCGCGGGGAGTTCGGGGTCCGTCCCGTGAAGTTCGGTCGCGTGGGTTGCGAGTTCGGTGAGTCGGTCGGTGTGCTGTGCCGTCGTCGTCGTGGTGCTGTCGTCTGTCATCGTCGGTGTGTGGCTGTCGCTGCGGCCGCGGTGGCCGTCGCTGGGCGAGTGAGAACGTGGTGTAGCCGGCGCTACCGCGCTGTGCGGGCCCGGCGGGGTGACCCCAGCGTCACCGACGGACGAGCTTCATGCGACCGGAGACACGGACGCAGCGTAAGGCCGTTTGGGTGGTGTGGTTGTCGTTGGCGTGATTCGGGCGGCGGATTGCTACGATTTTCGTAATTGAGTTCCGAGCATCGCACAGTTCCGTGTAGCTTATTACGATGACCGAACTTCGGTCGAGTAACACATGAGCGAGGACGACCGGACGATTCTGCTCATCGGGAGTGGACCGATCCAGATCGGTCAGGCAGCGGAGTTCGACTACTCGGGCGCACAGGCCTGCCGAGCGCTCCAGGAGGAGGGCGCACGGGTCGTGCTCGTGAACTCGAACCCCGCGACCATCATGACGGACCCGGAGATGGCCGACGCGGTGTACATCGAGCCCATCGAGCCCGACGCCATCGCCGAGGTCATCGAACAGGAGAACCCGGACGGCGTCATCGCCGGGCTCGGCGGCCAGACCGGGCTGAACGTCACGGCCGAGCTCGCCGAGCAGGGCGTCCTCGACGAGCACGACGTGGACGTGATGGGGACGCCGCTGGACACCATCTACGCGACCGAGGACCGCGACCTGTTCCGCCAGCGCATGGAGGACCTCGGGCAACCGGTGCCCGCGTCGACGACCATCGACCTCGGCGACGACGAGACGGTGACCGACATGGACGAGGTCGCGCTCCGCGAGCGCGTCGACGACGCGGTCGAGGCGGTCGGCGGGCTGCCGGTCATCGCCCGCACGACGTACACGCTCGGCGGCAGCGGCTCCGGCGTCGTCCACGACTTCGAGGAGCTGGTGAGTCGCGTGCGGAAGGGCCTGCGGCTCTCCCGGAACTCCGAGGTGCTGGTCACGGAGTCCATCTCGGGGTGGGTGGAACTGGAGTACGAGGTGATGCGGGACGCCGGCGACTCCTGTATCATCGTCTGCAACATGGAGAACATCGACCCGATGGGTATCCACACGGGCGAATCGACGGTCGTCACGCCGAGTCAGGTCATCCCGGACGACGGCCACCAGGAGATGCGGGACGCCGCGCTCGAAGTCATCCGCGACCTCGGCATCCAGGGCGGCTGCAACATCCAGTTCGCGTGGCGCGACGACGGCACACCGGGCGGCGAGTACCGCGTCGTCGAAGTGAATCCGCGCGTCTCCCGGTCCTCCGCGCTCGCGTCGAAGGCGACCGGCTACCCCATTGCCCGCGTCACGGCGAAGGTCGCGCTCGGCAAGCGCCTCCACGAAATCGAGAACGAGATCACGGGCCAGACCACCGCGGCCTTCGAGCCCGCAATCGACTACGTGGTGACGAAGGTGCCGCGGTGGCCGAACGACAAGTTCCCCGAAGTCGACTTCGAACTCTCCACGGCGATGAAGTCGACCGGGGAGGCGATGGCCATCGGGCGCACCTTCGAGGAGAGCCTGCTGAAGGCGCTGCGGTCCTCGGAGTACGACCCGAGCGTCGACTGGAACGAGGTGGGCGATGACGAGCTCCGCGCCGACTACCTCGAATCGCCGACACCGGACCGCCCGTACGCGGTCTTCGAGGCGTTCGAGCGCGGCTTCACCGTCGACGAAGTGAACGACCTCACCGGCTACCGCGACTGGTACCTCGAACGCTTCCAGAACGTCGCAGCGGCCTCCGCGGCCGCCAGCGAGGGCGACTTCGCGACGCCCGCACAGCTCGGCTACACGAACAGCGAAGTCGCCGAACTCGCCTCCGACGGCGGTGACGTGGCGGTCGGGGACGTTGAGGAGTCGGCTCCCGACCGGACGTTCAAGCAGGTCGACACCTGCGCGGGCGAGTTCGCCGCCTCGACGCCGTACTACTACTCGGCGCGCTCCTCGGGGTCCACCCGGAACGAGGTGCAGGCCGACCGGGACGCCGAGAGCGTCGTCATCGTCGGCGGCGGCCCAATCCGCATCGGACAGGGCGTCGAGTTCGACTACTGCACGGTCCACGCCGTCCGTGCGCTGCGCGAGCAGGGCATCGAGACCCACGTCGTGAACAACAACCCGGAGACGGTGTCGACGGACTACGACACCTCCGACGGCCTGTTCTTCGAACCCATCACCGCCGAGGAGGTCGCGGACGTCGTGGAGACGACGAACGCCGACGGCGTGATGGTGCAGTTCGGCGGCCAGACGAGCGTCGACGTCGGCGACCCGCTCGAAGCGGAACTGGAGCGCCGCGGCCTCGACTGCGAGGTCATGGGGACCAGCGTGGACGCGATGGACCTCGCGGAGGACCGCGACCGCTTCAACCGCCTCATGGGCGAACTGGGCATCAGCCAGCCGCGGGGCGGCTCCGCGACGAGCGAGTCCGAGGCGCTCGACCTCGCGAACGAGGTCGGCTACCCGGTGCTGGTTCGCCCGAGCTACGTGCTCGGCGGGCGCGCGATGGAAGTCGTCCACGACGACGACGAACTCCGCCACTACGTCGAGGAGGCGGTCCGCGTCAGCCCGGACAAGCCGATTCTCGTCGACGAGTTCCTCGCCGACGCCGTCGAACTCGACGTGGACGCCGTCTCCGACGGCGAGGACGTGCTGCTCGGCGGCGTGATGGAGCACGTCGAGTCCGCCGGTGTGCACTCCGGTGACTCGGCGTGCGTGATTCCGCCCCGGAGCCTCGACGACGACACCCTCGGCCGGGTGCGGGAGGTCACCGAGGAAATCGCGCAGGCGCTGGACACGGTCGGGCTGCTGAACGTCCAGCTCGCGGTGCAGGACGGCGAGGTGTACGTCCTCGAAGCGAACCCGCGCTCGTCCCGGACGGTGCCGTTCGTCTCGAAGGCGACGGGCGTCCCCATCGCGAAGCTCGCGGCGAGGGTGATGGCGGGCGAGTCACTGGCCGACCTGGGTGCTAGTGAGGGCGTGCCCGAGCAGTACAGTGTCAAGGAGGTCGTGCTGCCGTTCGACCGCCTGCCGGAGTCGGACCCCCGGCTCGGCCCGGAGATGAAGTCCACGGGCGAGGTCATGGGCACCGCCAGCGACCCCGGGATGGCGTACTGGAAGGCACAGACCGCCGCGTTCAACGCCCCCGAGCCCGGGTCGACGGCGGTCGTCGACCTTCCGGTCGAGGGCTTCGACGAGCACTTCGAGGTCGCCGAGACCGAGGACGTGCCCGCGGCAATCCGTCGCGGCGAGGTCGAGTTCCTCGCGAGTGACGACCAGGCCGCGCTGACGACGGCCGTCGAGGAAGAGATTCCCTACGTCTCCACGGCTGCTGCGGCCGAGGCGATGCTGGAGGGGCTGGCGGCCGCCGACGGCGACCTCGATGTCGCGCCGGTCGGTGACCGCCCGATTCGCGACGAGACCTGGGGCTGAACGCGACCGGCCACACGGTGTAGTAGCAGTGCGCCGTCGGACCCGCCGTGAGGCGGAGTCGCAGGCGGTTGGCAGTCGTCCTCGTCGTCCTCGCCGTCGGCTACCTGCTCGTCGGTAGCGGTCCGCTCGTCGGTGGGGGCGGCCAGCAGCAGGACTTCGAACCGTACCCCGAGCCCCCCGACCGGCTCACCGACGAATCGGCAATCGAGGCGGCGGCCCGGCACGAACGCGCGTACGTCGACCGCGAACTGGGAACGAACGGGAAGGTCCAGCCCTACGTGGTCGCGGCGACAGTCACGGGCAGAGAAGAGACCGTCCTCGCGCGCAACGAGCCCGGCGTCTACGTCCGCGTGAAGCAGCCATTCGGCTACTCGACGCGGTCGGCGGACGGCGACGGCCGCACGAACACCACGTACCTCGTGACCGAGTCGGCAGTCGAAGCCGTGTTCCGGGAGCGAGGAGCCTACGTGTAGTCAGAGTAGCACGCGGACGACTGTCAGGGTAGCAGTCCCTCTCGTTGTCGTCCCCCGAGTGCCGCTGTCCCCAGTACCCGGTTTGGCGGCGAACGATTCGGCTCCGAGTACCTCCCCGCCGACAGCTCGTTCACGGCGTGACCGTATCGAACTCGACAGTATCGTTCTGCACTCGGACTTGCAGGGACTGGTCTTCGGAGGTGACCGCCCACGCGTGTTGTCCTGACAGCTCCCCGGCCGTCTGAACGGTGGCGCTGAAATCCCCTGAGTCGGGGAGTGCGTCAGGGTACTCCGAGGCCTGACTGGGCTCGATGGTGGCCGTGTCCGACAGGACAGTCTCCCCGGTGGAGCGGTCCGTGACTTCGATGGTGACTTCGACGCTCTCGCCGGTCTGGTTGAACACGACAACATCGGGGTTCGTCTCTGAGAGGATAGACGAACAGCCGGCGAGCATCGCCAGCGACGCAGGTGGTACTGCGCAGAGCAGGGCACGCCGTGATACTGTGCGTTCCATGTGGGTGTTGAGGCGCGCTGGCGGTATATCTGCAGGCGCGAGATTTCACCCGGTGCGGTCGCTCGGACAGATTAATAATCGAGACACAAGTTAGCAGTTGTGGCCTGATTCGAGGCTCGGACGGCTAAATCCGGGTACTGGATCGGGGCCGACCGGCGCTCGGCGCTTCGGCCGAAGCCGAAATGGAGTGGCTGTGTAGTGTAACTCGAACAACTATTTTGTGTGCGTGTTCATACTGTCTGGGTATGACGCCAATATTCCAACGAGACACGTCCTCGCTCGGCACCGTCATCGGAATCGTTGTCGTTGCCGTCGCAATCCTCGGACGACTGCTCTTCGACTGGTCGTGGTCCAACCCCGACTCGTTCGTGCCAGCCCTCATCGGTGCCATCGCAGCCGCCGTCGCAGCATGGTATCTGGTCCAGCAAGCCCGGAGCTGACGGCTGAAACGCCACTGCGACGAACGCGGCAGCCAGACAGTATCGAGAAGAGGGCGCGACTCCACGGACGGCTTCGGGCGTCCCGGCAGTGGACCGCCGCAGTCAAAACGCCGTCAGTCGGCGGCGGGTGTCACTCGACGCGTCTCGGGCATCGCGAGCACGTCGTCGAAGAAGTCCAGCGTGTCGTTCGGGCCGGGGTTGGCTTCGGGGTGGTACTGGCGGGTGAGGACGCCGAGTTCGTCGGAGTCGAGGGCCTCCGGCGTGTCGTCGTTGACGTTGACTTGCGTGACTTCGAGGTCGCCGGGGTCGGCGACGGTGTAGCCGTGGTTCTGCGTGGTCATGACGACGCGCCCGGAGTCGTGGTCGAGGACGGGCTGGTTGACGCCGCGGTGGCCGAACGCCATCTTCTCGGTGTCGCCGCCGAGCGCGCGGGCGACGACCTGCTGGCCGAGACAGATGCCAGCGACCGGGACGTCGCCGACGTACTCGTCGACGAGACGTTCGGCGGCGTCGAAGTTCGCGGGGTCCCCCGGGCCGTTCGAGACGAACAGCACGTCGGGGTCGATTGCGTCGACGTCGGCGGGCGTGGCGTCGTAGGGGAGGCGGTGGACCGTGGCACCGCGGTCGACGAGCGAGTCGACGATGGAGCGCTTCGCCCCGCAGTCGACGAGCGCCACGTCGGTGTCGCCGTCGCCGTAGGTCCGGACGCTGTCGACGCTGACGCGCGCGCCGATGTCCGTGAGGTCCGAGAGTTCCGGACAGTCAGCGAGCTGGGCGCGGGCCTCCGCGGGGCTGGCGTCCGGGCCGGCGGAGACGCCGACCTGCATCGCGCCGCCCTCGCGGATGTCGAGGACGAGGTCGCGGGTGTCGAGGCCGTCGACGGCGGGGACGCCCTCGTCGCGAAGCCAGTCGGCCACGTCGTCGGTGAGTTCGCGGGCGACGACGGCGCTCGGGTGGACGCGGTCGGACTCCATGCGGTCCTCGCGGACGCCGTAGTTGCCGACGAGCGGGTACGCGAACGTGAGCACCTGTGCCTCGTAGGACGGGTCGGTGAGACTCTCCTCGTAGCCGGTGTAGGCGGTCGTGAACACGAGTTCGCCCCGCGCCGCGCCTGGCGCGCGGGCGTTCGCCTCGACGACGTCACCGGTCTCCAGCGCGAGGTAGGCGTCTGTCATTACGAGATTCACACGAAGCTCGGAAGTATAAACCTTCCTTTCGAAGCTGAGTTACGATTTTCGCAATCCTTTTTGTGTGGGTGCCACAACGGAGGGTATGGACGACGTCGACCGTCAGATTCTGGACGCGCTCCGGCGAGACGCCCGAACGCCGTACACCGAAATCGCCGAGGACATCGGCGTCAGCGAGGGCACCGTCCGGAACCGCGTCGACCAGCTCATCGAGGACGATGTCATCGAGCGCTTCACCGTCGCCACCTCCACGGGCAACGTCAAGGCGATGATCGAAATCGGGGTCGCGATGGACGTCGACACGAACGAGGTCGGCGACCGGATGGTGGAGTGGGACGCCGTCGACCACGTCTGGCAGGTCTCCGGCGAGGACGACATCGTGCTCGTCGTCGACGCCGCGGACACCGGCGGCGTCAACGACCTGATGACCAAAGCCCGCGAACAGGAGTCGGTCGTCTCCACGCGCACGCGGCTGATTCTCGACGAGAAGCTCGGCTGAGTCGAAGCGCTATTAGGGAGGGTGGTCGTCCGTGAGCACATGAGCGAGACCGAGCCGAGCGTCCCCGTGGAGTCCGAACGGGACGACGAGACGGCCGAGAACGCCGAGCAGGCTGTCGTCGCGGTCGACGCCTTCGACGAGCGCGAGGGACTGGCCAACCGCCTCGACGCCCACACCGGCGACGGCGTCCGCCACCGCGCGTTCACCTGCCTGCTGTTCGACGAGGACGGTCGCATCCTGCTCGCGCAGCGCGCCGAACGCAAGCGCCTCTGGGACACGTACTGGGACGGCACCGTCGCCAGCCACCCCGTCGAGGGCCAGAGTCAGAAGGAGGCTACCCGGGAGCGCCTGGAGGAGGAACTCGGCATCACCGCCGACCAGTACGGCGACCTGGAGGTCACGGACCGCTTCGAGTACAAGCGCCGGTACCTCGACCAGGGCCTGGAGTGGGAGGTCTGTGCCGTCCTGCAGGCGACGCTCCACGACACGAGCTTCGACCGCGACCCCGAGGAGGTCGGCGGCGCGATGTGGGTCGACTACGAGGACCTCTACGAGAACCCCCGGTACTACCGCCAGCTCCGGCTGTGCCCGTGGTTCGAAATCGCGATGCGCCGGGACTTCGAGGACGACGCCGACCCGGTCCCGGACGGCGAACGCGAGTAACGCAGCGCCCGCCCGACCCCCCGATTTTTCAGTGCCGACCGCGAATGCGGAGCCGTGCTGGTCCTCACGCGCGCCGCCTACGACGCCGTGCTCGACCACGCGCGAGCGGACGCGCCCCTCGAAGCCTGCGGGGCGTTCGTCGGCGAGCGCGTCGAGCGCGAGGACGGCGGCGTCGTTCGGCGCGTGACGGCCGTTCGCCGCGTCCCGAACGTCGCCGACGCGCCCCGAGTGCGGTACGAACTCGACCCGGAGACGACGCTCGCGGTGTTCGACGAGGCGGAGGCGACCGACCGGGAGGTCGTCGGGTTCTACCACTCTCACCCGTCTGGGCCGAGCCACCCGAGCGCGTCCGACCGCGAGCACGCGCGCTGGCCGGACCACGTCTACGTCGTGGCGTCGCTGGCCGCCCGGCCGCCGACGCTGGACGCGTGGCTGTGGACCGGCGAGACGTTCGAGCGTCAGGCCGTCGCCGTGCGCTGAGCGGCTACGCCGCGACCGCCCCGACACGAATGCTCTGCGGGCGAGCCGATGTGTATTACTTGGTTATACCACTAGATTATTTGCCGCTGGTCGTTCACGGGCTACGTATGGCGTTCAGCGACACGCTCCTCGCAGAGGCCGAACCGGTCTGGGACGCGCAGTACGACCACCCGTTCGTCACGGAACTCGCCGCCGGCACGCTCGACGACGACGCCTTCCGGCACTGGGTCGAGCAGGACTACCGCTACCTGCTGGACTACGCCGACGTGTTCTCGCTGGCGGCCGCGCGCGCCGACGACGAACAGACGACCACCCGGCTAGCGGAGACCGCACACCGCGTGGTCGCGGACGAACTCGACCTCCACCGCGAGTTCGCCGCCGACTACGGCCTCACTCCCGAGGACCTCGAAACCGTCGAGAAAGCGCCGACCTGTCAGGCGTACACGGACCACCTCGTCCGCGCCGCCCGTGAGGGCGGACTGCCAACGGTCGCAGCCGCCGTCTACCCCTGCGGTCAGGGCTACCTCGATGTCGCCGACCACATGGCGGAACTGGCGGTCGACGAGCACCGCTACACGCCGTTCGTCGAGAAGTACACCAGCGACGCGTTCCGCGAGACCGTCGCGTGGATGCGAGAACTGGTCGACCGACTCGCCGACGAGCGACCGGGCGCTCGCGAGGACATGCGGGCGGCGTTCCACCGGAGCGCGCGCCTCGAACACGACTTCTGGGAGATGGCGTACACGCAGGAGACGTGGTCGGTGTCGCCGCGCCGCGCGCCCGACGCGACCGCGGACTGACCGCGTCGCGTCAGCCGCGAATCGCCGTCCAGACGCCGACCAGGCCCAGAAGAACCGCGGGAATCATCGGAATCGTGAGGTAGGTGTCGCGGAACCCGAGCCCGAAGCTCCCGGGCCCCACCCAGTAGATGAACGCGGGCGCGGCCAGCCCGCAGAGCGCGAGGACGGCGACCAGAAGCCACTGCGCGCGCTTGCTCATGTCGTCGGTACCGGCGGCCTCCTGGGGTTCGTGGGTCTGGACCATCAGTCGAGTTCGCTGTCGGGTCTAACGACTACCTTCCCAAAGCCCTCCCGGTTCTCCAGCAGTTCGTGGGCGCGCGCCGACTCGCTCATCGGCAACACGTCCCGGATTCGGACGTCGAAGGTGCCGTCCCAGACGTGTTCGAGGGCGTCGTCCACTTCGCCCGGGGTCGCCATCGTCGACCCGAGGATGTCCAGTTGATTCCAGAACACGCGCTGGACGTGAGTCTCGGGCCGGCCACCGGTGGTCGCGCCGCAGGTGACGAGCCGGCCCCCCTTCGCCAGCGACTGCAGGGAGTCGTCCCAGGTCGCCTCGCCGACGTGGTCGACGACCACGTCGACGCCGCGCTTGCCGGTCTCCGCGCGAATCTCGTCGGCGAAGTCCGCTTCCTCGTAGTTCACGACGTGATCGGCACCGAGTTCCTCGGCGTACCGGAGTTTCTCCTCGGTGCTCGCCGTCGCGTACACCTCCGCGCCGGCGTGGTCGGCAATCTGGACGGCCGCGTGGCCGACGCCGCCGCTCGCCCCCAAGACGAGCACTGACTCGCCGGGCGAGACGTCCGCTCGGGTGTTCAGCATCCGCCACGCCGTCTGGAACACCAGCGGTGCGGCCGCCGCCGTCTCCCAGTCGACGTGGTCGGGCACCGGGACGAGGTTGTCCGCCGGAATCGCGGCGTACTCGCTGTGGACGCCCGGCACGTGCTCGCCGATGACGTGGAAGGACGCACACAGCGGGTACTCGCCGTTCCGACAGAACTCACAGTCCCCACACGAGACGCCTGCAGAGAGCGCGACGCGGTCGCCCGCCGAGAAACGCGTGACGGCCGCGCCGACCTCGGTGACGACGCCCGCGCCGTCGCTGCCCGGCACGTGGGGCATCTCCAGGTCGAGGCCGGGCATCCCGCGGCGCGTCCACACGTCGAGGTGGTTGAGCGCGCCCGCCTTCACGTCCACCAGTACCTCGTCCCGCCCGACCTCGGGGTCCGGGACCTCGTCGTAGCCGATGACCTCGGTGTCGCCGTGGCCGTCGAACGTGACAGCGTCCATGCGCGACGACTCGGGGCGACCGACCAAAACTGTGGGGTCTACGCTTTTGCCGTCGGCCTCCCTACTCCCGCCATGGTCGACTTCCAGTCGAGGGACACGCGCCGCAGCAGCGACGAGGACGACGAACCGCCCGACGCGCCCGACGAAGCCGAATCGGCGGACGACAGTCACGACGAGGAGGACACACACCACGACGACGAGGAGACGCACACCGACCACGACCACCACGACCACGACGCCGCCGCCGTCGGCGCGGCGGTGCTGACGGTGTCCTCGACCCGGTCGCTCGACGACGACCCCGGTGGGGACGCAATCGTCGACGCGCTCGAAGCCGACGGCCACGAGGTCGTCACCCGGGAACTCGTCACGGACAGCTACGACCGCGTGCAGGGCGCTCTCGACAACCTCCTCGGACGGAACGACGTCGATGTCGTCGTCACCACCGGTGGGACGGGCGTCACCCCCGACGACGTCACTGTGGACGCCGCGCGGCCGCTGTTCGACCGCGAGCTACCGGGGTTCGGCGAACTGTTCCGCCGGCTCTCCTTCGAGGACATCGGGACGAAGGTCGTCGGGTCGCGGGCGACCGCCGGCGTCGTCGAGGGGACGCTCGTCTTCTGTCTGCCGGGCAGCGAGCGCGCCACGCGGCTCGGCACCGAGGACGTCATCCTCCCCGAACTCCCGCACCTCGTCGGGCTGGCGAACCGCTGACGGGCGTCCGGACGGCGGCGCGAGTGACACGTGAGAGAACGAACGGGCTGGACTCAGCCGGCGTTACGCCGCGGCCTGCGCGGACGCGTTCTCGGCCGTCTGCTCGCCGTCGCTGCCGAGCAGGCCGCCGAGCGCGTCGCCGAGGTGGTCGACCTCGTCGTTCAGGAACGAGCCGATGGTCTCGTGAACCTCACTGACGTGGTCGGGGACCTGACTCGGCAGGTCGGTCGGTGGGCCCTGCGCGGCCGCGGTGTCGTCGCCTGCGCCGGCCGCAGGCACGTCACTCGGCGGGCCGGCGTCGACGGCCGTCTCGTCGCCGTCGGTGGCGTTCTCGTCCGTGTCGCCCGCGGTACGGTCGGCTTCCTCGGGCGCGTGGTCGTCGGCCGGTTCGGCTGGCGCGGCGGCACCGGCGGCGACCGCCCCCGCGAGGAGGACGGACGCGGCGACGGCGACCGCGAGCAGTGTTCGAGCGTTCATCGCACTCGGGGCGAAGCGCCACACCCACTTCAACCGGGGAAGCCGTGAATCCTACTTCCAGTGTTTCAGGCCGCCTCAACTCCGATTAACTGGAGTTGGGTCGAGTTTTCCGGGCGAACGGGAACGACTACGGGGCCAGCCCCGAAACCGAACGTATGGACAAGCAGGCGCTCCGCGAGCGCGTCTGGGACGACCTCGAAGCGAGCGGTGTCGCCCGGTTCCCGTTCCCGCCGCACGGCCGCATCCCCAACTTCGCGGGAGCGAGTGAGGCCGCCGACCGGCTCACCGGCACCGAGGCGTGGCGGCAGGCGGACACCGTCAAGGCGAACCCCGACGCCCCCCAGCTCCCCGTTCGACGCGCGGCGCTGCGCGCCGGGAAGACCCTCTACGCCGCCGTCCCGCGGCTCCGCGACGAGGACTGTTTCCTCCGCATCGACCCGGCGACCGTCGACGACGTCGACGCGGCGACGACCGTCTCCGGCATCGGGGAGTACGGCGAGCCCGTCGGCCCCGAGGCGGTCGAGCCGATCGACCTCGTGGTCTCGGGGAGCGTCGCCGTCACCGAGCGCGGCGAGCGCGTCGGGAAGGGCGAGGGGTACAGCGACCTGGAGTTCGCGCTCCTCCGGGCGTTCGACCGCGTCGACGACGACACGACCACCGTCACCACCGTCCACGAGCGACAGGTCGTCGACGACGCCGTCCCGGCCGGCGACCACGACGTGCCGATGGACCTCGTGGTCACGCCCGAGCGCACCGTCGACACCGAGTACGAGGGCGGCAAACCCACCGGCATCGACTGGAACGCGCTCGGCGAGGACCGCATCGCGGAGATTCCGGTGCTCGGGCGGCTCCGGGAGTAGCCGTCAGTTCCGGTCGCCGGTGAACACGCTGTCGGGGTTCGGCGGGACGAAGTTTAAGCGGGAGAACGCCGTACTCGCCTGTAGATGCCGTCACCGAGCGACGACGCGGCCGGCGAGCCCACCGGGAGCAGCGACGCCGCGACCACGTCGGCTCCCGACGCTGAGGCCGACGCGGCGGCAGCGCTGTCCGCGGCCATCGACGCCCGGGACGGCGACCCGGAGTGCGACCGCTGCTCGAAGCCCGCCGACTACTTCCTCTACGAGCCCGGCCGGGTCGAGACGTTCGTCTGCTGGGAGCACGTCAGCCCGTTCTCGGCGGCCGTCGACGACCCCGAGGACGCGCGGCCCGGCCGCCCGCTCGCGCTCTCGCTGTGACCGGAACGCGTTTGTTCTGTCCCGGACACCGGACCGTATGTCGCTGGCCCTCCTCGCGAGCCCACAGGCCGAGATGCTCTCGGCGTTCGTCATCGTCGGCGTCCTGCTGGTCGGGATTCCGACCGTCGGCATCTACCGGGACGCCAGCGCGCACAGCCCACGGCCGGTCACGTGGACCGCCGCCATGGCTGTCGCGGCCGCCGTCGTCCCCCTGCTCGGACCTCTGGGGGTCTGGTTCCTCTACACGAGCGTCGAAGTCCGGCGGTAGTCACCCCATCGGAGCCATCGTCGCCGTGAACACCGCCGCGGCGTCCGAGTCGTTGCGGGCACCGTGCGGGACGCCGCGCTCGTGGACGACCACGCCCGGTGCCGTCACGGCCTCCTCGTCGTCGCCCTGCACGACGACCACTTCGCCCGAGAGCACGTGGAAGGCGTTCGTCTGGTCGGCGTGCTCGTGGGGGTCGACTGCTGCGCCGGGACCGAGCGCGAACGCCTTCACGAGCGCGTCCTCGCTGACGAACAGTTCCTCGGTGACGACCTCGCCCTCGTCGGGGTCGACGTCAGGATAGCGGTCGAGTGCCATACCGGCGAGACGCGGGCGAGTGACTTCAGTTTCGGGCCGAGACGGTGACGTTCCCGGCGGTTCCCGAGACGGTCGCGTTCTCGACGAACGCCTCACGACCCGAGAACACCACAGTCGTCTCGTCGTCGACCGCTTCGACGCGAAGCGGCTCGGAGACGTTCGCCTGGAAGTCGCCGAATCGTTCCCTGAACCCTGTCGCTGCGGCGGGTTCGTCCCAGCGCACCACCCACGCGTGGCCGTTCCCCAATTCCGATTTGAACGTCGCGATTCGGCTGGCGCCCCAGCCAGCGGTCGCTCGCGCGGCTTGGTCGCGTGGCAGGCCGGCCTGGAGAACCGCCCGAAGGCGGTCTTCGCCGGTCGGTTCGACGGCCGATTCGTCGGCGATGCCGTAGGCGCCGGATTCGGCCTCGACGGTCAGCGAGGGGGCCTGCTCGCTGCCCGGCCCCAGGCCGCGAAGCACTTCTTCGGCGGCTCGCGGCGGGTCTGCGAAGGTGGACGCCAGCGGCGCGTCGGCGTCGGCGTGTGTCCGGACCCACTGGGCACCGTAGTAGTACGCCGCGGCGCCCCGCCAGTCGAGCGGGTCGTCCGTCGCCAGGTCGGCAACCTCCGCTGCTTCCGGGCCGTAGTCGAGATAGCGGTCGGCGTACTGCCACTCGACGTACTCAGCCGCCCCCTCCCAGGTGGCCATCCGGGCGAACACGTTCCGAATCTCCGGCCGCTCCACGTCGGCGTGCCACTGGTAGACGTGCGCGAACTCGTGTGCGAGCCGCGCCTCCAGTTCGGCGTCGGCCATCGCCGGCGACCGGAACAGCCGGACTTCGTCGTGCGTCCGGTTGTACGTCCCCTTGAGCGCGGGCCCGGCTCGCGTGAAGTTCGTCGCGCCGAAGGACCGCTGGAAGCGAGTCGGCTGGTAGTCGGTGCTGTTCGCGCCGGCATCCACCACGACGCGAGGCGGCTCAGGCGCGTCGACGCTCACGAGGTCCCCGACGCGCTGCCAGACCGCGGTGGCGTTCGCGTCGCCGAGGCTGGCGCCGCGCTCGGTGACGCTGACCGTCACCGACGACGCCGGCTCGCCGGTCGCCGTCTCCGAGACCGTCGTTTGTGGGTTCTCCGGCGTCTCGGCGGGTGGCAGAGCACTGCACCCGGCTACGACGAGGAGGAGGACGGCAGCGAGCACTACAGTTTTTCGCACGCTCCGCGGATTCGAAACGACCGATGAAAAGTGTTTCTTACGCCACCAGTTCTTCCGCGACGGCGGTTACGTCCAGCAGCGCGGGGTCGACGGTCAAGTCGAGGACGCCCTTGACGAACTCGGGGACGCCGTCGCCGGTGTACGCGACGGTCCGCAGGTCGGGGTTCAGTTCGTGGGCGACGGGCACCGCGGTGGCTTCGGCGACGTCGACGACGACTAGCAGGTCGGCGTCCGCGGCTCCGGCGTCTTCGAGGCGCTCGCCGGACGCCACGCCTTCGAGGCGCGTCACGTCGACGCCCTCGGCTTCGAGCGCGTCGGCGATGTCGGCGTCCGCGGCTCCGACGACGATTGCGTGCATACTGGTGGCTCGGGGCGGCTGGCTGAAGAACCTGCCGAGTCCGAGGAGAACTACTCGTACTCGATGGTGGCGGGCGGCTTGTGGGTCACGTCGTAGACGACCCGGGACACCTCGTCGATGGTGCCGGCGATGCGGGACTGCAGCCGCTGGAGCGTCTCCCACTCCAGTTCCTGTGCGCGGGCGGTCATGCCGTCCCGCGACTCCACGGAGCGCACGGCGACGACGTGGCCGTGGACGCGGTTGTCGCCCTTGACGCCCGTGGCGCGGCCGAGCACGGCGGCGAACGCCTGCCACGGCTCGTACTCTTCGAGCTCCTCCTCGACGATGTGGGTCGCCTCCCGGCAGACCTCGACCTTCTCGGGCGTGACCTCGCCGACGATGCGCACGGCGAGCCCCGGGCCGGGGAACGGCATGCGCTCGCTGATGATCTCCTCGAGTCCGAGGTGGCGCGCGACCTCCCGGACCTCGTCTTTGTAGAGATCGCGCATCGGCTCCACGATGCCGTCGAAGCCGACGCGCTCGGGCAGCCCGCCGACGTTGTGGTGGCTCTTGATGGTGCCCTCGCTCTCGATGCGGTCCGGGTAGATGGTGCCCTGCACGAGCTGGGTCGCACCGACCTCCTCGGCGACCGTCTCGAACTCCCGGATGAACTGCTCGCCGATGCGGTGGCGCTTCTCCTCGGGGTCCGTGACGCCAGCCAGCTCGTCGAAGAAGCGGTCCTGCGCCTCCACGACACGGAGGCTGTCCATGTAGTCGAAGACCTCTCGGATCTCGTCGGTCTCGCCCTTCCGCATCAGGCCGGTGTCGACGTAGACGGGAACGAGCTGGTCGCCGACCGCCTCGTAGGCGAGCGCGGCCGCCGTCGAGGAGTCGACGCCGCCCGACAGCGCGATGATGGCCGTCTCGTCGCCGAGTTCCTCGCTGATCTCCTCGCGGGCGTCGTCGACGAAGGAGTCGACGTCCACCATCAGTTCGTCACCTCCGCGCCCGCGTCGTCGCGAGCCGGGTCCACGTCCGCGCGTTCGAGCACGGCGTCCAGCAGTCCGACGAACGGCGGGCTCGCCCGGGTCGGCCGGGAGCGGTACTCGGGGTGGAACTGCGTCCCGAAGAAGAACGGGTGGTCGTCGTACTCCACGATCTCCATGCGGTTGCCGGCCTCCCCGGAGAACGTCAGGCCGTCGCTGGTGAGGTCGTCGATGTACTCGGGGTTGACCTCGTAGCGGTGGCGGTGGCGCTCGGTGCAGGACGTGCCGCCGTACAGGTCGGCGGCGAGCGTCCCCGGCTGAATCTCGGTCTCGTGAGCGCCGAGCCGCATCGTGCCGCCGAGGTCTTCGAGGTCGTACTGCTCGGGCAGCAGATCGATGACGGGGTACTGCGTCTCGTCGTCGATCTCGGTGGAGTGGGCTCCCTCCCAGCCGAGGACGTTCCGCGCGTACTCCACGACCGCGAGCTGGAAGCCCAGGCAGAGTCCGAGGAACGGCACGTCGTGCTCGCGGGCGTACCGAATCGCCTCGATTTTGCCCTCGGTACCGCGGGAGCCGAACCCGCCCGGCACGACGATGCCGTCGGCGCGCTCGATGCGGTCCTCGTGGTGGTCGTGCATCTCCTCGGAGTCAACCCAGAGGACGTTGACGTCAACGCCCGCCTCCAGGCCGGCGTGCTTGAGCGCCTCGTGGATGCTCATGTAGGCGTCCTCCAGAGCGTACTTCCCGACGAGCGCGATGTCGACCTCGCCCGTTCGCTCCCGGGTGACGAGGTCGCGCCACTCGGTCGAACGCTCTTCGGCGGGGAGCGCGTCGTCCGCGATGTCGAAGCGCTCCATGACGTACTCGTCGAGGCCCTCCTCCTCGACGGTCAGCGGCACGTGGTAGACGTCCTCCACGTCCGGGTTCGAGAACACGGCGTCGGTCGGCACGTCGCAGAACAGCGCGATCTTCTCCTTGACGTCCGGGTCGAGTCGGTTCTCGCAGCGCCCCACGAGGATGTCCGGCTGGAGACCGATCGACCGGAGTTCCTTCACGGAGTGCTGGGTCGGCTTGGTCTTCTGCTCGCCGTTCTTCGAGTACGGCACGAGCGTGACGTGCGTGAACAGGATGTCCTCGTCGTCTTCCTCGTGGCTGAACTGGCGAAGGGCTTCGAGGAACGGCATCCCCTCGATGTCGCCGACCGTGCCGCCGACCTCCACGAGGCAGACGTCGCTGCCCTCGGCCGCCTCGCGGATGCGGCGCTTGATGTCGTCGGTGACGTGCGGGATGATCTGGACGGTCTTCCCGAGGTAGTCGCCCGAGCGCTCCCGCTCGATGACGTTCTGGTAGACCTTCCCCGTGGTGACGTTGTGGTCGGAGGTCATGTCCTCGTCGAGGAACCGCTCGTAGTTCCCGAGGTCGAGGTCGACCTCGCCACCGTCTTTCAGCACGTACACCTCGCCGTGCTGGTAGGGGTTCATGGTGCCTGCGTCCACGTTCAGGTACGGGTCAATCTTCACCGCAGTAACGTCGAAGCCCGCGTTCGAGAGCAGTCGTCCGAGACTCGCCGCCGTGATGCCCTTCCCCAGGCCCGACATCACGCCGCCAGTCACGAACACGAACTTGCTCCCGAGAGAGGGGTCGTATCCGGTCTCCGTCGGCATACTGACCGTCCGGCAGGCGCGGCAAAAACCGTTTCGGGACGCCGGTCGCGCGACAGACCGTCCCACCCGGGCGCGCCGGTCCCACGACCCGCCACCTCGGACGTGTGGCGGAGGCGCTGGCCGAACCGGGCTGGTGACAGATTTTTGTGAGTTCGGCGGTAGGTCGGAGACGTGAACGTCTTTCTCGTGGCCGTGGGTGTGTTCTTCCTCGTCTGCTCCGTGTATCCGTACACCCGTCCGATGGACGTGCGCAGTTTACCTCCCCCCCGCGAATGGCAACAGACTCCCCGACAGGCCGAGGAGACACAGCGGGAGTACGCGTTTGCGCTGGCCGTCTCTCTCACCATCCTCGGCGTGCTGTCTCTCGCCGCCGGCCTGCTGATGGGCTGAACTGGCGGTACGCCGACCGGTCCCCGTGCGGTGCTCTGAGAACGGACAGCTACCGGCGGTTTCCCGGCCCGATCTCGGATTACCTCGGGCGGAGAGATGTCTCCCACGCGCCGACCGGTCCGACCCACCTGCCCACAGAACCCCCAGAAGACGGAACGTCGCCCCGTTCGACATCGACGAGCGTCCCCCGAGCGAGCGCGCTAGCAGGCGTCGAGCAGGAACGGCCCGACCGTCTCGGCGACCGTATCGAGTTTCCCGACGAAGAAGTGGTCGCTGTCGAGCTCCACGAGTTCGCAGTCGAGGTCGCGGGCCGCGTCGACGACTGGCTCCCAGTCTGCCGTGTCGTCCCGCGTCGCGTACACCACCTGCAGAGGGGCCGTCACGTCCGCGAGCGCGGCGGCGGCGTCGAGGTCCGCGGGCAACTCCGCCGCGGGTGCCAGCAGCGACACCGCGCACAACCCGACCTCGGTCGTCGCGGCGGCGAGCGCGGCAATCGAACCGCCGAAGCTGAACCCGAAGACGCCCACGGTGTCGTAGCGCTCGGCGGCCCAGCGGAGCGCGTTCCGGGCGTCCTCGCGTTCGCCCAGCCCCTCGTCCCAGTCGCCGTAGTCGAAGCGCAGACACGCGACGCCCGCGTCGACGACGTACTCGGAGACCGCTTCCAGCCGCGCGTCGCCCCGGTGGCCGCGGTGCTGCGGGTGGGGCGGGCACGCCACGATGCACGCGGTCGCCTCGGTGTCCTCCGGCTCGTCCAGCGTCGCTTCGACGTCTCTGACTCCCGGAACGAGTACCGTCTCCTGTCGCATGCCGCTCAGTTCGCGTCCGACCCAGTTATCGGTCCCGTCTCCACGGCGGCCGGCGTCCCGCACGTACCGTTATCCCGGCGGCCGTTGTACGTCTCGACGAATGTCGGACGACCAGCCGAGCGACGAGATGAGCGAACGCGGCCCGCGGGACAGCCGCCGCGTCTGGCTGGCGATGGAGGCCGACCGCCGCGCAGTCACGGGCGGCCTGCTCACCGTCGTGTTCGTCTCGCTCGTCACCGCCGGAACCCTGCTCCCGTGGTCGGCGTACTCTCTGTTGACCGCCGGCGACCCCCACGAGACGCTGTTCAACGCGCTCGTCGGCGCGACCATCACGGGCGTCACGCTCGTGTTGACACTCAGCCAGCTCGTGCTCTCCCAGGAACTCGGCTCCGTCGGCGACCAGCGCGACCGCATGGAGGGCGCGGTCTCGTTCCGGTCGGACGTCGCGGACGCCATCGGCGTGGACGTCGCGCCGACGGAGCCGTCGGCGTTCCTGCGCACGCTCGTCGTGGATACTCGCGAGCGGGCCGAACAGCTTCGGGACGCCGCTCCGGACGGCGACGCGGGCGACGCCGTGGAGACGTACACCGACAACCTCGTGCAGAACGCCGACAGGGTCGTCGCGCAACTCCGCGGCACGGAGTTCGGGACGTTCGACGTGCTGCGGGCCGCGCTGAACTACAACTACTCGTGGAAAATCTACGCCGGCGAGCGCCTGCGCGCCGACCACGGCGACGCCCTCTCCGAGCGCGCGAACGGGACGCTCGACGACCTCCTGGAGACGCTGCGGCTGTTCGGGCCGGCGCGGGAACACTTCAAGACGCTGTACTTCCAGTGGGAGCTCTCCGAGCTCTCCCGGACGCTGCTGTACGCCGCTGTCCCCGCGCTCGTCGTCTCCATCGCCGCACTCCTGCTGTTCAATCCGGCCCAGTACCCGGGGACGACGCTCGGCGTCAACCACGCGCTGCTCGTCGTGAGCGCCGCCGCCACCGTCGCCTCGCTGCCGTTCCTCGTCCTGCTGTCGTACATCGTCCGCATCGTCACCGTCACGAAACGCACGCTGTCCATCGGCGCGTTCGTCCTCCGCGAGACGGACCACGCGACCGACAGCGAGCTCGCCCGCGACTACAGCGAGTAGGGCGGCCGCCACGGCCCCAGCCGGCGCACGGCGGTGTGGGTCGCGACGAGCACGAGCACGCCGACGCCGAACGCCGCGACGTCCAGCGCGCCGTCGGCGATGCCCAGCGAGACGATGAGCACGGTCGCGTACGCGGGCGGGTGAACGCTGTCGGTCACGGTCATCCCCACAGTCGCGGCGACGGTAGCGACGAGCGCCGCCGCGACGCGACGCAGCCCCGCCGGCGACCCGGCCGGCGCGTCGAGCAGCGGTGCCGCGGCGCTGGCGAACGCGAGCACCGCGAGGAACGCCACCAGCGCGCCGACGAACTGCCCGACGACCACCCGTCGCGGCCGGTCGTCGACGGCGGCGAGCACGTACGCCGACGGCCCCAGACTCGGTAGCAGCGCCGCCGTCCCCGTCGCCCACGCTATCGAGCCGAGCACAGCCAGCAGGAACGCGACGTACGTGCCGGCGGCGAGGCCGACCGGGCCCCGCGCCATCCGGCTAGTCGAGGAAGTCCGGTTCGGTGCGCTTCCCGTCGACCTCGCTGTCGAGGTGCGCGAGGAAGTCGTCGAGCGCGACGTCCTTCTGCTCGCGCTCCTGCCGGTCTCGCACCGACACCGTCTCGGCGTCCTCCTCGTCGTCGCCGAGGACGAGCATGTACGGGACGTTGTCGTCGTGGGCCTGCTGGATCTTCCGGCCGACCGTCCAGTCGCGGTCCTCGACCTCCACGCGGTAGCCGTCGAGCTCGTTCTTCACGCGGTGGGCGTACCCGAGGTTGTCGTCCGTCACGGGGAGGATGCGCACCTGCTCGGGCGCGAGCCACGTCGGGAACCGGCCGTTGTAGTGCTCGATGAGCACCATGAAGAACCGCTCGTAGCTGCCGTAGAGTGCGCGGTGGATCATCACCGGCTGGTGGGCGTCGTTGTCCGAGCCCGTGTACTCCAGGTCGAAGCGGTCGGGCATGTTGAAGTCGAGCTGGACCGTCGGGCCGTCCCACGAGCGGCCGAGCGCGTCGGAGAACCCGAAGTCGATCTTCGGCCCGTAGAACGCGCCGTCGCCCGGTTCGACCTCGTAGTCGACGCCCTGCTGGTCGAGCACCTCGCGGAGTTGGCTCTCGGACTTCTCCCAGATTTCGTCACTCCCGACGGACTTCTCCGGGCGCGTGGCGAGCGCGACCTCGTAGTCGAGGTCGAAGGTGTCCAGGACCTCGGTGATGGTGTCCATCAGCCGCCGGACCTCCTCCTCGATCTGGTCGGCGCGCGCGAACACGTGGCCGTCGTCGATGGTGAACGCCCACACCCGCGAGAGCCCGGAGAGCTCGCCGCGCTGCTCCTTGCGGTAGACTTTGCCGTCTTCGAAGTACCGCACCGGGAGGTCGCGGTAGCTCCACGATCCCTCGTTGAAGATGGTGGCGTGGCCCGGGCAGTTCATCGGCTTCAGGCCGTACTCCTCGTCGTTCACGTCGAGGAGGAACATGTCGTCGACGTAGTTGTCGTAGTGCCCGGACTGCTTCCACAGCTCCGTGCGGAACAGGTGGGGGGTCTCGACCTCCTCGTAGCCCATCTCGCGGTTCAGGCCGTGGACGAAGTCGGAGAGCTCCCGCAGCACCGTCTTCCCGTTCGGGTGGTAGAGCGGGAGCCCGGGACCGGTGACGTCCGGGATGGAGAACAGGTCCATCTCCTGGCCGAGCTTGCGGTGGTCGCGCTCCTGGGCCTCCTCGCGGCGTTCGAGGTAGTCCTCCAGTTCGCTCTCGGAGGGGAACGCCGTCCCGTACACGCGCGTGAGGGTCTCCCGCTCCTCGTCGCCGCGCCAGTACGCGGCGGAGGTCTCCAGCACCTCGAAGCCGCCGATTTCGCCCGTCGAGTCGACGTGCGGACCGCGGCAGAGATCCTCGAAGTCGCCCTGCTCGTAGAAGCTCACGGTGTCGCCGCCCGCGGCCTCCGTCTCCAGAATCTCGCGCTTGAACTCGTTGTCCTCGTACGCGGCTTCGGCGTCCTCGCGGGCGACCTCGACGCGCTCGACGTCGAGGTCGTCGTCGATGATGGACTCGGCCTCGGCCTGAATCTCGTCGAGGTCGTCGGCGTCCAGCTCGACGTTCGCCACGTCGTAGTAGAAGCCCTCGTCGGTGTACGGACCGATGGTGAGCTTCGCGTCGGGGTGGTGGCGGAGGATTGCCTGCGCGAGCACGTGCGCGGCCGTGTGCCGGAGCGCGTCGAGGTACTCGTCGCTCTGGTCGGTGACAATCTCGATCTCGCAGTCCTCCGTGAGGGGCTGCTCTTTGGCCACCAGCTCGTGGTCTATCTTCCCCGCGACTGTGTCACGGCCGAGGCCAGCCCCAATTTCGTACGCTACGTCCTCGACCGTCGCGCCGGACTCCACGTCGAGCGTGGACCCGTCCGGCAGCGTCACAGTGACCGAACTCATTACACAGTTGCTTCGCCGGGAGGGCTCCATAAGCCTGTTGAGACTGTGCGACTGCTTCAGGGAGTCCGGGCGGTCGTCGGAACTCTTCCGGGGCCGCCGAGTCCCCACACGCCTGACACAGTGGCACAGGGGACGGGCGACTGAACGGAGGGCAGAACCGGCCGAACGGCCGCCAATGGTCCACTGTCGCCCGGCGAGACGGATATTCGTCCAATCACAGTCCGTGGTACCGCGACACTCGCAACGCTTATCCCCGAACCGGCCCTACGGTTGTTTGCAATGGCAGAAGGTAAGGTTGACTTCTTCAACGACACGGGCGGCTACGGTTTCATTTCGACTGACGCAGACGACGTCGACGACGACGAGGACGTTTTCTTCCACATGGAGGACGTTGGCGGTCCTGACCTCGAGGAGGGGCAGGAAGTCGAGTTCGACATCGAGTCGTCCCCGAAGGGCCCGCGCGCAACGAACCTCGTCCGTAACGAGTAACACCGCCGCCCGTCGTTTCTGACGACGGTCGACGATTCATTTCACTATTCACGCCCCGTAGCTCGCGCTGTGCGAACTGTTCGGGCGTGCAGATTTCTCCCGCGTAGTGACAGCGCCCGGTAATCACTGACTACAAAGAACGACAGCGAGTGACCGCGCTACTCCCGCGCGCCCGTCCCGGGCCGGTCGACCGCCTGCAGGTCGACGTGGCCGGCGGGCAGCGGGACGCCGTCGAAGTCGTCGTCGGCGAGCAGCAGCGAGCCGTCGAGGTCGGCGTAGTCCAGCAGCGGCGCGAGGTGGGCGGCGGCCGCGATGCTGGCGTTCGACTCTATCATGCAGCCACACATCACTTCCAGCCCGTGGGCCTTCGCGGTGTGAATCAGGCGCTTGGCTTCGCGCAGCCCGCCGGTCTTCATCAGTTTGAGGTTCGCAATATCGCACTTGTCCGCTATCTGTGGCACGTCGCTGGCCGTGACGCAGGACTCGTCGGCGGCGATGGGAAGTGCGGCGCGCTCGTAGACGAACCGCAGCCCCTCGGGGTTCTCCGCCGGGACGGGCTGTTCGACGAACTCGACGCCGTAGTCCGCCACCCACTCGATGTTCCGGACGGCCTCCCGGGGGCTCCAGGCCTCGTTCGCGTCGACGCGGATGGTGGCGTCGGGCGCGGCCTCCCGCACCGTCGACAGCAACGCCTCGTCGCGGGGCGTCCCGAGTTTGACTTTCAGCGTGCCGTAGCCGGCGTCGACCGCCTGCCGGGTCTTCTCCCGCATCGTCTCCGCGTCGTCGATGCCGATGGTGTAGGAGCTGTCCAGGCTCTTCGCGGGGTCCAGCCCCCAGTACTGGTAGAGCGGGAGGCCGGCGCGCTTCGCGGCGAGGTCGTGGCACGCGATGGACACCGCGGCGCGTGCGGCGGGGTTGTCTCGGACGACCTCGTTCATACCTGCCTCGATGCGGGCGAGGTTTTCGGGGTCATCGACGCGCTCGACGACGTCCAGCAGCGACGGAAGGACGGCCTCCACCGTCCCGGCGGTCTCGCCGTAGTGAGCGGCGGGCGCTGCGCCGCCCACGCCCGTGTGCCCCTCCTCGTCGTGGACTTCGACGACGACGTTCGCAGCGGTCTCCTGGGTGCCGCGGGCGATGGTGAACGGGTGTTCCAGCTCGAACTCGCGGCGCTCGAACTCGGTCCTCATCGAATCGCCTCCAGAACGGACTCCGTGCCGAACCGGACCGGGTCGTCCGCAGGTGCGTCGATGGTGTCGGCGAACTCGGCGACGGCGTCGCGGGCGGCCTCGTCGCCGTCGACGCTCCGGGTGTTCAGCATCCCGCCGACCACGTCGCTGTCACTGACCGGCCCGGCGAACTGCTCGTAGCGCCCCGGGAACGACTCGACGGGCGGAATCGGCTGGTCGTAGCCGTGGACGGACTCCCGACCGACTTCGTGACAGAGCACGAGGTGGTCTGGCTGGGAGCCGTGGACGATGCTCGCCGTCACGCCCGAGTAGGCGGGGTGGACGATGCTGCCCTGGCCCTCCACGAACACGTAGTCGTGGTCTTCGGCGGCGTCGAGGACCATCGCCTCGACGGCCCCGGCGGCGAAGTCAGAGACGACGCGGTCGACGGGCACGCCCTCGCCCTCGATGAGGATGCCGGTCTGGCCGGTCGCGACGAACGCGGCGTCCATTCCCTGTTCGCGGGCGTCCTCGTAGAGTTCGCGGGTGGCGGTCATCTTCCCGACCGAGCAGTCGGTCCCGACCGTGGTGACGACGGTTGCGTCGACGCTGCCGGCGGTGCCCTCGGCGACGCCGATGTCCTCGGGCGGGCTCCGGACGTCCCAGAGGTCGCAGCCGTGTTCGGCGGCGAGGCCGGCGAACTCCTCGTCGTCGGCGAGGAAGTAGTGGAGGCCGGCGTACACGTCTGCGCCGCGTTCGAGCGCCGTCCGGACGTCGGGTCGCCACGACTCCTCGAAGCCGCCGCCGATGGGCGCGATGCCGACGACGAGCGCGTCGACGTCCGCGCCCACGTCGTCCATCGACGCGACGACGGGCGCGTCCTGCACGTCCGGGACGTGGTCGGCGACCCGGCTGCCGGCGGTGCCGCGGTCGAGGACGGCGACGACGTCGTAGTCGGCGTACCGCAGCACGCCGACCGCGGTCTTCGCGCGGTCCGGGAACTGCTCGTGAGCGAGCAAGGCGACGTTCATGGCGAACCGGTCGCTCCCGGCCGTCGTAAACCTGATGCAGTGGGCAAGGGCAGTGCCGTGTTTACTGTGAACTACCCACACAGTTTTGATGGTCCGCGGTGTACCGACTGGCATGGCGACGAAAGAACGAGGCGTGACCGCGCTCGACCGACTGCGCAGTCGCTACGAGCGCGTGGACACGACCTGCTCGGCCTGCGGGTACGACGACGAGGACGGCCGGTGGCGGTCGACGACGGACGGCAGCCAGGTCCACTACAGTCACGTCTGCCCGCGCTGCGGCGCGGTCCGGAAGCGGACCTACCGCCTGTAGCCCTACAGCAGCGACAGCGGCACGCTCCAGAAGTCCTCGTGAGCGTGCGCGAGCGCGTCCTCGGGGTCGCCCGTCGCGTCCACGGCCGCCGTCGCGTCCGCGTCGAACTCCCCGAGCAGCGTCTCCTGACCGACCACGAAGACCCGGTCGGCGTCCACGTCCGCGAGCGCCGCCTGGCACTTCTCGACGTGCTCCCGAATCTGGTCGTCGCGGATGCGCTCGAACCGCGACTGGGAGAACCCGCCCTTCGAGTGGTCGCTTTTCACGTCGCTCTCGAACCCCTCGAACGACTCGCGCTCTACTGCTCGCGGGTCGCGAAGCTCCCCGCTCGCACTGGTCGCGGCCTCGCTCTGGCCGGCCGCGCGGTCCGAGTACACTCCCAGCGCGAACAGGTCCGCGCGAACCACGGCGAGCGCGTACCGGCCCGACGGCTCGAACCACGCCCGCTCGATGCGCGCCCCGTCGCCGTACTCGCAGAACGCGTCCTCGGGCGGGTTCGGCGGTCGCAGCGCCGCGGAGACGACGCCGTCCTGGTCGCGCACCACGAGACACGGTGCCGCTCGCGCCACGAGCGGCGCGCGTTCTCCGAGCGCGTCCCGGACCGCTTCCGGCGGCTCGTCGGGGACGTACGCGGTCAGGACGCCTTCCTCGCCCGCCCGGAGGCTGTCGAGCAGCGTGAGCACGCGCGCCCGGCGGCGGCCCCGGAGGTCGACCCGCCCGCGGAACTCGGGGCCGGCGTCTTCGCCGCCGACGCGGTCCAGGCGGTCTTCGAGTTCGGTGACCTTGTCCTCCAGTTCGTTCACGCGGCGCTCGGCCGCCTGCCGCTCCCGGCTCGCCTCGCTGCGGCGCTCTTCCTCGGCCGCCAGCTGGTTCGCCAGCGACTCCTTGTCGGCCTCTAGCTCCTCGATGCGCTCCTTGAGTTCGGTGCGCCCGAGGATGTCGTCCAGCATGGACGGACGGCGGACGCCCGCGAGTAAAGGCGTTGTGTCCGCTCCGGTGCTGTCTCGCCGAGTCAGACCGCGCCGATGTTCAGGAGACGGGCGGCGTGGTCGCGTTTCGCCAGCAGCACCTCCGCCAGCGTCGGGGGATTGTCCACGCTCAGCCCCTCCAGGAGGTCAGCTGGCACGGCGAGTGTTCGCTGCGGGACGCTCTCCTCTCCGTCTACCGCGAGGTGTGCCTCCCCGAGTTTCATCACGAGGGGGAGGTCGGTGCGGGATAGTCCGTCGTCTGTCGCGTACAGCTGTTCGTTGACCCGCTCGTGCTGGGACCGGTTCATCGCGGCCCGGTCCGTGTCTGCGGGTTCGACGTACAGCCGTCCGAGGTAATAGCCGCTGGAGAACGCCTCGAACATGCATGTCACTCTCTAACGTACTCACTGATAAGTGCGTCGCCGAAGGTTTAAGCCGTACCGCATTTCCACCGAGCAGACACCCTTTTCAGCGCTGACCGACAACCACTGGATAGAATGGACTCCGGGGCACTGCTGGACCTGCTCGGCAACGAGAACCGCCGTCGCATCCTCCGGCTGCTCGCGCGCAAGCCCTGTTACGTCACCGAGATTTCCGAGTACATCGGTGTGAGTCCGAAGGCCGTCATCGACCACCTCCGCCAGCTCGAGGAGGCCGGCCTCGTCGAATCCCGGACCGACGACCAGCGACGGAAGTACTTCAACATCGCCGAGAACCTCCGTCTGGAGGTCCAGCTATCGCCGTTCGCCTTCGGCGCGAAGTCCGCATACCCGGCGAGCGCGGACCTCGATCTGACGCGCTGCCAGTACGTCTCCGTGCGCGTCGAGGAGCGCCACGCCGACGACGACGTCGGCGACCTCGCCGGGAAGCTCGACGAGCTGAAGGACCTCGAACGGGAGCTCTCGCTGGCCCAGCGCTGGGTGCAGGGCCGGCTGGCGGACATCCAGACGGAGCTCGCAGACACCATCGGCGAGGGGCCGGACCGGCTGTACGCCGACGTGCTGGCGGCCGTCGCCGACGGCACGCGGACGCCGTCCGGCGTCGCGGACCGCCTGGAGGCCCCCGAGCCGCTCGTCGAGGGCGTCCTGGAGACGCTCGCCGACCGCGACGTGCTGGCCGCGGACGGCGGCGAGTACCGCATCCCCGAGTAGCAACCTTTTCCTCCGGCGGTCCGGTACGTCGGCGTATGACAGCAGACGCTGGGGACCGCGTGCGCGTCGAGCGCGACGGCCTGACCCACGAGGGCGTGTTGTTGCCGTCGACGTCGCCCGACCACTTGGTCGTGAAACTCGACTCGGGGTACAACGTGGGCGTCGACGCCGACGCGGCCGACGTGGAGGTCCTCGAGGCAGGCGTCTTCGACGACGACGGCGACGAGGACGCGAGTTCGGCCGTCGAGTTCGACGACGACCTGCCGACTATCGCGCTCATCTCGACCGGCGGCACCATCGCGTCGACCGTCGACTACCGGACGGGCGCGGTCACCGCCCAGTTCGACGCCGAGGACGTGCTGCGCGCGGTGCCGGACCTCGCGGGCCGCGCGAACTACCGGGGTCGCGTCGTCGCGAACATCCTCTCGGAGAACATGGAGCCGTCCATCTGGCGGGACCTCGCCGAGGCCGTCCACGAGGAAATCGAGGCGGGCGCGGACGGCGTCGTCGTGATGCACGGCACGGACACGATGCAGTTCTCCGCGAGCGCGCTCTCGTTCATGCTCGACACGCCCGTCCCGGTCGTGTTCACGGGCAGCCAGCGCTCGGCCGACCGACCGTCCTCGGACAACGTGATGAACGCCGTGAGCGCGGTTGAGGCCGCCAAGTCCGACGCCGCCGAGGTCATGGTCTGCATGCACGCCGCCGAGAGCGACGACCGGTGTGCGCTCCACCGCGGCACCCGAGTGCGGAAGAACCACACGAGCCGGCGTGACGCCTTCGAGACCGTGGGTGCCGAGCCGCTGGGCTACGTCAACTACGACGAGGCCAGCGAGGACGCCACCGGCGACCCCCGCGGCGTCGAGTTCACGAAAGCGCACGCCGAGCGCGGCGCGGCCGACCTCGCTATCGACGCCGGCCTCGACCCGGACGTGGAACTGGTGAAGTTCACGCCCGGCATGGACGAGGCGTTCTTCGCGGCCTGCGAGGGCAAGGACGGCGTCGTCGTCGAGGGCACCGGGCTCGGCCACGTCCACACGGACTTCGTGGAGACCGTTGCGGACCTCGTCGACGACGGGACGACGGTCGTGATGACGAGCCAGTGCATCGAGGGCCGCGTCTGCGACCGCGTCTACGACACCGGCCGAGACCTGCTCGACGCCGGCGTCGTGGAGGCCGGTGACACCCTGCCGGGGACGGCGAAAGTCAAACTGATGTGGGCGCTCGCGAACAGCGACGACCCCGAGGCGGCCATGCAGGAGCCGCTCGCGGGCGAACTGACCGAGCAGTCCCGTCCGTGGACATGAGCGTCGAACTCACCATCCGGCAGGCCGAACTGGACGACTACGAGGACGTGGTGGCGTTCACGAGCGACACGTGGTCGGACCGCCGGGAGGACGGCGACTACATCCCGACCATCTTCGAGGACTGGGTGGAGAGCGACGACGAGTACCAGCGCACGTTCGTCGCGGACACCGGCGACGACATCGCGGGCCTCGTCCAGTTCGTCCGGCTCTCCGAGCACGAGGCGTGGGCGCAGGGGATGCGCGCGAACCCCGACTACCGGGGGTCCGGCGTCGGCCTCGAACTCGTCCACGCGGGCTTCGACTGGGCGCGCGAACACGGCGCGACGGTCGCCCGCAACATGGTGTTCTCGTGGAACGTCATGGGGCTCGGGCACTCGCGGGCCGCCGGCTTCGCGCCCGCGTCGGAGTTCCGGTGGGTCCACCCGACGCCCGACGCGTCCGCGTCGCCGAGCCGCGAGGTCACGGACGACGTGAACGCCGCCTGGCGGTTCTGGCAGGACAGCGACGCGCGCGACGCGCTCCGCGGGCTGGCGCTGCACACCGAGGAGTCGTGGGCGCTCGCCGAACTCACCCGCGACCGGCTGGCCGCGGCCCGCGACGAGCGCGACGGCCTGCTCGTCGTCCAGGACGAATCGACCGGAACCGAGGGGTTCACGTTCCGCACGCGGACCTACGAGCGCGAGGACGACGACGGCGTCGCGCAGACGTGGGCCGAGTACGGCGTCGCCGGCTGGACGGACCGGGACGCCGCCGAGGACCTCCTCGCTGCGGTCGCGCGGGACGCCGCGAGCGTCGACGCCGACCGCACGCGCGTCCTGCTTCCCGAGGACGTCGCGATGGTCAGCGACGTGGCCGTCACTCGAACCGAAATCGGCGACGAACCGGACTTCGTGATGGCCGCCGACCTCACCGCCGACTACCGCGCGTAATCACCGCGATTTCTCGCCGTCCGCGAAGTCGGTGACGCCCGGGTAGTCCGTGATGACGCCGTCGACGCCCGCGTCGCGGCAGACCAGAGCCTCCCGCCACGTCTCGACCGTCCAGGCGTTCACCGCCCAGCCTCGACCGTGTGCGCGTTCCACGAGCGCCGCGTCCACGGCGTCGACCGGCGGGTGGAGTGCTTCGCAGTCGAACTCGCGCGCCCGGTCGAGACCGCGGTCGGCGTCGAGGCAGAGCGCCGCGCGCGGAATCCCCGGTGCGGCCTCGCGCGCGGCGGCGAGCGCGCCGTCGAAAAAAGACGAGAACACGACCGGCGCGTCGGCGGCGTCGAGGACACTCGCGACGCGCTCGACGAACGGCCGCCAGCGCGACTCGTCGGGGCCGGACCGACCGATGGTCGCCTCGACACCGGGCGTTTTGAGTTCGACGTGGAGGACCGTATCGGCCGGAACAGTCTCTGCCACGGCGTCGAGCGTCGGGACGCCCTCGCCCGAGCCCAACACGTCGGCCTCGCGGAGCGCGTCGGGGCTCGCGTCCCAGACGAACCCCGCGCCGTCCGTGATGCCACGGGAGTCGCTGCTGTCGTCTAGCCGGTGGTCGTGGAAGACGACCGGCGTGCCGTCGCTGGCCGGCTGGACGTCCACTTCCACTCCGTCCGCGCTCCCGCCGACCGCGGCCTCGACGGCTGCGAGCGTGTTCTCGGGGGCGACGCCGGCGAACCCCCGGTGTGCGAGTTCGCGCATCAGCCGCCGCTGACCGGCGGGAACATCGCCAGTTCGTCTCCCGGTTCGACCGGCGTGTCCATCCCTTCGCCTTCCGTCCTGACGTTCTCGCCGTTCACGAGGACGTTCACGTGGCTGTGCAGGCTGCCGTCGGCGGCGAGCACGCGGTCGCCGAGCGCCGGGCGCGCGTCGAGCAGCGCGTCCAGCGCGTCCCCGACGGTGCCGCCCTCGGGCACCTCGACCGCGACCCGGTCGTCGCCCGCTACGTCCGAGAGGTCTGCGAACAACTGCCACTCCATGCCGTCCCCTCGTCGGTCGCCGGACATAGGTGCTACGGGGCGTCGGTCGCGTCCGGCGCGTCCGGTGCGGCCGTCGCGGTCTCCAGCCGACGGGCGGCGTCGGGCCGCACGACCGCGTACACGGTGTCGCCCGCCGCGAGCGTCCGCGAGCGGTCCGGTATCGAGTCGACGCTCCCGCTCGACCGCACCGCGACCACCACGCCCGCCGCGTCGCGGACGGTCGCACCGTCGAGGTCGCTGCCCGCGGCCACCGACACGACCGTCATCGTCTCGTCGGCACCCCGGAGCAGCGCCGCGAACTGGTGGTCCGCGCCGGGTTCTCGGGGCAGCGTCGCCAGCCGGAAGTCGCCGCCGGCGACCCGCTGTGCGTCGGCGTCGTCCACGGCCAGCGTCACCGCGTCGCCGTGGACGCCCCGAATCTCGGCGGTGGCGACCCGTTCGCGAGCGCTGTCCGCGACCGACCACACCTGCACGAGGTCGCCTGAACTGGCGGCGTACGGCGGGTCGGCGTGGGCCGCGACCGCGGCCGTCCCCGGTGGGAGCGTCGGCCCGATGCCGGCGACCCGGCGGCCGAGCGCGAGGTACGACACCGTGCCGTCCTCGTCGAGTTCCACGTCCACGTAGCCGACGTCGTAGTCGTCTTTCAGCCGGGCGGTCACGCGCTCCCGGAGCTGTTCGACGGTGAGCCGGCGCGGGAACACGAGCGTCTTCCCCGCGAGCTCGGACTTCACGTCCCCGGACACCGGGTCGTAGCCCTCGATGTCCGCGATGTCCTCGGGGAGGTCGACGGCGATGGCTCGCCCCACGCTCTGCACGAAGCCGCCCACGTCGGCCGCCAGTTCGCGGGTGTCGGTCGCGCCCAGCACCAGCACGCCGAGGCGGTCGCCGGCCCGGATGCCCGGCACCACGAGCGCGCCCGCGACCGCGAACGCCGCGAGGTTGAACGCGACCACGAGCGGCTCCAGCGGGCCCGTGCTGCCACTGATTGCCTGCCCGAGCGCCACCCGGGTGTTGAGGTACAGCGTCACGACCGTGGCGTCGACCAGCAGCGCCACGCCGAACGGAATCTGCTGGCGGAAGTACCACCGGAACACCGCCGCGAGCACGGCGACGACGCCCGTCGCCACGATGACGACGGCGGCGACCTCGACGGCGGACTGCGTCGGCAGGCCGTCCACGACCGTCGCGGGGGTCGTCACGCCACCACCTCCGCGAACCGGTCGATGTCGGCCCGCGACCCGGCGACGAACAGCTCGTCGCCGGCCGCGAGCGCCCGGTCGTCCTCGGGTGCGATTCGCCAGCTCCCGCCGTCGCGGACTGCCAGCACCGCGACGCCGTACTCTTCGCGGACGCCGCCCGGGGAGGCCGCCACTCCGAGCGGGTCGTTCTCGCCGAGCGCGAGCCGCCGGACGCGCTGTCCGGCCCGCCGCAGCACGCCCAGCAGCTCGTACTCGCGGCCCGTCCCCCGGGCCTCGACGACGACCGGCGCGCGGTCGGTGTCGAGCAGCCGGTCGGCGTCGGATCGGCTCACGGCCACCGTCACGCGGCCCTCGCCGCCGGTCGTCGTGGGGGCCGACGGCGCGACCGGCGTGTCGTCCTCGTGGGCGTCCTCCGCGGCCGATTCGGGGTCGGCCGACGCGGCCTGCGGCGGCGTTCCACCGTCCGAGCGTGCGGACACGACCGTCCCCTCGACGCGGCCGTCGTCCAGCAGCACCGCCACCTCGTCGCCGCGGGCCATCCCCGTCGGCACCAGCGTCTCCACCGACACCGCCCGCCTCCCCGTCGGCGTGCGCTTCGAGACGCCGGCCGCAGGCGGTGCCGCGGCGAGGTTCGCGCGGCCGCGCTCGTCGACCGACACCGACACCTCCTGCAGGTCGAACTCCGATCGCAGCCGGTCGGTCACCCGTTCCTCCAGTTCGGAGAGCCGGAGGTCGCCCGGGAACTGCCACGCCACTGCGCGAAGCTCGGCGCGCAGCGGCTCCGGCAGCGGCGGATACCCCTCCACGTCGCGGACGCTCCCGACGACCCGGACGGTGACCTCGCTGCGGCCGCCGACGAGGTCGACCACGTCGGCGTGCAGCGTGCGGTCCCGCAGCCCCCGGAGCGTGATGCGGCGCGGCAGGTCTGCACCCAGCCGGTCGCCGACGGCGTGCGTGTACAGCGTCAGCATCGTCACCACCAGCAAGGCGACCACGAGCGTCGCGGCGTTCGCAGCGCCCGTGATAGAGGGGTCCGCGAACGCCAGCAGCCCGCCGTTGACGCCGGCGAGCGCGACGCCGAGCACGACGACACCGAACGCGGGCACCGTCAGCCCGACGACGTACCGGAACAGGAACCCGAGGCCGAACGCGACCACCGCCGGCACGACGCCAGCCAGCAGCCCGAGATAGATGCCGTGCAACACCTGCACGGGGAGCGCAGTCATACACCCGGCCAGTCGCGCTGTCGTCAAAACCCTACCGACGCGGGCGACGGCCGGACGCCGCCGGTCTTAAGCCGCACCGCCCCCGGCGTAGGGGTATGGACCTGCCGGGCGTCGAGCGAGTGACCGGCCGCGTAGCGGTGGCGTTGACGCTCGCAGTCGCGGCGCTGTCCGTCGCCACGGGCATCCTCGGCATCGTCGACCCCGCCGCGAGCTTCGGGCCGGTCGCGCGCTACGTTCCGGTCCCGGTCAGCCAGACGGCGGGGTTCACCGGCTCGCTGACGGGGTTCCTGATGGTGATGAGCGCGTTCGGGCTGCGCCGCGGGCTGCGGGTCGCGTGGTACTCCACGCTCGTCCTGCTGCCCGTGACCGCCGTCCAGGGCCTCGTGCAGGCGACGCCGTACTCCGTACCGCTGGTCGCGCTCTCCGTCGTCGCGATTCCCGTGCTTGCCGTCGCCCGCAGCCGATTCGACGAGCCGATTTCGCTGTCGACGAGCCAGCTCGCCGCGGGCGGCGCGCTCGCCGGCGTGCAGGCCTACGGCACCATCGGCACGTACGCGCTGCGCGGCGACCGCGGCTTCACTGGCGTCTCGACGATGCTCGACGCCTTCTACTACACGCTGGTCACGTCCAGCACCGTCGGCTACGGCGACCTCACGCCGACCACGCAGGAAGCCCGGCTGTTCTCGCTGTCCGTGGTCGTCCTCGGCACAGCGAGTTTCGCCATCGCACTCGGCGCGCTGCTCGGCCCCGCCCTCGAAGCCCGGTTCGCGAGCGCACTCGGACGCATGACACAGAGCGACCTCGAGTCCCTCGACGGCCACGTGGTCGTCGCGGGCTACGGCGACCTGACGGAACCGATTCTGACCGAACTCGCGACGAGCGGCCGGCGGTTCGTCGTGCTCACCACCGACGAACAGAGTGCTTCGGAACTCCGCGAGCGCGGCGTGGACGTGCTCGCTGCCGACCCGGCCGACGACGAGGCTCTGATTCGGGCTCGCGTCGACCGCGCCCGCGCCGTCGTGACGGCGACCAGCGACGACGGCGAGGACGCCCTGGTCGTGTTGACGGTCCGCGAGAACCACCCGGACGTCCGCGTCGTCGCCGCCGCCACCGAACAGGAGAACGAGGCGAAACTCCGGCGCGCGGGCGCGGACACCGTTATCAGTCCCGCGGTCATCGGCGGTCGACTGCTCGCGCGCTCCGCGCTCGGCGACCGGAGTGCCGAACAGGAGGCCGAGGACGTCCTCGACGACCTCGCCTGACCACCTCGCGACCACCGCCGACAGCTTCTTGCTCCAGCGTCCGGTGCGTCCGAGTGTGACCCCGAGAACCATACTCGGTTCTGTCTTGCTCGCGGCCGGCGCTGCCCAGTTGGCCGCCGTCCCCGGGTACGACCACCGCGAGTCGGCAGTCGTCGCGTTCGCGGTCGGCACGCTCCTGGTCGCGGCCGGGTACGTCGTTGCTCCGCAGACTGACTCGCCGCTGTGACTGCGCGGCTACCGCTTCACCCGGTGTGGACGAGTGCGACGTCCGTCTCGATGTTCTGCAGGCGCTCGTAGGTCGGCCGGGAGACGAACTTCGAGGCGGCCGACCGGTCCGTGCTCGCCCCGAGGAACACGAGGTCGTAGTGGGTGTCGTTGCGCTGGACGAACTCCTCGACGGTCGACCGCGAGACGCGCGTCTCGCACCGCGCCTCGACGGTCTCCGTGAGGTTCGCGAGCATCGACTCCGTCCGCCGCCGCTCGCGCTCCACGTCGATGCACGAACAGACGCTCACGGACCCGTTGCGGCCGGCGAGCCGGCCGGCGTAGTCCAGCATCGCGTGCGCCACGTCTGACGCGCCCCGCACTGGGACCATGATGCGCTTCCAGCGCGTGCGGTCGGAGGCCGCCTGCAGCGCGACCACGTCGAGGTCGCTGCCGAGCAGCGTCCGGACGAACGCCGCCGGGCCGCCGTCGTCGGCGTGCTCGAACGGCGTCACGACGAGGTCGCAGTTCACCTCGCCGGCCGTCGACACCACGGTCTTCGCGTGGTTGTCGTCGGCGACCGCCACCACGACGTCGCAGGGGACGCCGACCTTCGTCTCGATGTTCGCGGCCTGCGCTTCGAGGCGACGCGACGCGGCGTCCGCGGCCTCTGCTTCGGCGACGGACGCGGCACCCTCGACGTAGTCGGGGCTGTCGCCGTCCTCGTCGACGTTGCGCTCGGCGGCCGCGACCTCCTCGTCGTCGACGACGTGGAGCAACACCACCTTCCCGGCGTCGTGGGCGGCGGCGATACGCGCGCCCAGCATCGCGGTCTTCGCCGCGTGTTCGCCGCGCATCGGCACGATGACGTGGTCGTCGACCTCCGTCGTGTGGTAGAGGTAGCGGGCGCGCTCCTGGTAGACCTCGGAGCGCCAGGCGGAGAACACGACAGCGACCAGCGAGGAGGACAGCGCGACTCCGGCGACGTACGCGAACTGGGCGCTGCCCGTGATGAGCACGAGCAGCGCCGTCGAGTACGCCGTCGGGAGTTCGAGGTCGAGCGCCCACGTCACCGCGCCCGTCAGGAGGATGCCGAGGGCCGCCGCGCCCGCGTCCGCGCCGAGATCGGCCGTCGGGATGCCGTAGAGATACGTCGCAGTCACTTCGACGGCCGCCCACCCGCAGAGCGCGCCGACCGTCAGCCCGCCGACGAACCGCCAGGGGTCCGAGTACCGGCCCTCCGGGTCCGAGAACAGCGTGTACGCGCCCGACGCCAGCGGCGGGAAGAGGAGGAACGAGACGGCGTCGACGGTGTTCGACAGCAGCGTCACGAGGCCGACGAGCAGCGGCACGAACAGCAGCACGGAGACGTGCAGGAGGTTCGACGTCGTCTCCAGCCACCGCCGGAGCTGGCGGAGTTCGCGCCGCTCGACGCGAACGGCGCGCCGCCGTGCGGCCGCGAGCCGTCGTCGGAGCTCGGAGAACACGTCCAGCGAATCGGCGGTCGCTCCCTATGGGTGTTTCGGCATCGTTCGTCGCTTCCCGAACGGAACCCGCCTTCAGCCCACTGCAGACCGCGGCGGACACGCCCGCGCCCGACCGCCAGTGGACGGGCTGTCCACGCCGACTCAGGCGCGTTTCAGTTCGGCGACCGAGTCGAGCGCGATGTCGATAGCGCGCGCGACGTTGTTCTTCGCCTTCTCCGGGAGTTCGTCGTCGCTGTCGGCTCCCTTCTGGTTGCCGGCGACGAGGTTGCCGTCGGCGGTACAGATAGCGCCCGCGGCGAGGCCGCGGCGGCGCGCCAGCGAGAACACGGTTGCGGCCTCCATCTCGATGCCGAGCAGGCCGGCGTCCTCCCAGTCACCGATGTACTCGTCGCCCTCGTTGTAGAACGCGTCGTCGCTCACGATGGGGCCGACGTGGACCTCTTCGTCGTTGCTCTCGGCGGCGTCGACGAGCGTCGCGAGTACGTCGTAGTCCGGGACGGCGGGGTACTCGACGGACTCGTAGCGCTTGCTCGTGCCTTCCTCTTTCGCGGCACCGGTCGCGACAATCATGTCCCCGACCTCGACGTCTGTCTGGAGGCCGCCGATGGTGCCGACGCGGATGAACGTCTCCACGCCGACCTTCGCGAGTTCTTCGACGGCGATGGCGGCGCTCGGGCCGCCGATGCCGGTGGAGCTAATCGTGAGGTCGACGCCGTCGTAGGTGGCGTTGACGACCTTGTACTCGCGGTTCTCGGCGACGACCTCGCTGTCGTCGCAGTGGCCGGCGATGCGGTCGACGCGACCCGGGTCGCCGGGAATGAGTGCGATGTCGTGGACGTCTCCCTCGTCGACGAGCAGGTGCGGCTGCTTTGCCATGCGACGGGGTTCGGCGGTCGCGGAGAAAAAGACGTGGATACGCGGCCGCCGACACGAGCACCGCCGGGCTCAGCGAGACACGACGGCTCCGAACGCCGTCGCGCTCAGCCCACAACCACGCCGCGCGGCGTCGCGTCCTCCAGTGCGGGCGGCCAGCCGTCGGTCAGACACGTCCACGACTCGCCCCAGTCCTCGGTCCGGTAGACGCCGTGGTTCGTGGCGGCGACGGCCTCCCCCGACTCGCCCGTGGTCGCGAGTTCGGCCCGGAGCAGTCCTTCGGCGCTCGGCAAGCCTCCACAGCGCGCCCACGCGTCGTCGTCCGAATCGCGGCGGAACACGGCGCTGTCGGCGGTCTCGAAGGTGTGTGCGCTCCGCGCGCCGTGGGCCGCGGAGACGAGCAGCGCGCCGGGGTCGGTCGGGTCGCAGACGACGCTCCAGCAGTACGTCCGGTCGAGGCCGTCCTCGGCGGTCTGCCAGCTGTCGCCGCCGTCCTCGGTGACGTAGAAGCCGTCGCCGGCGGCCGCGTACGCGAGGTCCGGGCGCTCGGAGTGGGTCGCCATCGAGTGCGTGTCCATCGGGCCGGTCGGCACGCGGTCGCGCCACGAGTCGCCGCCGTCCCCGCTGCGGAGGAGCGCACCCGCCTCCACGGCGGCGTAGAGCCGGTCCGGGGTCCACTCCAGCCAGCGCACGTGGTGCGTCGACGGCCGCGGCGGGAACGCCCAGTCGTCGCTCGACGGCAGGTCGGTCAGGAGTGCGCACTGCTCGAAGGACGCGCCCTCGGGCGCGTGGTAGACGGCGCTCGGTTCCGTTCCCGCCCAGACGCCGGACTCGGCGACGGTCACGCTCGTCACGTCGCCGACGGCCGCGACGCGCTCCCAGTCGCCGGCCCCGAGACGGTGATAGACGCCGTCGCTCGCGCCGACGAAGACGCCGTGCGGGCCGTCGTCGATGCACTGCAGGTCGCCCTCGAAGTCGGTCGACAGCGTCCCGTCGTCGAGGGCGAGCACGCGGTCGGGGTAGGCGGCGAGCAGACTCATACCGGTCGTACCCGGCGAACCACGAAAGGTCTGTGCCCGGTCTAGAACTGGCCGTCGAGGAACGACCGGACCTCGGGCCGCGTCGGCGCGGTGCGCGCGCCCTCGTGCTGGGCGGCGAGCGCGCCGCAGGCGTTCGCGAACTCGAGGGCGCGCTCGTGGTCGTCGTCCGACAGCAGGACGGCGACGAAGCCCGCTGCGAAGGCGTCACCGGCACCCGTGGTGTCCACCGGCTCGATGTCGAAGCCGGGGTGGCTGTACGAGGCCGACGGCGTGTGGACGGTCGCGCCCTCCGACCCGTGCTTGACGACGACGACGCGGTCGCTGAAGTCCGAGCCGGGGTAGGCGGCCTCCTCGTCGAGGACGGCCTCGGCCTCGTTGTCGTTGACGAACAGCACGTCGGTGCGGTCGAGGGCCGCGGAGAAGTCGCGGTCGCCGAGCCGGCGTCCCGGGTCGAAGGAGACGGTCGCGCCGGCGTCGTCGGCGAGTTCGGCGAGCCGGTCGGCGGTCGCGGGGCGCTGGCTGGTGAGGTGGAGGTGGTCGCAGCCCGCGACGACGTCCGGGTCCACGTCCTCCGGGCCGACGGCCTCGTTCGCGCCGTCGTTGCCGAGCACCATGACTTCGCCGTCGCCGTCGACGACGAGGTACTTCACGCTCGTCTCCAGCCCGTCGACGACCCGGAGGCCGTCGAGGCCGACGCCGGCGTCCTGCAGTTCGCGCTGTGCGAGCAGTCCGTGCTCGTCGTCGCCGACGCTGCCGACGAGCCCCGTCTCGACGTCGAAGCCCGCGAGCGCGACGGCGACGTTCGCGGCGCTGCCGCCGCCCGAGCGCAACTGGGAGACGATCTCGGCCTCCCCGTCCGGCTCGGGGAGGTCGTCCACGCGGAGCGTGACGTCCCAGTTGACGTGGCCGGCGGCGACGACTCTGACCATACCACCGCGGAGCGGCCGCCGCGGCTAAAGTCCTGCGGGGTCGGCTCGACCTAGAAGCCCGCGGGGTTCGCGGCGATGAACAGCACGACGTTGTGGACGCCCGGGCCGAGGCCGACGGCGGCGACGACGCCGAGCAGGAGGTTGCCCTCGCTGGGGAGTTCGCGGACGTAGTCGGCGAGCAGGGCGACGACGCCGGCCGCGAGCGCGAGTTTCACGAGGACGAACAGCCAGCCGGTGCCGAGCAGCGGCTCGGTCGGGAGGTCGGCGGCGAACTCGATGATGGCGGCCGACAGCGGCGTCTGCTCCCCGTACCCGAGTACGTCGATGCCGACCGTGGTGGAGGTGGCGTCGAGGGCGTGGCCGAAGACCGCGAGGACGCCGGCCGCGCCGACCGTCGCGGCGTCGTCGGGACGGACGCGGGCGACGACGGCCCACGTCGCGGCCGTGAGGACGGCGGCGGCGGCGACGGCCGCGAGCGGCCACGGGAGCGTGAGCGTCTGCTCGGTCCAGCCCCGGTAGAGCGCGGCTCCAACGGTGGGGACGGCGAGCAGGGAGCCGGCGGCAGCGAGCGCCGGGACCACTGGCACCGACGGGCCGGCACGCCGGGCGACCAGCCACGTCGCGCCCGCCACCGCGAACGTCGTCACGTAGACGACTGGGGAGCCGAAGAACGGTGCGACGGCGTCGGGGAACAGCGCGAGCTGGTAGCAGACGTAGAGGCTGGACCCGAGCACCATCCACGGCGCGAGCGCGAGCACGACCCGCGTGCTGACGGCGGGCCGGTCGCGGCGGAGCCCGGCGACCACCGCGAGCGTGGCGGCCGCGACGGCGACGAGGTAGGGCAGCGACGGGAGCGCGAACCCGCTCGGGAGCACGCCGGAGAGCGCGACAGCGTTCATACGAGGTGGCGTCGGGCTCGCGAGGAAAGTGTTGCCCTTCGCCGGCCAGTACCGGTTGCGGTCAGTCCTCGGTCCAGGGCTCCGTGGTGCCGTCGCCGTACAGCTCCCGCATCAGTGTGACGATGCTCTCGGGCGGGAACTGGCCGCGCTCGGTGACGATGGCGTCGACGTACCGCGGCGGCGTCACGTCGAACGCGGGGTTCTCGACGTCCGGGCTGCCGAGGCGCTCGCGGTCGTCGTCCGACAGCACCTCGGTCTCGTCGCGCATCTCGATTTCGACCGTGTGCCCGGTGAGCGTGTCCGGGTGGAGCTTCAGCGTCTGCGCCGCGACCATCACCGGGACGCCGCGCTCGCGGGCGGAGACGGCGAGCATGCTCGTCCCGACCTTGTTGATGACGGAGCCGTCGGCGGCGATGGAGTCCGCACCGACGAGGACGTGGTCGACCTCGTCGAGGTACCGGCGGCCGGCGTTGTCCACGATCATCGTCACCGGCACGTCCCAGTCGCGGAGCTGTTCGGCCGTGATGTGGCCCTGCTTGCGCGGCCGGGTCTCCTTGACGACGGCCTCGATGTGCTTGCCGTCGTCGATTGCGGCCTTGACACAGGCCAGCGCGTCCGTCGAGTGGCAGTGGGTCATCACCACGTCGCCGTCCCGCAGCCGGTTCGCGCCGATTTCCCCGAGGTCGTCCTGCGCGCGGTCGAGCTGGTCGCGGAACGACTCGGCGGCGTCGACGGCCGACGCCCGGAGCGTCGCCACCGTCTCGCCGTCCAGATTCCGGAGGACGTACCGGAGCGAGTTCGGGAGGCTCACGGCCGTCGGCCGGGTGTCGCGGAGGTGGCGGGCCGCTTCCCGCATCTCGGCGCGGAACGCCGCCGGGTCGCTCGCGTCGCTGGCTCGCGCCTGCGATTCGAGCGCGTCGGCGGCGGCCCGGGCGATCGTCGCAGCCCCCCGAATCTCCATCTCCGCGATGTCCTCGGCCGTCGAACGGACGTCCTCGTTGACCATACTCGGCCTACGCGCCCACGAGGAAAAGAGTTCGGCGACCCGCCGTCAGCGGAAGTCGAAGCCGCCGTCCGTCGCCGCGTCCGGGTCGTCGTCGCCCGCGGACTCACCGCCGTCGGCTGCCGCGGAGTCGGAGTCGTCGTCACCCGGCAGCACCTCGTCGGCCGGGTCGTCGCCGGCTGGCTCGTCGTCGCCACCCGCGCGCTCGCTGTCGGCGAGCGCCTCCCGGGTCTCGAACTGGGCGAGCAGGCTGTTGAGGTCCGACACCTGGTCGTCGAGCTCGTCCGCGAGGCCGGCGACCTCGGAGACCGAGGCGGCCTGCTCCTCGGCGGCCGCCGACACCTGCTGAGCCTCCGTCGCGGTGCGCTCGCTGAGCTCCTCGACCTCGTCGGTCATCGACACGACCTCCTCCGTGGAGGCGGCCTGCTCGTCGGTCGCCTCGCTGATGGACTGCACGCTCGCGTTCGCGTCCTCGACCTGCCCGCCGATGTCGTCGAGCGCGGACAGCGCGGCCTCGATGGTCTCGCTGCCGGCGTCGACGCGCTCGCCGAGTTCCGCCATGTCGCCGACGGTCGCCTCGACGTCCCGCTGGACGTCCTCGACGAGTCCCTCGATTTCGGCGGCGGACTCTTTGGTCTCGTCGGCGAGGTCCTTGACCTCGTCTGCGACGACAGCGAAGCCGTCACCGCTCTTGTCGGCGCGGGCGGCCTCGATGTTCGCGTTCAGCGCGAGCATGTTCGTCTGCTCCGCGATGTCCGTGATGACGCCCGTCACCTCGCCGATGGCGTCGACAGCCTCTTCGAGAGCGTTGACCCGTTCGACGGCGCTGTCGGCGGTCGCCTCGATGCGCTCGAGTTCGGCGACCGCGTCCTCGCCGAGCGCCCGGCCGCGCTCGCTCTCGGTCGCCGCTTCGTCGACGGTCTGGGCGACGTCGTCGGCGCTCGCCGCGATCTCCTCGACGGTCGCGGACAGCGACGTGATCTCGTCGCCGACCGTGCCGAGCCGGTCGCGCTGCTGGTCGGCGTCTGCCGAGATGTCCTGAACGGACTCGCTGACCTGGTCGCTCGCGTTCCGCATCTCCGCGGAGCTCGTGGAGACGTCGGTGCTCGCCCGGTCGACGGCGTCCGCGATGGACCGAACCTGGGAGAGCGTCGCCTCCACGTCGTCCATCATGTCGTTGAACGCCGCGGCGATGTCCCGCATCGGCTCGCTGTCGGCGTCCTCGTCGAGACGCCGAGTCAGGTCGCCGGCCGCGGCCGCCGCCATCTCGTCGCTGTACTCGGCCGCCCGCGCCTCCAGCCGCTCGGTGAGACGCTCGGACTCGCGGCGCGCCTCCTCGGCCTCCTCGCGCGTCTGCTCGGCGTTCTCGCGGGCCTCGTCGAGGTCCGTGATGAGCGCCTCCAGGCGCGTGTGCATCTGTGAGAGCGACGCCCCGAACGACCCGGGGAGGTCCTCGTCGAGCACGTCCGCGTCGAAGTCCTGCTCAGCGAGCGCGTCGGCCTGGCTCGCTGCCGTCCCGAGGTACGCCTGCATCCCCTGGAAGGACTCGACGAGCTGGCCGAGTTCGTCGGTCCGGTCGGTGTCCGGCACGTCGGTATCGAGGTCGCCCTCCGCGACCGCCGACGCGACCCCGGAGAGTTCGTCGAGGGCACTGGACGTCCGCCGCCCGACGGTGAGGCCGACGAGCAGCAGGCCGACGAGCGCGATGACGACCATCCCGGCGAGGTACTCCGTCACCTGCGTCTGGAGCGCGTACGCCTCGCCGCGCGGCACGTGGTACGCCAGCACCCAGTCGGTCCCCGCGACCGGCGTGTACGCGGTCGCGTACCGGCCGTCCTCCATGCCGGTGCGCTCGCTGTTCACCTCGTAGACCGTCTGGCCGCTGCGCGCGGTCTCGACCGCGTCCGGCGTCTCCCCGTCGCTGTCGGTGTACTGCTCCAGCAGCGCGCGGTTCCGGTTGTCGAACGTGATGGTGCCGTCGCCGCCGACGACCTTCACGTCACCCGTCGCGATCGGGGAGTTGAACGACTGCGAGCGGTCGGCCAGCGAGACCGTCATCGCGAGCACCCACCCGGTCTTGTCAGTCGGCGCGGTCACCGCCACTACGGGCTCGCCGTCGACGCGGTAGGGGTCGGACATCTGGACGCTCGTGGTCCCATCGGCAATCGTCCCGAACCACGGCACGTCCTCGCTGGACAGTGACTCGCCCGTTCGCGCGTCGTCCGTGCTCGCCACCACGCTGTTCGTCCCCGTCGAGACGATGTGGATCGCCAGCACGCTGTCTTGGAGTGTCGCGAGCTGGCGTTCCAGCTCCGGCTCGACATCGCTCGCCCAGACGGAATCGCCGCCGAAGTCCGACGCGAGGAACTGCGCGGTCGCCTCCTTCTGGGTCGCCCAGTCGTGCAGCGAGGCCGCCTGCTGTTCCGCGATGCCAGACACCTGCTCTTCGGTGTCGGCACTGACAGACGCCTGCGTCTGGAGGTGGATGAACCCACCGGCGGCTGCGACCACCACCACCACTGCGAGCAACAAGATGTTGAACTTCGCGGCGTAGCTGCCCCGGAGTCTGGCGGGCAGCACGCGGTCGAGCAGCCCACGGTCGATGTCGCTCACGACCCGTCACCCCCGGAGAAGAACCCCGGCTTCAGTAGTTCGAGTGTCTCCATGCCGCTGTCCACGACCTGCTGGACGAGGTAGCCGGTCACCGGTTCGAGGTCGTCAGTGAGGTCCATGCTACCGGCCGCTCCCTTGTAGTTGAGTTCGCGGCCTGCGTCCACGAGACTGCGGGCGCGACCGAACTCGTTGACGGTCACCGAGTGCCCGACGCCGCCCGAGACGGACTGCAGCGCGCCAGCGGCGGCCGACGACGACGCGTCCCCCGCGTACTCGCCGGCGAGCAGCGGCAGCATCGCGGCGTCGTAGGCGTTCGTGGCGTACACGAGCAGTGGCGCGATATCGCTCAGTTCGCGCCGCAGCCGCTTCGTCCCGACGGTGTTCGAACTGGCGACCGACGCCGTGTAGACGCCCGACCAGTTCGGTTTGGGGTTCGACGGAACGAGCCCGGAACTCAGCGCCACCCCGCCGTCGTACTCGCGCCGCAGCAGCTCTTCGAGGACGGACTCCGAGGAGCCCGGCGACCCGACGAACGCGATGGCGTCCGGGTCGGATGCGAGCGCGTCGTCGACAGGCCCTTCGGGCGTTTCGGTGGAGCCAGCGTAGGCGACACTGGCGACCACGTCGGCGTCGAGGCTGTTCTCGACGCCCTCCGCGAGCGCCGAGCCGAACGCGTTGTCGAGGTAGCAGACTGCGACGGTGTCTGCGCCCGCGTACACGTCGTCGTCGACGATTTTCGCCATGACGGCGGCCTGCTGACTGTCGTTCGGGCACGTCCGCGCGAAGAACTTCCCGTCGTCAGTGCGGCCCGCGGACGCCAGCGTCGGCGCTGTGCTAGACGGGCTGACGAGTAGCGTTCGGTCCTCGGCGGCGCGCTCGGTGAGCGACCCCGTGACGTCACTGATGACCGGACCGACCACGGACAGCAGCGAGTGGTCCGCCGTGAGCTCGTCGTACGCCTCCGCGGCGGTCTCCGGGTCGGCCGCCGTGTCCTTCGAGACGTGGACGACCTCGCGGCCGCCGACGCCCCCGGCGCGGTTCGCGTGCTCGACCGCTGTGGCGACCGCGCGCTCGTGGTGGCTGGCGACGTCACCGAGCGCGCCCGGCCCCGACAGCGGGAGCAGTGACCCGACCGCTACCGGCTGACTCGACCCCCCGATCCCCATACAGCCGGCGAGGCCAGCGACTGCCGTCGCCCCGGCGGTTGCTAGCCAGTCACGTCTAGTTGCACGATGCATACCACGTTGGTTCCGGTACCCGTATTTCAACGTTCGGTTGGCGTTATCAGTACGGAGAGTCGAGGGTTCTTTGCCGGGCGCGCCCGCCCTGTCCGATATGGACCGCCACGAACTCGCTGCCCGCATCGACCACACCGTCCTCGGGCCGGAGACGACGCCCGCGGACGTCGAAGGCGTCGTCGACGAGGCCGCCGAGTACGGCATGAACGTCTGTATCCCGCCGTGCTACGTTCCCGAGGCACGCGAGCACGCGCCCGACGACCTCACTGTCGCCACCGTAATCGGGTTCCCGCACGGCCAGCACGCGACCGCTGCGAAGGTCGCAGAGGCCGAGGGTGCCCACGAGGACGGCGCGGACGAGCTCGACCTCGTAATCAACGTCGGCCGCCTCAAAGCCGGCGAGCACGACGCCGTCGAGAGCGACATCGGGGCGGTCGTCGACGCCACGCCGCTCCCCGTGAAGGTCATCATCGAGACGGCGCTGCTGTCCGACGACGAGAAACACGCCGCCTGCGAGGCCGCCGAGGCCGCCGGCGCGGACATGGTGAAGACGTCGACCGGGTTCGCCGACGGCGGGGCGGAGGTGCCGGACGTGGAACTGATGAGCGAGTACCTCCCCGTGAAGGCCAGCGGCGGCGTCGGGACCTACGAGCAGGCGCAGGCGATGTTCGACGCCGGTGCCGTCCGCATCGGCGCGTCGTCCGGTGTCGAAATCGTCGAGTCGTTCGACGCGTAGCCGGTTCACCGCCTACCGCATCCCTTTTGGCCGCGGGCGGGCAACGACTGGGTAGCGATGGCCCGCTACCACATCGAGACGTACGGGTGTACCTCGAACCGCGGCGAGAGCCGCGAAATCGAGCGACGCCTCCGCGACGCCGGCCACCATCAGGTGGATGGGCCGGCGGACGCGGACGTCGCCATCCTCAACACCTGTACCGTCGTCGAGAAAACGGAGCGCAACATGCTCCGGCGGGCCGAGGAACTCGCCGACGAGACGGCCGACCTCATCGTCACGGGCTGTATGGCGCTCGCTCAGGGCGAGGAGTTCGACGACGCGGACGTCGACGCCCAGGTGCTGCACTGGGACGAGGTCCCGGAAGCCGTCACGAACGGCGAGTGCCCGACGACGACGCCGGACGCCGAGCCGATTCTGGACGGCGTGGTGGGTATTCTCCCCATCGCGCGGGGCTGCATGAGCAACTGTTCGTACTGCATCACGAAGCAGGCGACCGGCCGCGTGGACTCGCCGCCGGTCGAGGCGAACGTCGAGAAGGCCCGGGCGCTCGTCCACGCCGGCGCGCGCGAGATTCGCATCACCGGACAGGACACGGGCGTCTACGGCTGGGACGAGGGCGAACGGAAGCTCCCGGAGCTACTGGAGCGCATCGCCACCGAAATCGAGGGCGACTTCCGGGTGCGCGTCGGGATGGCGAACCCCGGCGGGGTCCACGGCATCCGCGAGGAACTGGCCCGAGTGTTCGCCGAGCACGACGAAATCTACAACTTCCTGCACGCGCCCGTGCAGTCCGGCAGCGACGACGTGCTCGAAGACATGCGCCGCCAGCACGAGGTCAGCCAGTACCTCGACATCGTGGAGACGTTCGACGACTACCTCGACGAGTGGACGCTCTCGACGGACTTCATCGTCGGCTTCCCGACCGAGGACGACGAGGACCACGAGCAGTCGATGGACCTGCTGCGCGAAACCCGCCCCGAGAAAATCAACGTCACGCGGTTCTCGAAGCGCCCCGGCACCGACGCCGCCGAGATGAAGGGGCTCGGCGGGCAGACGAAGAAGGACCGCTCGAAGGCGATGACGGACCTGAAGATGGACGTCGTCGGCGACGCCCACGAGTCGATGGTGGGCACGGAGCGCGACGTACTCGTCGTCGAGGAGGGGACCGGCGACTCGGTGAAGTGCTACGACGAGTCCTACCGACAGGTCATCATCCAGAACGCCACCGAACACGGCCTCGAACCCGGCGACTTCGCCACGGTCGAGGTCACCGGCCACCAGACCGTCTACGCGTTCGCCGAGCCGGTCGCGCCCGTCGACGCCGACGACGGCCGCGCCGAGACGACTGCGGACTGACCGAGCGACCTCCCGAACTGATTTCGCGTCCTGCGAACGTGGGCAACGTCTAACAGTCGCGGGCTTCGAGACGACTGCGTGAATCGACGAGCCCTCCTCGCGGTTCTGGCCGCTTCGGGCGCGTGCGTGGCGTTCGGCGTAGCCGGAGCCACGTTCGGTGCCTCGATTCCAGCTGACGACCCCGCTCCCGGTTCCGTCGACGGGCCTCTGGACGTGGCTGCTGGCGGCGGCGGTGGCGGGGAGCGACTCGCCGACCGGAACGTCGCCGATGGGAGCGCTCGCTGCGTGCTCTGTGGCGTGAGCGCTCGCTCGCTAGTCGCCGGGCTGGTGCCCGCCGTCGGCCCGCTGACGTGGGCGGTCCTCGCCGCCGTCGTCGCCGCTGGCGCGTGGGTCGCCGGGCTGCGAAAGGGAGACGCCGACCCGGCGAACGGAGCCGAACCGACAGACCCCGACAGCGCGGTCCGGTCCGGGGAATCAACCGCAGCCGGTCACAGCGTTCCGCCCGATGCGCCTGCCACGAACGGAGTATACCGCGCGTGGGCGTCGCTGGCAGAACGAGTGTCCGGGACCGTCCCGGACACGCGGACGCCCCAGTCGGTCGCCGAAGACGCCGTCGACGCCGGGTTCGACCAGGACGCCGTGACGCGGCTGACCGCACTGTTCGAGCGCGTCAGGTACGGGCCAGCCACGGCGACAGCCGAGCGTGAGCGCGCGGCCCGCGAAGCGCTCGCAGACGCAGACGACGGGGAGGAGCCGTGAGCCGGCAGACGGTACTCGTGCTGACCGGCGTGGCGTCGACGACCGCCGGACTGGTGTTGCTCGGGACGCCGGCGTCGGCTCCGGCGGCGGTCCCCGTGTTGCCGGTCGTCGGTCTCCTCGGCGTCGCAGCGCTCGCAGTCGGCGGTCTCGCGGCGCTCGACCGGTTCGGGGACGGCGTCGGCACCGGTGACCCGAGCAGTTCGTCGGCCACTGTCGCAGTTCCGGGCGACGACTTCGACGACCGGCTCGCAGACCTGTCGGTGACCGACGACGCGGGCCGCGAGGCAGTTCGAGACCGGCTCACGGCGGCTGCAGCGGTCGCGCTCGCGGCCGAGAACGGTTGCTCTCGGAGTGCTGCTCGGGAGCGAATCGACGCGGGCGAGTGGCCGGACGGCCGCGACAACGCTCGGGTGCGGGCGTTCTTCGCGGGTCGCGACCCGACCCCGGCCGAGCGCGTCACCACGGTGCTGACCGGGGAGCCGACGATTGCTCGCCGAGCCAGACGCACGGCGACCGTGCTCGCCGAGCGGGGGGACGACCAGTGACCGGCGGTGCGAGCGCGTCCGGAGCGGTCCGGCCCACCGGCCGGTGGCGGGGGCTCGCCGGTGCAGCACTACTGCCCGGGGTCGTCGGGCTGTTCGCTCGAACGCCGGCGCTGCTCTCGGTGAGTGCACTCGGCGTCGCGCTCGCGGCGTACGCCCGGGGAGTGGAGCCGCCGCCCGCGGCGTCGGTGTCCGTCTCCCGGACCGTCAGTGACTCGCGTCCCGACCCGGGCGACGAGGTGACCGTGACAGTGGCCGTGGAGAACACCGGGTCGCGGACGATTCCGGCGCTGGAGGTCGCCGACGGCGTCCCGCCGGGGCTGTCGGTCACGACAGACAGTCCTGTACTCGGGACGGCGCTGCCGCCGGGCAGCACCGCGACCGTCACGTACCACGTCGCGGCGCGCCGCGGGGCCCACGAGTTCGAGCCCGCGACGGTCGTCACCCGGGACGTCGCCGGCGTCGTCGAGCGCCGGGTCGATATGGCGGCACAGTCCTCCGACACCATCGACACGCGCTCCGTCGCTCGGGAGTCCCGGGTGGGGTCGCTGCCAGCGACACCCACTCCCCGTGCAGGGACGCGCCCAGCGGATGCGAGCGGCGGCGGCGTGGCGTTCCGTGGCGTCCGCGAGTACCGCCGCGGCGACCCGCTCGCGCGCGTCGACTGGCGTCGCCTCGCTCGCACGGGGGAGCTCGCGACCGTCGAATACCACGCTGACCGACGAGCGACAGTCGTACTCGTGGTCGATGCCCGCCGGACAGCCGCTGTCGCACCCGGTCCGGGCGAGCCGACTGCGCGACGGCGTGCGGCGGAGGGTGCGGACGAACTGTACGCGTCGCTGTCGGCGGCGGGGTACCGGGTCGGCGTGGCGGTCTTCGGTGAGGGTGCCGAGTGGGTGCCGCCCGGGAGCGGCCCAGCCCACGACGCCCGGGTTAACGACTGTCTGCAGCGGATTGCCGACGACCCGGACTCGACCGCTGACCCGCCGGACTGGCGCGCGTGGCTCCGTGAACGCGTCCCGGCCGGAGTGGCCGTGGTCGCACTGACGCCGGTGTGCGACGATGCGGCGCTGGACGCGCTCCACGTACTCGGGGCGCGAACGCTGGTTCGCGTGGTCGCTCCCGACCCGACGGCCGGGGACACCCCCGGCCACTGGCTCGCAGCACGTGAGCGCTCGCGACGGCTCGACGACTTGACATCGCGCAAGGTTCCCGTCGCCGACTGGCCGCCGGGCATCCCGCTTCGCGAAGCTCTGGCCGAGGCGGGGTGGCGAGGATGAACCGGTCGGGCGTCGTGTCCGGCTTCGCGTCCGGCCTCGCTGCGGTCGCGGCACTCGTTCTGGCGGGCGTCGACGCGGCGTCGACGCTCGTCGCACTCGGGTCCGTCGCAGTGCTCCTCGCAGGGCTGTTCGTGGGACGCCGGGGTGCCGTTACGCTCGGCACAGCCGGACTGGGCGTCGCGGTGACGATGGCCGGGCTCGCCGGGGCGAGTGCGACGGGTCTCGCCGCCGGTGCGGCGGCGACGGTTGTCGCGTGGACCACCGGGCAGACCGCCGTGGAGTTCGCCAGCCGGGCGTCGGCGGTGGCGACCACCAGCCTCGAACTCGTGCACGTCGCCGGGACGACCGGAGTGGTTGGCGCGGCCGCCGCGCTCGCGGTTGCGCCCCGGACGCTGTCGTTCGACTCGTCGCCGCTCGGGGTGGCGCTCGTGCTGTTCGGTGGCGTCGCGCTCACGGCGGCCGTCCTCCTCGCGGACTGACCTGTCGCTACGCCGGCGGCCCACCGGCTTCGGGCGGGTGGGTGACCGTTCTGAGTCCCCACTCGACGGCGAACAGCGCGGCGGCCGCGAGGAGAAACACGGGGACGAACACGGACCCCCAGATTGCGAGCGTGATGCTGCCGCCACCCTCGACGAGGAACGTGTACCACGTGAACGCCGTCGCCGCGAACAGCGCGAACAGGGAGGTGGCGTACCGAAACCGGGCGTAGACGTAAGCCGACGCACCGGCCACCGCGGCTGCGCCGAGTGCGGCGAGTGCGACCCAGAACAGCGTGGCGGCCGGGTCGAGTGAGAGCGGGTCGGGTCGCGCGAGGAGCGTCGTTCCGGCCCAGAGGGCGACGGTGACGACGGCGTACGCGACGCCGAAGCCGGCTGCGAACCGACTGGGGGACGACGCGTGACTGCGGAGGGACGGGTGCCAGACGGCAGCGGTGACTGCGAGCCCAGCGACTCCGGCGACGAGGACTGTCGCGACTGTGCTGCCGAGGAGTGGCCAGGAACCTCCGGGCATGGCGCAGTAGATGGATGGCTGACACTTAACGCTGCGGGCGGACTCACAGCGGCTGCGAGTGCGCTACTCGGTCGCGTTCACTGGGCTCTCGCCCTTCCACTCCCCGAGTTCCTTCGGGTCGACGTGGACGAACACGTCGTCGACCTCCGGGATGGATTCGAGGTCGAGGATGAGTTCGGTCTCGATGTCGTGGGCCTCGTGCAGCGTCATCTCGCCCTCCACCTCGACGTGGAGACTCACGTCGATTTCGGGACCGACGTAGTGCGCGACGACGTCGTGGGCACCCTCTACGTCGGGGTGGGCGAGCGCGCGGGACAGAATCTCCTCGCGGAGGTCCGCGGGCGGCGCGGCCCCGACGAGGTAGTTGAGGTTGTCGCGGACAATCTCGTAGCCGGTGTGGAGGATGCCGGCGGCGACGACGAACGCCGCCAGCGGGTCCAGCACCGGGTAGCCGGCGGCCGAGCCGAGGACGCCGGCGAGCGCCGCCCCGGCAGTGAGGATGTCGTTGCGGTTGTCGAGTGCGGTCGCGCGCAGGGCGGGCGAGTGGTGGTTCTCGGCGACGCCGAGAACGTACCGGTAGAGGACGTACTTCGCGACGGCTGTCCCCGCCAGCACGAGGACGCCCGGGAGGCCGGCGCTCCGACCGGGGTCGCCCGCGAGCAACGATGTGCTCGCCTGCCAGAGCACGGCCGCGCCCGCCGCGAGCACGCCGAGCGCGACCACGAGGGAGACGAACGGCTCGATGCGCTCGTGGCCGTGGGGGTGCTCGAAGTCCGGCGGCTGGGTCGTCAGGTAGAGGCCGCCGAGGACGACCACCGAGTACGCCACGTCCGCGAGGCTGTTGACGGCCTCGGAGCCGACCGCGAGGCTGCCGGTCGCCCACCACGCAGCGCCCTTCGCCGCGACCAGCCCGAGGTTCGCCGCGAGCACGAGGAGACCGACGCGGCGGACCGCCCGCTTGCGCTCCATCGACGCCTCCTACTCCGGCCCGTCACTTCGGGGTTTTGATTCAGTCGAAAGTCACCCTGACCGCGCCGCTCGGACCCTCACTGGCGTCTTCGCGAGCGAGGAACGCGTCGTGGAGCCGGTCGTAGGTGTCGTCGAGCGCCTCCACGATGACCTTCGTGTCGCTGACGGTTGCCATGAAGTTCGTGTCGCCGTTCCAGCGCGGCACGACGTGCGTGTGCAGGTGGTCGTCGATGCTGCCGCCGGCCGCGCCGCCGCCGAGGTTCAGCCCGGTGTTGAAGCCGTCGGGCCCCATCGCGGCGTCGAGCGCGTCGACGGTCGCCTGCTTCAGGCGCGCGTGGTCCAGCAGCACGTCGTCATCGAGGTCGGTGTACTCGCCGGTGTGGACGTCCGGAATCACCATGCAGTGTCCGGGGTTGTACGGGTAGTTGTTCAGCATCACGGCGGCGTGCTCGGAGCGCGCCACGACGAGGTGTTCGCGGGCGTCCTCGCGGCCGGGGAACTCGCAGAACACGCAGTCGACGCCCTCGTTCTTGTCGTCGCGTTCGACCCACTCGATGCGCCACGGCGCGAACACCTGGTCCATGTCCGGGGCGTGGGCGGCCCGCGGCAGGAGGTTTTCGGTGCCGTTCGGTCCAGGGTCAAACAGCGACCAACCCCACCCGAGTTTATTTGTGTCGAGGGCCCCTGAATGCAACCGGTGGTTCCAGTGGCGAGCAAGACCCCCACGACGGACGCACTGACGGAGCGCTGCGAGAACTGCGGCGGCGTCACCGCCCACCGCGTCTCCGTCGAGGTCCGAACGGAGAACGAGGGCGGGGAGAACGCCGCGTTCTCGCGGGAGCCCTACCGCGTCGCCACGTGCCGGACCTGCGGGGAGGAGACGAGCAAGCGCATGAACGACGCCTGACCGGCCGGCCACACCCCACCTCCTCCGATATTTCTCGACCTGCCGAGCGCGACAGTCAGTCCGTCACGACCTCGCAGCCGTCCTCGGTGACGATGAGCGTGTGTTCGTCCTGACTGACGAGCGCGCCGTCGGACTCCTTCAGCACCGGGTACGACCGCACGATGTCGGCGCGCTCGAGCCGCTGGAGACTCATCTCGGCGCGCGCGCCGTCCAGCCAGCGCGCCGCGAACGGCAGCCCGTCGAAGCGTTCGAGGTCCTCCAGTAGCTGGCGGGCGCGCCGGTCGCGGACGTTCCCGGAGCCGACGACCTCGTAGATTTCGGTGTCGGTGCCCTCGCCGACCTTCCCGGTGCCCGTCGTCGCGAACGGCTCGATGGCGAGCACGTCACCGGCCTGCAACTCCACGCCCGAGTCGACGGCGCGGTTCGGGACATTCGGTCCGGTGTGCGCGTCGTAAACGTCCATCCCGTGGCCCGTGAGGTTCACGACCGGCTTGTAGCCGTACGCCTCGATGACGTCCTGAATCTCGGCCCCGATTTCGCCGGTGTGGACGCCCGGCTCGACCGCGTCGATGGCGGCGTCGAGGGCCTCCTCGGCGGCCTCCACGAGTTCGGGGTTCCCGGAGAGGTCGACGGTCGTCGCCGCGTCCGCGATGTGGCCGTCGACGTGCACGCCGACGTCCAGACACACCACGTCCTCGCCGAACTCGGTGTCGTCCTCGGCACCCGGCGCGGCGTGGCTCGCCTCCTCGTCGATGCTGATGTTCACGGGGAACGCCGGCTCGCCGCCGAGCTCTCGGATGCGCTCCTCCGCGTAGTCCGCCACTTCGAGGTGGGTCGCACCGACCTCGACGCGCTCCGCCGCCTCCGACATCACGGTGGTCAGGATGTCGCCGGCCTCCACGTACTTCTCGTAGGCCTCCGAACCGACCTCGACGCTGTCTGTCATACACGGGGCTTCGCCCGAACGCGGCAAAGAGGTTGCGGGTCTCCCCCGACGGCTACGTCTCGCTACGTGAGCCGATTAGCAATGTCTTGAGCGGTGGCCGGGATGGAGCCTGTAACCGAGCCGCTTCGACGATGCACGGCACGCTTCGGTTTAGCGGCGACCGCCCACTGGTCGACGTCGACGACCCGGTCGCGCCCGACGGCGGGACCCTCGGTCCCCGCGCGCTCATTCCGAGGGCTCTCACTGCGTTCGAGCCCTCGCCGTCTGCATCGCTTCGGAGTTGAACGCCTCCCCGTACTCGCCGTCGCTGTCCAGCACGATGACGCCGGCCGACGACCCGGTGAGTTCGCCGAACTCCTCGATGGCGCGGTCGGCGGCCGCCTGCGCGCCCAGCCCGTTCTCCAGGTGGCGGACGGCCCGCCGCGTCAGCGTGGTCTTCGCGATGTCCTCGCCGGCCCCCGTCGCGGACGCAGCGCCGGCGGGTGACGCGTAGAACCCGGAGCCGATCTGGGGGACGTCACCGACCCGGCCCGCGAGCGCGAGCCACCGGCCGCCCGTGGAGGTGGCGGCAGCCAGCGTCTCCCGGTCGAACGCGACGGCACCGACGGTGTCGTGGTCCTTCTCGTAGCCGGCTTCGTCGTCGCTCGATCCGTCCTCGCGACCGCCGGGGTCCGTCTCGCCGAACTTGTCCCGAATCCAGTCGAGGTGGTCGGTCGGCGAGCCGTCGGGGTGGTTGTCGAGGTCGTCCCAGCGCTCCTGCGTGTCGTCGCTCCAGAGGTCGCACTCGACGTCGACGCCGACGTCGGCGGCGAAGTCGACGGCGTGAACGCCGGCCAGCTGGACGTGCGGGGTGTCTTCCATGACGGCGCGGGCGACGGAGACGGCCGCCTCGACGCCCGGCATCGAGGCTGCCGCGCCCGCCTCGCGGTCGCTGGTCATAACGCCCGCGTCCGTCCGAATCACGCCGTCGGACTGCACCGCGCCGCCCGTGCCGGCGTTGAAGCGGGTGTCGGCTTCCAGCACCCGAATCGCCGCTTCGACCGCGTCCACCGGGTCGGTCTCGGCCGCGCCGACGTCGGCCGCTTCGTCCAGTGTCGCCTGTCGAGGCTCCGGCTCGTCCGGGCTCCCGCCCGCGCCGCCGTGTACGATGACTCGCATGCTGTCGACTGCTCGGTCCGGCGGCTTAGTCCGTGGGGATACGGACGCGCCACCGCCGGTAGTCACTGTATACCAATGTGCGTGACGGCTGCGTTGCCTGCTATGAAGCTCGCAGTCGTCGGGTTCGGGAACGCGGGCGGGAAAATCGCCGACCGCATCGTCGAGTACGAGACACAGACGGAGCGCTCGCTCTGTCAGTTCACCGCGGTCGTGAACTCGGCGCGCATCGACCTCCACAAACTGGGGTACGTCCCGCAGCGCCACCAGATTCTCGTCGGGCAGACCGATGAGCGCTCGAAGGGCCACGGTGCCGGCGCAGACCCCGACCTCGGGGCCGAGTTGACGCGCCAGGACCTCGCCGAGGTGCAGCGCGTCCTCGACAACGTCCCGCTGCACGACGTCGACGCCTTCCTCGTCGTCGCGGGGCTCGGCGGCGGCACCGGCTCCGGCGGCGGCCCCGTGTTCGCGGAGGCGCTCGGCGAACGGTACGGCGAACCGGTCTACGGGCTCGGGGTGCTGCCGAGCGGCGACGAGGGCGGCCGGGCGTCCCTGAACGCGGCGCGCTCGATTCGGTCGTTCGTCGACTCCACCGACGCCACCATCGCGTTCGACAACGACGCGTGGCGAGAGGGCACGCAGTCCATCGAGTCCGGCTACGAGCAGACGAACGTCGAAATCGCGAAACGCGTCGTCTCGCTGCTGGCACCCGGCGAGTACGACGGGTCGCCGGTCTCCGAGAACGCGATGGACTCCAGCGACGTCAAACGGACGCTGTCCGTTGGCGGTGTCGCCACCGTCGCGTACGCCGAGGCGAGCCTGGAGGAGGAGACCCAGCGCCAGCGCGGCCTGCTCGGCCGGCTCCGGAACGACGGCGAGGCGGGCGAACGCGAGGGGGCCGCGACGAAGGTCCACGGCCTCGTGCGGCGCGCGGCGCGCTCCCGGCTGACGTGTCCAGCCGACATCACGTCCGCGGAGCGCGCGCTCGTCGTCGTCTCCGGGCCGCCCGCCGAGCTCTCACAGAAGGGGCTCGTTCGGTCGCGCAAGTGGCTCGAATCCCAGATCGACAGCGTCGAAGTGCTGGCCGGCGACGACCCCCGGCCGGGGGCCGACCGGCTGCGCGCGACCGTCCTGCTGGCGAACGCCACGGACGTGCCCCGTATCGACGCCCTCCAGGAGCAGGCCGTCGACGCCCAGGAGAACATCGACGCGCAGGCCGCCGAGCGCGACACCGCAATCTCGGAGCTCGTCACCGACCCCGACGACGAGCTCGAACCGATATGACTGACGGGGTGTTCGGGCAGCGGTGAGTCGAGCGTCTCGCGAGGGACGCCGCGGCGGAACGCCGTCGCTGTGGGCGCGCGTCCAGACCGACCTGTCCGTCCTCCACGACGCGTGGCTCGACTTCGGCTTCAGGAGTCGACGCGACCACCACCCCGCGCTCGGCGAGTGGGCACCGTCCTCGGCGGCCGGCCGGGTCGCGTTCTGGCTGTGGTCGGCGCTCGGCGTCCCCCTGATAGTGGCCCTCTACCCGTTCGTGCTCGTCGGCTTCGCGGTGCGGTTCTCCGTCCGGACGCTGTTCCGGACGGCCGTCTCGCTGGGCTGGCTCGGCGTCGCCATCGCGGCGACTGTCGTCTGGTCGGCGTTCACCGCTGGCGTCTGGCTGCTCGACGTGCCGCTGGTCGGCGTTCGGGCGGTCGCTGCGGGCGGCGCAGTCGCGGTGCCGGCGGCGGTGCTGTCGCTGACCGTCGCGCGGCGTGGCGGCCGGCTGTCGACAGTGCTGCTGGCCTACCCGCTGGGCGTCACGGCGCTCTGCCTGCCGCCCGTGGTCGCAGCGTTCTACTGGCCGCCGCTGGCCGACCGCGTGTTCCCGAGTAGTTACGCGCTCGCGGTCTGGCTGCTCGACAACCCCCTCTCGGCGGCTGGCGTCGCGTCGGTCCTCCGCGAGGAGTTCCGGCTCGCGGGGGTCGGCTACGTCTGGATGTGGGCGGGCATCGCGACGGTCGCCGGCTGGACGCTCGGCGCGCTCGTCACGCTCGCGGACTTCGTGCGGCCGACGCCGGTCGACGAGGCGTGAACACGGCCGGAGCAACGGAGGCGGCAAGCCTTGACGCGGACAGCGCAAACAGCAGTCCTTTTAGGCGTCTCGCGAGAGGTCTAAACGACATGAGCTACGACAAGATCGAGGTCCCCGAAGCGGGAGAGCAGATCACCTACGACGAGGACGCCGACGAACTCGACGTCCCCGAGCACCCGGTCATCCCCATCATCCACGGCGACGGAATCGGCAAGGACGTCGGTCCGGCCGCCCAGAAAGTACTGACCGCGGCCGCGGAGGCCGCCGGCCACGACGTCGAGTGGATGGAGGTCTACGCCGGCGAGTCCGCCCGACAGAAGTACGACGAGAACCTCCCCGAGGAGACAGTCGAGGCCATCCGCGAGCACCGCGTCGCGATCAAGGGCCCGCTCACGACACCGGTCGGTGCCGGGTTCCGCAGCCTCAACGTCGCGCTCCGCCAGACCCTCGACCTCTACGCGAACGTCCGCCCGACGTACTACCTCGACGGCGTCCCGTCCCCGATGAAAGCGCCCGAGGAGATGGACATGGTGACGTTCCGGGAGAACACCGAGGACGTCTACGCCGGCATCGAGTGGGAGGCCGGCACCGACGAGGCCGAGCAGGTCCGTGACTTCGTCGAGGACGAGATGGACTTCGACGGCGTGATGCACGAGGGCGACATCGGCCTCGGTCTCAAGCCCATCTCGGAGAAGGGCAGCAAGCGTCTGGTCCGCGAGGCTATCGACTACGCCATCGAGAACGACCGCGACAAGGTCACGCTCGTCCACAAGGGCAACATCATGAAGTTCACCGAGGGGCAGTTCGGTGACTGGGGGATGGAGGTCGCCGACGAGGAGTACCCCGACGACGAGGTCTTCGCCGCGCCCGACTCGCTCTGGGAGGAGCAGGACGAGGTCGACATCCCGGAGGACGCCGTCATGGTCGAGGAGCGCCTCGCCGACGCGATGCTCCAGTGGATGCAGCTACGCACCGACGAGTTCGACGTGCTCGCGATGCCGAACCTCAACGGCGACTACCTCAGCGACGCCGCGGGGGCCCAGATCGGTGGCCTCGGCATCGCGCCCGGCGCGAACTTCGGAGCGGGTCGCTGTCTCGCCGAGCCGGTCCACGGCTCCGCGCCGAAGCGCGCCGGCCAGGACAAGGCGAACCCGACCGCCCTCATCCTCTCCGGCCGCCTGATGTTCGAGTACCTCGGCTGGGAGGACGCCGGCAAGCTCGTCCGCGACGCCGTCGAGGACACCATCGACTCCGGCACGGTCACGTACGACCTCGCCCGCCAGCGCGAGGACGCCGAGGAGGTCTCGACCACGGAGTACGCCGAGGCCGTCGCCGAGCGCATCGAGGAGCTCGCGTAACTCGCGTAACACCGCTGCACGGAGTCCGCGATTCTCTCTATTTTCGCGCCGCGTAGCCCCGGGTTCGGCGGCAACACTTTTGGTCTCTGTCACCTACATCGGGTGTGTCCGAAGACGACCCCTTCGAGGGGATCGACGTTCCCGGCATCGAAGACGTAGCGCGCGCCGAGCAGACGCTCTCGGTCCGCATCGAGCGCCGCACGTACGACAAGCCCGTCACCGTCGTAGAAGGGTTCGACCCCGACGTGACCGACGTCGACGACGTGGCGACGACGCTGAAGAAGCGCCTCGGCGCTGGCGGCACCGCCAGGGAGACCAGCGTCGAAGTGCAGGGCGACCACGAGGACCGCGTGAAAGACGTCCTCGAAGAGGACGGGTTCGCGGTCGAGCGCTGACGTTCTCGATTCGAACCGGTACCAGATACGAGCCGGGTATCGGGTGCCAGCGCGCTACTCGAGCCAGTCCGGGTTGGCACGCGGCGGCGAGAAGACGTCGATGCCACGCACCGGGTCGTCGCCCTCGTTGACGGCGGCGTGGGCCTCCCCGCCCGGGATGGTGTAGGACTCACCGGGCGTCACGACGTGCTCCTCGCCGTCGACGACGAACGTGAGTTCGCCCTGATAGAGGTAGCCGACCTGCTCGTGGTGGTGCTCGTGTTCGGGCACCTCGGCACCGGCCTCTATCTGGAAGTGCTGGACGCTCATCTCGTCGCCGACCGCCAGCTGCGCGAGGTAGACGCCCTCGACGGCCTCGACGGTCTCCGTGTCTGTGAGGTCGACTGTCTCCATGCCGGCACACACGGTACCACCCGGCAAAAAGCCGACCCCGAAGCCGACGGGTCGCCACCCGCGAGTTTATCCGGGGCGACGCCCCACTCCCGCGTGATGACGTACGCCGTCGTCGGCTGCTCGGACTGCAACGCGCTCTGGGTGGTGGAGGGCCGCCCCGAGACCACCGGCTGCCCGCGCTGCGAGAAACGCCACCAGTTCGGGACGCTCAAGCAGTTCGTCACCACCGACGACGAGGACCACGCCCGCGAGGTTCGGGCCTCGATTCTCGCGAACAAAGCCGGTCACGGCGACGCGTTCGCCGAAATCGACGACTTCGCCACCCTCGACGACTACGTCGCGGACGCGGGCATCGGCGACGACGAGTATCTCGCCGAGTCGGGCGTCGACACGGACGAGGTCGCGGCGGCCGCCGAGCGCGCCGAGTCCTCGACCCGCAGCCTCTCGAAGCGGGAGGCCGTCAGGACGGCGCTCCGCGAACTGGACGAGCCGACGGCAGGAGAGGTGAAGGCGTTCGCCGCCGAACACGGCGTCGACGGCGATTACGTCGAGGACGCGCTGGCGAAGTTCGAGCGGGCGGGCGAGGTCGTGACGGACGGCGACGGCTACCGGCTGTTGTAGCGGGTCGCGGGCGACTCCGGGCCGTCAGAGCGGGCCGCCTGCGAGCCCGCGAGCGAGCGTAAGCGCCAGCACGAGCACCGTCAACAGCAGTTTGAGGAGGCGGAGCGCGCGCTCCGCGCGGGCGGTCGGGTCGTCACCGTCGCCGTCGGGGTGAGCGCGCATACATCACAGTTCGGCGTCGGAGAAAATAACGCTGTGTCTGCCGCCGAGTGAAAGTGAAACTGGTCAGGCGGCGGCCGCCACGACGACGAGGCCGACGACACCCACCCCGCTGAGCCAGCAGGCGACCTGGAGGCTGTTCGGAATCGGGAGGACGCGGCCGGGTTCGTACTGCCCGGGGTCGCCGGCGCTGAACCCGATGCGAGTCGCACCGGCCGTCGTGTCGAGTCGCGTGTTTGTCACCCCGAAGATGAGCGGGACGACCATCAGCGGGACGCCGAACAGAATCATCCCGAGCAGGAGCAGCGGGAACGACTGCACCACCGCCAGCGCGGTCGCGATGGCGGCGCAGGCCGCCCCGATACTACCCCAGCGGAACACCGACTGTCGGAGGGAGCGCTCTGTCACGACCCGCGGTTCACTGTCACTCGTGATAAAATTTTGTCCCGTCAGCGGCCCGCGTCAGCGACCGAGTTCGGCGTGCGCCGAGGAGAGGTTCCGGGACGCGAGCGCGGCGAGCAGATTGATTTCGCCGGCGAGCGCGCCCGCGGCGATGATTTCGGCGAGGGCGTCGGCGTTCGAGCCGGCGGGGTCGCCGCCGCCGCGCACACCGAGCACGTCCAGCGCCTCGCGCTGAGTCGGAAGCTTCGTCCCGCCGCCCACGGTGCCGACTTCGAGACTCGCCAGGTTCACCGACGCGTAGAGCCCGTCCTCGCGGGCTTCGGCTGTCGTGATGGCGTTCGAGCCCTCGACGACCTGCGCGGCGTCCTGTCCCGTCGCGAGGAAGACGGCGGCGACGACGTTCGCGGCGTGCGCGTTGAAGCCGAGGCTCCCGGCCTTCGCCGACCCGACGAGGTTCTTCCGCGTGTTCGCTTCCTCGATGGCCTCCGGCGTCGTGTCGAAGCGCTCCTCGACGATATCACGGGGGATGGTCACGTCGGCGGTGACCGTTCGCCCGCGGCCCTCGATGGCGTTGATGGCGGCGGGCTTCTTGTCCGTGCAGAGGTTCCCGGAGACGGCGACGAGTTCGGCCGGCGTCTCCGCCTCGACGACCTCGGTCGCGGCCTCGGTCGCGATGGTGGCCATGTTCATCCCCATCGCGTCCTTCGTCTCGTAGCGGAACCGCAGGTAGACGCTGTCGCCGACGACGTACGGTGTGACATCGGTGAGTTCGCCGTGGCTCGTCGTCTCCTCGGCGGCCGCCTTCAGCGCGTCGTGGTTGTCCTTCGCCCACTCGGCGACCTCCGCACCCTCTGTCACGTCCGCGACGCGGAAGACCGGAGCCCGGGTCATCCCGGTCTTCGTGACGCGAGCGTTCGCGCCGCCCGCGGCCGTGATGGCCGAGCAGCCGCGGTTCACGGACGCGACGAGCGCGCCCTCCGTGGTCGCCATCGGGAGGTGGAACTCGTCGTCGGCGGCGTCACCGTTCACGGCGAGCGGGCCGGCGACGCCCAGCGGGAGTTGGGTGCCGCCCGCGAGGTTCTCGATGTTCGAGTCGACCCCGTCGGCGTCGAAAGAGAACGACCCGAGAGCCTCCGTCTCCGCGCCGGTCTCGCGTTCGAGGAGTTCGCGGCGCGCGGCCGCGGCGGTGTCGGCGTCGGCGTGGTCCTCCAGTTCGTACAGCCGGAGGTCGCCGGCCTGCACTCGGTCCGCGAGGTCGCTGGCGTCGGTCATGCCCGGGAGTCGGCGGCCCGCCGCCCTGAAGGTTGCCCTTCCGGGCGGGTGAGCGGTCGCGACCACTCGTCGGCGTCGGCCCGAACAGTGAGTTATATCACTGGCTAATCGGCTAGGGCGACCGTGACACTCACTGCGATGCTGTCCGTCGCGCCACTGGACAGCCCAGCGGCCGACTTCGACGCCGAGATAGCCAGCGCCATCGACGCCCTGGAGGACTTCGACGTGCGCTACGAGACGCACCCGATGGAGACCACCATCGAGGCCGACGACATGGACGAACTCCTCGCGGCGGTCAAGGCCGCCCACGAGTCCGTCGACGCGCCCCGGGTGTCGACGAAGCTCAAGATCGACCACTACCGCGAGGACGACCTCGCTGTCGAGGAGAAGGTCGACCGCGTCGAGGCACACCTCGGTCGGGAGGCGTCGAGCGACCGATGACGTCCCGACGCAAGTTCGTCGCGACCGTCGGCTCCGCGGCCGCACTCGGGCTCGCGGGCTGCATCGAGACGAGCGACACCAGTGGAGACGACACGACGACGAACGCAACCGAGACCAGCGACGGGACGACCACGACCACCGGCGGCACGACCGCGAGCGAGAGCGGCGAACCCCCGAAACTCCGAATCGGCACCACCGAGTCGTACGTCGGCGCGGTGTCGACGAGCGCCGGCGGCTGGGTCGAGGAGGCCTTCGAGTCCGAGCGCAAGGTCGACTTCGACTGGGTCGTCCGGGACAACGAACTGAACGACTTCATCCGCCGCAAGCAGCAGGGCGTCGAGCTGGGCGCGGACGGCTACGTCGGCGTGACGCCGACGGGGCTCGTGCGCGCCGACCGTGAACTCGACGAGTCGCTGTTCGCGGGTTTCGACACCGGGAGCGTCGACAACACCGACGACGTGGTGGAGCCGTACTGGTTCGACCCGCAGCGCCGCGTGCTGCCGACCGGGGCCTCGTACGTCTGCATCGTCTACGACGAGAACGAGGTCGACGAACCGGAGACGCTGGAGGCCCTCACGACCGAGGCCTACAGCGACGGCCTGCTGCTCCCGAACCCGCAGGACACCGTCACGGGGCTGAGCTTCCTGCTGTGGACCGTCCACGAGTTCGGGGAGGACGGCTACCTCGACTACTGGGACCGCCTCGTCGACAACGGCCTCCGCACCACCGGCTCCTGGAACGCCGCCTACAGCGCGTACTCCGGGAAGGAGGCCCCGATGGTGATGTCCTACAGCACCGACCAGGTGTACGCCAGTCAGGCCGAGGACACCGACATGGCCCGCCACCAGATTGCGTTCCCGAACGACCAGGGGTACGCGTACGTCTCCGGCACCGCGAAGTTCGCGGACACCGAGCGCGGCGGCCTCGTTGACGACTTCGCGTCGTTCATGCTGGAAGCCGACACTCAGGCCAACGTCGCCGAGAAGAACGTCGGCATCCCTACCGTCTCCGACGCCAGCCTCCCCGAGGAACTCCAGCAGTACGTCCACGTCCCCGAAACCCCCATCCAGTACGGCTACGAGACGCTCCGCGACAGCGCCGACGACTGGCGCGAAGCCGTCTCCCAGCGAATCGCGAGCCAGTAAGCAGTCGAGGACTGCGACCCGCCCGGGTTCGCGCGCACCGCTGACACTCCGGCCCTCCCTTCCGTCCGAGCTGAGTGCGGGACAAAACTTATTGTAGAAATGATGCAAACCACTGCGTGTGAAGCGACGAGCAGCGCTTCGGACACTCTCCGTGGCTGGTGCCCTCTCCCTCACAGCCGGCTGTCTGACCCGCGGCCGCTCTGGAAGTGGCGGGACGACACCGCCAGAGACCACTACAGACTCGGTGTCGTCCGACTCGAACGGTGATGTAGCGGTACTGCCCGAGCGGCCGCCAGACGACGACCCGGACTGCGGGGGCCTGGACCCAATTCGTCGGCCGAGTGGCGGGCCGTTCCCGGCGGAGGCCGCCGGGCTGGAACTGACTGCTTCGACGGACACGGTCGCAATCGGAGACGACATCACGTTCTCGCTCCGGAACCACACCGACGAGGAGACACTGGTGGGGACGCTCCACAAGTACAACATCGAGCGGCAGGACGGGGACGCGTGGCGACCGGTGTTCTCATCGCCTGACCGCGAGTACTACGACATCGGGGTGACCCTCCCGCCCGGCGGTGGCTACGACTGGCCGGTTCCCGAAGTTCTTTGCGCGCAGCCCTCCGGCGTAGACGTATGACAGCGGCTGCCGACCTGATTCTCTACGGTGGCGAGGTCCACACGCTCGGCGACGAGGACGAGGTGTACGACGCGGTGGCGGTGCGGGACGGCCGGGTCGTCGGGCTGGCGAACGACTACGACGCCGAGTTCCTGGCGGGGACCGGGACCGAGACAATCGACCTCGGGGGTCGCGTGGTGATTCCGGGGTTCGTGGACGCCCACACGCACATGGAGACCGTCGGCCAGCACGGCGTCCACGCGGACCTTCGGGGGGCGAGCGGCCCGGAAGAAGTCACGGAGCGCCTCGCCGAGCGCGCGAGCGAGACCGCCGGCGACGAGTGGGTGCTGGGCTTCGGGTACGACGAGAGCCAGTGGGGTGGCGACGCGGACCTCTCGCAGGCCGACCTCGACGCCGTCAGCGAGACGCAGCCGGTCGCCGCGATTCGGGAGGACATGCACACGGCGACGGTGAACGGCGTCGCGCTCGCCGAGTACGGCGACGGGATGCCCGAGGGCGACGTGGTCGGGGACGGCCGCATCGTGGAGGACGCGGTCGAAGTCGTCTACGACGCGACGGAGCCCGACCCCGAGGAGACGAAGTCCCTCGTGACGGCCGCGCAGCGCGAGGCCAACGAGAAGGGTGTAACGGCCGTCCACGACATGGTGCGGCGCTCGCACGCGCCCCGAGCGTACCGCGAACTCGACGCGGCGGGCGACCTCTCCGTGCGGGTGCGAGTGAACTACTGGGCGGACCACCTCGACGCCGTCCTGGAGACGGGGCTGGCGACGAACCACGGCAGCGACATGGTCGAGGTCGGTGCAATCAAGACGTACACGGACGGCAGCCTCGGCGGGCACACGGCGAAGCTCCACGAGCCGTACGCCGACGCGCCCGACGAGACCGGGACGTGGGTCGTCGACCCGGAGGAACTGGCGGATATCGTGGAGCGCGCCGACGACGCGGGCCTGCAAGTCACCGCGCACGCCATCGGCGACGCCGCCGTCGACGCCGTCCTCGACGCCTACGAGGACGCGGCCGACGACGCGGGCGAGCGCCGGCACCGCGTCGAGCACGCCGAACTCGCGAGCGACGACGCCATCGAGCGCATGGCAGCCCTCGGCGTCGTGGCGTCCCCGCAGCCGAACTTCCTGAAGTGGGCGGGCAGCGACGGCCTCTACGAGGACCGGCTCGGGACCGAGCGCCGGGAGGCGAGTAACCGCTTCGGCGACATGCTCGACGCGGGCGTGGCAGTGGCGTTCGGCAGCGACTGCATGCCGCTCGACCCGCTGCTCGGCGTCCACCACGCCGTGAACGCGCCCGCCGACGGCCAGTCGGTGTCGGTCACGGACGCGCTGCGGGCGTACACGAGCGGCGGGGCGTACGCCGGATTCCGCGAGGACGAGCAGGGGACGGTTCGCGAGGGGGCGCTGGCGGACTTCACGGTGCTGGACGCCTCGCCGTGGGAGCACGTGGACGCAATCGTCGACGAGGTCGGCGTGGCGATGACCGTCGTCGACGGCGACGTCGTGTACGACGCGCGGTAGCCCACAGACCTAACTTCCGGGGCGGAGAACCCCCGCATATGGCAGCAGCAGGCGTCGCGTTCGGGCTGTTCCTCGTCGTGGGTGTCGGCGGCGCACTCCTCCTGTACCTGCTGGTGCGCCGCGAGGCCGACGACACCACCCGGATGACTCGCGAGGAGGCCCACGAGCAGGTCTCGCGCGAACGCGACGAGTAGCGAACTACTCGTTCTCGCTCTCTCGTTCCTCCCGAGTAGCGCCTGCTGTCTCCGACAGCCGAGATTGAAGAAATAATCTTTTCATACTAGGCTTCCGAAGTGTAGTGTACGTTGGTGACCTGAACGTGGCAGAGATGGACACGTCGTCGTTCGATACAGACCTGAGTCTCTTCAAGTACGACGACCTCGAAGCGCTTCCCGAGGAGTACCGAGAACTGACCGAAGACGAGCGAACGGAACGCATCGAGGCGGCGCGCGCCGAACTCGGCGACGACGTCGTCGTCCTCGGCCACAACTACCAGCGCCGCGAAATCGTCGAGCACGCCGACTTCATCGGCGACTCCTACCAGCTCTCGAAGGAGGCCGCGAACGCGGACGCCGACTACGTCATCTTCGGCGGCGTGACGTTCATGGCCGAGAGCGCGGACATCATCACGGACGACAGTCAGTCCGTCATCCTGCCGTCGATGGAGGCGTCGTGCCCGATGGCGGGGATGGCTGAAGCCCTCCAGGTCGACGCCGCGTGGGCGGACATCACCGACGCCGCCCCCGACGAGACCATCATCCCGATCACGTACATGAACAGCTACGCCGACCTGAAGGCGTTCTGCGCCGAGCAGGGCGGGCTGGTCTGCACGTCCTCGAACGCCCACCGCGCCTTCGAGTGGGCGTTCGAGCGCGGCGACAAGGTGCTGTTCCTCCCCGACAAGCACCTCGGCGAGAACACCGCCCACCGACTCGGCCTCGAGGACTCGACCGTCGAGTGGGACCCGTGGGACGCCGAGGGGAAGACCGCCGAGGAGGTCGCCGACGCCGACATCGTGCTCTGGGACGGCTACTGCCAGGTCCACGAGCGCTTCACTCCCGACCACGTCGCGCAGGTCCGCGAGGAGCACGAGGACGCGAACGTCGTCGTCCACCCCGAGTGCCGGCGGGAAGTCGTGGAAGCGGCCGACGTGGTCGGCTCCACGTCGACGATTACGCAGACCGTCGAGGACGCCGACCCCGGCGAGACGTGGGCCATCGGCACCGAGATTCACCTCGCGAACCACCTCCAGCGCTGGCACCCCGAGGTGAACGTCGTGCCGCTGTGCGGGGACGCCTGCATGGACTGCAACGCGATGCGCCAGATCGACCCGAACTACCTCGCGTGGGTGCTGGAGGAGCTCGTCGAGGGCCGCGAGCGCAACGTCATCGAGGTCGCGCCCGACGAGAAGGAGCTGGCGCAGGTCGCGCTCGACCGCATGCTCGACATCTGACCATGACGGAGTACGCCACCGCCGACGTGCTCGTGCTGGGCTCCGGCATCGCGGGCTGTGCGGCCGCGCTCGCCGCCGCCCGGGAGGGCCAGCGTGTGCTGGTCGCGACGAAGGCCGAGCGCCCCGCCGACGCGAGCACGGACTGGGCGCAGGGCGGCATCGCCACGACGCGGGACAGTCCCGAGTCCCTGAAACGAGACATCCTGACGGCGGGCGACGGCGAAGCCGACCCCGACGCGGTCGACGCGCTCGTCGAGGACGCCGCGGCCGCCGTCGAGGACGTGCTCGTGGACACCCTGGACGTGTCCTTCGACGGCGACGGCGACGGCTTCGACTACGCGCAGGAGGCGGCTCACTCCGAGCCCCGCATCCTGCACGTGGACGCGGCCACCGGCCGCCACCTCCTCCGGCCGTTCCTCCGGCACCTCGACGACCACGACCACGTCCGGATGCTGGAGGACACCGCCGCCCTCGACCTGATTACCGACGAGGGCCGCGTGACGGGCGCGCTGCTCGACCGCGACCCCGAGACGGGCGAGCGCGCCGCCACGGGCGCGCCGGTCTTCGCCGGGTCGACGGTGCTCGCGACGGGCGGCATCGGCGACCTCTACCGGCGGTCAACGAACCCCGGCGGGTCGACCGGCGACGGCCTCGCGATGGCCGCGCTCGCCGGTGCTGACGTCGAGGACGCCGAGTACGTCCAGTTCCACCCGACCGCCTACGACGACGAGGACCCGTTCCTCGTCTCCGAGGCGGTTCGGGGCGAGGGTGCCGTCCTGCGGAACGCCGACGGCGAGCGCTTCATGCCGGACTACCACGAGGACGCCGAACTCGCGCCCCGCGACGTGGTCGCGCGCGCCGTCGCCGCAGAGCGCGACGCGACCGGCGAGGTCCGACTGGACGTCTCCCCGCTGGACTTCGCCGGCGAGTTCCCCGGGCTCGCGGAGACCTGCGAGGACCGCGGCGTCGACTGGGAGGCCGGTATCCCGGTCGCGCCCTGCGAGCACTTCCTCTGTGGCGGCGTCGCTGTCGACACCGAGGGCCGCACGAGCCTCGACGCCCTGTACGCGGTCGGGGAGTGCGCTCGCACCGGCGTCCACGGCGCGAACCGCCTCGCGTCCACGAGCCTGCTCGAAGGACTCGTGTGGGGGCTGCGGGCCGGCGAGGCGGCGGCCGGCGACGGCTGGACGCCCGACCCCGGCGACCCGCCCGAACTCCGGGACCGCGACCCCGACCTGCCGGCCGGCTTCGCCGACGAGAAGTTCCGGCGGCTGCGCCGCGTGATGGACGAGCACGTCGGGCTCCACCGGTCCGGCGACGACCTCCGGCGCGCACAGGGCGTGCTCCGCCGGCTCAAGGGCGAGGTCGACTCCTACGTCCGCACGCGGACGAGCCGCGACCTCTACGAACTGCGGAACGCCGCGGTCGTCGGGCTGCTGGTCTCGCGGGCCGCCGCCGAGAACCCGGAGAGCGCCGGCTGCCACCACCGCACCGACGACGCCGCACCCGAGGGGACTCCGGATGCCGGTCACTGACGCCGACGTCGAGCGGTGGCTGCGCGAGGACCTCGGCCACCACGACGTGACCAACGACGTGCCAGGCGAGACGACCGGCCGGCTCGTCGCCAAGCAGCCGGGCGTCGTGGCCGGCCTCGACGCCGCAGTCCGGGTGTTCGCGTACCTCGGCTGCGAGGCCGCCGCGCTCGCGAACGACGGCGACCGAATCGACGCCGGTGACGCCGTCCTCCGGGTCGCCGGCGACGCACAGAGCGTGCTGCGGGCCGAGCGGGTCGCCGTGAACGTCGCCGGGCACGCCTCCGGAATCGCGACGAAGACCCGGCGCGCCGTCGACGCCGCGCGCGACGTGAGCGACGACGTGGTGATTGCGGGCACCCGGAAGACCACGCCGGGCCTCCGGGGCGTCGAGAAGCGCGCGGTGGTCGCGGGCGGCGGCGATACCCACCGCCTCGACCTCTCGCACATGGTGATGGTGAAAGACAACCACGTCGCTGAGATGGGGCTCGAGGGCGCAATCGAGCGCTTCCGAGAAGCCAAGAGCTTCGCGACGAACCTCGAAGTCGAGGTCGAGGCTCCCGAGGACGCGCCCCGGGCCGCCGAGGCCGGCGCGGACATCGTCCTGCTGGACAACATGACGCCCGCCGAGACCGAGCGGGCCGTCGACCTGCTCGACGGCGCGGCGCTCGCGGAGGCCAGCGGCGGCATCACCGTCGAGGACGTTCCCGCGTACGCGGCGACCGGCGTGGACGTCATCTCGATGGGGTCGCTGACCCACTCCGCGCCGAGCCTGGACTACTCCTTCCGGACCGAGCCAGCGTAGGCGGACAGCGTCTCGGCGCGCTCCCACGCCCCCTCGAAGCGGTTCTGGAGTCGTGTGAGCAGGGCGTCGTCGCGGAGCTCCACAGCGCCGAGCCGCTCGCCGTCGTCGAGGGGGTGTGGCACGTGGAGGTAGACGCGGTCGTCGTCCACGAGGTCGAAGGTCACCGACAGGTCCGCGGTGACGCGCAGCGACACGTCGTCGCGGTCGAGGTACGCGTCGCGGACCGCCTCCGGGACCGTGTCGAGGACGGGGGCGGCCACGAGCACGCGCACCGACTGCTCGGCCGGCAGCGCCTCGTCGAACGCCGCCATCTCCGCGTCGTAGCGCTCCCAGGGCGCGTCGACGTAGGGGTGGCTCATCGCCGACCGGACCTCGTCGCTGGCATCTTCGAACACTTGCCGAGTGAGCGAGACGGCCGTCTCGCCCCCGAGCGGCGCGGTCCAGAAGCGGCTCTCGGTCGGCGGGACGGCCGCGAGTTCGTCGCCGAGTTCGTCGGCGAGTCGCTCGTAGCGGGCGGTCTGTTCGGCGAGTTCGCGCTCCCGTTCCGCCAGCAGCCGGTCGGCCGCCGTCTCCGGGTCGACGGCGCGGTACCGCGTCGGCTCTCCGCGACGCGTCTCGACGAGGTCGCGCGCGGCGAGGCCGTTCAGCACGTCGTACACGCGCCCCATCGGCACGCCGCTGGCGTCCGAGACGCCGCGCGCCGTCGACGGTCCGCGCGCCAGCAGGGCGCGGTAGCACTGCTCCTCGTACGCCGAGAGCCCGAGTTCGGCTAGCCGCGACATACCGGTCTGCCGGCGGCCGGACCGCAAGTAGCTGCCGGAAACGCGCCGCAAGTGGCACCGCGTTCGGAAACCCACTTTCCCCGGCCGAGCGACACGGCACTCGTGCAACCATACGTGTACCTCGCCGTGGCCATCGCTGCGGAAGTGACCGGGACCACCGCGCTGAAGCTCTCGGCGGGATTCTCGAAACCCCTGCCGAGCGTCGTCGTCCTCGCGGGCTACGCGAGTTCGTTCTACTTCCTCGGTCTCGTCTTGGAGGAGCTTCCGGTCGGGGTGGTGTACGGGACGTGGGCGGCCGTCGGCATCGTCGCCACGGCGCTCGTCGGCGTGGTCGTGTTCGAGGAGACCGTCGACGTGGCCGGGCTCGTCGGACTCGCGCTCATCGTCGCCGGCGTCGTCGTGCTGAACGTCGTCTCGGACGCCTACACGCCGGCGCACTGACGCGTCACTCCAGCAGCGACGACCCCGTCATCGCCGCTGGCCGGTCGAGGCCGAGCACGTCCAGCAGCGTCGGGGCGACGTCCCGGAGCGCGCCGCCGTCGCGGATGGAGTGCCCGCCCGACAGGTCCGCACCGGTCGTCGACGGGTCCAGCGAGACGAACGGCACGGGGTTGAACGTGTGAGCGGTGTGGGGCTCGTCGGCCGTCCCCATGTCGTCGGCGTTCCCGTGGTCGGCAGTCAGGAAGACGTGCGCGCCCTGCTCGCGGGTCGCTCCACTCCCCGCTCGCCCATTCGGCGACTCGCTCTGCTCGTCGCCCGCCTCGGTGAGCGCGGGTACCAGCCGCCCGAGTTCCCGGTCGACGGCCTCGACCGCTTCGACGGCGGCGTCGAAGTCGCCGGTGTGCCCGACCATGTCTGGGTTCGCGTAGTTCAGGACGAGCACGTCCGGGTCGTCGGTCGCGAGCGCGTCCAGCACGGCGTCGGTGACCGCGGGCGCGCTCATCTCGGGCTGCTGGTCGTAGGTCGGCACGTCCGGGCTCTCGACGATGCTCCGGCGCTCGCCCTCGAACTCGACCTCGCGGCCGCCGTTCAGGAAGTACGTCACGTGGGCGTACTTCTCGGACTCGGCGACTCGGAACTGGGTGCGCCCGGCGTCGGAGAGCACCGAGCCGAGCGTGTCCGCTGGCTCCTCGGCCGGGAACGCCACCGGGAGGTCGAACGTCTCGTCGTACTCGGTCATCGTCACGACGTGGGCGTCCGGCGGACTCGTCTCGACGCCCTCGGCTTCCCAGTCTCCGGGCTCGATGTCGGCGAGCAGCCGCGTGAGCTGTCGGGCGCGGTCGGCGCGGAAGTTCGCGAACACGACGGCGTCGCCGTCCGAGAGCGCCGCGCCGCCCTCGACGAGCGTGGGTTCGACGAACTCGTCGGTGTCGCCGCGCTCGTACGAGTCGGTGACAGCGTCGACCGCCGAGGCGGCGCGGTGGTCGGCGTCCCGGTCAACGATCGCATTGTACGCGGCTTTCGTACGCGCCCAGTTCTGGTCGCGGTCCATCGCGTAGTACCGCCCCGAGGCGGTCGCCACGTCGCTGGTCCCGTGCTCGTCGGCGACGGCTTCGAGGCTGGCGAGGTAGTCCTCGCCGCCGGTCGGAGACGTGTCCCGGCCGTCCGTGAACGCGTGGACGGCCGCCTCGACGCCCCGGTCGGCGGCGCACTCCACGAGCGCGTGGATGTGTGTCTGGTCGGAGTGGACGCCGCCGTCAGAGACGAGGCCGAGGACGTGCAGCGTCCCGCCGGTCTCGGCGACGTGGTCGAGCGCGCCCGCGATGGCGTCGTTCCCGCAGAGTTCGCCGGCCGCGATGGCGTCCTCGATGCGCGTGTACGCCTGCTTCACGACGCGGCCCGCGCCGATAGTGAGGTGGCCGACCTCGCTGTTGCCCATCTGTCCGTCGGGCAGCCCCACATCCCGGCCGGACGTGGTCAGCGTCCCGAACGCGCCTCGGTCGGCGTACTCGTCGAAGTTCGGAGTGTCGGCGGCTTTCACGGCGTCTCTCCTGTCGTGGTCGCCGAGCCCCCAGCCGTCCAGAATCACGAGCGCGGCCTGCATGCCCGGGACTGCGGCAGCCGGGAGTATGTAGGTGTCGTCTCTCTGGAGCAGGGTTCGACGTAGCAGGCGGCGTCTCGTACTCCCCGCTCGATTCCCTGCTCGCTACCGGTTGTGGAATCCAGCGTGGTTCTGCTGGCTTACCGGCCGGTAGCTGGGCGGACTGAAAGGGGCGGGCGGCTCGCGTTTACGTGGTCGCTTCGCCGGCCACTATCCCGAGTGTAACGAGGGATATGCCGGCGAACGACTGCGAGCCGCCCGGGGCTTTCGAAGGCGTGTTGTCAAGAGAATCGTCAGAGAATCAGCCCGCTCTCCCTAGTCGTCGTTGTCGAATTCGGCACCGCACTCGCCACAGACCATGTGGTCCGTGGGCGGCGTTCGCTGGGCGGCCACGGTGCCGCAGTCGGGGCAGACGCTGTACGGGCGTTCGTCGGCGGGCGCGCCCGGGTCGACGTCGACGTGAATCCAGGCGTCGGGGTTGGTCTCGTCGTAGAGTTCGACGCCGTCGTCGGTGCGCCGCCAGTTCACCGAGTTCGCGCGGTGTTGCTGCATCCACGGCGAGCTACCACGCCCGAGCAGTTAACAATTCTGACAAAAGTTGCTTCGGTCGCGAGTAAACGCCGGTCGGGAGCTACTTGTGGCTCGCCCGTCCACTCCCCGGCATGACCCTCGACCCCGTCCACTTCGACGGCATCGCGGACCTCGCGGCGCGCATCCGCCACGAGGTGGACGCCGAGGAGCACCGCGACCTCGCCGACGAGACGTGGCGCGACTTCCTCGACCCGCTGTACGGCGACGACGGTCCGGTCCTCGAACCCCTCGACGACCTCGCGAAACGCGCCGCCCCAATCGAGGAACTCGCGCTCCAGCCCGAGCCCTTCGACACCGCCCACGGCCTCGATTCCGGCACCATCAACCCCCGGACGTTCACGAACGGCCTCGTCCTCGACCTCGCGCAGGCCGCGATGAGCGCGACGCCCTCGGAGTTGGACTGCCACCGCGCTCGCACCACCATCACGAGCGTCCACTCCAACGACGCCACCGTCGACATGGGCACCGACTGGCAGAAAGCGGACGAGGGCTACTGGCGCGGTCGCATCGTCCAGACCGCGCCCCTCGCCCGCGACCAGGAGCGCGTCGTCCACGGGCTCGCGCTCTATCTCGCGGAGAGCCACCACGCGCTCGAACACGCCCACCGCGTCGACGACCTCCTCCTCCTCGACGGCCCGGTCTACCCGAAACAGCTCGTGAAGTGGGCGGACCGCCACGCCAGCCTCGCCGACCTCGTCACGCAGAACGAACTCGTCGGCGAAGTGCTGGAGAACTACGTCCGGCTCGTCGAGGACTTCGCGGACCGGGGGGTCCCGCTCGCCGGCTTCGTGAAGAGCCCCGCCAGTCAGGCCCTCGTGCGCGCGCTCCGCGACCGCGGCCGCCCCACGCCGTGGGCGACCGACGCCGCGTTCTTCGGGCAAGTGCTCGAACGACGCGAGTTCGACGGTGAGAACTATCGGCGGCTCACCGACGAACTCACGTGGACGTGCTGGTTCACGTCGACGCTCGGCGCGGACGGCGTGTTCGCGGACGCGGAGGAACTCGGCGTGGACCGCGACCTCGACGCCGCCTGCTACGAGGTCGCGTTCTTCGTCGTCTACGACCCCCGGACGGACCTCGTCCACAAGGTCGAACTCCCGCGCGTGTTCGCCGACGACCCCGAGTGCCGAGCGGCCGTCGAGCGCTACGTCACCAGTCAGGTCGCCGCCGAGGCCGGGCCGCCCGAGCCCGTCGGGAAGGCCGACGAGCTCGCGCGCATCGGCAGCGACGAGAAACAGGAACTCGTCCGCAAACTCGAACAGTCCTTCGAGAGCCGCGAGGACCGCAACTACGACGACCACCGCTGGTAGCCAGCAGCGGTCCGTGACGGCACCAGAGCCGGTGTCGGCCGCGAGAACACCCGCCCGGTTTTAAGCCACCCGAGCAGAGACGAGTCACCAATGACCGACCGCGCCATCGAAACCCAGAACCTCGCGAAGCGGTACGGGGACACGACGGCCGTCGAACGCCTGAACCTCGCAATCCCCGAACGCTCGGTGTACGGCTTCCTCGGGCCGAACGGAGCCGGGAAGACGACGACGATGCGGATGCTCACGACGCTCACGAAGCCCAGCGGCGGCACCGGCACCGTCGCCGGCGCGGACATCACTGACCGCGACGCCGTCGTCTCGAACATCGGCTACCTCCCCGAGGAACCACCGCTGCACGCCGAACTCACGGCGCGCGAACAGCTCCGGTACGTCGCCGGGCTCCGTGACCTCCCCAAGGCCCGTGCCGAGGAGCGCATCGACGACCTCCTGGCGCGGTTCTCGCTCGCCGACGACGCCGACCGCCGCATCTCCGCGTACTCGAAGGGCATGAAACAGAAGACCGGCATCATCCAGGCGATGCTCCACGACCCGGACGTCCTCTTCCTCGACGAACCCACGTCCGGCCTCGACCCGCGAGCCGCCCGCACCGTCCGGGACACCATCGCCGACCTCGCCGACGGCGACGCCACGGTCTTCCTCTCCACGCACATCCTCCCCGTCGTCGACGAACTCGCCGACACCGTCGGCGTGCTCTACGACGGCTCGCTCGTCACCGAGGGCTCCCCGGACGCGCTCAAGCAGCGCGCCGAGACCGGCGACGAACGCACCCTCGAGGACGTCTTCCTCGAGGTGACCGGCGGCATCGGCGAGGAGGCGTAGATGCCGGGGCTCCCCGACACCGGACACGCCACCAGCATCGCGTACACCCAACTCCGCGTCGGCTGGCGGAAGGTCCGTGACAAGAGCATCGCCCAGGTGCTCGCGTACGGCCTCCTCGCCCTGCTGATGGTCGTGTTCACCGCGGCCGGCACCTGGCTCGCCCACCTCGCCGGCCAGGAGTACGTCGACGACCCCGGTGCGGCCGGCGAGCTCGTCGGCCTGATTCCGGCCGCAGTCGGCGTGTTCACGCTCACGATGACCGCCTACCTCACCGCGCTCCAGCTCGGCGACATCGACGTCCGCGACGGCTACCTCACGACGGTGCCCGCCCGAGACGTCGTCGGCGGGCTGCTCGCCGCCGGCTACCTCCGCGTCACCGGCATCTTCGCCGCCCCGCTCGTGGTCGCCGGCGCGGGATTCGCTGTCGGCGCGGACGCGCCGCTCGCGTTCCTCTCTGTCGCCGTCGCCGTCCTCGCGCTCACCGCCACAACGTACCTCGTCGGCTTCCCCGTCGGCGCTGCTATCGCCTACCTCCTCGGGCAGTCCGAGTTCGTCGACCGCTACAAGACCGCGCTCGGCGCGGCGGCCTTCCTCGCCTACCTCGCGTTGCTGTTCACGAACAACCTCTACGAGGTCGCCCGGCCCGCCGTCGAGGCCGTGCAGGCGTCGCCGGTCGCGTGGTACACGGACCTCGCGTTGCTTCCCGTCCCGGGTGCCGACGCGAGCGCCGCCCGGGCCGTCGGCGTTCTCGCCGGCTCGGTGGTTGTCGGCGTCCTCGCCGTCCTCGCCAGCGTTCGCGCCTCCGAACGCCGCTGGTACGACGACAGCGCCCACGCCGAAGTCAGAGCCACCGATTCCGCCTCTAGCGGCCGCCTGGACGACCTGCTCGGCCGCCGGACCGCGTGGGTCGCCCGGAAGACCTGGCTGCGCGCGCGCCGCGCGCCGCTCAAACTCGTCTACGTCGTCTACCCCGTCTTCGTGCTGTTCGCACCCCTTCAGGGGAGCATCGAGGCCGGCCGCGTCACCGCCTCGCTGCCCGCGACCGTGACGCTGTACGCCGCTTGGGCGACCGGCGCGCTGTTCACGCTCAACCCGCTCGGCGACGAGGGTGCCGTCCTCCCCATCAGCGTCACGTCCGGGGTCTCCGGCCGCCAGTTCGTCGGCGGACTCGTCGCCGCGAGCACGCTCGTCGGCACGCCGGTCACACTCGTACTCGCCGCCGCGCTCGGCGTCCTCGGCCCGCTCTCGGCGGTCGCCGTCGGCTGCCTCGTCGTCGCCGGCGCGGTCCTCCCCGCGCTCGCGGCGACCGTCGCCGCCGGCGTCGGCACCGCGTTCCCGAAGTACGAGGCCACGAACATCACGCGCAGCCGCGAGGCCGTCGTCCCCTCGCTGTGGTCGTTCGGCATCTACACCATCGTCTTCCTGGTCACGGCCGGCCTCGCCACCGGCGTCCAGTCGCCGACGGTCGCCGACGCGCTCGCCGACCTGCTCGGCGTCTCGCCGGCAGCCGTCCACGTCGGCGGGCTCGTCGTCGGACTCGCGCTCGCCGGCACTGCAGCAGCCGTCGCCGCTCGCACCGCTGTCGGAGCGTTCGACGACTACACGAGCGACGGCTGACTCGCCCTCAGAAGTCCGCGTCCGCCTCGTGTTCGCGCACGACCTCGACGTCGACGTCCTCGCGGTCGACGCCGATGCGCGCGAACTGCGTCCGCACGTGTTCGCGGGCGGCCTCCAGCGCGGCGTCCCGCGTCTCGAACCCGCGGGGCATCGGCGACTCGAAGGCGACGTTGACGTCCTCGCCGTCCACGGTCTGGACCTGGCCGCCGCTGTCCACCGCGTAGAACTCGTCGCACACCCAGACGTAGGGCGCGGCCTCGTCGGGTGCCCCCTTGAACGACGGCGCGGACTCGCCGCGCTCGTAGAGGGTGCCCGTCAGGGCCGTTCCGCCCGCAGACCCGCGTACCAGCAACATACCCGGAGTAGGGAGCCGACACGGAAAAGACCGCGGAACGGGGGCTACGTGACCGCTGCCACGAGGTCCGAGCGAACGACCCAGCGGCGGCCGCGGCGGATGCCGGCCGGCTGAACTGGTGTACCTCAGGGGAAAGGAGTTAGGCGCTGGGCGGTCACCGCTCGTCCATGAGCGACCTGGGGGACTTCGCGGACCACGGCCGCGACACTACCGACGACGCGGACGACGGGAACGCGAGCGAGGACGATTACGACCGGCCGGAACTGGACGACGTCGGCAGCGACGACGGCCTCGGCGCGCTCGCCGTCTCCGAGGGTCTCCGCATCCACGAGGACGGCCGCGAGACCGAACTGAAGGCGTACGTCACGGCGGGCAATCGGTCGGCCGTCCGCCTGGGCACGTACCTTGTCGCGCCCTATCCGGGCGGCGAGAAGCTGTTCTGCAAGATTACCGGCCTGGAGTACGTGCAGGCCTTCGAGAGCGACGACGCGACCGAGATTCACGCCCGGCGCGCGATGCGCACCGACGGCGTCGACGAACAGGACTACAAGTTCCTCGCGGACCTGGAGCCGGTCGCCGTCCTCTACGACGAGGGCGACGACCTCAAGCGCCGAATGGCCGACCGCGTGCCGAAGCCCGAGACCGTGGTTCGGGCGGCCGACGACGCCACCGAAATCAAGACCGGGCTCAAGATTCCGGAGGACGGCGTGTTCCTCGGGCACCTCTCCGTCGGCGGCGAGAAGGTGCGGACGGCCGCCGAGCCGCCGACCATCGACTACCGCGTGAAAGACGACTACGAGGCCGGCGACCCGCTGGTCTTCCGGCACACCCTCATCGCGGGCGGCACGGGCTCCGGGAAGACCCACGGCGCGAAGAACGTCCTCCGGCAGTACCTCCACGAGGACCGCCGGTACCCCGTCTCCTCCGGCGGCCCCGAGCGGCGGATGGCGGTCGTGCAGTTCGACCCGCAGGACGAGTACGCCCAGATGCACGACGACAACCCCGACGCCGACGCCAGCGACGAGCGCCAGTGGGAGACTCAGGGGCTCGCGCACGGCGGCCACGACGACACCGTCGCGTTCGTCCCGAAGGTCGGGTCGGCATCGTACGCCGCCGACCACCACGCCGCCGAACAGGTCGAGTTCACGGTGCCGTTCTCGATGGTGCGGGACAACCCCTGGCTGGTCGCGTCCAGCGGCCTCAACGACAATCAGTACGGCGCGCTCCACCTGCTGCTCGGGCGGTTCTTCGACCAGTACGGCGAGTCCGGGACCTACCGCGAGTTCTGCTCGTTCCTCGACGACCCCGCGCTGAAGGAGGAACTCGACGAGTCCGGGCGCGTCCACGAGGCGACCTACGAGGCCGTCCTGCGCCGGGTGAACGGCATGCCGAACGGGCTGTTCGACCAGGACGCGCGCTCGATTACGGACCTCGTCGAGGACCGCCAGTTCGTGCGCCCGGGTCGGCTCTCGGTGGTGCCGACCTACCACGTCAGCGACTCGCGAGCCGCCGAGACCGTCGTACTCGCGGTGTCGAGCCTGCTCGTCGACCAGAAGCTCTCGAACGACCCGCGCTACGAGACGATCAAGGAGACGCCGCTGCTCGTGGGGATGGACGAGGCGCACAACTTCCTCTCTGACGCGGACAGCGTGCAGGCCCGCAAAGTCGTCGGGAAGTTCACCGAGGCCGCCAAGCAGGGCCGCAAGGAGCGACTGGGCCTGTTCCTCATCACGCAGGACCCGCAGGACATCGCCGACCCCGTGTTCAAACAGGTGAACACCACCGTCGTCCTGAACCTCGGTGACGAGGACGCGATTCAGGCCGTGAACATCCCGTCGTCGCTCCAGTCGAAGGTCCCCTACATGGAGAAGGGCCAGATGGTCGTCTACTCGCCGGACAACTCCGAGCCCGTGGAGATTCAGGGGCTGGCGACGTGCGTGACGCGGCACGGTCGCGACTGACGGGAACCAGCCACCCCCTTTATCTCGGGGGGCGTCGAACTGCTAGGTATGACACACGTACTACTTCCCATCGACGGCTCGCCGCAGTCCGACGCCGCCCTCGAGTACGCGCTCGAAGAGTTCGAAACGGCCGAAATCACCGCCCTGAACGTCATCGACCCCATCGAGGCCGGGTACACGTCGCAGGCGACGGTGCCGGGCTACTCCGAGGAGTGGTTCGAGCAGTCGAAGGCCGCGGCCGACGAACTGTTCGCGGACGCCCAGGAGGTGGCCGACGAGTACGACGTCGAACTGCAGACGGCGACCGAGGTCGGGCGGCCGAGCCGCACCATCGTGAACTACGCCGAGGACGAGGGCGTCGACCACATCGTGATGGGGAGCCACGGCCGCTCGGGCGTCTCCCGCATCCTGCTCGGCAGCGTCGCCGAGAACGTCGTGCGGCGCTCGCCGATGCCGGTGACCATCGTCCGGTAACTGGCAGCCCGCACCGACGCCTCCTGCGGACGGCTGGTCTTCTTTCTCGGTCTGTCGCGAACAGCGAGAACGCAGCGTGCCGGCGTCAGCGAACGGGCAGCGAAGAAGATAGCGTGACGCGGCGGACTGCGGACGTACCGCGCCCGCCGACCTCTAACCGATTAGAGCTCGTTCAGCTTCCGGAGGAGCTGGCCCTCGTACTCCTCGTCGTGTTCGATGCCCTTCAGCTCGAGGACGTTGCGTTCGAGCTTGTCGAGGGCGACGTGGAAGGAGTTGTCCGCGCCGTAGCCCTCGCCCGTTCCCGCAATCTGGCCCTTGTTCGTCCGCAGCCGAATCTGGGACTGAATCAGGGGGGTGCCGCGGAGCTTCTCCTTGTGCTTGGAGAGGCGGACGTGAGCGTGGTGGACGCGCATGTCGCCGTACTTGGCGGCGACGTCCTCGATGCGCTCCCGGACTTCCTGTCGGGAGAGCGCGTCCAGCAGGTCGATGTTCGTGATCTGGACGTCGAGGTGCTCCTCCTCGGTGTAGGAGAGCGCGCGCAGGACGTCCGTCTTGGTGAGGATGCCGCCGACCACGCGGTCGTCGTCCTCGGGCGTGACGATGACGCCGGAGTAGTCGTTCTCCAGCATGCCCTCAACGGCGTCGCGCACGGAGTCGCCGAGGCTGGCGGTCTCGACGGGGCTGGTCATCTCGTCGTAGACCGGGAGGTCGAGCAGGCGCTCGACTTCGCCGCGGCGGTCGCCGCGAGTGGTCTTCTCAGTGTCGCGGACGACGAAGTCCACGATGTCGTACCGCGTCACGATACCGGAGAGGAAGCCGTCGTCGTCGACGACGGGGAGCCGCGAGATGCCGTGCTCGCGGAGGAGGTTGATGACGCGCCCCATCGTCTCGTCCTCCTCGACGGTGACGACGTGCTCCGTGTAGATGTCGCCGACGTCGAGGGCGTCGAGGTTCTCCAGGACGGCGGCGAGAATCGCGTCCTCGGTGACGACGCCCCAGAGCTTGTCGGCCTCGAAGACGGGCGCGATTTTTGTGCCGCCCTCGACCAGCATCCGGGCGGTGTCGCGGACGTCCTCGGTCCGCTCGACCTTGGGCGCGTCCGTGACCATGGCGGCGACCTTCGTGTCGTCGCCGATGTGGGACTGAATGAGCTGGCGCTCCGTGACGACGCCGGCGTACTGGCCGGCCTCGGTCACGATGATGCCTTTCGGGTTCTCGCTCTCGAAGATAGACCGCACTTTGCCCAGTCGCTCTTCGGCTTCGACCTCGATGTAGTCGTTCGTCGCAATGTCAGAGATATCCATGGGCCTTCACTCGGAGAGACGCCCACCATCGTCTTGAACCTTGTTGCGTGTCTCAGTCTACTGGACGACCGGGGGTGGAGTTTACTCGTCGGGGATCGTAGGTGCGGTCGTGCTCCCCGACATCGGCGCGGTGTTCGGCCCGTACACGTACCTGGCCTCCGAGGTGGCGTTCGGGACGCTGGCAGTCGTGTTGCTGTCCCGCGCGGCGGCGCTGCGGCGCGCGGCCGTCACCGTAGCCGCGCTCTACCCCGTGGCGTACGTCTGGGACTGGTACACGCTCACTATCGGCGTGTTCAGTATCGAGTTACGGACCGGCGTGGACCTGCTGGGCATCCCGGTGGAGGAACACATCTTCATGGTGGTGGTGCCGGCGCTCGTGGTGGCGTTCCACGAGACGATACACGGCCGCGAGCGCGACGACGACCGGGGTGGCGATGGTGTGTGAGTCGGTAGCGACACCACCAGACACTTAGTTATGTATTACCAACACGTTACTGGGCACGGAGCGTGCCCGACCCGACCCACCCACCCGGAACCCGAGCGGTGACGCGGCCCCCTCCGCGGCCGCTCCGCCCTTCGACGCGACGCTCCCCGCCGCGCGACCGCGTTCTCGCCGATACGTCCCCGAGTAGGCCGCGCGTTCCACACCCGCAACGAGATTACGACTGGTAACCGCAGGCTGATAGCGGTCCTCCGCCAAGCGGATGGCATGTACGACAGCGTCCTGGTTCCGACCGACGGCTCTGACGGGACCGACGAAGCGGTCACGCACGCCATCGATATCGCCGGACAGTACGACGCCACCCTCCACACGCTCTACGTCGTCGAGTCCACGCGCTCGAACGAGACACCGGGCGACGACCCGCTCGGGCGCGTGCAGGACGCCGGCGAGGACGCGGTCGACGAGGTCGCCGAGCGCGCCCGGTCGGCGGGCGTCACGTCGGTCGAGACGACCGTGACCCGCGGCGTCCCCGCGAACGAGATTCTCGACTACGTCGCGGACCACGGCGTCGACGTGGCCGTGATGGCGACGGCCGGCCGCAGCGGCGAGTCCCGTGACCTGCTCGGCAGCGTCGCCGAGAGCGTCGTCCGCGAGTCGCCCGTGCCCGTGTTGCTCGTGAACGTCGGCGAAGCGCTCTGAGCTACTCGCCGTCGGCGGCCGGCGTCCCGGTCTCGGCGCGCTCGTCGAGCACCCACTGGACGAGCAGCGCCTGCACGCGCTCGCTGTCGGACGCGTCGCCGTCGCCGGACAGCGCCCGCTCGCTCCGTTCGAGCAGGTCGGCCTCCACGCCCGAGTGGTCGGGCTCGTCCCTGATGTCGTTCAGCAGCGCCTCGAAGTCCTCCCGGAGGTCGAACGACGCCCGGGCGACGTTGCACTTCCCGAGGGGGTTCTGCCCGAGGTCGAGCACGAGGTCCCGCACCAGCTCCCAGTCGCTCGCACAGAAGTGAATCGACACCTCGCCCTCGACGTCCTGCCACGCGATGGGGTCGCTGTTCGCCATCTCGGGGATGGCGGCCGGCGGCAGGTCGACGCGGGCCGCGGTGTCTGGGTCGTCGCAGAGACAGCACGGCTGCTCTGTCTTCCCCGTGTACATGTTCGGCGCTACGGACGCGAGGGTCTTCTGTCTGCCCGTGCCGGCACTCGGGACGGCGGCGGGCGGATTACGCGCCGTCGTCCTCGTCGGCGGGCCGCTCGCGCTGGACGACGAGTACCGGCCCGAGGAACCGGTCGGCGACCTGGTCGGCCGGCAGTCCGAAGACGTACGTCGCCAGCGAGGGGTCGGTCTCCCCCATGACGACGGCGTCGTAGTCGTCGGCAGCGCCCACGATGGCGTCCGGCGCGTTGCCGTCGTGTTCGACCCGCGTCTCCAGCCGGTCCTCGTCGACGCCGAGCCCGACCAGCCGCTCCACGAGACCGTCCAGGAGCGTCTCGCCGTCCTCCTCGGTCTCCCCCTGGCCGACGAGGTGGTACAGCGTGACCGTCACGTCCCGGTCGCCGAAGACGCCCGCGACCACCCGCGTCAGCCTATCGGCACCGACGGTCCCCCGGACAGCCACGAGCACGTCCTCGATGTCACCGGTCGAGTTCGGCGCGAGCACCGCCAGGCAGTCCTGCTCGTAGATGGTCCGGTCAATGGTCTGCTGGCCGTCGTGGGTGAACACGAGCCGGGTCTCGACGGTCGCGCCCGCCCCTTCGAACAGTTCCCGGAACTCGGCGAGGCGGCGGTTCGCCCGGTCCTCGAACTGGAGGCGGGCCTGCCCGGCCGCCGTCTGGTCGGGAATGACGTGGTAGCCCAGCAGGACGACGTTCGCGTCCGCGAGCAGTTCGGGGACGCCGTCGGGAATCGATTCGCCTTCGAGCACGCGCACCGGAACGAGTATCGAGGGTATGTCTGTCATGGTCAGATTGCTCCCTGGAGGTCGACGCTGCCCGCGTAGTAGCGGTACCAGCCGTACGACGCCGCCATCACGACGACGCCGACGCCGATGGACGCCGGCTGCATGAACGCCACGAGCGCGAAGCTCGCGAGCGCGCCCAGCACCGGCACCACCGGATAGCCGGGCACTTCGAAGCTCGGGTCGTACCACTCGGGGTCGCGACGGCGGAGCACGACCAGCGTCACGCACATCAGGCCGTACATCACGAGGTGGAGGAACGACGCCACCTCCGCGAGGAGTTCGACCTGCCCGGTCGCGACGAGTACGACGATGGGGCCGCCGGCCGCGAGCAAGGCGATGTGCGGCGTCCCGTACCGGAGGTTCACTTCGCTGGCCTTCCGCGGCAGCAGGGCGTCCCGGCTCAGCGCGTACACCGACCGGGACGCGCTCAGAATCGAGGCGTTCGCCGAGGAGAACGTCGCCAGCAGTCCGGCAGCGAGGATTGCGATTGCGCCCGGCGTCCCGAGCAGGTCGCGGGCGACTTCCACCATCGCCGTCTCACCGAACTGCCCGAGGCGGTCGGCACCGAACGCGCTCGTCGCGACGAAGATGGTGACGACGTAGAACACGGTGACGACGACCACCGACCCGACCATCGCCAGCGGGAGGTTCCGGCTGGGGTCTTTGATTTCGCCGGCGACGGTCGCGACCTGCGCGAACCCCAGGTAGGAGGTGAACACGAGCGCCGCGGTCGACAGCACCGGGAAGTAGCCCTGCGAGAAGAACGTCTCCGGCGCGGTCTGCCGACCGAACACGCCGACGGCGTCGAGCACGCCGTACGAGAGGAACACCGTTAGCACCACCAGCAGCACGCCGACGACGACGTTCTGCACCGCCGACGTGTTCTCGGTGCCGCCGATGCTCACGGCGGTGAGCACGACGCCGAACACCAGCCCGGTGGCGATGACGGGACTGAACCCGAGCGAGACGCCGAGTTCGGTGAGGACGGCGCTGGCGTAGTGCCCGAGCCCCACGAGGTAGAACGCCGACGCGAACATCAGTCCGAGCCAGAGCCCGAGCCCGACGATAGCGCCGTACGCCGTCCCCATCCCGCGGGAGACGAAGTAGTACCCGCCGCCGCTGCGCGGCATCGCGGTCGCGAGCTCCGAGGTCGGGAGCGCCACGAGCAGTGCGACCACGCCGCCGATGGCGAACGACAGCGTCGCCGCCAGTCCGGCGTTCTCGGCGGCCAGTCCGGGGAACACGAAGATGCCGGCTCCGATCATCGTCCCGACGCCGATGGCGAGCCCGCCCGTCAGTCCGATGGTGCGTTCGAGCTGGGTGTCGTCGTGTTCGGTCGTCTCGTCTGTGACCGTCCCGGCGTCCGTCTCGGGAGTCTCGCCCGCGACGTTCTCGCCGCCCCGGTCTGCGTCTGTCGGCTCGTTCGACACGCGGTACTGTTCTCACAGCGATGCGATAAATCCGGGTGGTGGTCGGACCGAGGCGACACCGAGTGGTTCCGGCCGTGGACCCTCAGTGGGGCGGCGACCGGGTCGGAGAGAAATTCCACCGACGTAACCACAAGACACTTGACGTTTATCGGGCCACGAGGTGGCATGGACCGCGAACGGCTCCTCGCTGTCGGCATCGGCGTCGTCGTCGTCGCGTCGGCGCTCGCGGCCGTCGCGATACCGGGCGTCGTCGCCGACACCGACCGCGAGGACGTCCGGCCCGGCCGCGTCGACGTCGAAGAGGTAACCATCGCGGCCGACGGCACGTCGTCGGGGACTGTCGACCTCTCGGTCACCGCCTACCTCGACCACCGCGGGGGTGACTCGGAGAACGTCACCGTCGACGTGCGCGCGGTCGGTCTCGACTCCGGACTGGTCGAGACCACTCGCAGCGTCGACGTCGACACCATCTCGGGCGACCGCGAGGTCCCCGTGACCGTGGACGTGCCGGTCGCCCGCGACGGCGGCTACCGGGTCGAGACCGTGCTGTACGCCGACGACCAGCGCGTCGCCACGGTCGCCAAGTCCGTCCGCGGCGTCGGCAGCGTGCAGGCCGGCGGGCACGTCACCTTCCACCGGTTCGGTGCCGGATTCCCCGCCGTCCAGTACTCGGTCCGCGACGTCGACGGCAACACCACGACCCTCGACGTGTCGACCTACCTCACGAACCGCGGCGCGGAGCCGTCCAGCGACGTCTCCGTGGCGCTGGTCGTCAGGCAGGCCGACTCGAACGTGATTGCGGCCCGGACGACCGTCCCGGTTGACGACGTCGACCCCGGAGCGACGGTGACGCCGCAGGCGACCGTCGACGTGCCCTCGGAGTACAACTACTACCTCGACGCCATCCTCCGGAAAGACGGTGTCGTCGTCGACACCGCGCGCGGCGCTGCCAACCTCGACCCGCAGGAGCGCATCGAGGCGAACACGACGGTCCGAGACACCGGCCTGCGCGTCGAGGACTTCGAGACAACGGGCGGCGAGCAATCGGAGATCGACGCGGACGGCGGCGGGGCGTCGGGCGGCGACGTCCCGGGATTCGGCCCGGTCGTCGCCCTCCTCGCTGTCGCCGCAGCAACCATCCTCACCGCCGCACGGAGGCGGTCACCATGAGTGACACAGACCGAACCCAGTCGACCACCGACGACGGCGACGCGCCAGCGGCATCGACAGCCGAGACCGACACCGACGACGGTAGCGATGGTAGCGGCCGTCGCACCGCCGATAGCGCTCGTGACGACCGCAGCGACGTTCGCGACCTCATCCTCCGGGGAGCCCTCGTTGTCCTCGGGTTCGTCGCCGTCGTCGCGCTCGTCCAGTTCTACACCAGCGCCGTCGCCGTCATCAACGAGTGGGTCGGCCGCGAGTACCGGGCGCTGTTCCGCGCGGCGTTCAACCTCGTCGTCCTGCTCGCCGCCGGCATCGGCATCTCCGCCGTCGTCCGCGAGCTCACCGGGGGCGACGCCGCGTGACCTCGGGCACGGCTTCGTAGCCGGACGAGCCCCCGGGAGTGGAGCGTCGGCGGGCGGCCGGCCGGCGTCTCACCACGGTTCGATGGTCTCCATGTCCGCCGGCGGCACCGGCCCGTCGAGCAGCGGGTCGTCCGTCCGCCGCATCCACGCCACCAGCCGCTCCTCTAGTTCCGCACGGACGGACTCGTAGGCCGCCTCGCCCGCGAGGTTCGTGGACTCGGTCGGGTCCGATTCGAGGTCGTACAGCTCCTCGTACGGCCGGTCGGCCGAGTAGTACTGTTCGCGGACCTCGCGGCCCGCCCGGCTGACGAAGACGTCGGTCGTCAGCGTCACCGTCGGGAGGTGCCAGAAGTTCCGGACGTACTTGTACTGGTCCGTGCGGACGGCCCGAATCGGGTTGTAGCGGCCGTGCCAGGTCAGCTCCGAGAACACCTGCTCGCGGGGGAGGTACTTCTGGTCCGTGAGCAGCGGGAGGAAGCTCCGCCCGTCCACGTCGCCCGGGTGGGTGACGTCTACCAGGTCGAGAACTGTCGGGAGCACGTCGACGTTGCTCACGAGTTCGTCGTACCGTCGGCCGGCGTCGACGACGCCGGGCAGGCGCGCGACGAGCGCGGCCTCGATGCCGCCGTCGTAACACGACCCCTTCGCGCGCGGGAACGCGATGCCGTGCTCGGTCGTGAACAGGACGAGCGTGTCGTCCCGCAGGCCGCTGTCGTCGAGCGCGTCGACGATTCGCCCGACGGCGTCGTCGATGGCGGCGACCATCCCCTCCAGTTCGGCGAGGTCCTCGCGGACGCCCGGTCCGTCTGGGAGGAACGGCGGGCAGTCCACGTCCTCGGGGTCCGGCGGGTCGTAGGAACCGTCGTCGAAGCGGAAGAGGCCGTCCACGTCGATACGGTGGGCCTCGAAGAAGCCGACAGACGCGAAGAACGGCTCCGCGTAGGCGTCCGCTTCGAGGAACGTCTCGACGGTGTCGGCGACGGTGCGGGCGCGAGTGTCCGCCAGCAGCGCCGCGGCCGAGGGCTTGACCCGCCACGTCGTGTGGTCGTGCTGGAAGCCGACGCTGCGCGGGTCCTCGGTGACGTGCTGGAGGCCGAAGAGGTGCGTCTCGTAGCCGGCGTCCGCGAGCAACTCCGGCATCGCTGGCACGTCGTCGTCGAGTTCCCAGTGGTGGTGGGCCAGCCCCATCAGTCCGTTCACGTGCGGGTAGCAGCCCGTGTGGAGGCTCCCCCGTGACGGCGAACACTGCGGTGCCGTGACGAAGTGGTTCTCGAAGACCGCGCCCTCTCCAGCCAGCGCGTCGAGGTTCGGCGTGTCGACGCTCCGGCCGTAGCTGCCGACGTGTCGGCCGAGGTCGTGGCTGTGGACGAGGACCACGTTCGGCCGTTCGTCAGTCATCGTCCTCCGGGCGTCGCTGGTGTCTCCGGCACAGTCATCGGTTCGTGTCAACGTACCACCTACAGTTCGGTAAAGCCTCGTGTCGCTGCCGCCCGCCGACGGCCAGCGGGACTGCGGACGCGCTTTTCCTGCTACGGACCCAAGTGTCGATACACGGTATCACTCAACATGGGATACCGACCACTCTCCGAGTACGGCGTCGTCGGCAACGACGACCGGTGTGCGCTCGTCGGGAGCGACGGCGCTGTCGACTGGTGTTGCTTCCCGACAGTCGACTCGCCCAGCGTGTTCGGCCGCCTTCTCGACGCCGAGCGCGGCGGCCACCTCTCGGTCGCGCCCACCGACAGCTACGACAGCGGCCAGTCCTACCTGTCCCGGACGAACATCCTCGAGACGACGTTCCGGACCGACTCCGGCCGCGCGACGCTGGTCGACTTCATGCCGGCGGGCGGAGACGACCGAGACCCGGAGACCCAGCAGGAACTCTTCAGACATCTGCGCTGTGAGACCGGCCAACTCACCGTCGAAATCGACTGCAAGCCGCGGTTCGACTACGCTCGGGCAGACACGCGAGTTGAGGAGGAATCAGCGGGTATCGTCGCTCGCGGCGACGGTGACGCGCTCCACCTGCAGGTCTACGGCCCCGTCAGCCTCCGGCCGACCGATGGACGGGCCGTCGGGACGGTGACGCTCGAAGCCGGCGACTCTGTCTGGTTCGTCGTCCAGTACGACCACGTCCGACCGACGTCGCCGGCCGCCTGCCGCCGAATCCGGGCTGAGACGGTGGCCTATTGGCGGCAGTACGCGTCGACAATCGAATCGCGCGCGAGCAGCGTCGTCGGCGACGACCCCTGGCTCGACGAGGTGGTTCGCTCCGCGCTCGTCCTCAAGCTGCTGACGAACGACGACACCAGCGCCGTCTACGCCGCGCCGACCACCTCACTCCCCGAAGTGTTCGGCGGCCGCCGCAACTGGGACTACCGCTACAACTGGATTCGGGACTCGAACTTCGCTGTCCAGGCGCTGGCCAACCTCGGTGACTCCGACGCCGCCGACCGGTACTACGAGTGGCTCCTCGACGTCTGCCACGACGACCCAGCCGAGATTCAGCCGCTGTACGGCGCACACGGCGAGACGGACCTCTCCGAGTCCTTCCTCGACCACCTCGACGGCTACCGGTTCTCCGCGCCCGTGCGCGTCGGCAACCTCGCCGCCGAACAGCGCCAGCTCGACGCCTACGGCATCCTCGTTCAGGGGCTCTACGAGGCGGTCCAGCGTGGCTACGACCTCTCAGAGGGCGACTGGCAGTGGGTCCGGCGCGTCGTCGACCACGTCTGTGACGTCTGGGACGAGCCGGACAGCGGCATCTGGGAGTTCCGCGTGGAGCCCCGCCACTACGTCCACTCAAAGCTGCTGTGCTGGGTCGCCCTCGACCGCGGTATCGAACTGGCGGCGCGCCGCGACGGCGACGCCGACACCGACCGCTGGACCGCCGAGCGCGCGTCGCTCCGTGCGGCAATCGAGGACCGCGGCTACAGCGAGACCGCCGGGAGCTTCGTCCAGCACTTCGACACCGACGAGACGCTCGACGCCGCCTGCCTCCTGATTCCGCTGTACGAGTTCCTCCCACCCGGCGACGGCCGCGTGCAGTCCACGCTCGACGCCGTCGTCGACGGCCTGCTCACCGACGACGGGCTGGTGCGGCGCGCGAAAGGCCCCGACATCCCGCCGGCGGGCCGCGGGGCGTTCCTCTTCTGCTCGTTCTGGCTGGTCGACGCCCTCGTCCTCGCGGACCGCGTCGACGAAGCCCGAGAGTGTTTCACGACAGTCCTCGACCACGTCGACTCGCCCGCACTGCTCCCGGAGCGCATCGACCCAGCGACCGGCGAGTTCCTCGGGAACTACCCGCAGGCGTTCAGTCACACCGGCCTGATAAACAGCGTCATCTACCTCGGGAGCGTCGACGACGACGACACCCTTCCCCCGGACGCCTTCCCGAACGACCGCGGCGTCCACCCGCTGTTCCGATTCTGAAGGGATACGCGAAGAAGGCCCCGCAGCGGCCACTACCGCGCTGTGACTTGCGGGATCGAACGTTCCGCAGACCGTACAACAGGCTCCGACGCGAAGCGACAGAGCCGCCGCTTCGCGGTGAATGAAACGGGAGAAGTGGGTTGGGGCGGATTTGAACCGCCGACCTCCTCCATGTCAAGGAGGTGTCATAGCCTGACTAGACCACCAACCCGGGCGGCCTTCGAACTACACCCAATCGTTGCCCCGGGTTATAGTTGAAGGTTTCGAATCGGGAGAAGGCACTTACCCAGGCCGACAGATGCGGTTCGTATGCCCGAAACGCGCAGACGAGCCCTCCTCGCGGCCGTCAGCGGCACGCTCGTCGCTGTGGCCGCCGGCTGTCTCTCCCCGGCGGACTCGAGCCCGCCCGCTGACCTCTCCGTTCGCGCTATCGACGCCGACGAGTACCGGGGCGTCCCGACTGCCCTCGACACCGTCCCCGACGGTGCCGACGCGACGCCGTTCACCGGATTCGGTATCGGCGAGGAGCGCACCGACGAGGGCGACGACCCGCCGCACTGCGTGTGGGTGTGGAACGCCACCGACCGCGAACGTGAACTCACAGTCGGGTTCGAGACGGACGCGAACACGGTCTTCGAGCGGTCCCTGACGTTCGCACCTGACGCCTGCGCGGGCTTCGTGCTGTTCACGCCGGCCGCGTACACGGTCGCGGTCGAAGGCGGCGACTGGCGGGAGACGACGACCGTCGAGGCGTCGTGGTTCGACTGCAACGCGTCCGCGACGGACGTGGTCGTGGCCGAAGGCGGTCGGCTCGACGTCGGGAGCGTTATGCAGTCGATGTACTGTGGGTGACGCGGGTGCGCGAGCGTGGATGCCAACGGCACCCGCGACAGGCTTAAGTCATCGTACAGACTTGTACACTGTAACCCGAACTAGTACATTGGTGTCCACAATGCAGGAATACATCGAGCGCGTCACGGCCGGCGAGGACCTCGGACTCGAGGCCGCCCGCGACGCGGTCACGCGACTGCTCGAGGACGCGACCGACGCCGAAATCGGCGCGCTGCTCGCGGCGCTCCGCGCCAAAGGCGAGACAGAGACCGAGATTGCCGGGTTCGCGCAGGGGATGCGGGAGGCCGCCAACACCGTCGACCCCGACCGCTCACCGCTGGTCGACACCTGCGGCACCGGCGGCGACGACTACGACACCATCAACGTCTCCACGACGGCCACGATGGTCGCGGCGGGCGCGGGCGTTCCCGTCGCCAAACACGGCAACTACTCAGTCTCCTCGTCGTCGGGCAGCTCGGACGTTCTGGAGGCCGTCGGGGTCGACCTGGACACCGACCCCGCGGCCGTCGAAGCCCGCATCGAGGACGACGGCATCGGCTACATGCACGCGCCGGCGTTCCATCCCGCGATGAAGGCCGTCATCGGCCCGCGGCGCGAACTCGGCGTGCGCACCATCTTCAACGTTCTCGGCCCGCTCACGAACCCCGCAGGCGCTGACGCGCAAGTCGTCGGCGTCTACGACCCGGACCTCGTGCCGGTGCTCGCGCGCGCACTCTCCCACATGGGCGTCGACCGCGCGCTCGTCGTCCACGGCGACGGCCTCGACGAGTTCGCGCTCCACGCGCCCTCGACGGTCGCGGAACTCCACGAGGACGGCTCCATCGAGGAGTACTCGGTCACGCCCGAGGACTTCGGCGTCTCGGAGGCACCCATCGACGCCGTCGCGGGCGGCACGCCCGACGAGAACGCCGCGGACCTCCGCGACATCGTCACCGGCTACCTGACGGGGCCGAAGCGGGACATCATCGTCGCGAACGCGGGCGCTGCCATCTACGTCGCGGGCGAGGCCGATTCGCTCCGCGACGGCGCTGAGCAGGCCGCCGAAGCCATCGACTCCGGTGCCGCCGCGAAGACGCTGGAGCGACTCCGCGAACCCCACGCGGCGACGCAATGACGCGCGCGAAGGTCTGCGGACTGACGAACGAGACCGACCTCCGCGCGGCAGTCGACGCCGGCGCTGACGCCGTCGGCGTCGTCGCGGACGTCCCCGTCGACACGTCCCGGGAGGTCGACGTGGCTGTCGCCGCCGACCTCCTCGCGTCCGCGCCGCCGCTGGTCTCCAGCGTACTCGTCACGATGCCGGAGACCGCCGAGCGCGCCGTCGAACTCGCCGAGACAGTCGCTCCGGACGTGCTCCAACTGCACGGCGACCTGCCCGTCGGTGACGTCGCGTTCGTCGCCGCGAACACCGACGTGGACGTATTGAAAGCCGTGGACGCCGGCGACCCGGGGGCCGCGCGCTACGCCGACGTGGTCGACGCGCTGCTCGTGGACTCCGTCGGCGAGGATGGCGGCGGCGGGACCGGCCGCACGCACGACTGGGACGCCACCCGCGAGTTCGCTGCGGGCGTGGACGCACCGGTCGTGCTTGCCGGCGGCCTCACGCCCGGGAACGTCCGGGCGGCCGTCGAGGCGGTCGACCCGTTCGCCGTCGACGTGGCGTCCGGCGTGGAGGCCGCGCCCGGCGAGAAGGACCACGCCGCCGTCCGCGAGTTCGTCGCGGCCGCGACCGACGCGCGAGCCGACGACGTGGTGGGGGCGGTGGACTCGTGATGGACACCAGCCGCGAAGCGTTCGTCGACCTCGCCGACGACGGGCCGGCGGTCGTCCGCGTCGCCGCCGACCTTGACGTCGACGTGTCGCCGCTGACCGCACACGACACGCTGGTGGCGGGCGACCACGGCTTCCTCCTGGAGAGCGCCGAGAAGACCGCAGCCAGCGACCCGGACGGCGCGTTCCAGCCGTCCGGCGCGGACGAGAGCCGGCACGCCCGGTACTCGTTCGTCGGGTACGACCCCGCGGCGGTCGTCACGGTCGACCCCGACGAGACGACCGTCGAGCGCCTCCGCGACGACCGCGTCGTCGACTTCGTCGCTGGTGACGGCAGCGAGGGCGGCGACGTGCTCGACCACCTCCGCGGCGCGCTCCCGGGAGTCGAGCGCCGGAACTTCCCCGACGAGGACCGCCAACTGCTCGACGGCGGACTGGTGGGGTTCCTCGCGTACGACGCCGTCTACGACCTCTGGCTCGACGAGGTCGGCGTCGAGCGCCCCGACACGCCGCTGCCGGACGCCGAGTTCGCGCTCACCACGCGCACGCTCGTCTTCGACCGCGCGACGGACTCGGTCTCTCTGGTGTTCACGCCCGTCGTCGACGGCGCGGACGCCGGTTCCGTCTACGACGACCTGGAAGCCGAGGCCGAACGCGTGGCGGCCGCGCTCCGGGACGCCGACGACCCCGAGTTCGGTGGGTTCCGCGTGACCGACGAGCGCGCGGGGGACCGCGCGGACTACGAGGCGGCGGTCGAATCGGCCAAGGAGGCCGTCCTCGACGGCGAAGTCTATCAGGCAGTCGTCTCCCGCACCCGGGAGCTCGACGGCGACGTCGACCCGCGGGGGCTGTACGCCGCGCTCCGGGACGTGAACCCCTCGCCGTACATGTTCCTGCTCGAACACGGCGACAGGACCGTGGTGGGCGCGAGCCCCGAGACGCTCGTGGCAGTCCACGGCGACACCGTGCTGAACAACCCCATCGCGGGCACCTGCCCGCGCGGAGCCAGCCCGGTGGAGGACCGTCGGCTCGCGGGGGAGATGCTCGCAGACGAGAAGGAGCGCGCCGAACACACGATGCTCGTCGACCTCGCGCGCAACGACGTCCGCCGCGTCAGCGAACCGGGGAGCGTAGAGGTCCCCGAGTTCATGCGCGTCCTGAAGTACAGCCACGTCCAGCACATCGAGTCCACCGTGACCGGGACGCTCGACGGTGATTTAGACGCGTTCGACGCGACCCGGGCCTCCTTCCCGGCGGGCACGCTGTCGGGCGCGCCGAAGGTCCGCGCGATGGAGCACATCGACGCCCTCGAAGCCAGCCCGCGGGGCATCTACGGCGGCGGCGTCGGCTACTTCTCGTGGACGGGCGACGCCGAGTTCGCCATCACGATTCGGTCGGCGACGGTCGACCGCACCGGCGGCGAAGACACCCTCCGAGTGCGCGCCGGCGCGGGCATCGTCGCCGACAGCGACCCGGCTGCCGAGTTCGACGAGACGGAGGCGAAGATGGACGGCGTGCTCGCGGCCGTCGACCGCGTGCGCGAGGAAGACAGCGGCGTCCCGGCCGCGGAGGCGAACCGATGAGAGTCCTGTTCGTCGACAACTTCGACTCGTTCACGTACAACCTCGTGGAGTACGTCTCCGAGCAAACCGTCGACGGTGCTCGGCCCGACACGACGGTGGTGAAAAACACCGCCTCGCTGGCCGAGATTCGGGACTACGACCCGGACGCCGTCGTCGTCAGTCCGGGGCCCGGCCACCCGGAGAACGACCGCGACGTCGGTGTGACCGCGGACGTGCTTCGCGAGGTCAGCCCCGACGTGCCGACGCTCGGCGTCTGCCTCGGCATGGAGGCGGCCGTCTACGAGTACGGCGGCGAGGTCGGTCGGGCCGACGAACCGATGCACGGCAAGACCAGTCCGGTCGAACACGACGGGGAGGGCGTGTTCGCGGGCGTCCAGCAGGGGTTCCCGGCGGCGCGCTACCACTCGCTGGCCTGCACCGAGATTCCGGACTGCTTCGACGTGACCGCGGAGACCGCCGACGGAGCGCTGGCGATGGGCGTCCGCCACCGCGAACACCCGATCGAGTGCGTGCAGTTCCATCCGGAGTCCGTGCTCACCGGCGCTGGTCACGACCTCGTCGAGAACTTCCTTCTGATGGCGGCCGAGTGACGGCCGTCAGAACAGTCCGCCGGCCACCGTCGAGGCGGCCCACAGGCCCGCGACGACGAGCGTCGCGAGCACGACCAGTTTCCACGCGACGCGCAGGACGAGCCGACCGACGAGGACCACGACCCCGACGGCGACCAGCGCGAGCAGCAGCGTCCCCAGCGGGGACCCCGTCAGACCGCCGACTGCGAGCAGTGCCGGATGCATGTGTCGGCCCACAGAGCGAGCGGTGATACACCTGTCGGCCGACACCCCCTGCATTCGTGTGGAAGCCGAAACTGAAGTTCCCGCGCCGTCCCCGGAATCTGGCGGCCAGATGCCGCCACTTTCACCACGCTTTGGGAGCCTTCATATCCGGTCCGGTCGTAGGCCGTAGACACGCCGAACTTGGGCGGCATGCGCGGTCCGGTTCGGGGGCTCCGAGAACACAACTACTAACCCCCCGTGCCGGCTACCAGTGTGTCGTTCCCGAACACCGACGTTCAGCCACACATGATACACGAACCCACCACCACACGGACTGTCTCGCGGAGGGACGACGAATGAGCTCGCACGACCTGTCCGCGGACGAACTCACGCTCCCGGTCAAGCGCGTCACCGGTGACTCGCTCGAAGACCGACTCACCGCCAACGCCTACCACAACATCCTGCCGGCTCGCTACCTCCGGAAGAACACGGACGGCGAACTCGTCGAGGAGCAGGAGGACCTGTTCCCGCGCGTCGCGAAGAACATCGCGCTCGCCGAGGTCGTCTACGAGTCCGACGACCCCGTCGAGGTCACGCCCAGCCAGCTGAAGCCCGACCACCCGCGACGGGACGAACTCACCGAGGAGGTCTTCGGCGACGGCGTCGACCCGGACAGCGACGAGGAGACCGTCGCACTCACCGAGGACAACGTCAACAAGTTCGCGTACGACACGGTCGTCCCCGAACTCGACGACCCCGAGGTACGCGAGCACGTCGAGGGCGTCGCGGCCGAGTTCCGTGGCCTGATGGAGGACCTCTCCTTCATGCCGAACTCGCCGACCCTGATGAACGCCGGCGACGAACTCCAGCAGCTCTCGGCCTGCTTCGTCGACTCGCCGGGCGACGACATCACGGACATCCACCAGACCGCCAAGGAGGCCGCCGAGGTCTTCCAGTCCGGCGGCGGCATGGGGTACGCGTTCTGGCAGCTCCGGCCGTACGGCGACACCGTCGGCTCCACCGGCGGCATCGCCTCGGGGCCGCTGACGTTCATGGAGACGTTCGACCAGATGTGCGAGACCATCGCGCAGGGCGGCGCGCGACGCGGCGCACAGATGGCTGTCATGCGCGTCAGCCACCCGGACGTCGTGGAGTTCATCCACGCGAAGAACAAGGACGTCTCCCTGGCCCACGTCCTGAAGCTGAACGACCCCGACGACTACACGTACACCGAGTTCTCGGAAGCCCTCGAAGAGGCTCGCGGCCTCATCGACGACGACGGCCGCGTCCCCGAACACCTCCGGAACGCCGTCGAGGGCCACCTCTCGAACTTCAACATCTCCGTCGGCGTCACCGACGGCTTCATGGAGGCCCTCGAAGCCGGCGAGGAGTACACGTTCACGAACCCGCGCACGGGCGAAGCCCACATCGCGACCGAGGAGACGAAGGAGATGTACTCCCGGTACGGCCTCGGCCACCACGTCGAGGTCGGCGAGCCCCTCACGCTCCCTGCCGAAGAGCTCTGGAGCCGCATCGTCGAGGGTGCCCACGAGAACGGCGAACCCGGCGTCATCTACCTGGAGCGCGTCAACGACCAGCACTCCTTCGACGTCGAGGAACACCCCGAGCACCGCATCCTCGCGACGAACCCCTGCGGCGAGCAGCCCCTCGAGGAGTACGAGGCCTGCAACCTCGGTCACATCAACCTCTCGACGCTCGCGGCCGAGGACTCGCCTGACTGGCGGGTCTGGAGCGAGGAACACGACTTCGACAGCCTCGAGGCGGGCGTCAGCCAGTTCCTCGACGAAGCGGTCGACACCGAGGCGTTCCAGCACCGCATCGAGATGGGGACGCGGTTCCTCGAGAACGTCGTCACGATGTCGGACTTCCCGGTTCCGGAGATCGAGGAGAAGGTCTCCGAGATGCGGAAGATCGGCCTCGGCGTCATGGGCCTCGCGCAGCTCTACGTCCAGCTCGGCGTCGAGTACGGCAGCGAGGAGGGCAACGAGATTGCCAGCCAGCTGATGGAGACCATCAACCACGGGTCGAAGACCGCGAGCCACGAGCTCGCTATGGAGCGCGGCAGCTTCGACGAGTGGGACAAGTCCAAGTACGCGAACCCGACGGAGTACGCCGAGTGGTTCGAGCACCACACCGGCGAGGACGCCGACGAGTGGGCGGACGGCTACCCGATTCGGAACCACAACACGACGACCATCGCGCCGACCGGCACCACGTCGATGGTCGGCAACACCACGGGCGGCTGTGAGCCCATCTACAACGTCGCCTACTACAAGAACGTCAGCGACGACGTGCAGGGCGACGAGATGCTCGTGGAGTTCGACGACTACTTCCTCCGCACGCTGGAGGACAACGACATCGACGTTCAGGCCGTCAAAGAGGAGGCCCAGGAGCAGATGGCGAACAACGAGTTCGACGGCGTCGACGGGCTGACGACGGTCCCGGACGCCATCGGCGAGCTGTTCGTCGTCACGAGCGACCTCTCCGGGAAAGAGCACGCGGCGGTCCAGACCGCCTGCCAGCAGGGCGTCGACTCCGCCATCTCGAAGACGTGTAACTTCCCGAACGACGCGTCCGTCGAGGACATGGACGAGGTGTACCGCTACATCTACGAGAACGGCGGGAAGGGCGTCACCGTCTACCGCGACGGCACCCGCAGCAAGCAGGTGCTGACGACGCGCGCCGACAACACGGAGTTCTCGTCGATGGACGAGGACGAGGCCGCGGAGGCCATCGTCGAGACCATCGAGGAGACGTTCGGCGGCATCGAGGGCTTCCTCGACAACGAGGACGTGCAGGCCGCGTTCGGCGACGACCTCCGCGAGATCTTCGCCGGCGACGCCGAAGACTTCGACGAGGAGTTCGCCGAGAAGCAGTCCCGTCCCGACCTCCTGCACGGCGTCACGCAGCGCGTCGACACGGGCTACGGGAAGCTCTACGTCACCATCAACGAGGACCCCGAGCGCGAGCGGCCGTTCGAGCTGTTCGCGAACACCGGGAACTCCGGCGGCTTCACGGGCTCGTTCACGGAGGCGCTCGCGAAGACCATCTCGGTCGCGCTCCGGTCGGGCGTCGACCCCGCCGAGATTGCGGACAAGCTTCAGGGCATCCGGTCGCCGAAGGTCGCCTGGGACAAGGGCGAGCAGGTCAACTCCATCCCGGACGCGTTCGGCACCGCGCTCCGCCGCTACCTCGACGGGGACGTCGACCGAGCGGCCTACCCCCAGCAGCAGCGCCTCGGCGACATCGAGGACGCTGCGGGCGCGCCCGAGACGGACGGCGGCGCTGCCGAGTCGCTCGGCGGCCCGCAGGGTCCGTCGGGTGCCGGCGACGAGACGCAGGACACCCAAGACGCCACGCAGTCGCTCATCGACGCCGGGGAGAGCCCCGAGTGTCCGGACTGCGGGTCGATGACCCTCTACTACAGCGAGGGCTGCAAGACCTGCGAGTCCTGTGGCTGGAGCGAGTGCTGACCTGAGGACAGCGTAGCGCGACCGTTCTCTTCCCCGTCTCCGAGAGGGACACGCCTTTACTCGCCGCGTTCGACCGTCCAGTCATGGCAGCAGACGCGCCGGCGTGCCCGCGGTGTGACGCCGACCTGTTCAAGCGCCACTGCAAGTACGTCTGCCCGCAGCACGGCGTGATAGTGGACTGCAGCGACCCGTTCACGCTCTGACTACGCCGCCAGCTCGCGGTACGCGACGGGACCGAGCAGCGCCGCCGCCGCGAGCACCCCGACGGCGAGCAGCAGCGGGTCGACGCTGCTGGCGGCTACTGCGAACGTATCGAGGCCGCTGCCGAGCGCGACAGTCGCGACGACCCACGGGAGTTCGCCGACGAGCGTGCCGGCCGCGAACGACCGCAGGGGGACGCCGCCGGCTCCCGCCGCGGCCGACACCGGCTCAGCGGGCGTGGGTGCGAACCGCGCGGCGACTAGCCCGCGGACGTCGCCCGTCGCTGCGAAGAACCGCCGGCTGCCGTCCGAGAACCGTCCGACGAGCAGCCCGTCGGCGGGCGCGTACCGGCCCGCGGCGTACGCCGGCAGACTGGTTGCGAGCGCGCCGACGAGCGCGACGGGGACGCCCACCACGAGGCCGTACTTGAAGCCGACGAGCGCGGACAGCACGCTGATGGGCCACGCGAGGAACGGCCGGACGGCGTACAGACCGACCAGAACGAGGGGAAACCACGGGCTCGCGACGGCGACCCGCAGCGCGTCGAGGGCTCGCGACGGCCGCGCGAGCACTGCCAGCGCGACGACGAGGGCGGCGGCAGCGCCGGCGAGGTAGCGTCGCATCGCCGCCCGCTATCCGGGGCAGGCACAAAACGGCTGCCATCGGGCAACGCTGAAGTACGGCGTCGACTGACTGGATGACATGAGCCACGGTGGCGTCGACGACGACGCCGACCCGGTCGAGGTCGGCGTGGAACTCCTCGCGAACCTCGAGTTCGGGTCGCTGTCGGTCGCGGACGCCATCGACCGCATCGAGACGGTCACGACACACCCGCGGACGACCCGGGAGATACTCGACGAGGCCGAGCGCCGCGGCGTCATCGAACGCGAGTCCGGCGAGGTCTACCCGCAGGGCGGCAGCTACGTCTCCTTCGAGTCGCAGGTCGTTCAGAAAGACGGCGAGTTCTCGTGTCGGCGCTGCGGGTCGTCCCTGTCGACCGGCTACTTCGTGAAGCTGAACGCCGGCGAACTCGGCCCGTTCGGCTCCTCGTGCATCCGCAAAGTCACTGGTCGGGAGTGAGTTCGCGGAGCGCATCGAGGCGCTCGCGCTGCGCCTCGATGGCGGCTTGCTGTGCCTCGATGACCTCCTGCTGTCGCTCGACGGTGTCAGCGAGACTCTCGATGACGTCGGCCATCTCGTCCAGTTCGACCTCCAGTTCCTCTGGGTCGACCGGCGGCTCGACCTTCTCGGCCGCCGTCCGGAAGCCGCTGGACTCGAACTCGTCGCCCTCTGCGCTCGCGTCCTCGCTCGCCGCCTGCGCGCTCACCGCCGACGCGCTCCCGCCGCCACCCGCAGCGGCTTCCCGCTCGCTGCCCGCGTCCGCGTCATCGTCCTCGCCGACACCGCTCGTGTCGATTGGGTCGACGCCACCTCCGAACGACACCTCGCCCGTGTTGGTTTGACTGGCGTCGCCGGCGCTCGCGGCGCTCAACTCGGCGGCGCTGTCGACGCCGTGGTAAGCGAACACGGCGTCCTGGACGGCTTCGCGGACGGCGCGGAACTGCTCGTTCGGCGCTTTGATGCGCTCGGTGCGTGCCGTGGTTTCGAGGACGAGCTGGCTGGAGACGTTGCCGTCCTCGGTGTCGATGCCAGTCACCGTCGCGTACGCGATCTCCTCGTAGTCGGGCCCCCAGACGGCCGACCCGATGTGTTTCACGACGCGGTCGCTGGTGACGACGAGGGTGAGTTCGCTGAAGCGATACGTGCGCTTGACCGTCTCCCCGGGGTCGGTGACGTCGGCGGCGTTCAGCACGCCGGCGAGAATCGGGTGGAGAACGTCGTCGAGGCTGGCCGACGGGACGGAGAAGGATTCGTCGCCGTCGAGCCCGTAGTCGAGGGTGACTTTCGCCTTCCGGCGGCCCTCGCTGACCCCGATTCCCTCGGCGTCGTGGGGGAACTCGTCGACCGATTCGTCGCTCAGCAGGCCGTCGGCGGTGTACAGCAGCGTGCGCGTCGGCGTGACGAACAGCGCGTCCTCGCCCTTCAGCGCGACGTGGGCTGCGACGTCCTCGTCGCCGAGCGAGGACTGTACGAGCGCAGGTACGTCCATGTAGGCTCGAAACCACCGGCTCGGCTTAAACCCGGCGGGTGGCCGGCCGAGATGAGAACGTTAAAGAGCAAGACCGGCATACGGCGAAACGAGCCCGGGTGGCTTAGCTGGTCATAGCGCCGCACTCATAGGGTATCGAGCTTCGGTGCGGCATCCCACTGCCACGTGGATGCTCAGCATGTCCGCGAGGCCCGCCGAGCCTCGAACCTGGGACATGCGGAGATCGAGGGTTCAAAACCCTCCCCGGGCACTTCTCTGCTGCAACGACGGACTGCAGCGACGCGTCCGTCGAGTGAACACTACGCGACGACGAGCGGTAGCGAGCGGCCGCAGTCTGTGTTCGTCCCGAGCGACGGCTGTCCTCGATATGCGTTCTCACGACGAGATGGCGCTTCCTACTAGCTGCGTCTGGACGCACACCTCAGCGTAGGTCTGCCCTACCTCGGCCCGGACCGCGAGCCGTCAGTCCGGGTGGAGCGCGCTCGACGCCGGGACGAGCCCCAGTGGAGCCGACGAAACCGTTCGAGAACCCTGAATTAGCGAAACTCTCTCAGAAGCCGCGATAAACTGTTAGCTGCGTTCTGGTGGCGTTGTAAATCGTAGATAGCCGTCGACATAACCACCTAAAACGGAGTGAAACGCCGACAACGGTCGACCTACTATATGCGGTGGGCCGTCCTACGATAGAGTAGACGAGGTGCCCCCCGACATGTCAACTCCCTCCCGATCCGCGCTCGCCGACGCCGCAACGGACGTGGTGACCACGCCCGGCTCCGCGACGCTCCTGAAGCCCCTCGAGGTCGCGGGCTTCTGGGCGGCCGTCGCGCTGCCGTTCCTCTACGTCCCGCTCGTGGTCGCCGGTCCGTCGTCGTCGGCCGAACAGACCGCCCTCGCCGTCATGGTGCTCGCGCACGTCGCCGCGCTCGTGCTCGGTCACCGCCACCAGACCGAATAGCTCGCCGCTCGACCCCCTCCAGCCGCCCTCCCCAACCGTTCTCGTCGCTGCTGTTCTCGCCCGTTCCGTTCATTCCGCTCGCGTTCGTCGCCCAGCGCCGCCGCCGACAGGGACCCGCACGGCGACGAGAAGACGGACCGCTTAACCACTCCGTTGCCGTGCGTCGGCGTATGGCGCTGGACGCTGTGCCGCTCGGCCGCACCGGGCTGAGAGTGACGGAACTCGCGTTCGGGACGTGGCGGTTCGGGCGGGAGAACGACGCCGGCGAGGTGGAGGTCGGGGAGCAGCGCGCCCACGACCTCCTCGACGCGTACGCCGACGCCGGCGGGCGATTCATCGACACCGCCGACATGTACGGCGGCGGGCGCGCCGAGCGCTACATCGGCGACTGGCTGTCGGAGCGCGACCGCGAGGACTACGTCGTCGCGTCGAAGATGTACTGGCCGACCCGCCAGGGCCCGAACGGCCGCGGGCTGAACCGGAAACACCTCCGGGAGAGCCTCGACGCCGTCCTCGACCGGCTCGGCACCGACTACGTCGACCTCCTCTACGTCCACCGGTGGGACGACGACACGCCGGCTGCGGAGTTCATGCGCACGCTCGACGGGTTCGTGCGGGACGGGACAGTCCACTACCTCGGCGCGTCGACGTTCCAGCCGAACGCCTGGAAGGTCGCGAAGGCGAACGAAATCGCGAAACGAGAGGGGTACGAGCCGTTCACCGTCGTCCAGCCGCGGTTCAACGCGGTGAACCGCGAAATCGCCGGGAACTACCTCGACATGTGCCGGGACTACGACATCGGCGTGGTGCCGTGGTCGCCGCTCGCCGGCGGCTTCCTCACGGGGAAGTACGAACGCGGCGAGGACCCGCCCGACGGCACGCGGGGCGCGACCGACCAGCAGTTCGTCGACTCCTACCTCACGTCGTCGAACTTCGACGTCCTCGACGCGGTCGAGGCGGTCGCCGACGAGGTCGGCGCGACGCCCGCGCAGGTGTCGCTGGCGTGGCTGCTCCACCACGACCAGGTGGTCGCACCCATCACCGGCGCTCGAACCCCCGACCAGCTCCGAGAGAACGTCGAAGCCGCGGACGTGACACTCTCTGCCGACCAGTTCGAGCGCATCGCGGACGCGCGGTAGCGGCGGGGAGCGAGTCTGTTCCGCCCGCAGCTACGCCCAGACAGCCCGCGCTTTCCGCAGTTCTGCGACGAGCGCGCGGCGCTTCAGCAGACAGAACCCCGAGAAGATGACGAGGAACCCCGCGACCGTGTTGGGGGTGATGGGTTCGGCGAGCCACACCAGCCCGACAATCGCGGCGAACACGGGCGCGACGTAGCTCACGAGGTTGATCTCGATGGGGCCGAGACGCTCCAGCAGCTCGAAGTAGACGAGAAAGCCCAGCGCGCTGGCGACCAGCGAGAGGTAGCCGATGGCGAACAGCGCCTCCGTGTTCCGGGGGACGACCTGCGGTTCGCCGGCGGCGACGCTGGCGACGTGCATCAGACCGGCTCCGAGCAGCATCGACCACGCCTCCATGGTCTCGATGGAGAGGTCGTCGTCGACGCGCTGTGTGAGGACGCTCCCGAGCGCGAAACACGTCGACGCCGACAGCACGAGCAACACGCCGACGGTGTTCCCGCCGAGGAGGTTCGACGGGTCGGGGTTCGACAGCACGACGACCCCGACGAGGCCGAGCGCGAGGCCCGTGAGGCCCGCGACAGAGAGTCGCTCCGAGGGAAGGAACGTACGAGCGAACCCCGTCGTGAGCACGGGGCTGAGGCTGACGACGACGGCCGCGACGGCGCTCGTCGTCTGCTGTTCGCCGACGAACAGGAAGGCGTGGTAGGCGGCGATCATCAGCACGGCGGCGATGCCGACGGTCGTCCAGTCGGCCCGCGTGCGCGGCAGCCAGCGGTCGCTGACGCGGGCGGCGTACGCGAGCATCACGACGCCGGCCACGTCGTAGCGCACCGCCGCGAACAGCACGGGCTCGAAGCCGGCTTCCAGACCGGCCTTGATCGCGGGGAACGCCGACCCCCAGACGGCCGCGAGCAGCAGAAACAGGACAGCGTCGCGATAGTTGGTCACGCCACCACTCCACACCGCGGGGAATTGACCGTTTCGGAGGCGTGACGGTTTTGCCGGCTACGCCGTGAGAGCGGGCAGGCCGGCGTTACACGTCACTCCCCGGAGCGCTCCGCGTGCAGCGCGCGCAGCACGTCCTGACGGGTGACGATGCCGACGAGGTCGCCGTCTTCGACGACGGGGACGCGGTTCACGTCGCGGTCGTCGTGCGCGAGAATCTCGAGGATGTCGTCGACGGAGTCGTCTGGTTCGACGGTCAGCACGTCTTCGGTCATGATGCGTTTGACCGGCTTGCCCGCGCTCGACGCGAGGTCGAGGCTGGCCTCCAGGTCGTCCCAGGAGAGTTCGAAGCCGTACTCCAGCGATTCGAGGAACGGCGGCAGCCCGATTGGAATCCAGACCGTGCGGTGTTCCGGCTGGAACAGCTCCACCATGTCCCGCTGCGTGACGACGCCGACGAGCCGGCCGTCGTCGTCCACGACGGGGAAGCCGGTGAAGTGGCGCTCGGCGAGCTTCTGGAGCACCGTGCTCACGTCCTCGGACTCCTGTACCGTCTCGACGTCGGCCGTCATCAGCTCCCGGACCAGCATACGTGAGGGGAGACGGCGCGGGACCGTATGCCTACCGGCTCGCGCCACGAATCGCGTGAGTGCGCGCCGACCGGCGGAGGATTTACGTCGAACGACCCGCTATTCGGCGTATGGCCATTGTGGGCCAACCGAGCCTGCGGGACATCTTCGACGACGCGCCGACCCCTCACATCGCCCACCCGCCGCGGTCGCACCGCCGCGACTTCTACGTGGCGACGGACGGTTCGTACGCCAGCGACGGTGCTGGTCTCGGGGTCATCATCGAGACGCGGGACGGCGACCGCGTCGCGCGACTGTCGGTGCCCGACGAAGCGCCGGACAACAACGTCGCGGAGTATCGGGCGCTCCACCTCGGGCTGGACACGCTCGCCGCGCGCGTGCCGCCGGGTGCGAGCGTCGGCGTGCTTGTCGACCACGACGCCCTCGCCGCGGACGTCAACACCGCGGTGCTCGCGGCGAAACGCCGCGACTACCGGCCGCTGCGGGAGTTTTCGGTGCCGGCGGCCGCGCGCCACCACTGGCGCGGCATCCGGGCCCGCGTCGTCGGGTTCTCCGAGATTCGGGCCGCGCAGGTCGACAGCGCCCGCAACCCCGCGCACGTCCTCGCGAACCAGCCCGACCAGTACGCCCACGTGAACGACGAGGCCGACCGCTGCCTGCTGCCTGACGCCGATTCGACGGACCCACAGATTCCGCCGCCGTCGCGGTCGGACCGCCGGGCCGGCGACTGAACGGGGCGGTCCGACGCGTCGCTCCGCGTCGTCCGTGTCGCTTTCGCCCTCGAAAACTGAAGCCGCCGGAGCCGCTACTCCTCGCGCTGCTGTGCGTCGGCCGCCGCGACGGCCGCGAGGTTCACGATATCCTTGACCTCGTCGCCGCGCTGGAGGACGTGGACGGGCTTGTCCATGCCGACCAGCATCGGGCCGATGGCGTCCGCGCCGCCGAGGCGCTGGAGGAGCTTGTAGCCGATGTTGCCGGCTTCGAGGTTCGGGAAGATGAGCACGTTCGCGGGGCCGTCGAGTTCGCTGAAGCCGTAGGTGCCTTCGAGGATGTCCTCGACGACGGCGGTGTCGGCCTGCATCTCGCCGTCGACGGGGAAGTCGGCGGACTCGTCCTCGCGGAGGAGGCGGGCGGCCTCACGAGGCTTCCGGGTGCCCTCGTTGTCGACGCTGCCGAAGTTCGAGTACGACAGCATCGCCACCCGGGGGTCGACGTTGAAGCGGCGCGCGAGGTCGGCGGTGTGGCGCGCGACCTCGGCGAGGACTTCCTCGTCGGGGTTCTGGTTGACGGTGGCGTCAGCGACGAAGATGACCTGATTCTTGAACGTCAGCATGTAGACGCCCGCGACGTAGTCGGCGTCCGGCGCGGTGCCGACGACCTGCAGCGGCGGGCGGAGCGCGCTCGGGTAGTGGTGGGTGAGCCCCGTGAGGAAGGCGTCGGCGTCGCCGGCCTCGACCATCGTCGACCCGAGGTAGTTCGGGTCGCGGGTCACGAGCGACTCGGCCTCACTGCGCGTGATGCCCTTGCGCTTGCGGAGTTCGTAGAGCCGGTCGGCGTACTCGCTGTGGTCGCCCTCGTCGGGGTCGACGACATCGGGCTCGAAGTCGAGACCGAGCGCGTCGACGGCTCCGTCGATGGTGTCTCGGTCGCCCAGGAGGACGGGCTCTGCGATGTCCTCCTCGGCCATCTGGTAGGCCGCGCGAATCATCTTCTCGTCGTCGCCCTCGCCGAGCGCGACGCGCTGCTTGCTGCTCTTGGCCTTGTTGATGACGATGCGCATCATCTCCCGGCTCTTGCCGAGGCGGGCCTCCAGTTCCTCGCGGTACTGCTCGGGGTCGAGGTTCGTCCGGGCGACGCCGGACTCCATCGCGGCGACGGCCACGGCCGGTGCCACCTCGAACAGCACGCGCGGGTCCAGCGGCTTCGGGATGATGTACTCGGAGCCGAACTGCAGGGGCTGGTCGCCGTAGGCTTTCACAACTTCGTCGGGGACGTCCTGTTTGGCGAGGTCGGCGAGCGCCTCGGCGGCGGCGACCTTCATGTCCTCGTTGATGTCGGTCGCGCGCACGTCGAGTGCGCCCCGGAAGATGAACGGGAAGCCGAGGACGTTGTTCACCTGATTCGGGTAGTCCGAGCGCCCCGTCGCCATGATGACGGTGTCGTCGCGGGCCTGCTTCGCGGCCTCGTAGTCGATTTCGGGGTCGGGGTTCGCCATCGCGAACACGATGGGGTCGTCGGCCATCGACTGCACCATCTCCTGGCTGACGATGCCGCCGACGGAGAGCCCGACAAAGACGTCCGCGCCGGCCATCGCGTCGGCGAGGTCGCCGCCCTCGCCCGCGGGTTGGGCGAACTCGGCTTTGAAGTCGTTGACGTCGCGGTCCTCGGTGATGACGCCCGAGGAGTCACACATCGTGACGTTCTCGCGCTGCACGCCGAGCGAGACGTAGAACTTCGCCGTCGCGATGGCGGACGCGCCCGCGCCGGAGAAGACGACTTCGAGGTCGTCGAGGTCCTTGTCGGCGATTTCGGCGGCGTTCAGCAGCGCCGCGCCCGAGATGATGGCGGTGCCGTGCTGGTCGTCGTGGAACACCGGCACGTCCATCTCCTCGCGCAGCCGGGTCTCGACCTCGAAGCACTCGGGGGCCTTGATGTCCTCTAGGTTGATGCCGCCGAACGTCGGCTCCATCGCGGAGACGGTCTCGACGAGTTCGTCCGCCGAGGCCTGGTCGAGTTCGATGTCGAAGACGTCGATGTCGGCGAAGCGCTTGAACAGCACGCCCTTCCCCTCCATGACGGGCTTGGCGGCCTGCGCGCCGATGTCGCCGAGGCCGAGCACCGCCGAGCCGTTCGAGACGACCCCGACCATGTTGCCCTTCGTGGTGTACTTGAAGGCGTTCTCGGGGTCGTCGGCAATCTTCCGGCAGGGCGCTGCCACGCCCGGCGAGTACGCCAGCGAGAGGTCTCGCTGCGTGTTCGTCGGTTTCGTCGTCGAAATCTCTACTTTCCCTGGCGGGTCGCTGGCGTGGTAGTCCAGCGCGTCCTCGTCGAGTCCCATGTAGGTGACACCGCCGGCATCCAGCAAAAGCCTGTCCCAACGCGTCGAACGAGATTACGACAGACGACGAACCGACTGTTCTCGGTCCGCTGGAGAACCCGACACGCATACGTACCGTCGCCCGAAAATTCGGACCATGGCTCGTCGCTCGTACCAGCTCGCGGCCGTGACCACTGTACTCACGTTCGCGCTCATCCTCCTCGGGGAGTTCACCGCCGTCTCGGGCTCTGGTGCCACTTGCGGGCTCCAGTGGCCGGACTGCAGCGGCCGACTGCTGCCGTTCGGGCTCCCGGTCAACGACTTCATCGAGCAGTTCCACCGCTCGGTCGCGATGGTCGTCGGCTTCTTCATCCTCGGCACCGGCGCTGTCGCCTACCGAAACTTCGACGACCGCGACATCCAGGTGTCGGGCGTCCTCGCCGTCGTCCTGCTCCCCCTGCAGGTCATTCTGGGCGGCACCACCGTCACCTTCAGCGGGCTCCTCCCGTGGGGCTACCAGCCCATCACGCAGGCCATCCACCACCTCGCCGCGCTCGCCATCTTCGGGACACTCATCTACGCCACGCTCCGCATGCGCGAGAAAACCGGCCTCGGGCTCGGGCGCGTCCGGACCGCCGCGCTCGCCGGCCTCGCGATGCTCCCGCTGGAACTCGCGTTCTCTCGGAACACCCTCTTCGCCGTCTACGGCACGCGCGTCCAGTTGCTCAACCACACCTTCGAACTCGCGGTGTTCGCCGCCGCGCTCACGGGGTACGTCTGGGCGCGCCAGCGCGGCGCGACGCGCGCCGCCAGAGCGTGCGCAGCAGCCACCCTGCTGGTCGTCGTCCAGGTGCTGTCGATGGTCGGGGTCTTCGAGTTCTCGGCGGCCCTCCAGCTCACGTACTACGCGCTCGCCGCCGCCGTCGCCGCGCTGCTCGTGCTCAGCGCACGAACGCAGTGGCACGTCGACCTCTCGGTCGACGGCGCAGCGAGTCGCTGACGGCGCGACGCGACCGGTGCGGCTACAGGAGCCGCGACAGGAACCGACGGCCCCGCTCGGTCGTCGGCTCCTCGAAGAACTGTTCGGCTGGTGTTTTCTCGACGACCTTCCCGTCCGCCATCAACACGATGCGGTCGCCCACTTCGCGGGCGAACCCCATCTCGTGTGTGACGACCAGCATCGTCATCCCCTCCTCCGCGAGATTCCGCATGACGTCCAGCACCTCGCCGACGAGTTCGGGGTCGAGCGCGCTCGTCACCTCGTCGAACAGCATCACCTGTGGGTTCATCGCCAGCGCGCGAGCGATGGCGACCCGCTGCTGCTGGCCGCCGGACAGCTGGTTCGGGTACGACGACCCCTGGCCGTCGAGCCCGACACGTTCGAGGAGGTCGTCGGCGTCCCCCTTGGCGTCGGACTCCGGCGTCCCCTTGACCTTCTCGGGAGCCAGCGAGATGTTCTCCAGCGCGGTCTTGTGCGGGAAGAGGTTGAAGCTCTGGAACACCATTCCGATGCGCTGTCGGAGCGCGTTGATGTCCGTCTCCGGGTCCGTCAGCGACACGCCGTCGAGGCGAATCTCCCCGTCCTGAACCTCTTCGAGCCGGTTCGTGCAGCGGAGGAGCGTCGACTTCCCGGACCCCGACGGGCCGATGACCACGACGACCTCTCGCTCCTCGACGGACAGATCGACGTCTTTCAGCACGTGGTTCTGTCCGAAGTACTTGTCCACACCCTCGAACTCCAGTAAGGCGTCAGTGTCTTGCATCTGTCAGGCACCCCCGAAGCGACGCTCGAAGAACCCATCCGCTTCGTCCTCGTCGTCCTCGCCGTCGGTCGCGTACTGGCTGCCGCCCCAGTCGGCCCTCCGTTCGAGCAGGCTCACCAGCTGACTCATCGTCATCGTGATCGCGAGGTAGAACACGCACAGCCAGACCAGCGGCGTCCACGGGTCGAGCTGGTTGCTGTTGACGCTCCGGAACACGCTCATCAGCTCCGGCACCGCGATGACGGTGAGCAGTGAGGTGTCTTTCACCAGAATAATCTGGTCGTTCCCGATTGCCGCCAGCGCGTTCCGCCACGCCTGCGGCAACACGACCTCTCGGAGTGCCATGACGCGGGACATCCCCAGGGAGCGAGCGGCCTCCATCTGGCCGTCCGGCACGGCGTCGATGCCGCCGCGGATGGCTTCGCCCACGTACGCCGCGTGGTTGAGTGTCAGTCCGATGACTGCGGCCGGGACCGCCCAGTTGACAATCGGGAACTCCCCCGTCGCCCACAGCCGCGGGATACCGAAGAAGATGATGAACAACTGGAACAGCAGCGGCGTCCCGCGGAAGAACTCGACGTAGCCTTTCGCTATCTTCCCGGTGATCCGGGAGGTCGAGATGCGACCGAGGCCGACGAACACGCCGAGTGTCACGGACAGCACGCTGGAGATAGCGACGATGCGGATGACGAGCCAGAACGCCTCCACGAACCGCGGAAAGATGGTTTCGAGGAGACTGAAATCGACCTGTGTGGAGACAATCCACGTGACGAGTGACCCGACGAGCGCCAGGAACGCGAGCGAGACCACGACCCCGAGCCGCCGCACGAGGCGGTCCCGCATCAACACGCCGCCGCTCGTCTCACTGCTTGGTTCTCCGTCGACGGTAGAGTCAGACATTGTAGGAGCGTGAATCCGCAGTTATCCGTCGAAGTACTCGTTGTAGATCTCGTCGTACGTGCCGTCCTCCCGAATCGCGGCGAGCGCGTCGTTGACCTCTTGGCGGAACTCGTCGTCGTCCTGCCGGAAGCCGATGCCGTAGTTCTCGACAGTGAGCGTGTAGTACGGCGGCGCGTTCTCGTCCTGCGCTGCGGCCTCGCCCTCGCCCTCCAGGAACATGACACCATCATTCTCGTTGACGAAGGACGCGGTGACGGTGTTGTCGTTGATGACGGCAGACACCTGGTTGTTCAGCAGAGCGTCGAACGCGCCCGTAATCTGGTCGAAGCTCTTGATTTCGAGGTCGCCGGACAGGTCCTCTTTGAGCCCTTCGGCGGCCGTCTCACCGGTCGTCCCCTTCTGGACGCCGACGTTCTTCCCGGCGAGGTCCTCGGGGGACGTGATGTTGTCCGCCTCGAGGACGGCGATAGTCTGGTAGGCGGTGAAGTACGGGTCCGAGAAGTCGACGGACTCCTTCCGCGTCTCGTTGATGGTCATCGCGCTCATGATGATGCGGAAGTTCCCGTTGTTCAGCGACCCCATGATGCCGTCGAAGGACGTCCGCTTGAACTCGTAGTCGCGGTCCATCTGCTCCGCGAAGATTGCCTCGGCGATGTCCACGTCGAACCCGACGAGTTCGCCCTCCTTGGTCTCGTACTCGAAGGGCTTGTACGGGATGTCCGACCCGATGACGATTTTGTCGCTGTTGCCGAACAGTCCGAGACAGCCACTCAGCGCCAGTGCTGACGATGCACCCGCGGTCGTTTTGAGGTAGTCACGTCGTTGCATACCACCCGCGTTGAACTCCACCTATAAAACATTTTTTCGGGTGTCGGGCTGTTTCCCCCGCAAATTCTGCACGTCTCGGTAACCGATGACACCCGCCTCAGAAGAACTCGTCGAGGCCGCGCTGGCTGTCGTCGTCGCCCGAGTCGTGCTCGTCGTCGGCCGCTGTCTCCTCGTCGTCGTCCGCCAGCACGTCTTGGTCGTCCTCGTCTTCGTCGTCTCTGACCGCGCCCTCGAACGCGCCGCCCGAGTGGTCGACGGCCGCCGCCTCGCGGAGCTCCTCGGCGTCGGCGACGATGGACTCCACCTTGTTCGTCGTCTCCCCCGAGCCCGTGACGAAGGAGACGTGTTCTTCCTGCATCTCGTAGGCGGCCGCCATCGCCACCGTCAGCTCCCGGTTCTTGCAGTGGTGGGTCATCGCCGCGAGGAACGGCAGCACGTCGTTGCGCGCGGTCGCCATACTGCAGCCCGCCGTCTCGGCGATGTGGCGGGCGACGTAGTCGCGTTTCTCTCGGGTCGCCCGCGAACTCCCGAGTTTCCGCCAGTAGCTCGGCGGGCCGTAGCGCGTCCAGCCGCCGTGGTCGTGCTGGCGCGAGGCCGCGACGCCGGCGGCGATGTTGTCGGTCGCGTACCGCCAGTACGAGTAGTTCTGGGTCGCCCGCACGCGGCCCAGCCAGATGTCGGCGTTCGAGAGGAACTCGTACGCGACCGCGAGTTCGTCGCCGTAGTAGTCCTTCGGGACGTTGTCCTCCACCCAGTTCAGGAGGTCGTCAGGCGTCTCGTCCACGTCGTAGGCGGCCTGCAGCGCTTCCTCTGCGCCGTGGGTCTTGATGAGGCCGTCGAGGAAGTCGAAGACGCCCTGCGAGCGGTCGCGCTCGCCCATCACCACGTCGTCCTCGGTGAGTTTGCGGTCGGTCTCCGCGAGCGCCTGCAGGTCGTTGACCGCGGACCGCAGGTCTCCGGAGTTCTGCTCGGCGATGGCTTTCAGCGCGTCCTCGTCGTAGTCGATGTCCTCCCGTCGGCAGATGTCCCGCAGCACGGGGACGATGGAGCGCTTCGAGACGTCCCGGAACTCGATGTCCTGCGTGGCGTTCCGGAGCGCGGAACTCATGTCGTAGTACTCGTTCGCGACGAGGACGACGGGCTGCGGGGCCTCCTTCACGAGTCGCGTGATGGCCGCGCTCCCGCCGCGGTCGACGTTCCCGTGGAGGTTGTCCGCCTCGTCCAGCAGGACGAGCTTCTTCCCGCCGGAGCCGCCGGTGAGCGTCCCCGACTTCGCCGCCTCGCCCGCGACGCGCTCGACCACGTCGGCCGTGCGCTGGTCGCTGGCGTTCAACTCCACGACGTCCCAGCCGGCGTCGCTCGCGAGCGCGTGGGCCGCCGACGTCTTCCCGACGCCGGGGCTGCCGTGGACGACGACCGCCTCCCGGTGGTCCTCCCACGTCTCCGCCCACTCCGCCAGCGCGTCCCGGGCCTTGTCGTTGCCCCGGACCTCGGAGAGCGACGACGGACGGTACTTCTCCGTCCAGTCTACCATTGCTCTCGGGTAGGCAGGAGTTCCGGTTAGGTGTTGCGGACAGCGTTCCCGACCGAAGGGAGGGAACGAGGCGGAGCGGGGAGCGAAGCGACCCGCGGAGCGTGGGGACGACCGGAGGGAGTCCCCCGGATGGTCGAACGGCGAGCGGAGCGAGCCGTGAGGAGAGCGTGCCCGAACGCAGTGAGGGCACGTTATTGTGAGCGGTGACTATCGGGAGCCGCGAACAGCGTTCCCGAGCGAAGTGAGGGAACGTGGCAGCCCATTCGTGAGCCGGCAGTCGCCCCCACAGTTTTGCGGCGGCCTCGCGTAGTTGTCAGTATGAGTCACACGAGAGGCGTTCACCTGGACGCCGAGGAGCGCGACGCGTTCCTGGGTGCCGGTGGCACTGGCGTGGTCTCGTTCGCGGACGCGAGCGGGCCGCCGCACTCGATTCCGGTCTCGTACGGGTACGACGACGACACGGAGTCGTTCTTCTTCCGGCTCGCGTACCACGCGGACACGGAGAAGCCCGACCCCGAGGACGCCGCGGTGTCGTTCGTCGTGTACGGGGAGACCGACGAGGGGTGGCGCAGCGTAGTGGCGAAAGGCGACCTGGAGTCGACCGACGAGGACGCCGTCTCGACGTCGGCGCTGGAGGCGCTCCGGCGCGTGGACATCCCGCTCGTGGACGTCTTCGAGCGGGCACCCGTGGAGACGGATTTCGAGTTCTTCCGGCTGCAGCCGACCGAGTTCACGGGACGGAAGGAGGCACCCCCCGACGAGTGACGCGCCGGGCGACCGCCGCGGGGAGCGAGCGCGACTCGCCGAAATCGGGGCCGGACGCCACACGAGTTTTCCAGATTGGTCGCGTACGTCCGGTATGTCCGTACTGTCCGACGCGACCGGGTTCGGCGAGCGCGTCTTCTCGGAGTTCTCCGAGAAGAACGTCCCGTTCATGGCGGCGGGGCTCGCGTACAACGCCTTCGTCTCGCTCGCGCCGCTGCTCGTCGTGTTGTTCCTCGTGGTGTCAGTCGTGGGCGGCGGCCTCGAGGACCGCGTCGTGACGGCCAGCGGGACGTGGCTGCCCGGCCCCATCGCGGACGTCGTCCAGCAGGTGTTCCAGGGCGACGCCGCAGGCGGGACCGCCTCCGTCGTCGGTCTCGTCGTGGTGCTGTGGGGGACGCTGAAGATTTTCCGCGGGCTGGACACCGCGTTCTCGGAGATCTACGAGACGACCGGCGAGAGCAGCTTCGTGGACACGCTGAAGGACGGCGTCGTCGTGTTCGTCGCGCTGGTCGCTGCAGTCGTCGTCACGGTCGGTGCGGCTGCCGTCTTCGCGGCGTTCTCCGAGACGGTGCCGTACGTCGACGCGCTGACGCCGCTGGTGCTGGTCGCGGGGCTCGTCCTCGCGTTCTACCCGATGTTCTACGTCTTCCCCGACGTGGACCTCGGCTGGCGCAGCGTGCTGCCGGGCGTGCTGTTCGCGGCGGTCGGCTGGGCGGCGTTCCAGGCGCTCTTCCAGGTGTACCTCGCGTTCAGCGACCCGACCGCGGGGAGCTTCTTCGGCGGCGTCGTCATCGTCGTCACGTACCTCTACTTCTCGGCGTTCGTGTTGCTGCTGGGCGCGGTCGTCAACGCCGTGGTCGGGAACTACTCCTCGGGGACACCCGGCGGTGTCGGCGGCGGTGCGGTGGGGTACGACACGGACGTCGACGACTCGATGCGCGGCGACCGACTGGCGAAGTACCTCCAGGACCTCCGCGAGGACATCACGGGCCACTACCGGGGGATGCGGCCGCGCACGGACGGCCTGCCGCGCCGCGAGCGCCCCGGCGGTGACGTCGACGTCATCGAACAGCACAGCGAGGACGCCGACGGGGAGACCCGGCGCGTCACCCTCACGTGGCAGGCGTCCGGTGACGACAAGAAGTCGGGCGACGCAGCCGATTCGGGGGTGCGCTGACCGGGGCCAACGATGACTGGTGACTCACACCCCGACCCCGGATTCCCCGAGGTCCTCACTACGCAACGCCTGCGTCTGGAGCGCTGCTGCCGCGAGAACGTTCCCGTCCTGGAGCTCTATCGCGCGGCCTCCGACCGGAATCCGCACATCGACGCGGTGACCGAACACCTCACCTGGGAGCCACACGAGTCGGTGCAGGCCTCGCGGGAGACGCTCGCGCACTTCGAGCAGACCTGGGCGGACGGCGACATCGCGACGTACGCCGTCCGACCGAAGGCGTCGGAGCCGACGCCGGACTCCCTGACGGGGTCGCTCGACGGCGAGCGCGGCGTCCTCGCGGGCACCTGCGCGCTGACCTGCGACTGGGCTGCGGACTGCGCGACGCTCGGCGTCTGGCTGCGCAAGGAGTACTGGGGGCGCGGCTACTCCGGGGAGCGCGCCGACGCGCTGCTCGAACTCGCGTTCGACCGCCTCGACTTCGGCGTCGTCGCCGTGTGCCACGACGCCGGCAACGAGCAGTCCCGGCGCGCCATCGAGTCGTACGTCGAGCGCCACGGCGGCCGCCGCGAGGGACTGTTACGGAACGTCGCTGCCGGGTCGGAGGGCGGCGTCGACCAGGTGCGGTACACGATCTCCCAGTCGGAGTGGCGGACCGCCGGCCGGAAGTGACTTCCCGGAGCCTCGCGCAGGGCGGGACATGGATTCAGTCGAGACGACGCCGACGGAACAGTCGAGCATCGGGGCGGGCGCTGTAACCGGGGCTGTGGTCTACGTGGTCGGCTACCTCGTCACGTACCTCTGGCAAGGAAACTCGGTCTCAGAGTCGTTCGAAGTCATCAATTTCCTCGTGGAGTTGGCTGGCGGTGACCCGATTCCCACCTGGCAGGTCGTCGGCTGGCTGTACTACAACGCCCACAACGTCGCGTTCACGACGCCCGCGCTCGGCAGCGGCCGGACGGCCCAGAACCTCGTCGCGGACGGGAACGCGCCGATGCTGCTGTACCTCGTCCCGGTCGTCGTCCTGCTGCTGGCCGGGTTCGTCGTCGCGCGGTACGCCGACGCGACCGACGTCGAGTCCGGCGCTCGCGCGGGCGTCACCGTCGCTGCGGGCTACGCCGTGCTCGCGGCAATCGGCCTGTTCGTCTTCCGGTACTCGGTCGGCGACGCCACCGTCCACGTCGACTACGCGCTCGGTGTGCTGCTCGCCGGCATCGTCTACCCCGTGGTATTCGGCGCGCTCGGCGGCGTGCTCGGTGCGGTGACGCGCTAGAGGTCGCGGGCGACCATCTCACCCCAGTGCTCGAAACCGTACCGCTCGTAGAACGACTGCGCGCGCTCGTTCTCGCGGTCGACGTCCAGCACCATGCGGTCGAGCGGGAGGTGCTGGTCCCGCGCGACGGAGATGGCTGCCGCCATCAGGTCGTCGGCCACGCCCTCCCCGCGGTGGGCCGGCTCGACGTAAATCTCGTTCAGGACGGCGGCGTCCCAGACGAACGACAGCGACTCGGGGAGGACGAACGCGTATCCGACGAGGCCGCCGTCGCGCTCGGCGACCTGGACGCAGCCGGCGTCCTCGTCGACGCAGCGCGCGACCCAGTCCAGCCACCGCCGGCGATAGTCGTCGGTGAGCTTCGCGTCGTATCTGTCTCCTTTCTCGTCGCTGCCCGTGTTCTCGCCGAGGCCGGTCTCGAAGCCGCGTTTGAGCTCCCAGAGAGCGTCCCCATCTCCCGGCTCGTAGGGTCTGACCATGCGCTGGCTTCCGGCCGCCCCGAGTTAGCGGTTGCCCTCCCGGCGGCTCACTCCCGCCGCCAGCGCCCGACGACCGCGACGGCGGCGGCTGCCACGACGACCAGTTGCATCCCGGAGGAGACGACGGGGAACAGCCGCTCGGCGTTCTCGGGGTCCTCGCCGCGCGCGACGTCGACGCCGGTCTGGTAGTGGACGTCCGCGGTCGTGCCGACGACGCTGTCGGCCTCCTCGCCGCTGAGTTCGACGAACGTCTGAACCACGCCGCGCTGGTTCGACAGCTGGAGGTCGCCGTCGAACGCGTAGAATGTGTCGTGGACCGGGTAGAGGACGTTCACGCCGTTCGTCATCAGGTCGGGGGCGATGCCGCCGACGGCGAGCGCAACGACGCCGACACCGGCGACGTGTGGGCCGCGGTCGCCGAACCGCGCCCGCAGCCAGGAGTCGGCCTGCCGGGCGTCCCAGGCGACGAGGACGCCGAGTAACAGCGGTAGCAGGGCTGTGTGCAGGAGTGCGCGGTGGCCGCCGGGCACCCAGAGCCCAAGGAACGTGTCGAGGTCGGGGAGCGCTGCGAACGCGCAGACGGCGGCCAGGGCGCGGGCGTCGAACGCGCGGAGCAGCGCCGTCGCCACGAGCGCCCCGAAGGCGACGTGGACGACCGTCGAGGGCATGCGTGAGAGTCGGTGCCATTGGGCAATGTTTCTTGCCGTTCGACGTTTGCCGAACTCGGTCGGTAGGTTTTTCCCCGGTTGCTCGCCACATCCGGACATGGACGAGGACCCCCGGGAGGGGCTCGCGGTGCGCATCGCCGGCGAAGTCACGCTCAGCGACGACCCCGGCGCGACGCTCCGCAAGTGGCGCACCGACTTCGACGTCTCCCAGACCACGCTCGCCGAGGAACTCGATGTCTCCTCGTCGGTGGTCTCGGACTACGAGAGCGGCCGCCGGAAGAGCCCGGGTATCGCGCTCGTCAGCCGCCTCGTCAACGCCCTGCTGGACATCGACGAGCGCCGCGGCGGCACCCACATCGGGCAGTTCGCTCGCGTGCTGTCGGCGGGCTTCGACAGCGACGTCGTTCTCGACCTCCGCGAGTACCCGGCGACCATCGCGCTCGACGACCTCTGGGCGAGCGTCGACGCCACCGAGGTCGTGCGCGGCGACCGCGACACCGTCTCCGGCCACACCGTCATCGACTCCATCGCGGCCATCCGCCGGCTCTCCGGCGACGGCTTCTACCGGCTCTACGGCCAGTCCACGAGCCGCGTCCTCGGGTTCACGAACGTCTCCCGCGGCGAGAGCCCGCTGGTCGCGATGCGCGTCGTCGACCCGACCCCGAGCGCCGTCCTCCTCCACGGGCTCTCCCCGGACGAACTCTGGGAGCACGCGCCCGCGCTCGCGAACCGCGACGGCTTCTCGCTGGCCGTGACCGAGATGCCGGTCGACGAGATGCTCGCCGCGCTCCGCGGTCACGCCTGACAGACCGTCCTCGCGCGCGTCGCAGTCGCGGCTCTCGTCTCCCGCACCCAGCGACGCGAAAATCAGTCGCGCGGACCGCTACTCGACGTACGTGTACTTCCGCTCGTTCATCGGGCCCCAGCCGTCGAAGACGAACTCGCTGTCGGGCTGCGTGAACGGCTCCAGCTCCACGCTCTTCTCGTGGTTGTGGCGGTCGTGGACCTGCTCGTACTCGTCGAAACTGATGTCGTAGCGCGCGGCAATCTGCTCGTCGACGTTCGACGCCGCGACCGACTCCTCGAAGCCGTCTTGGACTGTCTCCGCGTGGATTTCGGCCTGTGCGCCGGAGCCGTAGGAGGCCACGAGCAGCTTCTGGCCCGCGAGGTCGATGTCGTTCTCCGCGGCGTGTTTGAGCGCGCTGAACCGCGCGATGTGGACGGAGCCCGTGTACCAGTTTCCGACCTGACTGGAGATGGAGAGCGTCGGCTCGATGGTGTCGGCGTACCACTCACGGTACGCGTCCGTGTCGGTCAGCCCGTCGACGTACTCGCTGATGGCGTCCTCGAAGGACTCCTGGTCGTCGAAGTCGTCGCGGCGGGGCTGCCGGCCGATGTCCTCAGCGAGTTCGTCCTCGATTTCGGTGCCGCGAATCATGTGGCGGTAGCCCAGCACGGCCGCCTTCCGCACCATCCCCGGGAACGGCGTGTGGAACGGGATGTACGCGTAGTCGTCGGGGTGGGAGGCACCCATCACGCCCTCGAAGTCCTGCAGCGCTTCCCGCATCCGCGCGAGGTACACCTGCATCGAGCGCTTGCCGTCCACGCTCGGGAACTGCTGGTTCGGCTTCAGGAAGTCCGTCTCGTCCGCGGAGCCGTAGCCCTGCTCCGTCGAGAGTTCGACGACGTCCGGGTCCTCGGTAATCCACATCGCGACCGCGCCCGCGCCCTGGGTCGCCTCCCCGGAGGAGTCACGGGCGTACAGCGCGGTGTCCGTCGCCACGACGAGCGCGCCCCGGCCGCGGTTCCGGCCCGCGAGAATCCAGTTCACGGCGTCGTCGAGGCTCTGGGTGCCGGCGATGCACGCGAACTTGCGTTCGCCCTTGTTCGCGTGGTGGAAGTCGCCGTCGTACACCTGTTCGAGGCAGCCCGCGATGTACGTCGACACCGGCTTCGAGTTGTCGAACGCCGACTCCGTCGCCACGTCGATTCGGCCCACGTCGTCGGGCTGGAGGCCCTTGCGCTCCATCAGCCGGTGGGCGGCGTTCGCGCCCATCGTCACGATGTCCTCGTAGGCGTCCGGGAACGACGACGCGTGCAGCCCCAGTCCCTTCGTGTACTTCTCGGGGTCGTCGCCCATCTCCGGCGCGAACGTCTCCGCGAGGTCGAGTTTCAGCTTCCCCGTCCAGATTTCGATGGCGTCGATGCCGACGCTTGTCATAGCCGGGCGTACTCAGGAGGGGCTTATGGGCTTGTCGATAGGCATTTCGACAGAAGTCGAATACCTACGTGACGTGGAAGACAGTATCACTGCCGGTGTTCCCGTCGGCGTCCCTGACCGTGACGGTCACCACGTAGACGATGTCCGGGGCCCCCCTGAGTCTGAACGACCCCGTCGCGCTCTCGCCGCTGACCCCCCTAGACGCCGTCAGCGTCGGCCCGCTGAACAGCGGCGCGGCCTCCACGGACACCCTCTCGAGGTCGCCGTCGCCGTTCGCCGTTGCCGAGTAACTCACGCCGAACTGGCCGCTGCTCCCGCGATTCGAGGTTTCGGTTATCGTGGCCGACGGCGCCGACCCACCACCGCCGCCACCCTCGTCGTCTCCGGATGAGGCGCTGGGGTAGACTACGAACGAGTCGGTCTCGCGGACGCCGTCGCGCTCGTAGGAGACGGCGACTCGGAAGTTCTCGTCAGTCACGTTCACGGCCTCCGGCGTATCCGTCGTCACGCCGCGGTAGAACTCCCCGACCTCGATGGTCGCGGTCTCACCGCTGCTGATTCCTAGCCCCGCATTCAGGACGGTCGTCTCGCTTGTCGAGAAATCGTCGCCGATTGCGGTCCGCTCCGTCCGGCTCTCCTCGACGGACAGCGTCAGCCCCCGCGAACCGACGTAGCCGTACTCGCCGGTGCCCGTCGGCACGTCGACGGTGACGTTCTCTTCGGTTGTGTTCGCGTACAGTTCGCTCTGCCGGCGTCCCTCGCTCGTCGCGGCGTCGGACAGTCCATCGATTTCGTCGTCCTCCGGCAGCACGGTCACGTCGGTGAGATTGACTTGGCTCGCGTGGTCGTTCCGGACGGTGAAGTTGAAGCCGCCGGTCGTGTCGCCACCGTCCTGGCCGTCGAACGACCGCGAATCGTTCAGGTAGACGACCGCCCCGCCACTCCCGTTGACCGACGCGGAGGAGGATCCGACCGTCTCGTTCACAGTCCGCTGCTTGAACGTCCCCTCGCCGTTCACGAGTCCGAACGTCACTTCGGTCTCGGGTTGGTCGCCGTCCACATCGAACGTCACTCGCCCGTCCTCGTTGGTTCGCTTCTCCCCGTCATCGTCATCGAACACGCTCGGCTCTGACGTGTTCACCCGTGTCCCAGACACTGGGTTGTTGTACTCGTCGCGCGCCTCGACCGTGACGCTGTCGTCGTCGCTCTCGACGAGCGTGAGGTAGTGCGGTGGCGGATTCGTCGCGTCGCTGCCGACGCCGACCTTCGCGGTGCGGAGCGTGAACGGTCCGCTCCAGTCGATACTGAGCGTCACTCGGTCGGTGCCGTTCTGGGTGACGGTGACGTTCGGATTATCGCCGAGGCTCGTGCTGTTCCGCAGCACGCTCGCGTTCACGACGGTCGGAATCGTGACGTTCACGGGCTGTCCCGGAGTCTCTGGCTGGACCTGCACTCGCTGGGCGGGCGCGCTCAGGGCGCTCGGATTCACCGCGACCGAGGACGACCGCGACGTGCCCAGCGAGCCGTTCAGCGCGACGAGCGACACCGTCCGGGTCTGTTCGTCGACGAGCAGCTGGTCGGTCAGCGGCACCGACGTGTTCTGCTCGGGGTAGTAGTTCGACAGCAGAGACGCCTCGTAGCGCAGCCGCGGGGCGTTCCGGTACTCGTTGTACCCGGGGACGAACGACAGCGCCTTCGTCGGCTGCGCCCACGAGCCGTCCAGATACTGCCGGGTCTCGTTGTTCGTCGCGTTCACGTTCGACACCTCGATGCGGGGGTCGTCGTAGGTGTCCGTCCTGAGCGTGCCCGCGGCCGGCGGCGGGTTCACGAGGAAGACGCGGTTCGGGTACTCGGTGCCGAGAGAGACCGTCGCCGGGCGCGCGTTCCCGGTCTCGGCTGTCGACACGAGCGCGTTCCGCACGTCGACGAGCTGCCCCTGAACCTGCTGGCTGTGGCGGTACTCGACGTCGGCGTTCTCCGCCGGGACGACCGTCGCTTGGTAGACCGAGAGGGCGATAATGATGGTGGCGAAGAGTAAGACTGCCCCCACCTGGACCGTCACCCCCCGGGTGTCGTCCCTGAATCGCACGGTTGGGTGAAGTCGGGAGCCGAGGGGTATAAACGCGGCGGCTACCGGGTCAGTCGTCGTCGTCTTCGATGACTTCGGGGTCCGAGAGCGCGCTCTGGAGGCTGTCGAGACCGTTGACCCACTCCGTGACGAGGCCGTACTCCACGTCCTCCAGCAGCGTCATGTCGAGATCGTCGCCGTCGATGACGCGGGTGCCGCCGGCCGCGACGAGGCCGAGCGCGCGGTCGAGGTCCTCCTCGCTCTCGGCGTCGACGGCCGCGTGGACGTACTCGTCGACGGACGCCTCGTCGGCGGGGCCGTCGGCGACGTACTGTTCGGCGCTGTAGAAGACGGCGACGAGGCTCGTCTGGACGCCGTCGACGAGCATCAGCTTGTCCTCGTCGTCGAACGCGGGCTCGGCGAGCACGACCTCGCGGATGTCCGCGAGCTCGTCCATCCCCTCGTCCTGTCCGAGCTCGTCGTCGTCGTACGCCTTCAGAATCTTCGCGACCGCGATGGCGACGTCGTCCTGGAGGTTCAGGAGGAGACGCGCCGAGTCCTCGTCTTCGGGGTCCAGTTCCTCCTCGCGGAGGCGGTCGAGCCAGTTCTGCCAGCGTTCCTCGGAGTAGAACTCCTCTTCGGGGGCGCTCATACCCGAACGGCCGGCCGCGCGAGACAAAGGCCTTTCCTTCAGCGGAGCAGCCCCTGCGTTCGCCGCTACGGGCTCTGCTGGCGCGATAGCGCCAACGGAGAGGACTCAGTCCAGCGTTGCCCGCGTATCGATGCCGTAGACGGCCTCCGGCGTTTCGACGTGCGCGATCCGGACTGCGTCGTCGTGGCCGTCCTCCAGCAGCCAGCGGACGCGCCGCGGGACAGTCTTCGGTCCCATGACTGCGCCCGGTCGGTCGGCGTCGTCCACGAAGTCCGTCTCCATCAGGAACGGCTCGCCCGCCTCGACGGCCGCTTCGAGGTAGTCCTTCTCGCACATCACGCTCGGCGTGCAGCCCGCGAGCCGGCCGCTCGCGTAGTGTTTCACCACCTTCTCCGGCGCGAGCCCGGCGTCCGCCGCCCACTCCGCGACCCCAGTCAGGTCGCTCGTGGCTTCGGTGTGTAACTGGAGTGAGACGCCGACGTCCGCCGCGCGCTCGCAGGCGTGCCGGATGACGTCGTTGGACGCCGCCCAGACTGCGTCGCTCACGTCGTAGTGCGGCCGGCCGGACTTCAGCGCGACCGCGCGCCCCTCGCTCGCGACGTCCGCGGCCTCGTCGATGCCGGCACACATCAGGTCGCGGGCCGCTTCCGGGGTGAACCCGCGCTCGTCCACCAGCCGAGATATCAGGCCGGGGTGGACGCCGAGCACCGGCCACGCATCGCCGTCCAGAATCTCGCGCGCTTCGTCGACCAGCCGCACCGTCTCCTCGAACACGGGCCGGAAGTCCGGCCCCGACTCGGGTTCGACGCCGAGGTGCCAGGAGGGCTTGTTCACGACGAGCAGGTGCGTGCCGCCCGCTCGCGCGAAGTCGCGGACGGCGTCGAGCCCTTGGTTCTCGGCGTCGAGGTGGAGGTGGTCGTCGAGCACCGGCGTCTCGAACTCGGTCATGGCGGCGCGTTCGCGCTCGCAGCCCGAAAGCCTGTTCGTCGCGAGCCGACGCCCGACTGCTGCAGGCGGTGAAACCCCTGCGAACCCTTAACTCGGATGCCGCGGAATCCCCGGGTGGACACTCCGTCCTGACTCACATGCAGGTAGACATCACCCACCAGCCGTCGTACGCTCACCTCGTCGTCGACCTCGACCCCGGCGAGTCCATCCTCGCCGAACCCGGCGCGATGGTCAGCCACTCCCCCGAGGTCAGCATCGAGACGTCGACCACCCGCGGCGGCCTCCTGAGCTCCGCGAAGTCGATGCTCGGCGGCGAGTCCGCGTTCGCAAACGAGTTCCTCGCCGAGCACGAACCCGGCCGCGTCACGCTCGCGCCGCCGAAACCCGGCGACATCGCCCAGCACGACCTCGACAGCGAGACGCTGTACGCGGTCGACGGCGCGTTCCTCGCGTCCGACCCGGGCCTCGACGTGTCCTCGGAGTTCGGCGGCCTGAAGTCGCTGCTCGCAGGCGCGAGCATCACGCCGCTCGCGCTCTCGGGCACCGGCACGGTGTTCCTCGAAGCGTTCGGCGGCGTCGAACGCGTCGACCTCGACCCCGGCGAGTCGTACGTCGTCGACAACGAACACGTCGTCGCGTGGGAGGAGACCGTCGACTTCGACGCCCGGCGCGTCGGCGGCCTGAAGTCGACGCTGCTCAGCGGCGAAGGCCTCGTGATGGAGTTCACTGGCGGCGGTTCCGTCTGGTACCAGACCCGTGGCCTCGACGCGTTCACGAGCGTCATCGCCGGGGCGCTGCCCGCAGCCGAGGCCGACTCCGACGGCGGTATCGACATCGACATCTGAGGCGAAGCACCACTGTCGCCTCGCTTTCTCCGCCTACTCGTCGTCGCCGAGCACCACGGCGTCCGTCGCCGCGTGTCGAAGCGCGTCCGAGCGGCCGTGTTCACCGGGCGCGATGGCGAGCGTGCGGACGCCGCGGCGCTCGGCCTGCTCGAACACCGGCTTGAAGTCCGTGTCCCGGGACGCCACCGCGAGCACGTCCACGCCGTCGTCGAGCACCAGTTCGGTGGCGTCGACGGCGAGTTTCACGTCTACGTCCCCGCTGGTCACGCGCACGTCGTAGCCGCGGGCTTCGCCCGCCTGGATGAGCGACGGCGTCGCGTGTTCGTCGAGGTACAGCCGGGTCACTGCCAGCGCGCCCACCTCGCTGGCCGCGTCCCGCACGTCGTCTAAGTCCACGTCGAACTCCTCGCGGAGCACGTTCGGGCCGTCGACGAACAGCGCCACGCCGCCCGCGTCGGTCCCGAGCAGCTCCCGCAGTCGGTCCATACGCCACCTCGGAGACGGCCAGCCAAGAGCGTGCCGGAACGCTGCAACAAAGCTGGCGGTACACTTCCCGGTCTCTACACCGACACGTGGTGTATGTCGCTCTCTCCAGTTCCGACCGTCGAGGAAGCGCGGTACGCGTCCGTCGACGAACCGATCACCGCCCGCGTCGTGCTCGCGGCGTTCGCGGGCGGGCTGGCCGGACTCGTCGCCATGGCACCGGTCGTCGCCGGCGTCCCGCTGGTGCTCGGCGTGTTCGAGGTCGACCCGCTGCTGGAAGTGATTCCACTGGTCGACGGCGGCCCGCTCGTCGGCGTCCTCGTCTTCGCGCTCGGCGGCGTCTTCGCGCTCCCGCTGTTCTTCGTCGTCACCGCGACTTTCCTCCCGCCGCGGGAGCCGCGGTGGGCGCGCGGCGTCACGATGAGCACGCTGTTCTGGGTCACGTTCCTCTACCTGTTCTGGCCCGGCGGCGACACCCTCACGGACGCCGTCTTCCTCGTCGTCACGCTGGTCGGTCACTGGCTGTACGGCGTCGTCCTCGGCGTGATGACGCACACGCTCACGGGCATCCCGGAGCACGACGTCTGAGGGCGTTCCGATTTACGAAAGCCTTACTTCCCGGGCGACGACCCTCGGAGTATGGGTCTTCGAACGCCGCCGCTGTACGGCAGGCACGAGGACCGCGGGGCCTCCTTCACGGAGTTCGGCGGCTGGAACATGCCAGTCGACTTCGCGGGCATCCAGGAGGAACACGCCGCGGTCCGCGAGGCCGCGGGCATCTTCGACGTCTCCCACATGGGGGAAATCGAGGTGTCCGGGCCTGACGCCGAACACCTGATGCAGCGGCTCACCACCAACGACGTCGCCTCGCTCGACCCCGGGGACGCCCAGTACGCCGCCATCACGGACGACAACGGCGTCATGCACGACGACACCGTCGTCTACCGGCTCCCAGACGGCCGGGACGCCGAGTTCCTGTTCGTCCCGAACGCCGGCCACGACGAGGACGCCTACGACCGCTGGACGGACTACCGCGACGACGAGGGCCTCGACGCCACCGTCGAGAACGTCACCGACGACTACGGCATGGTCGCGGTCCAGGGTCCCGACGCGCCCGCCCTCGTCGCCGACCGCGCGGGCGAGGACGCACTGGACCTCTCGATGTTCGAGGCGACGGACGCCGACGTGGCGGGCGTCGACGCGCTCGTCGCGAACACCGGCTACACGGGCGAAGCCGGCTTCGAACTCGTGTTCCCCGCCGACGGCGCTGGTGCCGTCTGGGGCGCGTTCGCGAACGACTGTCAGCCCTGCGGGCTCGGGGCCCGCGACACGCTCCGCATGGAGTACGGCTTCCTGCTCTCGGGCCAGGACTTCCACCCCGAGGACGAACCCCGGACGCCCCTCGAAGCGGGCATCGGATTCGTCGTCGACCTCGACACCGAGTTCGTCGGCCGCGACGCCATCGCCGCTCAGGAGGACGCGGGCCTCGACCAGCAGTTCGTCGGCCTCACCCTCGACGAGCGCGGCGTCCCCCGGCACGGCTACGACATCACCACCCCCGACGGCGACGACATCGGCGTCGTCACGAGCGGCACCATGAGCCCAACGCTGGGCGAGCCCATCGGCCTCGGCTACGTCGACACCGACCACGCCGAGGACGGCACGACCGTCCACGTCCAGGTCCGCGGCACCGGCAAACAGGCGACCATCACCACACCCCCCTTCCTAGACCAATGAGCTTCGACGTACCCGAACACCTGCACTACCTCGAATCGCACGAGTGGATCGACCCCGAGACCGGCCGCGTCGGCATCAGCGACTTCGCGCAGGACGAACTCGGCGACGTGGTCTTCGTCGAACTCCCCGGCGTCGGCGACGACGTCGACGCCGGCGGCGAGTTCGGCGTCGTCGAATCAATCAAGGCCGTCTCCGACATCTACGCCCCCGTCTCGGGCGAAGTCACGGCCGTCAACGACGACCTCGCCGACGACCCCGAACTCGTCAACGACGACCCGTTCGGCGACGGCTGGCTCGTCGAACTGGACTTCGACGACGCCGACCTCGACGACACCCTCGACGCCGACGAGTACGAAGAGCAGATCGCCTAGGTACCTTTTGCTGCGGTCGCGCGCCTTCGGCGCGCTCCCTGGCAAAAGCTACGCTAAAAGCACTTCTCACCACCTCGGCCGCGCAGCGCGCGGCCTCGATGGTTCGTCGGCCTGCGCCACTCGCTCTGCTCGTTCGCGCAGTCGGTGGTTCTCGCTTCGCTCCGAACCGCCCGCCGCTCGGCTCGCGGATGCTGGCTGTCGGCTGGCGCGATGGCGAGCTTCTCGTTGGCTGTCGGGACGCAATTGCTGCCACCCAACCACTCGTTCGTGAGTAAGGCGTGACGCAGTGGTTTAAATATATGCACGAAGCTGTACAGTTTCGGGGTTCGACCCGTTCCGGAACCGGGAGTATCATTACCGCGTGGTCGCTAGCGTTCGGCATGGTAGCTACCGGAACCGTCTGCGTCGCGGGAGGAGGGCGACGATGAGCGGGAGTCCGTACGCCGCCCCCTCGGAGGCGGACACCGAGGCGATGCTCGATGCCGTCGGCGTCGACGACGTCGACGAACTGTTCGACATCCCCGAGTCGGTGCGCTTCGACGGCGAGTTCGGCATCGACGCCAAGTCCGAGCAGGCGGCGCTCCGCGAGACGAAGCGCCGGCTGTCGAAGAACGACGACCTGACGGAGTTCCTCGGGCGCGGCCACTACGAGCACTACGTCCCGTCGCTGGTCGACAGCGTCTCCCAGCGCTCGGAGTTCATCACCTCCTACACCCAGTACCAGCCGGAGGTCACGCAGGGGTTCCTCCAGGTGCTGTTCGAGTACCAGAGTCTCCTCGTCGAGCTCACGGGCCTCGGCATCGCGAACTGCTCGATGTACGACGAGGCGACCGCGCTCGCCGAGGCCGCGCTGCTCGCCAAGCGCGTGCGCGCCGCAGACGGCCACCGCGTGCTCGTCCCCGAGTACGTCCGCGACAACTACGTCAGCGTCCTCAAGAACTACACCGGCGGCTCGGACGTCACCGTCGAACGCTACGGCACCGACGACGGTAACGTGGACCTCGCCGCCCTCGAAGCCACGGTCGACGACGACGTGGTGATGGTGTACGCCGAGAACCCCACGACGCTCGGGACCGTCGAGGAGAATCTGGGTGCCGTCGGAGACCTCGCCGACGACCACGACGCCCTGTTCTGTCTCGGCTCGGACCCCGTCGCGATGTCCGTCCTCCAGCGCCCCGTCGACGTCGGCGCGGACGTCGTCGTCGGCGACGCCAGCGTGCTCGGGATGCCGACGAGCTACGGCACGGGCCTCGGCGTGTTCGCCACGCGCGAGGAGTTCCTCCGGCAGGTCCCCGGCCGGCTCGTCGGCGTCAGCGAGGACGAAGACGGCACGCGGGCGTTCACGCTCACGCTCCAGACGCGCGAACAGCACATCCGGAAGGAGCGCGCGACCTCCAACATCTGCACGAACCAGGCGTGGGTCGCGCTCCGCGCCGGCATCCACGCCGCGTGGCTGGGGGCCGACGGCCTCGTCGACCTCGCGAACGAACTCGTTGAACTCCCCCGGGACCTCGCCGCCGACCTGAACGAGATTCGCGGAATCCAAGCCCCCATCCACGACCGCCACCACGTCCGTGAGTTCCAGGCGCGAACCGACCAGCCCGCCCCCGCCGTCGCCAGCGACCTCGAATCCGAAGGGTTCGCGGTCCACGCCGTCGACAACCACATCCTACAGGTGTGTATCACGGACGCGAACGCGCACGCGGCCGACGAGTTCGTCGCCGCAGTCAGGGAGGTGACCGAGTGATGGAGCACTACGACCAGGCCCGATACGGGCCCGCGGACGACGACACGAACGAGCCGCTGCTCAGCGAGAAAGACCAGACGAGCGTCGACGTCGACTCGCCGCTCCCCGACGACCTCACGCGCGACGAAATCGAGTTGCCGAGCGTCGAAGAGCCCGAGCTCGCCCGGCACTACGTCCGGCTGAGCCAGCAGAACTACGGTGTCGACTCCGGCCCGTACCCGCTGGGCTCCTGCACGATGAAGTACAATCCCCGGTTCACCGAGGACGCCGCCGCGCTCCCGGCCGCCGCCGTCCACCCGGACCGCTCGGCGGGCTCCCTTCAGGGGACCCTCGAACTCATGGCGGACCTTCAGGATTACCTCGGCCGCATCGGCGGCATGGACGCCGTCACGCTCCAGCCGCCCGCGGGCGCGGCCGGCGAGTTCACCGGCATCCTGCTCGCCGAGGCCTACCACGAGGCCAACGGCGAGGGCCACCGCGACGAGGTCGTCGTCCCCGACGCCGCCCACGGCACGAACTTCGCGTCCGCGGCGCTCGGTGGCTACGACGTCGTGGAGATTCCGTCGGGCGACGACGGCCGCGTCGACCTCGACGCCCTCGAAGCCGCGCTCGGCGAGAACACTGCCGCACTGATGCTCACGAACCCGAACACGCTCGGGCTGTTCGAGCGCGATATCGAGACCGTCGCGGAGATGGTCCACGACGCCGGCGGCCTCCTCTACTACGACGGCGCGAACCTGAACGCGCTCCTCGGCCGTGCGCGCCCCGGCGACATGGGCTTCGACATCATGCACTTCAACGTCCACAAGACGTTCGCCACCCCGCACGGCGGCGGCGGTCCGGGTGCCGGGCCCGTCGGCGTCACCGAGGACCTCGCCGAGTTCCTCCCAGATCCCCACATCAGGGAGGGCACGAATGGGTACGAGCTGTACACGCCCGAGCGCTCCGTCGGGAAGGTCCACGGCTTCCAGGGCAACTGGCCGGTGCTCGTGAAGGCGTTCGCGTACATCGACCGGCTCGGCGACGACGGCCTCGGCGACGCCTCCGCGAAGGCCGTCCTGAACGCGAACTACCTCGCCGAACAGCTCGACTACGACATCCCGCTCGGGCCGTTCCACCACGAGTTCGTCGCGAGCGCGGGCGACCAGGACGCCGCGGACGTTGCCAAGCGGATGCTCGACTACGGCGTCCACCCGCCGACGACGAAGTGGCCCGAACTCGTCGACGAGGCGCTGATGACCGAGCCGACCGAGATTGAGACGAAATCGGGTCTCGACGACCTCGCCGACGCGTTCAACGCGGTCGCGGGCGAGGACGACGAGACGCTCGCGTCCGCGCCGAACCGGACGACCGCCCGCCGAATCGACCAGACGGCCGCCGCCCGGAACCCCCGGCTGTCCTGGCACGACCTCGACTGACCGGCCGCAGACTGCGGTAGCGCCGCTCTAGACTCGCTGCGGCCCCGTCTGGCGCGCGTTCGAGTCACTCGCTGCTAGTGCTGTCCGAACCGGGGGCGTCGTCTCCGCCGTCCGGTGACTCCGCCACGTGGACGGTCACGTCGCCGTCGGTCGAGACGCCGACCTTGACCGGGACCGCGAGCTGATTCTGGGACGCCGCCGCCGACAGTTCCTCGTAGAGCACCGAGTACAGCTTCGGGCGGGGGTACGCGACCGTGACGCCCGCTTCGTCACTGCGCGCGTACACCTCGTCGACGAGGTCGTCGAAGCTCTCGCCGGCCGGGGCGGTGAACTGGACGGACGCGCGCAGCGTCGCCACCAGTTCGAGCGTCCGCTCGGCCTTCTCGATGTTCGCTCGCGCCGCGCGCTCGACAGCGCTGACGTTCGAGTCCGTCGTGCCGAGTCGGTCGGCCACCTCTCGCTGCGTGTACCCCTGCTGCCGGAGTTCGAGGACCTCCACCTGCCGGTCCGTCAGGACCGTGTTCTCCGTCGCGACCACGCCGTGTCGAATGGAACCGTTCGAGTTAAGCCTAGTGAGCGGCCGAACGTGGGTCACTGCGCCGTCGCTCGGCCTCCTCTCTTTCGTTCCGTCCTCCCTCGCCGCTGCGGCTATCGTTGTGCTCCTGCTCTGACTCGTCGAATCAGCGGTCGGGCGGACAGACGGCTTCTCGTAGATACAGGTCGTCAGCCTGGCACTACTACTCGCGGCGGACCGTGAGTGAGTATCGTGAATCGGGACTGCGGTTGCTGGAGCAGTCCGTCTCTCGCGATGAACGGGTTAATTGTGGTGCTCCATATACGCATTCAAATGAGTCGGGACTCGGATACGTGGCTTCGAGTCGGAGCCTGGGGACAGTTAGCGACGATCGCGCTCGCAGTCGCGTTCTGGTCTCTCGGAGCGTCCACCGCGCTCTACGCGACCTGTCTCGGGTACGTGTTAGTCACTGTCACAGGCATCGTCGGGGTCGCCAGGAACGCGTCGGCCTTCGTCGGCCCGCTCGTCTATCCGTTCGTCGTTCCGGGATTCGTCCCGCTGTACTACTTCGCCGTCCATCAGACACCAGCAAGCGAATAGACCCACACGGCAAGCCACCTGCCAGTTCTCCAGAGAGCCGGAGTTCGACAGCGCCCTGTTAGCAAGCACATCTCAAAGTGGCCTGGCATTCGGGCATCCGCTTGTGAGCAGGTTTTTGCGGTGGCTCAGTTCTGCCGAGTGAACGCCTCAGACCTGTGCAGTATTCCTTGCGTCTGCAGCACGCCGAACCCCCAATTTGATATTGCGATATAAAATTTATTTGCTACGTCTCTGCGGGCGCTCGCCGGTGCCAGACACCGGAAACGGCCAAAACTCCTCGCGAACCCGGGACTCGCCCCGCTCGTTCGGCTACGCAGCTGAGCCGTCCGAGCGCCCCGGCTCGGCCGACGAATTGGACGGGACACCGGAGCTTAGTTGGCTGTCCGCTCGGCTCGCCGAACCGTCAGGCCCCCAAGTCGTCACACGCACGCGCGAGTCGGCGCGTTCCAGCACTCCTCAGTGGCTGGGACGCCAGCCGGCTCCTCGGCGGTGCCCTGGGTTCGTCGACACGGACGCACCGCTGGCGGTACGAGTGCACGCAGAACAGCGGTCCAGTCGGACTACGCCGACGCCGAGGAGATGTCGCCGTTGATGCGGATGAAGCCGAACGAGCACTCCGGGCAGGCCCACTTCGTCTTCAGGCCGAGGTGGAGGTTCGTCGCGGCGGTCCGGTAGAACGTCCGCTCCTCGCCGCAGTTCGGGCAGTCGTGGTCGAGTTCGCTAGCCATACTGTCTACTGGCCCTGCCAGCCAATTCAACGTACTGATTTTCCCGAACTCACCGGCCCGGCGTCCACGATAAATCACATGCCGCGATACGGAATGTGTGGGGTGCGTCTCCGTGAACCCGACACTGGGCTTCGATGGCCCGAGCAGGCTCAGGTCGCTGGCGGGATGTCTCCCTCGCGCGTCGCCCGGCCGAGCCAGTGGCTGTGACACTCACGCAAATGTTTCACGATGGCGCGTGTGCGTGTTGATTTCGAGGGAAACGCATAGTTATCTACACGCCGACGCTCCACCCACGCACTGATGTACACAATCGCTGAGTTGCCGATCGACAACCCGCTCCAGACCGTCGAGTACGACCTCGGACTCGAGTCGGCGCTTCGCCGGATGTTCGAGGATGGCTACACGCAGATCGGCGTCGAACGGGACGGCGAGCTGGTCGGAATCGTCACGTACCGGTCAGTCGTCCGGACGCTCCTCGCGTTCCACCAGCTGGAGGTCGGGCACAAGACACTGGACAAGATATCGGTCGGGGCGGCGGTCGAGGACGCCCACACCATCAGCGAGGACGAGAATCTGCTGTCCGTCTTCGACGCGCTCGCGGAGTACACGTACATCGTGGTCGAGCGGGACGACCAGTGGCGTATCCTGACCGACTACGACCTGCTGACGCGGCTGAAACAGATGCTCGAGCCGTTCCTGTTGATCGAGTCGATCGAGATGCAGTTACGGAGCATCTTCACGCGTGTGTTCGGGGACTCGCTGTCGGAACAGCTGGCAGAGACGTTCGACGACGAGCATCCGCTGCCGACGCCGGCGTCCGTCGAGCACTGTAGCTACGCGCACTACGCCCAGTTCCTCTCTATTCACTGGGAGGAGTTCGAACCGCTGTTCGACGACCAGCAGGACGTGATTCGCGAGCTCGTGCTCGAAATCGGTGACATGCGGAATCGGCTCTTCCACTTCCGAATCGACGACCCGGACGAGTTCGACCGGGACCTGCTGCGGTTCGGGCAGTCGTACTTCTCTTCGGTGTGAGCACGGCCACTCTCGGGCGTTCGTCCGTGGGACGTGAGCTGTCGCCGTGCGCCGAGCGAACTGGACTCGGTTTCCGTCGGCGGTCGGGCTGTCCCGCCGACTGTCTGACGCCACACACTTCCTCCGAGGAACCGTAGGCTCGCGTATGACAGAACCGGATACCGTGCGCGTGTGGCTGGTGGAGCGGACGTACTCGGACGACGAACAGAATCTGATTATTCTCACGTACGCGACCCCGGACGGCCGGCAGTACTTCCGGAAGGAGCGCGCGCTCACGAGTTTCAGCGACACGCGGGACACGACGGCGGCGGTCGACGCCGACCCCGACAATCTCGGCGAGGTGTCTGACGAGGACGAGCGCGAGCGGTACGCGGCCGAGGCGCGGCGGATGGCCGACGAACACGACCCCGGGGACGCCATCTGAGACGAGCGTTCACGGAGACGACGACGCGGAATGCGCGACGTTTCGAAGCCGCCCGCGAGCTTTTATGACCCGACCGCACGTGTTACGACTAACAGATGTGTCGAGAGACGAAGCGCGAACCGGCGTGGGTGTCGGCGATCCGCGTCGCGCTCTTGGAGGGCCGCGTGACGGTGGACAGCGTCATCGAGGAGGCGAACCTCGTGGCCGGGCGGGAGCGGACCGTGCGCGACGTCCTCTCGACGATGGCCGACCGCGAACTGCTCGTGCCCACCGGGGACGGGGGAGATGCCTACCTGCCCGGGCCGGTGTTGCTGGAGTCCGACCGGTTCGGGCTCGACTTCGACCGGGCGTCGGACGGCGGCGCTCACCGGTGGAATTCGTCCGTCTGAGCGCTCCGGTCGCCTCGATGGCGGACTGCTGTTGCGTCCCGGCGCTACGCCTACACGTAGCGTAAGCTATGTAGGCGCTACGTCCGTGGCGTGAATTGATGGGTACGCTCGCCGACACCAAGGTCTCGGAGAAGAACCTCACGACCATCCCGAAGCCGGTGCGGAACTTCCTCGACGTGGGCGCTGGCGATCGCGTGGAGTGGCACGTCGAGGACGGCAACATCGTTGTCCGGAAGGTCGTCGCCGGGGACGACTGACAGACGGCGGCGCGATTGGCGGCCCGTGGCCCGTCGGCGTTTTCTCGGAGTTCCGTTCTGTCGCTTCTGACTCCTTCCCGCGTTAGTCGTTCCTGCGGCCTGATACGGTCCTTAGACGGCCTGTATCGTCGATTCTCTCCGCCAACCGTCAATTGTTGCCAAATGTTTATTGTGATGGCATGTCTTGTCACACACCAGGGTAATAGTATGCACATAGCGGCCCAGTATAAAAGGCGGGCGGGGCGAGGCACAGACCGACGACGCGAGAGGGAGGCGTAGACCGATGGAGTTCGACGGCGAGTTCGAACTCGAGGACGTGCCGCCGGACCAGGCGTGGGTAGTACTCTCGGACCCCATCGCGGTCCGGGACGCGCTGAAGGGCTGTCAGTACATCACGCCGATGGACGACGACTTCGAGTGGGATTCCTACGAGCCGGTCGAGGACGTCGAGACGCTCCCGGAGGCCGACCCCGAGGTCGTCGCGGGCCGCGCGTTCAAGGAGGGCGTGACCTACGCCGCGCTGATGCAGGTCGGCGTCGGCAGCGTGAAGCCGAAGTTCGAGACGTCGGTGTCCATCGACGAGCGCGACGGCGAGAACTTCGAGATGGTCGCCACCGGTTCCGGGTCGGCCAGCGGCAGCAGCTTCAGCATGGAGTCCGGGATGATCATCCACCCGAGCGAGGACGGAGAGGGCTCCCGCATCGAGTGGTGGACTGACGCGGACGTCTCTGGCCGCATCGCGCAGCTCGGCGGCCGCGTCATCAACCCGGTCGCGAACAAGATTGTGAACAACTTCTTCACCGCCATCGAGTCCGAGATGAGCGACGTCGAGGAGACCGAATCCGGCGTTACGGACCGAATCCGGGGGATGTTCTGATGAAGTCGGCACCGTTCGAACACCACGAACCGTCGACGGTCGAGGAGACGGTCAGCCTCCTCGAGAGCCTGGACGAACCGACGATTCTCGCCGGCGGGCAGAGCCTCGTGCCGATGCTGCGGTTCCGGCTCGCGAACCCGGACGTCGTCGTCGACATCAACGGCGTCGACGACCTCGACTACTTCCACGAGGACGACGGCTACCTGAAACTCGGCGCGCTCGCTCGACACGCCGATGTCGAGGACTCGGACCTCGTCGCCGAGAAGTACGGGAGCTTCGCGGACGCGGCACCGCTGATTGCGGACCCCCAGATTCGAAACCGCGGCACCGTCGTCGGCTCTGTCGCGCAGGCCGACCCGAAAGGCGACTGGGGCTCGATTCTGCTCGCCCACGACGGCGACGTGGTCGCCCACGGGCCGGACGGCGAGCGCGTGATTCCAGCGGACGAGTTCTTCCTGCTGCCGTACGACACGACGCTCGGCGACGAGGAACTCATCACGGAAGTCAGAGTACCGACCCCGCAGCCCAGCGAGGGGAGCGCGTACCACAAGCTCAAGCGGAAGACCGGCGACTACGCGATGGCCGGCGTCGCGGCGCGCCTGCTTCTCGACGACGACGGCCGCGTCGACACGGCGAGACTCGGCATGACGGCCGTCGACATCACGAACGCGCGCGCGACGGACGCCGAAGCCCACGTCGAGGGCGAGCGGCCGACCGCGGAGCTGTTCGAGGAGGCGGGCGAGCTGGCGGCCGAGGAGTCGAATCCGGAGTCGGACGAACACGGCGACGCGAGCTACAAGGAGCGGATGGTCGACGTGCTCGCCCAGCGCGCGCTGGGTGACGCCGCGGAGCGCGCCGGCCTCGTCAAACGGAGGGTTTCACAGTGAGCGACGAACGCGAAATCACGCTGACAGTCAACGGCACCGAACACACCGTCGAGGTCGAGCCGCGACGCCTGCTCGTCCACACCATCCGGGAGGACCTGGACATGACGGGCACGCACATCGGCTGCGACACGGGCAACTGCGGGGCCTGCACGGTACTGAAAGACGGCGAACCGATCAAGTCCTGTCTGATGTTCGCGGCGCAGGCCGACGGTGCCGAACTGATGACCGTCGAGGGGATGGAGGACCTCCCGGAAGCGACGGACCTCCACCCGCTCCAGGAGGGCTTCAGGGAGGAGCACGGCCTGCAGTGTGGCTACTGCACGCCCGGGATGCTCATGTCCGGGAAGGCGCTGCTGGACGAGAACCCGGACCCCGAGGAAGAAGAGATTCGCGAGGCCATCAGCGGCAACCTCTGTCGCTGCACGGGCTACCAGAACATCGTCAGCTCCATCGAGTACGCGGCCGACGAACTCGCGGACCGCGCGGCGACCGACGGCGGCGCAGTCACGGCCGCCACCGACGACGCGGACGCGGCCTGCGGAGCGTCGGGCTGTGGCTGTGGCCAGTCGGCGGACCTGTTCGAGCGAGAGTACCCCACGGAGGACACCGACCGATGAGCAGCGAACACGAGAACACACCAGACGCCGACACGGAGTATCAACACGCCGAAGACGACGGCCCGCAGCCCGAGAAGCACTGCGGGCACGGCCGCGGTGGGATGGGCGAAGAGGTCAGCCGGAAGGAGGACAAGCGCTTCATCACCGGCCGCGGGAACTACGTCGACGACATCAAGAAGCCGGGCATGCTGCACTGCGAAATCGTCCGCAGCCCGCACGCTCACGCCCGCGTGAAGGACATCGACGGGTCCCGGGCCGAGGCGATGGACGACGTCGTCGCGGTACTCACCGCCGAGGACCTGCTGGAACACGACCTGGCGACGATGCCGACGCTGATGGACGACACGCAGGACGTCCTCGTCAACGATAAGGTCAAGTTCCAGTCTCAGGAGGTCGCGGCGGTCATCGCGAAAGACCGGTACGCGGCGAAAGACGGCGCAGAGCGGGTCGAAGTCGACTACGAGGTACTCGACCCGGTCGTGGACGCCGCGGACGCCCTCGAGGAGGACGCGCCGCTCATCCGGGACGAACTGGACGACCAGGAGGACAACCACATCTTCGACTGGGAGACCGGCGACCGGGAAGCCACCGAGGCGGTCTTCGACGACGCCGCGGTCACAATCGAGGAGGACATGGAGTACCAGCGGCTCCACCCCGCGCCGATTGAGACGTGTGGCGCGGTCGCGGACTGGGACCCCGGGATGGACAAGATGACGGTCCACATGACCTCGCAGGCACCCCACGCCCACCGGACCCTGTTCTCGCAGGTGTCGGGCATCCCCGAGCACAAGGTCCGAATCGTCAGCCCCGACGTGGGCGGCGGCTTCGGGAACAAGGTCCCCATCTATCCGGGCTACGTCGTCGCCGCGGCGGCGTCGTACGTCTTAGAGGAGCCCGTGAAGTGGGTCGAGGAGCGCTCGGAGAACATCCAGACGACGGGGTTCGCCCGCGACTACGACATGACCGGCGAGCTCGCCGCCACCGAGGACGGCGAGATTACGGGCGTGAAAGTCGACGTGCTGGCGAACCACGGCGCGTACAACGCGGCCGCCCAGCCGTCGAAGTTCCCGGCGGGGTTCTTCAACATCTTCACCGGGTCCTACGACATCGAGGCGGCCTACGGGTCGCTGACGGCGGCGTTCACGAACACGGCACCGGGCGGCGTCGCGTACCGGTGTTCGTTCCGCGTGACGGAGGCCGTCTACCTCATCGAGCGGCTGGTGAAGGTGCTGGCGGACGAACTCGACGTCGACCCCGCCGAGATTCGGCGGAAGAACTTCATCCCGTCGGAGGCCTTCCCGTACGAGTCCGCGACGGGCTGGAACTACGACTCCGGGGACTACGAGAAGGCCCTGGACAAGGCCCTGGAGATGGCCGACTACGACCACTACCGGGAGGAACAGCAGCGCCGCATCGAGGAGGACGCGGACAAGCTGCTGGGCATCGGCATCTCGTCGTTCACGGAGGTCGTGGGCGCGGGGCCGGGCAAGCAGTGTGACATCGCCGGCATCGAGATGTTCGACTCCGCGGACCTGCGCGTGAACCCGACCGGCAACGCCGTCCTGCGAGTAGGCGTCCAGACGCAGGGGCAGGGCCACGAGACGACGTTCGCCCAGATTGTCGCCGAGGAGCTCGGGATGGACGTGGACAGCATCACCGTCGAGCACGGCGACACCGACACCGAACCCTACGGGCTGGGGACGTACGGCTCGCGGTCCACGCCGGTCGCGGGCGCTGCGGCCGCCGTCGCCGCCCGGAAGGTCCGGGACAAGGCCAAATCCATCGCCGCGAACGAGCTGGAGGCCGCCGAGGAGGACATCGAGTGGGACCGCGAGTCCGGCGAGTTCCACGTCGCGGGCGCGCCCGACCGCTCCATCACCATCACCGAAATCGCGGCCGGCGCGTACATGAACCACCCCGACAGCGAGGAGCCGGGACTGGAGGCGACGAACTACTACGACCCGCCGGAGATGACCTACCCGTTCGGCTCCTACATCGTGGTCGTGGAGGTCGACCGGGAGACCGGCGAGGTCGACTTCGAGAAGTTCGTCGCAGTCGACGACTGCGGGAACCGCATCAACCCGATGATCATCGAGGGCCAGATTCACGGCGGGCTCGCGCAGGGCATCGGCACCGCGATGATGGAGGAGGTCACCTACGACGACAACGGCAACGTCACCGGCGGTGACTTCATGAACTACCTGCTGCCGACCGCCAACGAGATTCCGAACTTCGAGACGGGGCACACGGTGACGCCGTCCCCGCATCACCCCATCGGTGCGAAGGGCGTCGGCGAATCCCCAACAGTCGGGTCGCCGCCCGCCATCGTGAACGCGGTGACGGACGCGATGACGCACGCGGGCGTCTCCCACGTGGAGATGCCGATGACGCCGGACGTCGTCTGGGAGCACCTCGACGAGGTCGGGCTGGCCCAGAAGCCGGGCCAGAACGTGGAGTTCGAACTGGACGAGGCCGGGGGACCGGCCGACGATTGACCGGACCGATGTCCGCGACGACGCGCCGCGTCCGGTGGTCGACAGTCGAACCGACCGGCCGCCGGAGTCCGGCGGCCGCGAGTGACCGCTGTCGGCACCACAACCGGTCGACATGACGGGCGAGGAGCCACCGCGGAGGGCCGACACCGGCGTGGACGTGTCGGCGGTGGAGGCCGACCTCGCCGCGCGCGACCAGCCGTACGCGCGAGCGACCGTCGTGCGCCGCGAGCCGCCGGTGTCCGCGAACGTCGGCGACCGCGCCGTCGTCACCTCTGACGGCGACCTGCACGGCTGGGTCGGCGGCGCGGCGTGCGCCCAGTCAATCGTCACACGAGAGGCGAAACGCACCATCGAGTCCGGCGAGGCGCGGCTCGTCGGCATCGCGCCGGACCCGGAGACGGTCGCGCGGTCGGGGCTGGACGCGTACCCGATGCGGTGCCACAGCGAGGGCGTCCTGGAGGTGTTCCTCGAACCGGTCGCGCCGACCACGAACCTCGTCGTCGTCGGGGACTCACCGGTCGCGCAGTCGCTGGCTCGGCTCGCGAGCGAACTCGATGTCGACGTGACGCTCGTCGTCGACGACGCCGACGCGGCCCGCGACGTTCCCGAGGCGACGGCGATTCTGGGGACGGTCGACCCGTCCGAGGTGGCCGACGCCGTCGGCGACGCGCCACTGGTCGTGGCCGCGTCGATGGGGCAGTACGACGCTCGCGGCGTCGCAGCCGGCGTGCTGGCGGACGCGCCCTACGTCGGGCTGGTCGCGAGCGACGAGCGCGCGGCCGAGGACACGGAGCGCGCGTCCGACCTCGCGGGCGTCGACGTGGAGGCCGTCCGGGCAGCGGTGACGAACCCGGCGGGCGTCGACATCGCCGCGTACGCGCCGGCGGAGATTGCGGCGAGCCTGCTGGCGGAAGTCGTCGACGTGACGTCGCGGACGCCGTCGGACGTCGCCGCCGCGCAGGCCGGCACCGAGACGGAGGAGTCCGCCGACGCCGCGACCGGCGACGACAGCGGCGACGAGTCGGACGGCGACGAGCCGACCGACGCCCCGGCGTCCGCGGTCGACCCGGTCTGCGGGATGACGGTCGAGGACACCGGAGACGCACCCTCGGTCGAGCACGACGGCGAGACGTACTACTTCTGCTGTCACGGCTGCGCGGACTCGTTCCGCGACGAGCCCGACTCGTACCTCGGCGACGACCCGGAGGTGGAGGCGTGAGCGACGACGAGCCGGCGTTCGCGTCGCTGACCGAGTCCGGCCTCCGCGAGCGCTTCGAGGCCGACGACTACATCGCGGACGACACGACGGTGACGACGGTGTCGCTCGCGCTCCGGCTCGGCCGGCCCCTGCTCGTCGAGGGGCCGCCGGGCAGCGGGAAGACCGAACTCGGGAAGACGCTCGCGCGGAGCTTCGACACGGAGCTCATCCGCCTCCAGTGCTACGAGGGGCTGACGGCGGAGAACGCGCTCTACGAGTGGAACTACACGAAGCAGCTGCTCGCGGTGCAGGCCGACGAGCGCGGCGTCGCCGACGGCGCGCCCGGCGGCGAGACCGAGGAGCCGTCGGCGTCCGCGGAGGCTCCGAGCGCGCCGTCGGTGTTCGACGACGAGTTCCTGCTCGAACGCCCGCTGCTCCGCGCGCTCCGCGCCGAGGGCGACTACCCGCCGGTGTTGCTCGTCGACGAGATCGACCGGGCGGACGAGGCCTTCGAGGCGTTCCTCCTCGAACTGCTGTCGGACTTCCAGGTGTCGATTCCCGAACTCGGCACCGTGCGCGCCGACCAGCCGCCGGTGGTCGTGCTCACGTCGAACCAGACGCGCGGGCTCAGCGACGCGCTCAAACGCCGGTGTCTCTACCTGCACGTGGAGCCACCGGACTTCGAGACGGAGTACCAGATTGTCCGCCGGAAAGTGCCAGAACTCGACGCTGCGGTCGCCACCGAGGTGTGCGCGGTCGTCGGGCGGCTGCGCGAGGAGTCGTTCCTCAAGCAGCCCGGGGTGGCAGAGACCCTCGACTGGGCGCGCGCGGTCGCCGCGCTCCGGCTCGACGACGACCCCGGGTCGCTGGCGGCCGCGGACATCGAGCGCACCATCGGCTGCCTGCTGAAGGAAGCCACCGACGTCACGAACGTCGACACCGACCTCCTCGAACAGCTCGAAGCCGCGGCCGCGGCGGCCGACGAGCGACCCGCAGACGACTGACGATGGCGGGAGACCGGGAGGACACGCCGGACGGAGCCGGACTGGACCACGTGGGGATGGAGGGCGTCCCCGACTTCGAGGCGGCCCGCGAGCACGTGCTCGTGGAACTCGTCCGGCTGGTCGCGACCCTCCGCGGGGACGGCGTCACCGTCCCGGCCACCGGCCTTCTAGATGCGGCGCGCGCGCTGTCCGTCGTCGGCCTCGGCGACGAGCAGCAGGTCGCGGCGGCGCTCCGCGCGACGCTCGTCTCCGAGAGCGCGGACCGCTCGGCGTTCGAGGACGCGTTCCCGGAGTTCTGGCACCGGCTCCGGAGCGGCCTCGACCGCATCGCGACCGCGCACGACGGCCCGTCGCCGGACGACGGGAGCGAGGACGACCGGGAGACGCCGGGCGACGCCGGCGACAGCGATGACCCGGACACGCTGTCGGACGGCGACCCGCCCGACCTCGACAGTGACGGGGACGGCGGCGGTGACGTGGCGGTCCGGATTCCGACCGACCGCGCGCACGCCTCCGGCGACCGACCGACGGAGTCTGACGGGAGCGACGCGCGCCGGTACAGCGCGGCCGGCGGGAGCGAACTCGTCGACGAGGCGGTGCCGGCGGCCGACTCGACCGAGGTCGCGGCCGTCGAGCGGTTCGTGGACGCGCTCGCGACGCTCCCGGGCCGCCGCACCCGCCGCGCCACGGACGGCCCGAGGCTGGACGCCCGCGCCGCCCTGCGAGCGAGCCTCGAGACGGGCGGCGCGCCCCTCGACGTTCCCCGCGAGGACCACGAACTGAGCGAACTGCGGTGTTGCCTGCTCGTGGACGTCAGCGGGTCCGTACTGGACACCGTCGACCGCGGCGCGCTGCTGGCGCTCGTCGACCGGTTCGCGTCGACGGCGCTGGACGCCCGCGTGTTCTTCTTCGACACCGAGGTCGCCGAGGTAACGGAGACGGTGTCCCGCGCACAGGGGTCGACGGCCGCGGCGCTGCGCGCGGCGGCCGTCGAGTGGGGCGGCGGCACGAAAATCGGGGCAGCCTTCGACCGGGTCCGCCGGGAGGCTCCCCACGCCGTCGACCACCGCACCGTCGTGGTCGTCGTGAGCGACGGGCTGGACGTCGGCGACCCGGACCTCCTCACCGACGGCATCACGTGGCTCGCCGACCGCGCGGGCGGCGTCGTCTGGCTGAATCCGCTCGCCGTCTCCCGCGAGTTCGAGCCGTCGGCCCGCGGCATGGCGACCGTCGAACCGTATCTGGACGCCCTGTTCGGGTTCGCGACGGCGGCGGACCTCGCGGGGGCGGCCCGGCAGCTCGAACGCCGCGGCCTCGACGGCCCGGTGGGCTACGAGTTCGACGCGCGTCCGTCGTGACCTGCCCCGCGGTCACTCGCTCGGCGAGACGACGTCTGCCCGGACGTCCGTGCTGACGCCGTGGCGGGCGTCGTCGACGGAGTCGGGCAGTTCCTCGTCCTCGTAGCGGCTGTCGAGGCTCGCGCGGACGGCGTCCCGGACGCAGGCGCGGGCGGCAGCGCCGACGCGGGTCGCGCTCCCGGAGAACGCCGACGGCTCCCCCGCGGGGTCGCAGGCCGCGACGACGGCGTCGCTGGTCGTTCCGGGGAACCCCGCGGTGGCGAGCAGCGTGGCGGTCTTCGCCTCCGCCGCGACGGCGACGAGGTTCGCGAGCGCGGCGTCGTCGAGGCGGCGGGTCGTCCCGACGACGACGTTCACGGTGCCGGCGACGGGGTCGGGGTCGTTCGGGAGCGCGCCGCCGTCGGCGTCCATCGGGAGCGCGGCGGGGTTCGAGACGCCGACGGTCGCGGCGGCCGCGACCGGGCCACACCGCGCGAGGCGGGCGTGGCGCTGCGCGACGCCAGTGAGGAGGACCGGTGCGGCGTCGCGGGTCGGGAATCCCGCGTCGGCGAGGCGGTCAGCGACGTATTCGTCGATGCTGTCGGGCTGCCAGCCCTCGGGGACCGTGACGTTGTACGCGTGGTCCGCAACGCTGGTGCCGCCGTCCCAGCCGGTCGACAGCCAGCGCGTCTCGGGTCGTTCGAGGGCGAGTACGTCGTCCCGGATCGTCGACTCAAACATCCCCGAGCACCGCCAGCAACTGGTCGTTCTCGTCGGGCGTGCGGACGGCGACGCGGACGTGGCTGTCGAGGCCGCGGAACGTCGTCGCGTCCCGCACGGCGACGCCGCGGTCCCGGGTCGCGGCCACGAGCGCGCCGACGTCCCGGTCGCCGACGTCCAGCAGGAGGAATGGCGCACGCGACTCGCGGACGGCGAACCGCTCAGAGAGCGCGTTCCGGAGGCGCTCGCGCTCGCTCGCGACCCGCTGGCGGGTCTCCGCGACGAACTCGGTCTGGCGCATCGCGTGCGCGCCGACGGCGGCGGCGGGCGTCCCGAGGTTCCAGGCGCGGCGGGCGGTCCGGAGGTCGGCGAGCCGGTCGCCGTCCGCGACGAGGAAGCCCGCCCGCAGCCCGGGGAGGCCGAACAGCTTGGTGAGCGAGCGCGCGACGACGACACCCTCCGTGCCCGCGAGCGAGGGGGCGTCGGTGAAGCCGAGGAACGCCTCGTCGACGAGCAGCTCGGTGTCGGCGGCCCGGCAGCGCGCCGCGAACTCGCGGAGGGCGTCGCGGTCGGATAGTCTCCCTGTGGGGTTGTTCGGGTTACAGACGATTGCGGTCGCGTGGTCGCTCGGGTCGGCGTCCAGAATCTCGTCGTGAGGGACGAACTCGGGGGTCGCGCCCTGGAGCTCGACCTCGCGGGCGTACTCGCCGAAACTCGGGTAGGGAACGAGCACGCTGTCACCGGGTTCGACCCGCGTCTCGATGGCGAGCCGGAGCCCGGCGAGGCCGCCCGGCGTCTGGACGACGCGCTCGGGGTCCACGCCGACGTAGTCGCCCGCCGCCGCCCGGAACTCGGGGTAGCTGTCGTCGGGATAGCGCGCCGCGTCGTCGAGCGCATCCTCGTACACTGCTCGGGTGCCGGGCGGCGTCCGGGGGTTGACGTTCGCGCTGAAGTCCAGCACGTCCGGGTCGTCGCTCCCGCCGTGGGGCACCCGGCTCGCGCCGCGAACGGCGTCAGGGTCCATCGGCTCCCTCCACGGCCCCGCCGCAGTTCTCTCCTGCGGTCCCGGCGAGCAGTCGCTCCGCGAGCGCGGCGTCGCTCCGGCGGTTCACGTTCACGGCGAGCCGCGCGTCCCAGCTCCGCACCACCGAGTCCTCGTCGTCGGCGACGACGTTCACGCCGGTCGGCACCCAGGGGCCGTCGCTGTCGGTGCTCGCGCCGAGGGTGTCCTTCAGCGCGACCGGGACGCGAACGCTCGTGGAGCCGTCGGCGGCGTCGAGGACCGCGTCGACGGCGTCACCGTCTACGAGCGGGAGGTCGGCGGCGACCGTGAGGACCGGCGTGCCGACCGCGTCGAGGGCCGCGCCGAGGTCCGCGACGTACCCCTCGCCCGGCGTCTCGACCACGGGGAGGTCGCCGGTGACGTGCTCTCGGGTGTCGGGCGCGTGCGGCGAGACGACGGCGTACGCGGTGTCGACGCGGCTGTCGGCGAGCGCGTCACGCACCCGGTCGACCATCGGCCGTCCCGCCACCTCGAACAGCGGCTTCTCGGCGTCGCTGTCGAGGCGGGTGCCGCGGCCGCCACACATCAGGAGAGCGTCCACACGACCACCCCCGCGTGGAGCCCGACGACGCGACCGACCTCGTTCACGGCACCGAAGACGTCGCCGTTCGCACCGCCGAGGAGGCCGGTGAGCCACCGGAGCGTGCCGACGCCGGCTGCGACCGCGCCTGCGAGCGCGCCGAACGCGGCGGGCGACGGCCACGACAGCAGGGCAGCGGGCAGTGCGACGGCCAGCGCGGGCGCGAGGTCCGTGCTCGCCGCGCGCCCGGTGAACTGCGCGCCGAGGCCGTCGTGTGGCGCGACGCCGAGGCAGGCGACGGCCGCCATCCCCGCTTTCGCGCCGACCTCCGCGGCGACGACGACGGCGAGCGCGACCCGGACGGGCAGTCCGGCCACGCCGAGCGCGCCGAGCCCGAGGCCCGCGACGACGAGCGCGACCGCAGCGACCGCGCCGACGCCGACCGTCGTGTCCTTCAGGACCTCGCGACGGTCGGCCCGGTCGCCGTGGACGACGGCGGCGTCCCCGGCGTCAGCGACGCCGTCGAGGTGGTTGATGCCGGTGACGGCGACGACCGCGAGCAGATAGGCGAGCGCGACAGTCGAGACCGGGAGCCCGGCAGTGCCGAACAGGAACGGGACCGAGAGGAGCGCGCCCACGACGTAGCCGGCGAGCGGGAACGCCCATGGGGACTCGCTGAACGCGCCCCACGCGGCGTCGGTGTGCCCGACCGGCAGCCGCGTGAGGAACACGAGCGCGCCGCGCAGCGCACTCAGGACCACGCGACCACCCCCGAGCCGGCGGCGTAGGCGACCAGCCCGGTCAGCAGGTAGGCGAGCACGCCCGCGACGCCGACGTCGCGGACGCCACGCTGGCTCTCCGCCGCGGTCGGGAACTCCGCCCCGAGCGGCAGGTCGTAGACGCCCGGTTTGGCGAGCCGGCGGCCGAGGACGGCCGCGAGCGTCGCCATCGGCCACCCCGAGTTCGGGGACGGCGGCGCGGCGGCGTAGTCGCGAGCCCGGGCGAGCGCATCCGGGTCGCGCGCCGCCGCTGCGACCAGCAGGGCGCTCAGGCGCGCGGGCAGCCACATCACGGCGTCGTCGAGGCGCGCGCTCGGCGTGCCGACGCGCTTGCTGCGGTAGCCGAGCATGGAGTCGAGCGTGTTCACGGCCTTCACCCAGGCCGCCAGCCCCGCGGCGACGGGCAGCGAGACGAGTGCGCCCGCGGCGAACGCGAGCAGCGGCGCGACGAGCCCGTCGGCGAGGTTCTCCGCCGCGCTCTCGACGGCCGCGCTCCGGAGTTCGCCGGCCGAGAGGTCGGTCGAGTCGCGGCCCGCCAGCGACCGCAGGCGCTCGCGCGCCCCAGCGGGGTCGTCGCCCGTCGCGGCGACGACGGCCCGCGCCTCACCGAGCAGCATCCGGAGGCTCGTCGCCGAGAACAGCGCGAGCCCCGCCACAGCCCCCGCAGCCAGTTCTCCCGCCTCCGCTGCGACCGCCACCAGCCCGGCGACCGCGCCGGCCGCCGCCAGCGGGAGGGCGACGGCGACGAGCGCGCCGACCGCGAGCGGGCGCGTCCACTCGCGGTCGAACGGGGCGATAGCCCGCCCGAGCCACGCGACTGGGTGGAGTCGGGTCGGCGGCTCCGCGACCGCGGCTTCGAGCGCGAACGCCACCGCGACCGCGCCGGCGGCCGCCGCGCTCACGCGAATCCCTCCAGTTCACCGGGGACCTCGCGCAGGTCCGTCTCGGTCAGCAGTATCGCGTGCCCGCCGACGGCTTCGACGCCGCCGTCCGCCTCCGGGTCGTCGCCGACGTGAACGAGGTCCTCGGGGTCGGTGTCGAGCGCCCCGGCGACGGCCCGGAACGCCCGCTCGTCGGGCTTCCGCCAGCCGCAGTCGACGCTCACCACGACGGCGTCGAACTCGCCGGCGAGGTCGGCTCCGGTGAGCGCTCGCTCCACGAGGCCGGGGACGCTGCAGTTCGACAGCACGGCGACCGGGCCGCGCTCCCGGGCCGCTTCGACGGCCGCGAGCGCGCCCTCGCGGCGCTGGACCGGGCGGTCGAACGCCTCGACAGTCGCCTCACGAACCGTCTCCGCGTCGGCGTCGACGCCGCGGCTCGCGAGCGCGGCCGCGACGTGGTCTGGGAGCGGGTACTCGGCTCCCCGCGCCACTTCGGCGTGTGGCTCCCGGTAGGCGGCAGTCCAGTCCTCGGGCACGCGCACGCCCCGGTCGGCGAGCGCGTCCGCGACCGCCGACGCCGGCTCCTCGGGGCGCTGCGCGTCCACGAGCGTCCCGAAGCAGTCGAACGAGGTCGTCACTACGCGTTGCTTACTGCAAGTAGACTTGAATCGGTCGGTCGCGGCCATCGGTCACCCCGGGAGGCCGAGCGCGGCGAGGTCGACGTGTTCGCGGACGAGAGCGGCGGCCGCGTCGTACGGCGACCCGGGGTCGACGCCGGCCGCCGGTCGGCCGCGGTTCGCGTGTGCGAAGACGGCGTCCACGAACCCCTCGCGGGCGGCGTCGTTCTCGAAGAGCCCGTGGAGGTACGTGCCGAGGACGCGGTCGACCGCCGCGCTCGTCGGCCCCACGGGGTTCGGGAGGTCGTCGGGGACGCGGGTGCGGCCCGCGTGAATCTCGTAGCCCGAGACGCCGCCAGTCGCGTCGCCCAGCGCCTCGCAGGCGTCCAGTGTCCGGGAGACAGCTTCGACGCGCTTGTCGGCGCGGAAGTCGGACTCGACAGGCAGCAGACCGACGCCCTCGACGGTCTCGACGTCGCCGGTGGATTCGCGGTCGGCGTTCGTGATGCGCTCGCCGAGCAGCTGGTAGCCGCCGCAGAGCCCGACGACCGGGCCGTCGAACGCGCGGAGTTCGTCGCCGAACCCGGCCGCTCGGAGCTCCCGGAGGTCGTCGACGGTGTTCTTCGTGCCCGGGAGCACGACGGCGTCAGCGCCGGCGAGCGAGCCGTCCGGCGGGACGTAGCTGACTCGGACGCCCGGCGTGCGAGCGAGCGGTTCGAGGTCGGTGGCGTTCGAGATGCGCGACAGCCGGGGGACGGCGACCGTGACGGACCGGGCGTCCGGTACGCCGTCGTCGGTGCCCCGGGTCGCTTCGGTCTCGCCGTCCGGCAGGGAGACGGAGTCCTCCTCGGGGAGCCCCGGGTCGTCGTAGGGGAGCACGCCCAGAATCGGGACGCCGGTGCGCTCCTCGATTTCGGCGATGCCCGGCTCCAGGAGGCCCGGGTCGCCCCGGAACTTCGTGACGACGGCCCCGGCGACCCGGTCGCGCACGTCCCCGGGGAGCAGTTCGAGCGTGCCGTAGAGGCTCGCGAACGCGCCGCCGCGCTCGATGTCCACGACGAGCAGGATTGCCGCGTCTGCGAACCGCGCCACCTCCAGATTCGCCAAATCGCGGTCCTGGAGGTTTATCTCGGCGATGCTGCCCGCGCCCTCCGCCACCACGACATCGTTGGCGTCGGCGAGGCGCTCGTGGGCGGCGACGGCGGTTTCGCGGGCGTCGGCCCAGTGTTCGTCGTAGTAGTCGCCGGCGGCGTAGTGGCCGACGGCCTGCCCGTCGAGGACGACCTGGCTCTCGGCGTCCCCCCGGGGTTTGAGGAGGACCGGGTTGTGGTCGGTCGACGCCGGCGTCCTCGCCGCCCGGGCCTGAACGTACTGGGAGACGCCGATTTCGCCCCAGGCGGCGTCGCGGTCCGCGCCCGCGGCGACCGGGACGGCGCGAGCGTTGTTGCTCATGTTCTGGGCTTTGAACGGCGCGACGGCGACGCCGCGGTCGGCGAGGTGCCGGCAGAGCCCGGCCGCCACCGTGCTCTTCCCGACGTGGGACGCCGTCCCGGCGACGAGGACGGTTCGGCAGTCCGCCGCTCGCTCCTCCTCGCGGTCGCTGCCGTCCGCGCCGTCGGTCGTCATCTCAGAACTCGGTGCCCTTCCGGGCGCTGTGGCCGTTCTCGATGGGGTGGCGCTGCTTGCGCACCTCGGTCACGAGGTCCGCCTCGTCGAGGAGGTAGGTCGGCTCCTCGTGGCTCCCGGTGAGCACGAGTTCGAGGCCGTCGGGCTTGTCCCGGATCAGGTCCAGCACGTCCTCCAGGTCGACGAGCCCGCGGCCCGCCGCGTACAGAATCTCGTCCAGAATCAGCATGTGGACGCCGTCCTCGGGGTCGCCGTCGAGCGGAAGCGACCCGTCGACGCCCCTGGACGCGTCGACGATTTCTCGGGCGCGGGCGAGGCCGCCCTGTGCGCGGGCCTCGTGTTCGTCGTCGTCGCTGCCGTCGTGGAAGCCGTGCCAGCCGTAGTGCCCGGAGTTCTCGTAGCTCGCGCCCGGCAGCGCCTCGAGGGCAGCGTACTCGCCGCGCACGTCCTCGACGGTGCTCGTCCCGCCTTTCATGAACTGGAGGAGGTGGACGCGGTAGCCGTGGCCGGCCGCCCGCAGCCCCATCCCGAGGGCGGCCGTCGTCTTCCCCTTGCCGTCGCCCCACCACGCCTGCACGAGCCCGAACTCCTCGGGCTCGCCGGGCGCAATCTCGGTCGGTCGGAGCGGGTCGTCGGTGCCGTGCTCGTCGTCGGTGGTGTCGTCGGTCATAGTGAATCGAGGAAGCGGTCGAAGGCGCTGCTCTCGGCGTGGACGTGCGCGTACGTGCCGAGGGTGTCGTACTCTGTGAGGCCGTCCCGGTCGCCCGTGATGCCGTCGCCGCGCTCGACGTCGAACGCGAACCGGGCGTCGCCGGCCACGTCGCCCTCGGAGTAGTGGAACTCGTGGCCGCGCAGCCGGTCACCCGCACTCGCCGTGAGCGTGTCCCCGCGCGCCCGGAGTTTCACGTGGTCGAGGGCCTGGTAGCGCTCGCGCATCGTCACGTCCGCGGGCAGCACGCCCGCCATCGCGTGCGAGTCGCCGTCCGTCGTCGTCAGTGACTCCGCGAGCGCCATCAGGCCGCCGCACTCGCCGAGAACGGGGAGACCGTCCGCGGCCCGGTCGGCGAGCGCGTCGAGCGCGGGCGAGTCCGCGAGCGCGTCGGCGTGCAACTCGGGGTAGCCGCCGGGGAGGTAGACGCCGTCGCAGTCGGGGAGGTCGTCGCCCGCGACGGGCGAGAACGGCACCACGTCGGCGCGCGCCCGGAGGCGCTGCCGGGTCGCTGGGTACTCGAAGCAGAACGCCGCGTCGTCGGCGACCGCCACCCGGTTCTCGGTGGCCGGGCCGGGCGCTGCGGGCTCCGGCCGGGGCGGCTCCCGGGCCAGATCGACGAGCCGCTCGGCGTCGACGTGCTCGGCGGCCGCGTCCAGTGCGTCGGGGTCGACCGGCGCTTCGTCGCCCATCCGGAGGCCGAGATGGCGCTCGGGGATTTCGAGGGCGTCGACGGGCGGAATCCGGCCGAGGTAGTCGACGCCGTCCGGGAGCGCGTCCCGGATGCCGGCTTCGTGGCGGCCGCCGTGGGCGCGCTGGGCGAGCACGCCGACCACGTCCACGTTGACGCCGGCTTCGGCGGCGTATTCCCGGAAGCCGAGGGCCGTCGCGCCGACGCTCTGCATCCCGGCGCTGGCGTCCGCGACCAGCACGACCGGGAGGTCGAGGACTTCGGCCACACCCGCCGTACTCGCCACGGAGCCGTCGTAGAGCCCCATCATCCCCTCGACGACGCAGACGTCGCCCTCGCCCCGGTAGTAGGTCCGGCGCGTTCCGGCTTCGCCCGCGAGCCACGGGTCGAGCGAGCGCGAGGGTTTCTCCGCGACCGCCTCGTGGTGGCTCGGGTCGATGAAGTCCGGGCCGGCCTTCGCCGGCTGGGGGTCGTAGCCGGCGTCGTCGAGCGCGCGCAGGACCGCGAGCGTCGCCACGGTCTTCCCGACGCCCGAGGCGGTCCCGCCGAGGACGAACCCTCTCACGCCGGTTCCTCCACCGGGTCGGTCACGCGGTCGTAGACCTCGACGATAGACTCTCGGACCGCGTCCATGCCGAGGTCCGCCTCGGCGGCGAGCGCGAGCGCGCCGCCCATCCCGACGCCTTCTTTCGCTTCGCCGGCGAGGTAGGCCGCCATCGCCGGGTGCGAGTCGCGCGCCTCGAAGCCGGGGTCGGTGACAGTGAGGTCGAGGGATTGGTCGGCGGCGAGGTCGCGGATGCGCGCGGAGTCGTCGCCGGCGACGAACGACGTAGTCGCGAGTTCGAGGCCGTCCTCGACCCCGGCGTGGCGGACGAGCGCGCCGGCGGTGGCGAGCTGCGTGCCGCCCGCGAGCGTCACGTCCGCGTCGGCGTCGAGCGCGCCCGCTGCGAGCCCCGAGACCGCGGCGAGCACGGGGTCGCCCATCCGGCGGACGGCCTCCGTGGGCTCGCCGGCGAGGTCGCCGGCGTCGAGGTCGCTGGCGGCGAGCCCCGCGTCGACGACCTCGCGTTTGAGTTCGAGCGGGTTCTCCGGGAGCGAGGAGGAGACGGCGCGGCGCTCCCCGAGCGCGGCGAGGACGCCCATCGCCGTCGTGGTGCCGCCGGGCACGGTCTCGGCGACGACGAGGCGGTCCGCGGGGAGGTCGCTGCCGAGCGTTCGCGCCGTCTCGAAAATCTCTGCGGCGTCGGGCACCGGTTCGGAGTCGCGGACGTCGCCGCCCCGCGCCGCACCGAGGTCGATAGTCGGCGCACCGGTTGGTTCGGCGAGCCCCGCGTCGAGGACGACGGTCTCGAAGCCCAGCCGCTCGCGGACGGCGCGCGTGACGACCGCCGGAGTCGGGCACCCGGTGGGGCTGACGGGGACGACGGGAGCGCGCGCCGTCCGGCCGTACGCGAGCAGTTCGGCGTCCGCGCTGGGCGTGTGGGCCATGAGCGTCGGGTCGGCACCGGCCGCGCTGATGCCCTCGATTGCGGCCGTCTGCGTCGACCCCGCGGCGAGCGCGAACAGCGTATCGGACGTACCGGACATGCCTACCCAGAGAACACAACCGGACTTTAATTCAGCGGTCGTGTCTTCAGGTCTGCCTTGGTTCGGCTCGGTCAGCGCAAGCTATTAGGGGGTCTCGCGACACCACGTAATCAATCGGAGTTGGGCTAATACAACCCAACTTTATACACCCATGACACGCGACGCGCTCGTCCTCCTCGGCCGGGACACGCCCCACGCCCGCGAAACGCTCGCCACGCACGCCCGGCGGCTCCGCGACCGCGGCGTCGCGGACGCCGTCCACGCCTGCCACTACGAACACGAACCGCGGCGGGACCTCCGCGACCCGCTGGCTCGCGTCGACGCCGACCGCGCGTTCGCGGTGCCGATGACCGCCGCGCACGCCCGCGAAACCACCGTCGACGTCCCCGCGGCGCTGGCTCGCGTCGACGCCGCCGTCCACTACTGCGAGCCCGTCTGCCGCAGCGGTGCCGTCACGGACGCCCTCCACGACCGCGCCACCGAAGCCGCCGCCGGCGACCCCGCCGCGGTCGGCCTCGTCGCGCTCGGTGCCAGCTCCCAGCCCTACCACCGGCAGGTCGCCGAGTACCACGCCGCGCGCCTCCGCGAGCGCGGCGACTACGAGGATGTCTCCACCGCCTTCCTCGTTCAGAACCCCGCCGCCGAGTGCCTGCGGTACAACCTCGACGCCGACGACGCGGTCGCCGTCCCCCTGTTCGTCGCCGGCAGCGACGCCACCGACCGCGACATCCCCGACCGGCTCGAACTCGACCGGGGCGGCCTCGCGTACGCCGACGTCCTCGGCACCCACCCCCGGCTCACGGACGCCGTGGCGGGGCTGGTCGCCGAGAAGCGCGTCCTCGCCGAGCGCGAGGACGCCGAGAGCGTCGACGACTCGCTGACCGCGGACGCGACCGCGTTCGCCGCGGACGGCGAGGGGCGATAACCGGGCTGCGGCGTCGACCCCGGCCGCCGGCAATCTGTCGCAGCCGAAACTATTAACGTCGTTCTGTGCGGACTGCCGCCGTGACCGACTACTCGCCGCCCGCCCTCCCCCGGTCGTGGACTATCGGTATCGTCGCCACCCTCGGTGCCGTGTTCGCGTACTCGGTGCTGGTGGCTCGCCAGCCGCTACTCGGCCTCCTCCCCTCGCTCGTCGTCGGTGTCGGCTACTTCGCGTGGCGGGTGCTCGCCGCGCTCGAAGCGATTGCGGCCAGCGACTGACGACAGCTACTCCCGGCGCACCGCCAGCACCGACAGGTCCGAGAACGGCGTCTCCTCGCCCGCGTGCGCCGCGAGGTCGCCGAGCGTCGACCGCGTGACTGCCTCGTCGTCGTGGGTCAGTCGCTCCAGCACGAGCGCGTCCAGCGACGGGTCCGCGCCAGCGTCCAGCAGGTCGGCCGCCACGTCGCCCGGCATCAGGTCGAAGGGCCGCGGCAGCACGAGCAGGTGGCGGTCACCGACCCGGTCCCGGAGCCGCGCGAGGTCCGCAGTCAGGTCGCCGCTCTTGTGCAGGGTGACGAACTCGGTGTCCTCCATCGGCGTGCGCGCCCTGCTCGCGGCCACCTGGAGCGACGAAATGCCCGGAACGACCCGGACGGGCGCGCCGACGGCCCGCTCGACTTTCCCGACGAACTGGTAGCCGGAGTGGTTCGGATCGCCCATCAGCACCGCCGTCCCGCGCTCGCCCGCCGCCACGCGGTCGGCGAACGCCGACAGCGTCTCGCCCTCGTCGCGGTAGCCACACGTCAGCAGGTCGGCGTCCGTCAGGCCGCCGACGAAGTCGACGACCGTCTCGAAGCCCACCACGACGTCCGCCTCGCGAATCGCGCGCTCGCCGCGGGGCGTCAGGAACGCCGTGTTCCCGGGACCAATGCCGACGGCGTGGACGGTTCGCTCGCCGTCTCCGGGGACCGCCTCGGGCCGCCGCGCGGCGAAGTCAGCCGGGTCGGGCCCCGAGTCGAGGTCGTAGTCGTCGCTCATCGGCCGTCCAGCGTCTCGTCGCCGTCGCGCACGTCGCTGGCGACGTGGACCAGTTCGTTCGTCAGCCCCGCGGCGAGGCCGCTGCCGCCGCGCCGCCCGACGTTCGTGATGGCGGGGACGCCGTGCTCGCCGGCGACCTCGCGCAGGCGCTGTCGGCTCTCCGCGGCCTTCACGAAGCCGACCGGCGTCGCGACGACGACCGCCGGCCGGGTGCCGTCCTCGATGCAGTCCGCGAGCGCGAGCGCCGCCGTCGGCGCGTTCCCGATCACGGCGATTGCGCCGTCGTAGACGCCCTGTCTGTCGAGTTCGAGGACGGACGCGGCGGTCCGCGTCATCCCCGTCTCGGCCGCGAGGTCCGCGCCGTTCCCGATGGCCTTCCGCACCTCGCAGTCGTGGCCGCGGCCCGTGATGCCCGCTTTCACCATCGTGATGTCCGTCACGATGGGGGCCTCGTCGAGGACGGCCCGAGCGCCCGCGCGAACGGGCTGCGAGTCGTCGCCGCCCGTGAACCGCACCAGGTGCTGGAACTCGGGGTCGCCGGTCGCGTGCACGGACTTCTGGCGAACGCGGTCGGCGAGCGTCTCGTCGGGCACCAGCTCGCGCACGCGGTCCATGCTCGTCTCCGCAATCTCCATCGCGTTCGCCGTCGTCGCGCCGAGGTCGGCGTACGCCTCGAAGTCGCCGTCCGCGTCGCCGTCAGTCGTCATCAGCGTTCACCTCCGAGGTGTCCGTGTCGGCGGCCTCGCCGTCCGCCGGCCCGCTGGACGCCCTCGCTTCCAGGTCGCCCTCCACCTGCATGTTCAGGTCGCGCAGCCGTTCCTCGGTGTCCTCGTCGGCGTCCCAGAGGTCGCGCTCGACGGCTTCCAGGAGCGTGTCCGTGATGGACGACAGCGCCCACGGGTTCACGTCCCGCATCCAGTCCTGGCGCTCGCTGTCGAAGGCGTACTGCTCGGCCACGTCGTCCCAGAGCCGGTCCGAGACGACGCCGGTGGTCGCGTCCCAGCCGAGGGTCACGTCGACTGTCGAGGAGAGGTCGCCGGCCCCCTTGTAGCCGTGGTCCTCCATCGAGTCCAGCCAGTCGGGGTTGAGGACGCGGGCGCGCATCGCCTTCCGGACCTTCTGTTCGTTCGTGTACACGTCGACGTTGTCGGGGTCGCTGGAGTCACCGACGTAGGAGGCCGGCTCCTCGCCGGACTCCTCGGCGACCGCGGTGATGAAGCCGCCGTGGAACGCGTACCAGTCCGAGGAGTCGAACTCGTCTTGCTCCATCGTGTCCTCGATTTTCACCGTCGCGTCGACGTTCCCGAGGCGGCGCTCGAAGGCGTCGTGGGCCTCGCTGACGCGGCCCCGCGACCCCATCGCGTAGCCGCCCCACTGCACGTAGACGTCGGCGAGGTCCGAGCGGTCCTCCCACTCGCCTTCGTCGACCGCCTTGTTCGTCCCCGCGCCGTAGCCGCCGGGCCGCGTCGTGAACACGCGGTGTTTCGCCGCCGCTTCGGGGTTCTCGACGCCCTCGGCTTCGAGTTCGGCCGCCTCCGCCTCGACGTGTTTCTTCACGTAGTTCCGGTCGTGGGGTTCGTCGAGGTCGACGACCGCGTCGACGGCGTCGTGAATCACGCCCGCGGCCTGCGGGAACGCGTCCCGGAACAGCCCCGAGACCCGGGTCGTCACGTCGATTCGCGGTCGGTCGAGTTCGTCCAGCGGAATCGGCTCCACGTCGTCGACGCGGCCGGCGTCCGTCCAGACCGGCCGGACGCCCATCAGGCCGAGCACCTGCGCGATGGTCTCCCCGCGCGTTCGGACAGTCGGGGTGCCCCACGCGACGACCCCGATTTCCTCGGGGTACTCGCCCTCGTCTTCCCGGTGGCGCTCCGCGACGCCGTCGGCGACTTCCTTCCCCACGTCCCACGCCGTTCTGGCGGGGACCTTCCGGGGGTCAAGCGTGTAGAAGTTCCGGCCGGTCGGCAGGAGGTCGACGCCGCCCCGCGTGGGCGCGCCGCTCCCGCCCGGTTCGACGTACTCGCCGTTCAGCGCGTCCGCCGTCTGGGGAATCTCGGTCTCCGCGCCGAACACCCGCGGCGCGGCCTCCTCGCAGATGAACTCCAGCACCTCGCGCAGGTCGTCGTGCGCGCCGGACTGCGCTCGCGCGTCCCCGAGCGTGTCGATGTCGACCACGAGGAGGTTCATGTTCACCTCGTCGTCGGGACCGGCCTCGACGTTCGACGCCGGCACGTCGAAGCCCTCTGCGGCGAGCGTCGCCACGAGGTCGACGCTCGTCTCGTACACCTCGTCGGCGGCCTCGGCGTACGTCATGCCGAGGTCGTCGCTGTACTCCCCCGGCGAGTCGAGCATCGTATCGTAGTCCACGCCCAGCACGCCCGCGACCGATTCGCGGAGCGACGGTGCGCCCGGGTTCTCCAGGCGCGTGAGCGCGACGAGGTACTCCACGAGCCGGTCGCCGTCGGGCGCTTCGCCCATCGTGTGGAGCCCCATGCGGATCTGGGTGGTCTTCACGTCCGTGACGTACTCGTGGACGCGCTCGACCAGTTCGTCGATGTCCACGTCGTCGCCGTCCACGTCGCCGTCTGCGAGCGACGTGCCGGCTTCGTCCGGGCCGCGCACGTCGGCTTTCTCGGCGATTTCCCCCGCAATTCCGAGTTCGACCGCGAGGTCGAGGTCGTCGACCTGCTCGCGGATGCGGTCGGCGAGGTGAGCCTCGGCGTCCGCGCCGCTCCCGGTGCCCGCTTCCCGGTAGCGCGAGGCCAACTCCTCCAACTCGGCGAGTTCGTCGTACGTGCCGGCGGTGCGCATGACGGGCGTGAGGTAGTCCACGACCGCGGCGTACGACCGGCGCTTGGCCTGCGTGCCCTCCCCGGGGTTGTTGACGATGTACGGGTAGACGTTCGGCAGGTCCCCGAGCAGCGCGTCGGGCGCGCTCTCGGCGTCGAGGCCGACGGTCTTCCCCGGCAACCACTCCAGGCTCCCGTGCGTGCCGAGGTGGACGACGGCGTCCGCGTCGAAGTCCTCGCGGAGCCACGCGTAGAACGCGTAGTAGTCGTGGGGCGGCTGGAGGTCGCTGTCGTGGTAGACCTTCTCCGGGTCCATGCCGAAGCCGCGGGGCGGCTGAACGGTGACGAGGACGTTCCCGTACTCGACGCCGGGAATCGCGAACGGACGCTCGGGCGGGTCGCCCCACTCCTCGACCACGTTCTCGCGGAACTCGGGGTCGGCGTCCGCCCACCAGTCCGCGTACTCGTCCGTGGAGACCACGTCGACGCTGTGCTCGCGCACGTCCTCGGGCGCGACCCAGCGGTCGTCCAGCGTGAGCTGGCTGGTCAACTGTTCGATGAGCGCCTGCCCCTCGGGTGGGGTCGCTCCACCGAGGTCGTACCCCCTCTCGACTAGCTCGTCGAGCAGATTCACCGTGCTCTCGGGCGTGTCGAGGCCGAACGCGGTGCCGATGCCGTCGTCGCTCGGCGGGTAGTTGTGGAGCACGACCGCGACCTGCTTCTCGTCGTTGTCGAGGTGCCGCAGCCGCGCCCAGTTCACGGTGAGGCTGGTGGCGTGCTCGACGCGGTCCTCGATCGGGAAGTGCTGTTTCGGCGCGGAGCCGATGCCCGCGTCGTCGTCGGTGCGCTCCTTGCCCGAAATCGGGTGCGTGATGACGTTCCCGTCGAACTCCGGCAGCGCGACCGAGAGCGCGAGTTCGAAGCCCATCACGCCCGTGTCCGCCGAGTCGTAGCGGGACCGCGAGCGCATCGTCGTCACCGTCTGGAGGACGGGGACGCCGAGGCGGTCGAGGAACACGTCCTCGGCCGAATCGCCCTCGTCGCTCGCCGACCGGCCGCGCTCGTCCATCGACAGCGAGAACATGAACGAGGAGAGGACGGCGTCGACGACCGGCTCACCGTCGGCGGTTCCACCACCTCCAGTTCGAGGCGTCTCCGACGCCTCGCCGTCAATCAGCCACTCGTCGGTCACCCACTCGGCGTCTTCCTGTTCGTCGCTGTCCGTCGCCGGATTGCAGAAGACGGGGAGCGCGTTCGCGCCCTGTGCCTCCAGCGAGCGGACGAGCGCGTCGACGTAGCGGGTGTTCTCGTGGGTCCAGTGGGACTCGTAGAACCAGACCGCGACGGTCGGCTGCTCGGGGTCGAAGGTCGCGCGCAGCTCGTCGTACTCGACGCCGGGGTGGTCGGGGTGGTAGACGCCCTCGGTGGGGAGCGCGACGGGGGCGTCGTACGCGAACTCGCTGGCCGAGTAGCGGTCCGCGAGGAAGCGCAGGCAGTTGGCGACGTTTGCCGTGCCGCCCCGTTCGAGGTACTCGTAGACGGTGTCCCGGTCCTCGGCGGCGACGGTTGTGTCCTCGACGGCGTACGCGTCGCCCGTGGACTTCACGACGAGCGGGACGCCGGCGTCCGCGAGCCGTCGGGTGGCGCGGTCGTAGCCGGGCATGCTGTCCTCGGCACCGTGCAGCCAGAACACGGCGGCGTCGGCCCCGGCCGCGGCGTCGAGGAACGCCTCGACGTCGGTGTCGTCGTCGAGGTCGCTCTCCGAGCGCGCGACGAGGTCCGCGTCGACGCGCTCGGCGGCCGCCTGGATGGAGCCGAGTTCGTTCTCGGTCGCCGTGTAGAGTGCAATCTCAGACATAACTCTGTTAAACCCTCATTGCGGTATTACAAGTATGGTTGAACTAGGAAACGGCAAAAAGGTGTCGCCCGGCGACCGGGCGAGCGTGCCGTTCCCCGCCGTCGTCGGGCAGCAGGACCTCAAGACGGCCCTGCTCACCGTCGCCGCCGACGACGCCCTCGACGGCCTGCTCGTCGCCGGCGAGAAGGGCACGGCGAAGTCCACGGCCGCCCGCGCGCTCGCCGACCTCCTCCCCGACCAGCGCGCCGTCGCCGACTGTCCCTACGGCTGCCCGCCGGACGACCCGGACCGCCAGTGCGCGGACTGCCGCGACCGCGACGACCCGCCGGTCGAGACCCGCGCCGTCCCGTTCGTCACGCTCCCCCTCGGTGCCGCCCGCGACCGCGTCGTCGGCTCGCTGTCCGTCACCGACGCCCTGGCCGGCGACGCCGAGTTCAACCCAGGTTTACTCGCGCGGGCGAACCGGGGCATCCTCTACGTTGACGAGGTGAATCTCCTCGACGACCACCTCGTGGACGTCCTGCTGGACGCCGCCGCCGCCGGCGTCAACCGCGTCGAGCGCGACGGCGTCAGCGTCACCCACCCCGCCGATTTCACGCTCGTCGGGACGATGAACCCCGAGGAGGGCGACCTCCGGCCGCAGTTCCGCGACCGGTTCGCCCTCCACGTCGCCGTCGCTGGCAGCGACGACCTGGACGACCGCGTCGAAATCCTCGACCGCGCGCTCGACGGCTTCGACGGCGACTACGCCGCGGAGACCAGCGCCGTCCGCGACCGCCTGCTCGACGCCCGCGACCTGCTCCCCGAGGTCGACCTCCCCGACTCGCTGGCGCGCGAGGTCGCCGAACTCTGTCGCGACGCGGGGGTCGACGGCCACCGCGCGGACCTCGCGACGGCCCGGGCCGCGCGCACCCTCGCCGCGCTCGACGGCCGCCCCACGGTCACCGAGGCCGACGTCCAGCGCGCCGCCGAGTTCGCGCTCCCGCACCGCCTCCAGTCCCGGCCGTTCGAGGACGCCCCGGACCCCGAGGAGGTCGTCGACGACCACTTCGCGGACGGCGACGACGACCCGGAACACAGCGACAGCGACGACGCCACCGAACCGAGCGAGGACATGGACGGTGACGGTGGCGAGGGTGCAGACGGTGACGAGAGAGGGGATGCGGACGCTGACGACAGCGAGAACGCACCCGACGGCGGTGGCGGTCCGGACGCCGGAGACGGGGAGCCGACGGAGACCGGCGACGGGGACGGCGAGGAGCCACAGCCCGGGCCGGCGGCGACCGGCGGCGACGGCGGCTCTGCGGGGGACGGCCGCGACAGCGAGCGCGACGGGCGCGACGATTCGGGGGACGGCGAGTCGGACCGCGGCGGCGATGACTCTGAGGAGGCGGTGCCGCTCGTGCCCGGTCAGCCGCGCGCCGAGGCAGCCGACCCCGGTGACGCTGCCGCGCCAGAGCCGGCGTCGCCGACGGCCGAGCAGGCGGCGGGCGACGGTCGCGCGACGGCGACGCCGAGTACGGAGGGCCGCGGCCCGCGCGTGCGGACCGAGCGCGCGTCGGCGACCGACAGCGTGGACGCGGCGGCGTCGGTCCGGGCGGCCGCCGCGCGCGGGAGCGACAGCGTCGAGTCCCGCGACCTCCGGCAGTCCGTCCGTTCGGGGTCGGCGTCCGCGCTCGTGGTGTTCGCGGTGGACGCCAGCGCGTCGATGCGCGGGCCGATGCGCGCCGCGAAGGGCGTCGCGCTCGACCTGCTGCGGGACGCCTACGAGCGCCGCGACGAGGTCGCCGTCGTGACGTTCGCCGGCGAGGACGCGGACGTGGTGCTCCCGCCGACGGACAGCGTGACGCTCGCCGCGCGCCACCTCAAGTCGCTGCCGACGGGCGACAGGACGCCGCTGCCGGCGGGCCTGCGGGCGGCCGACGAGGTGGTGGCGCGCGCGGACCCGGACGCCGCCGTCGTGGTCGTCGTCACGGACGGGCGCGCGAACGGCGGGACCGACCAGCCGACCAGCGACACCCGAGCGGCGGCGAGCGCGCTCGCGGACCGCGACGCCGAGGTGCTCGTCGTGGACGCCGGCGACGGCGACCGGGCGAGCCTCGTCGACGACGTGGTGCGGGCGGCCGACGGCGAGCGCGTACCGCTGGACGCGCTGACGCCCGAACGGGTGGCGGCGTCCGTCGACGCCGGGGCCCGTCGCGACTGACCCCGGAAGCTTTACAACCAGACTTTGATTATACGCAACCGTAGTTTACAATGAGTGTCGGAACAGACACCGTCCACGGTCGCATCACTCGCTTCGAGCCGACGCGTACACAGCTCCTCGGGCTGACGCTCGCGGTGCTCCTGGGTGCCGTTCTCCTGTTCGCCCAGACGCCGATGCTCCACGACAGCATGCACAACTTCCGGCACGCAGCCGGCATCACTTGCCACTGACTCGATGCTCTCGACCTCCCTCGAACGGGGCGCGCTCGCCGGTGTCGCCGGCGGCCTGGTCCACGGGCTGTTCGTCTGGCTCGTCGGCACCCCCCTGATTCGGCTGGCGGAGACCCACGAGCACCACCACGGCGGCGAGCCCGCCGTCTCCGCCGCAGTCGCGTCCGTCACGAGCGTCGCCGGCGGCGTCCTCTTCGGGGTGGTGCTCGGTGTGGTCGTGTTCGGACTGGCGCACTACGTCCTCGAACCGGCGCTGCCCGACGGCGCTGGCGCGCGCAGCCTCCTGCTCGGCGCAGCGGGCTTCGTCACCGTCTCTGGCGCGCCGTGGGTCGCGCTCCCCCCACAGCCACCGGGCGTCGAGGCCGCGCTCGCGACCGACGTTCGGCTCGGCATCTACGTCGGCATGATGGCGCTGGGCGCGCTCGCGTGCGCGCTCGCCTGGCGGGCGTACACAGCCGCCCGCGACCGGCGCTGGGCGCGAGCCGCCGCCCTCGGTGCCGTCGCGGTCGCCGTGCTCCCGGCCGCCGGCGTCCTCACCCCGCCCGCCGTCGCAGCCAGCCCGGTGCCGGCCACGCTCACGACGGCGTTCCGCTGGACGACGGTGTTCGGTCAGGTCGCGCTCTGGTTCGTCCTCGCCGCCACCCACGCGTGGCTGGTCGGCCGAGTCGACGACCCGGTCGAACACGACGCGCTCACCGACGACGCGCTCGCGTCGGCCGACTGAAATGCAGCGCCGAACCTCCGAGGTTCGGGCGTCCGGCCGCACCGACCACGTGCTGGTCTGCACCCACGCCCGCGATAGCGAGCACGCCGCCTGCGCGGGTGCGGACGGACAGGCCGTCTACGACGCCGTCGCGGAGTGGCTCCGCGACCGCGGCGTCCTCTGGTCGGAGGTCCAGCTCGCGGAGACCTCCTGTCTGGCGCTGTGCAGCGCCGACGGGACGGCGGTGGCCGTCCATCCGCGCGGCGAGTGGTACTCGGACGTGACGCCGGCGGACGTGCCCGCGCTGCTCGAAGACCTGTTCGGTGCCGACGCGGGCGACCTCGGGGACGGCGTGGCAGCCGAGGACTGACTGCCGGGCACCAGTCGGCGAACGGCAGGACAAAACGATTCTCCACGGGACTGCAGACGACCAGCAGTGCGGCCGCGCTACCGCGGCCACTGGTGGAGGCGGTACGCCCCCCGGGACGCCTCGGCGTCGTGGTACGCGACCGGCTCCTCGACTGCGACACACCGGTCGCCGGTCAGCGCCGCCGCCGTCCCGACGCCGCCCAGCGACTGTCGCGTCCGCAGGCCGTCGACGACGTGCGCGACGCACACGCCGTGCCGGTCGGCGTCCCGGTCGCGGAAGTGCTGGGCGACCGGGACCGCGACGTGCGCGCCGTCGGTCGCAATCTCGTGTGCGAACCCGCCCGCGTCGCCGGTGAACGAGTGGTCGCCGTCCGGTGTCACGCCGACCACGGCGTGTTCGTTCGGGTGGCGCGCGTCCGTCTCGCGGCCGTCACCGTCCGGGTACGTGTTCCCCGTGACGAAGACGACGCCCTCGCCAGTCGCGTGGACGTGATTCGGGTACGCGTACACCGTCTCGTCGCCGCGCTCGACCGGCCGGCCGAGGTCGACGGCCCACCGGACGCCGTCGCCGTCGAGGCAGTACCCGCGGTAGTCGGCGTGGCTGGCGGCGACCACGCGCCCGGGCGCGAGGGCCACGTCGCCGACGCGCCGGTCGCCGTCTCCCGGCGGGTCCCAGCGCCGCCGTTCCGCGCCAGTCGCGGGGTCGAGAACGACGAGGCCGGCGTCCCAGTCGCCGGGGCAGCGGTTGTACGCGACGGCGAGTCGGTCCCCGCCGTCGGCGGCGAGGCTGATGGGGGAGGCGTCGGCCGCATGCCGCCACGCGACGCTGCCGTCGGGGTCGAGAGCGGCCACGACACTCCGGAAGCACCGGCCGCCGTCGGGGCCGCGCTCGTAGCGGCGCGCGGCGACGAACGCGCGCTCGCCGCCGTCGGGCACAGCGATGTCGACGACGAACGGCAGGTAGAACCGGGTGCGTTTCTGCGGGCTGCCGACGTCGTCGGCGGTCCGGTACCGCCACCGCACGTCGCCGGTGTCGCGGTCGTGCAGCCGAATCTCGCCGGCCGCGCCGCGCTCGCCGGCGAGGACGCCGTCTGCGAACGGGGCAAGGGCGACCACGCTGCCGCGGTCGTCCGCGTCGTCGCCCTCGTCGCGCCACACCTCACGAAGGTCGTCGTCGAACGCCGCGACGGTGCCGTCCGCGAGGCCGGCGACGACGCCGTCGTCGGTGAGACAGACACTCGACCGGCGGCCGAGCTGCCGGGAGCCGCTCGGCTGCACGTCGCCGAGGTCGGCGACCGTGCTACTCGTCTGCCGGGAAGGCATCGTGCAGCGAGTGGTGGGTCTCGCCGAGGTCGTCGAGGAATCCCGTGCCGTGGTCGACGACCCGGGCGAGCGACCGCTCGGCGTCCCGAACCGCGACCAGCCGCCCACGGAGGTAGTCGTACTCGGGGTCGGCCTCGTCGGCTGCGGCGACCTGCTCTTCGAGGTCGACGAGCGCGGCGTCGAGGTGCCGCTGGAGGTCGGACAGCGAGTCCGCTTCCGCCAGCCCCTCGATGGGGCCGTCCAGTTCGCCGTCCAGTTCCTTCTCGGCGTGCTCGCGGGCGCTCCGGTCGCTGGTGCCGAGGACGTTCATCAGGCCGAGTCGCAGCGCTTCGAGTTCGTGGCAGGTCATAGTAGCTGTGAGTCGAGGTCGGAGACGATGCGGTCGCGGTCGACGTGCGACGAGACGATTCGGTCGGCGTCCTCGGGGTCGACGCGCTGGTACCAGACGCCGTCCGGGTAGACGGCGACGTTCGGGCCGTCGCCGCACTGCCCGAGACACGAGGTGCGCGTGACCCGGAGGCTGCCGTCCTCGGCGTCCCGGGCTGCCTGCCGGAGGCGTTCGAGGACGGCGGGCGCGCCGTCGGCGGCACACGTCTGGTTCGTGCAGACGGCGACGTGGCGGTCGGGCGCGTCGTGGGCGTGCGGGTCGTCGGCGACGTTCTCGCGGTCCTCGTGGGCTTCCTGGTGGTTGAGGGCGCGCAGCATTGCCTTCGCGCCACCCACGTCCTCCTCGTAGCCGTCGAGTTCCACCTTGTACTTGCAGGTGTCACAGGACATCTCGACGCTCCCCGTCCGGGCTTCCTGCCAGCGGTCCGCGAGCACGTCCAGCAGCCGCGAGTCCGTGCCAAGCGGGTCGCCGCAGGCGGCGTCGACGTACGGGTAGTCGGCGTCGAAGTCGTCGGTCCCGTCGCGGATGCGGCCCGTGAGCACGCCGTCGCCGAGCATGTACGGCACGACGACGACGGCGTCCGGCCGGTGTTTCGCCACGTCGTGGAGCGTGTCGTCGAGTGTCGGCTCGGTCACGCCGATGAACGTCGCGTCGACCCGGGAGAACTCGCGGCCCTCGTACAGCAGCCGGGCGAGCTTGTGCACGTCGGCGTTCGCGTCCGGGTCGCTGGAGCCTCGCGCGCACAGCACGACCGCCACGTCGTCGCGCTCGCGGTCGACGCCGAGGTCGGCCTCGACGCTCGCTGCGCGGTCGTCTAGCAGGTCGACGATGGCGGGGTGGACGCCGAGATGCGCGCCGTTCTCGAAGGCCACGTCCGGGTGCTCGCTGCGGGCACGCTGGAGCGCCGCGGGCACGTCGTTCTTCACGTGGCTGGCGGCGAACAGCGACAGGTGGACGACCGAGATGCTGGAGACGGCGGGCGCGAGCGCGTCGATGGCGTCCGGAATCGACGGCTCCGCGAGTTCGAGGAAGCCGGCGTCGACTGGCACGCCGAGCCGTCCTTCGAGGTCGGCGGCAAGCGTGCGCACCTGCTCGTTCGACGCCTCGCGGCGGGAGCCGTGGCCGACCAGCAACACCGCCTCGTCGTTCAGGCTCCCGGTCGGACTGTCCGTGCGGCTCACGACTCCGCGCCCTCCAGCGTGGCGTCCACGTCCTCGGCCTGTTCGAGGCTCCGGCGGAGCTTCCGGCGGCGCGACGGCGCGAACAGTCCCGAGTCCGTACTGCCCTCGTAGAGCCACGCGCCGAGTTCCGGCACGGCGTCGTCCTCGACGCTGAAGTAGTACCCCGAGGACGCGTCCGAGAGGTCGCCGCGCGGCGCGTCGGGCGGCGCGTCGTCGAGCAGCGACTGGACCGTCTCCAAGAGCGCGCGGTCCTCGTGGACGAACGAGAGGCCGACGGTGCCCGACGACGACTTGAAGCAGACCGTCCCGCAGGACTCGACGAGCCCGCGCAGCAGCTGGCGCTCGTGTCCCTCGAAGGCGTCCAGCCGGTAGCCGCCAGCCGCCCCGTCGATGGGGAGGCCGAACGCGGCCGCCGCGCGCTCGGCGAGGCCGCCGAACACCTGAACAGTGTACTCGTCTTCGCGGCGCGTAATCGAGGTGTCGTGGGCGTACTCGCGCTCCCGGACCCGGTGGTCGGTCTCGGTCTGCGCGCCGCCCGCGACGGCCGCCAGCCGCTCGGCCGCCGCCTCGTCGGTCGTCTCCACGCGCACGCAGGACTCGGTGAGGTCTCCCGAGCCGGCGACGCAGCCCCAGAAGTACGCGGTCTCGGGGTGTGCGGCGAGCGCCGAGTCCGGCACCTCGACCCGCGGCGCGTCGGCGCTCATCGCTTCCCCTCCACGGCTTCGACGGTGATGGCGTCGAGCGGGCACGCCGCGGCGGCGTCCTCGGCGTCCGCGACGCGCTCGTCGTCGAACGTCCCGACGACGGTCTCGTCGGTCTGTTCGACGCTGCCTTCGTCCGTGTCGAAGGTCGCGAGGCCGTCGTCGTCCTCGACGAACCGCGAATCCCGGGTCAGACACGCGAACACGCCGTCGCAGGCGTCGCGGTCGATAGTCACCCGGTACATCAGTAGTCGTACTTCGTCTCGTAGCCCCGCGGCGTGACCATCCGGTCGTCGAAGACGTACGTGTCCTCGTTGCCGACGACGACTGTGGTTGTCATGTCCACGAGGTCGGTCTCGCCGTACGATTCGAGTTCGCCGAGCGTCGTGATTTCGACTTCCTCGTCCTCGCGGCCCGCGCCGTGGACGATGCCCACGGGCGTGTCGTCGTCGCGGTGCTCGCGCAGAATCTCGCAGGCCGTCTCGAAGTTCTCCCGACGCTTCCGGCTCCACGGATTGTAGATGGCGATGGTGAACCCCTCGCCCGCGACGGCGTGCAGCCGCGACTCGATTTCGGGCATCGGCGTCAGGTGGTCCGACAGCGAGACGCTCACCGAGTCGTTCACGAGCGGCGCGCCCAGCCGCGCCCCGCAGGACTGCGCCGCGGGCACGCCCGGCACGACCTCGAAGTCGAGCATCGACGGGGTCGCGCCCTTCGACTCCACGATTTCCAGCGCCAGCCCCGCCAGCGCGTACACGTTCGGGTCGCCGCTCCCGACGATGGCGACGTCGTTGCCGGCGAGCGCGCGGTCGATCGCCTCCTCGGTGCGCGAGACTTCACCACACATCGGCGTGTCGTAGATGTCCTCGGCGTCGTCGGTGATGTCGTCGGGCAGCAGGTCGATGTACGTCGTGTACCCGACGATGTGCTCGGCGTCGGCGAGTGCGGCTTTCGCGCGGTCGGTCATCCCCTCGGGCTGGCCGGGACCGAGGCCCACGGCCGTCAGCTGCCCGGGCTCGGCGTCGAAGTCGTCGACGGTCGACCCGACTTTCTCCTCCGTACTCGACGACGCGCCGCACGCCGAGGACGAGTCGCTCGAACTACTGGACGACCCGCCGCACGTCGACTCGCTGCTCGTCTCGCTCGTGCTCGCGCCGCCGCACGTACTGGTCGATTCCTCCGTCTCGGTCGTGGTGGTGTCGTCAGTGCTCATCAGAAGTCCTCCACGTCACGCCCGCCGCGCGGGGTGACGAGGTGTTCGCGGTGGTCGTTCTCCCATACCTCCGTCTCGTGGGTCCCGACGAGAATCGAGGTGCCCATGCCGCCGACCTTCTCGCTGTGGTCGGCGACCTCGCCGAGCGTCGTCACGGTGTGCGTCTCGCCGTCAGTGTTCCGGCCGGCGTCGCCGCGGCCCGCGTCGTTCACGATGGCGACGGGCACGTCGTCGGCGCGCTCCTCGCGCAGTACGCCGACGGCGCGCTCGTAGTCCCGCCAGCAGTTGTAGAGGACGACGACGAACCCGCTGATGGCGGCGGCCCGGAGCTTCTCCTCGATTTCGTCCCAGCCCCGCCACTTGTCGGACAGCGAGATGGTGCAGAAGTCGTTGGACAGCGGCGCGCCGAGGTTCGCCGCGCCGCCGAGCGCCGCCGTGACGCCCGGCACGATCTCGATGGGGACGTCGTAGGCTCCGTCCTCCTCGGCCATCAGGTAGACGAGGTCGGACTTCCCGTAGACGTTCGGGTCGCCGCCGGAGACGTGGGCCACGTCCTCGCCGTCGCGGACGCGCTCGAAGGCCTCCCGGGCGAGTTCGACCTGCCGCCCCATCGTCGACCGGACGACCTCCTGGTCGGGGCGCTCGTCCGACCCCTCGGGCGGCAGCGTGCCGTCCCGTCGCAGGAACTCCTGGTAGAGGTTCGACGCGACCACGCAGTCCGCCGTCTGGACCACGTCTTTCGCGCGCTGGGTCATCCCGCCCGGCAGCCCCGGGCCGATGCCGACGACGTACAGTGTGCCGTAGTCGTCGGGCGGCTCCGCGCCCGTCATACCGGCATTGGCCGGCGCTGTCGTCCGACCTCGTATCTGTTGGAACGCATCGGGAAACACAACGACAGTTTCGGGTAAAACAATTATGGTTGAATTAAGACAACCGTGATGGTTCTCGGGAGCGCTGCTTTTTTCTAGGCCAAAATAGTGAAAACGACAATAGATGAGTGGGGCGACCCGATTGGGGCTCTTCGGCGTCATCCACATGGACGACGTCGAGAAGGTCACCGCGGAACTGGACTCCTTCACCGGTGACGCCGACGCACTGTTTCTGGAGTATCCCCGCGAACCGACCGACATGTGGACGTGGGCCGCCGCGGCGCTTCGGCTGCCCGCCTTTGTCGTCGGTGCGCTGTTCGTGCAACTGTTCGTTCAGGGGCCGCTGTTCGTGCTCCTAACCCGGGACCTGTTCCCCTCGGAGTTCGTCGCCACGAGTCGGGTCGCAGACCGCCTGAACCTGGCGGTCCACCGAGTGGACGAGCACCCGGTTCAGGGGGCCAGTTCGGCCGGCTGGACGGTCGTCCTCCTGAACTGGCTGCTCGTGCTCCCGGTCGCACTGTTCGAACCCCCGGCCGTCGCGGTTACGTTCGTCGGTATCGCCCTCGCGTCGCTGGTTCCGGGACTCGTCCGTCGAGCCGACTACCGACTCTCGGCGCTCGTGCTGTTCGTCCTCGGGCTGCTCGGATTCACCGCGCTCCTGCTACACGGTTCCGCATCGTACCTGCTTCTGGTCGTCGGGGCCGTCGGATTCGGCCACTACGTCCGAACCGGCATCGGCCACCGGAACGACGTGATGCTCGACCGGGTCGCGGCAATCGCGGACGACGAGGCGTACGAAGAAGCCGTCCTCGTCACCGGGAAAGGCCACCTCGCAGGCCTGGCCCGAAACGCCACCAGCCACGCGTTCACGGTCTCCCGCGTCCACGTCTCCTACTGGCGGGACGACGGGGAGACGCTGGTGTCGTTCGCTCCCGACGAACTCCCCGAACTCGCCAGCGACGGGCCCGCATTCCGGCGACGGCTCCGAACCCTATTCAGCGCCCTCCGAACCCAACGCCGACGAATCGTCGCGGCGGTCGTCGACGGCGCAATCCTGGCCGTGCTGTGGTTCGCCGCGGTCGTCGTCGGATACCTGCTGTTCGAACCGGCCGGCTACGCCGTCATGGGGATAGCGGCTTACGTCGTCCCTATGAGCTATCACGCGGTGCTGGAGCGCATCTGGGGTCGGACCCTCGGGAAGCGGCTGCTCGGACTCGTCGTCACTGACACGGACGGTAGCTCCCTCTCGACGCGACAGGCCGTCCTCCGGAACGCCGGCCGGCCCGTCGGTCTCGTCGTCGGCTACGTCTTCGGTGGCACTGTGATGCTCAACACCGCACGCAACCAGACTCCGGGTGACTTGCTCGCCGGGACCGTCGTCGGCCGACCTGAGGCGCTACGGCCCCCCGATGGCGAGGAGGCGACACCGTCTCGCGTCGACTCCGGACGAACGCCAGCCGCAGCCTCACGCTAGTCGAGTCCGACCCGGCGACTGACGGCGAACCGGTGGGCACGCTCCTGGGGCCGGACACCGCGGAGTAGCCGTCGTCCCGACGGGGAATCGACAGAACAGGAGTCGACAGAGACGACGGTCGACTGGGCAGTCTGAGGCGCTACGTTCCGACCGCTACCGTTACCGCCTCGTCGTAGCGCTCCTTCTCGACGAGCAGGTCGTGGTCGCGGCCGCCGGCGATGGCGGACGCCTCCGCGATGCCGGGCCAGCCGATGAGTTCCTTCGAGCGCGAGGGCGTCGGGCCCTCGTGAGCTTCGAGGGTCTCCTTCTCGAAGGCGACGACGCCGAGGTCGAGTTCCTCGGCGGCGGCGAGCAGGCCGTCTTCCTCGGCTTTCCGGGTGCCAGTCGCGACGAACTCCACGTCGCCGAGGTCGTAGTCCGTGTCTTCGAGGCTGGCTTCCCAGGCGTCGAGGAACTGCGCCTTGTTCGCGCCGGAGACGCTGCCGGTACCGAGGACGATGCCGTCCTCGCTGTTCCGCTTCAGCACCGTCACGTCGTCGCCGACGAGGACGGCCCGGGGGCCGTCCAGCCGAGCGACCGGTCCGAGATTCTCGTCGAGGACGGCGAGGTTCGTGGCGACCGTCGAGTCGCCGTTCACGACGTGGGTGTCGAGGGCCTTCGCGCGCTCCTCGACGCCCTGCTTGCCCGCTGCCTCCGACGCCGTCGTCATCGCCGGGACCGCCCCCATCGAGGCGAGGTCGTCGGCGACCTGGTTCGCGCCGTGGTGACCGCCCGTCAGCGGAATCGCCCACGTGAGTTCCTCGTCCACGACGACCACCGCCGGGTCGTCCCACTTGTCGTCGAGCAGGCCGGCGGTCTTCCGCATCGCGATGCCGGAGGCCATCAGGCCGACGAAGCAGTCGTACTCGCCCCAGTGCTCGGCGAACACGTCGCCGTGGTACTCCAGAATCTCGATGGAGTCGTAGCGGTCGCCGATGCCGTCGACGATGGCCTCGGCAGTGTCCATCTTCCGCTCGAACGCCACGATGGCGATGTCTTCGGCGACTTCGCCGTCGGAGTCCGGCGTCGAACAGTGCCCCCCGGAGTCGTCGGTGTCGTTGTCCGTGCTCATTGTCAGTCGTCCGCCTCGCTCTCGGTGTCGCCGCGGTTCGCCCAGTCGCCGTAGAGGTACGAGCGCTCGTAGTTCGCGCCGGCACCCGCGTCGCCGATTACGACGAGCGCGGAGGCGCGGTAGCCCGCGTCCTCGACGCGCTCTCCGATGGTCTCGACCGTGCCCTCGATGACATCCTCGTCCGGCCACGACGCGTGGTAGACGACGGTGACAGGTGTGTCCGGGTCGTGGCCGTCGGCGAGCAGGCGGTCCATCACGTCCGGGATGGCGTGTGTGCCGAGGTAGATGCAGGTCGTCACGTCACCCATCTCCACGAACTCCGAGACGTGGTCGTCCTCGGCGTCGAGCGTCCGGCCCTGCGGGCGCGTGAACGCGACGTGGTTCGCGGTGCCGTTCAGCGTCAACTGCGTCCTGAGCGTCGCCGCGGCCGCGAACGCCGAGGTGACGCCCGGCACGATGTACGTCGGCACGCCCTCGCGTTCGAGGGCGTCCATCTGCTCCAGCGCCGCGCCGTAAACCGCCGGGTCGCCGCTGTGCAGTCGGACGACCGTCTCGCCGGCCTCGTGGGCGTCCCGCATCAGGGGAATCAGCTCCTCTAGGTCCTTGCCGACCGAAGAGACGGTCTCGGCGTCGGCACAGTACTCGTCGAGGAGTTCGCTGTTCACCAGCGACCCCGCGTGGACGACGAGGTCCGCCTCCTCGACGAGCTCTTTTCCGGTCACCGTGAGCAGCCCCGGGTCGCCCGGGCCGGCACCGACGAACGGGATGCCGTCCTGCACGTCGCCGGCAGTGTGGTCGTAGACGCGGGGGTCGCGGCCGCGCTGGCGCTGCTCGCTCGCGGCGTCGATAGCGTCCTGTGGGTCCTCAGTCATCGCCGGCCACCTCGTCGCCGCGCGCGTCCTCGAACGCGGTCGGCCGGTCCTTCTGGAGGCCGGCGCGCTCGGCGTACGCGAGCGTGTAGTAGTCGCGCTCAGCAATCTCCTCGGGGTCCGAAGTGACCGTGGTGTCGCCCTGCTCCATGAACAGCCGGCGGCCGTAGGTCACGTCGTAGCCGTCGTCCACGAGGCCCTCGTGGGTCGCCGGGGCGTCCGTGACCTTGAACAGAACCATGCGGTCGGGACCGGTCGGGGATTTGCCCTGCGAGGCCTCGCGGAGCGCGAGCCCCGCGCCGGCGTCGACCTCCACGCCGAGCGCGGTGGTGAACGCGCTGACGGCGCTGACTCCCGGGACCGTCTCCACGTCGACCTCGGGGTGGAAGGCGTCGAGCGTGCGCCGGAGGTGGCCGAACGTGGAGTAGACGTTCGGGTCGCCGAGCGTGACGAACGCGGCGTCGCCGTCACGGGCGCGCGGCGCGACCTCGCTGGCGGCGTCGCGCCACGCTGTCCGGAGTTCCTCGGGGTCGCGGGTCATCGGGAAGTCGAGGTCCCCGATGCGGCGCTCCGGGATGTGGTCGGTGACGACCGACTTCGAGAGCCGGCCGGGCGAGTACACCACGTCGGCGTCCTCGAGGACGCGCTTCCCGCGCACGGTGACGAGGTCCGACTCGCCGGGGCCGAGGCCGACGCCGTAGAGCGTCATCGGTCGGCCTCCGTCGGCTCACCGTCGTCGCCGGTGGCGCTCCCGACGAGCATGTAGACGGGGTTCTCCGAGTCGAACGAGGTCGCGCCGGCGAGTTCGTAGCCGTGGCTCACCTGGAGCTGCACGACCTCGTCGAGGAGGCCGCGCTCGCGGAACGCGCGGGTGGCGTCGCCGGCGACCTCCAGCCGGGAGACGTTCATCACGACGCGGTCGACCCCGGTCTCGACGGCGTGGTCGAGGACGCCCTCGTAGTTCCGGCTGCCGCCGAGGAACAGCGCGTCGGCGTCCTCGGGGAGGCCGTCGGGCGCTTCGGCGTTCCGGAGGTCGACGGCGTCTGCCAGTCCGTTGGCGTCGAGGTTCTTGCGCGTGGTCTCCAGCCGGTCGGCTTTCCGTTCGAGGGCGGTGACGCGGCCGGCGTCTCGGGCGGCCTCCGCGGTCACCGCGCCCGTGCAGGACCCGACCTCGACGAAGTGGTCGTCGGGGCCGAGCGAGAGCTTCGACCGGAGGACGGCCCGGACCTCGGGTTTGGTCGGGCCGGCCTTGGCGTCGTGTGGGAGTCGTGTCTGTGCCATCGACGAGCACAACGACAGTAGCGCCCAAAACAATTTTGGTTGTACTAGGGAAAGTTGACTTTCGGAAACTGCCGGTAGAACCGCCACAGCGCCGCCACCGCGAGGAGTTACACAAAAATACTTGAATTCGCGGCACCTCGATGCGGGCGATGGCCGACTCACCGAGCAACGGGGAACTGGGCGTCCTCCGGAGCAAGCGGAACGCGACCCGGTACCAGATACTCGTCGAAATCGCCGAGCGCCAGCCCGCGGTCAGCCAGCAGGAGATCGCCGACGAAATCGGCGTCACCGCGCAAGCGGTCAGCGACTACCTCGGCGACCTCGTCGAGGAAGGCCACGCGCGCAAGCACGGCCGCGGCCGCTACGAGGTCACGAAGGAGGGCGTCGACTGGCTCATCTCCCAGACCGACGACCTCCGTTCGTTCGTCGAGTACGTCTCGGAGAACGTCCTCGAAGAGGTCGAGGTCGACACCGCCATCGCGACGGCCGCCATCGAGGAAGGCGAGCGCGTCTCGCTCTCCATGCGGGACGGCGTGATGCACGCGACGCCCGGCGACGCCGGCAGCGCGACCGCGGTCGCAGTCACCGACGCAGACGCCGGTCAGGACGTCGGTGCCGCCGAGTTCGAGGGGATGCTCGCCTACGACCCGGGCGAGGTCACCGTGCTCTCCACGCCGGCCGTCCAGCGCGGCGGCAGCGCGGCGCTCCCCGAGGACGCCGTCGCCGACCGCCTCGCCGCCCACGACCTCGTCGTCGCGGCGGGCGTCGAAGCGCTGGTCGCGGTCAGGGACGCCGGCGTCGAACCCGACGTCCGGTTCGGCACCGCCAGCGCGGTGCCGGCCGCCGCCAGCCGCGGGCTCTCCGTCCTCCTCGTCGTGAGCGCCGACCTGCTCTCCGAACACACGGACCCGCTGCGCGAGCGCAACCTCGGCTACGAGGTCGTCGAACCCGGTGCCGACTGACCGCGAGCGCCCGCGCTGATTCTGCCCGGCCTACCTGCCCGGATTCGGGCTGTCGGGGCCGATTGTGGGGGTCTGACTGGGGTCCGTCGACAGACGTTTGTAGTCAGACGCCCAAATTCGTGGTATGGTTTCACTCGGCACGACAGCCTGGGGTGGGGGGTGACTGCGCGTGTTCGCCCCCAACGCCAGAACGACGTCGCCGTACGACCTCGTCGCCGCCGCACAGCGCCTCCGCCACGCCGCCCACCACGAGCGTGAGGCCGACGCCCTCTTCGACTCGCTGGCGGACGTCACCGACGGCGTGCTGGGTGTGCTGCGCGACGACCAGGACGCCGCGCTCGCGTTCTGGCTGAACGTCCACGGCGCGCTCGTCGACCGCGGCCGGAGCGGCGACCGGGCGCGCTGCGAGGTCGCGGGCGAGACGCTGACCGCCGACGACGTGAAACACGGGGTCCTCCGCGCGAACCGCTGGAAGTACGGCTTCGGCTACCTCCCGGACCCGCTGCCCGGGGACTTCCTGCGACGACACCGACTCCGGGAACTGGACGAACGCGTCCACTTCGCGACGCTCACCGCCCGCCACGTCCCCGGCATGGCGGTGACGTTCACGGCCGCGAACGTCGACGACGAACTGTACTCGCTCACGCGACGGTACCTCCAGGAGGCCGCCGAGTACGACCCCGAGCGCGGCGTCGTCGCGGTGCCGCGCGTCTGCTTCTGGTACCGCGGGGACTTCGGGGGCGCGTCGGGCGTGCTGTCGCTGCTCGCCACCCACGGCGTCGTTCCCGTCGACGCCACGCCGCGGCTGACGTACGTCGCGCCCGCGGGCAGCGGCGACTCGGTCGTGCCGACGGAGCGGGCGCGCGGCGACGCCCAGTAGTCAGTAGAGTTCGCCGCCCGGCGGCACGGCCTCGTCTGGGCCGACGAGCACGGGGTTGCCGTCCTCGTCCGGAACGCCGACAGTCAGCACCTCCGACTCGTAGCCGGCGATGTTCACCGTGCCGAGGTCGGTCGCACAGAGCACCTGCCGACCGACGAGTTCCTCGGGGTCGTAGTTGTAGCCGGTCTGGGCGGCGGACTGCACGGGCTCGCCGTCGTCGAGGTCGATATCGAGTTTCGCCAGTTCGGGTTTCCGGGCCTCCGGGAACGCCTCGGCGGCGACGACTTCGCCGACCGCGAACGTCGTGTCGAACATGGTAGCTCGTCGCACGCGGCCCACCCACGTGAACGTGTGGGGACCAACACCTATGGGCGCGCCGGCCCAACCCCGGGTATGGCGCTGACCCTGTACGCACTCGACGGCTGCCCGTACTGCGAGACGGTCTCGGACGCGCTCGACGACCACGGCATCGACTACGAGACGGAGTGGGTCGAGGCGATGCACTCCGAACGGAACGAAGTGAAGCGCGTGAGCGGCCAGCGCGGCGTGCCCGTGCTCGTGGACGACGAGCGCGGCGTGACGATGGCCGAGAGCGAGAACATCCTGGGCTACGTGGAGGCGACGCTGGCGTGAAAATCTACACCAAGCGCGGGGACGACGGCGACACGGACCTCCGGACGATGGAGCGCGTGTCGAAGGCGAGCCCCCGAATCGAGGCCTACGGCACGGTCGACGAACTGAACGCCGCCGTGGGGGCCATCCGGCCGACCGGCGTCGACGACCTCGACGACTACCTGCGGGAGGTCCAGAACCACCTCCACGTCGCGCAGGCGGACTTCGCGAACCCGGAGCCCGACGAGGACGACCCGCAGGTCCGCGAGGACCACGTAGACCAGGTCGAGGCGTGGATCGACGCCTGCGAGGAACAGCTGGAGCCGCTGGAGTCGTTCATCCTCCCGGGCGGCAGCGACGCGGGCGCGGCGCTCCATCAGGCGCGGGCGGTGTGCCGGCGCGCCGAGCGGCGCGCGGTCGCGCTCCAGGACCACGAGGACGACGTGAACGAGACGGCCGTCTCCTACCTGAATCGGCTCTCGGACGCCCTCTTCGTGTTCGCGCGGCTGGCGAACGACGAGGCGGGTGTCCGCGAGGAGTCGCCGTCGTACTGACGGCGGGCGCGGACGAGGACAGATAGTGATGCCGACGTCCCTCTCCAGGGACGGCGAGTGCCGACCGATTCTCTGGCTGGGACAGACGCGCAACGGGCGGTCGGCGACGCCCGCTACACGGTTTTAGGTTACCCTAAAGATACTAAAATCCTGCGGTGGCGGGCGCACTGGCGACAGCGCCAAGTACTCTGCCGACTTCTGTTGGGTATGAACCGACACTTTACCGACGCAGCGTACTACGTCCGACGCGCCGCCGAAGAGGCTGCCACCGGCCTCCGAACGGAACTCCAGCCAGTCGAGGACCGCGCGCGCTCGCTGACCGGCCGCGAAGCCGAGCGCGACCCGACCACGCGCGAACGCGTGCGTCAGCGCGCCAGCTCCGCCGAACAGGAGGCCCGACAGGCGGTTCGCCGCGTCCGCCAACGCACCTAGGGAAACGCAAGTCTTAATGCCGGCCTCCGGGTACCAACTGGTGTCCGGGTCGGTGGTCTAGTCCGGTTATGACGGCTCCTTCACACGGAGCAGGTCGGCGGTTCAACTCCGCCCCGACCCACTTCTACCGAAGCAACGACCGCGAGCGACACGCTGGTCGCTCGCGTCGTTCGCGGGTGTATGCGGTCGGAAGGAGTTGAATCCTGCCAGTCGCGCGCAGCGAAGCGAGCACGTCTGGCTTCGGTTCAACTCTGCCCCGACCCACTACTACTGTACTCACGCCACCGAGCACCGCGTAGCGTGTGCGTGATGATGGTGTGTAAGAACGTGGTCTCCTCACGGACTCTGCTGCGGCCACGGTCCTCCCGCCGCCAGTCGGTACGCGTGACGTTGGCGACCGGTGGGCGTGTTGCGGGTCTCGATACTCCGCCGGGCTGACGAGCGGGAGTGGACCCCGAGATTCGCGTCCGGTGCCCACCGGCACGGCGGAACGCAATCGGTGATTGATGGCTGGTTTGGTCTGTGCTAGATGCGAAATCACGGCTGGAATTGCCTCAGTATGCCTGGACAGTGAGCGGTGACCTTCTGCCACGTTCATCGGAGGAACCAAATCCACCGGAGGGAAATATCCGGTCAGATACGGGAATGCGGGTGATAATTGCCGGCGCTGGTCAGGTGGGAACCAGGGTTGCAGCGGAACTCGATGCGGACCACGACGTCGTACTGATCGACACCGATGCCGAACGAATCGACAGGCTCAGCTACGACCTCGACGTCCTCACGGTCACCGGCGACAGTTCGGCCATCGACACGCTCCGAGAGGCCGGCATCGAGGACGCCGACATCCTCATTGCGAGCACCGACAGTGACGAGATCAACATCCTCACGTGCGCTACGGCGAAGGCTCTCGCCGACGTGACGACAGTCGCCCGGGTCAAGGACGTGAAATACATCGACACCTGGGACCAGGCCGAGAACGTCTTTGACGTCGATTTCATGGTCGGAACGAACCTGTTGACCGTCGCCGCCGCCGCCGGCGGGACCGGTCTGTCGGCCGCACGCAACTTCGACGTGTTCGCCGGCGGGATGGTCCAGATGGCCGAGTTCGAAGTCGGTGCCGACAGCCCGCTCGTGGACCAATCGGTACGTGAGGCCGACCAGTTCGATGGGCTCACGTTCGCTGCGATTCTTCGAGGCGGAACGACCATCGTCCCGACCGGCGAGACGCGTATTCAGGCTGGAGACGACGTGGTCGTCGTGGGGCCGCCGCAGTCGGTACACGCGTTCGGAGCCGAACTGGCTTCCAGGGAGCCCGACGCGAAGAACGTCCTGGTCATCGGGGGAAGTGATGTCGGCTACCACACGGCCCGGCTGCTGGAGGAGCGCGGCCTCCGTCCCCATCTCGTGGCGGCGAACGCTGACCGCGCCAGGGAGCTCGCCGAACGGCTGTCCACCACCACGGTTCGAAACAGGGATCCGACCGACCGGGACTTTCTGGAGAGCGAACGGATGACAGACGTCGATGTCGTCGTCGCAGCCCTCGACCACGACAGTGAGGAGAACTTGTTGGCTGCCTTGCGGGCCCAGCGGCGGGGAGCAGACCGGTCGGTCGCCATCGTGGACCACGGTGAGTACGTCGATCTGTTCGAAGCGGCCGGCGTCGACGTCGCCGTGAATCCGCGCCGAGCGACGGCCACGGAGATTATCGAATTCGTTCGCGACCAGGACACGCAGAACGTCGCCCTGTTGGAAGACAATCAGGCGCAGGTGATCGAGATTCGGATCGACAGGGACAGCGTCCTCACGGGGCGACCGATCAGGGAGTCGGTCGGTGACCTCCCGGAGGGCGTCGTCGTGGGCGCGATTACGCGAAACGGGAGTTTCCTCGTGCCGCGGGGTGACACCGTGATAGAGACCGGAGATCACGCCGTGATACTCGCGGACAGTGACGTCGTCGAAGAGACGATTGCCCGCCTATGAATCGCTCCAGAAACCGACGCCGAACCACGCGAGTCGGCGACGTGTCGGGGCGTCGTTCCGGTTCCCGGGGGTGGGGTCGCTGAATGCAGGTGAACGTGAACTGGCGACAGAGTGTCGCGCTCGTCGGCACGGTGCTGAAGTACTTCGCAGTGACACTCGCAGTCCCCCTGTTCGTCGCCCTCGTGTACCGAGACGACATTCTGGTGTTTCTCGTGTCTATCGCGGCGACGGCCGCGCTCGGACTCGCGCTCGAACGGGTCGACGGTGACGCCGAACTCGGGCTAGAGGAAGCCCTCCTGTTCGTCACGCTCGCCTGGGTCGGCGTCTCCGCCGTCGGGACAATCCCGTACCTGCTCGCCGGCGTGGGCACACAATCGACAGTGGGCCTCGCTCTCGATTCGCCGACCGCCCTGCTCCACTCGCTCGTCAACGCGCTGTTCGAATCGACCTCGGGATTCACGACGACAGGGGCGACCGTGCTCGGCGAGATATCGTTCGAGCGGCACTCCCACGCGCTGTTGATGTACCGGCAGCTGACACAGTGGCTCGGGGGCATGGGAATCATCGTACTCATGGTCGCGATTCTCCCCGAACTGGCAGTCAACGGCGCGCAACTCATCGACGCCGAGGCCCCCGGACCGGAGCTGCAGAAGCTGACCCCGAAAATCTCCGAGACCGCGCGCATCCTCTGGCTCGTCTACGCCGGGTTCACGGTCGTGTGCATCGGTCTGCTGTACAGCCTCCACTGGCTCGGACTCGCGCCCGAGATGAACCTGTACAACGCGGTCGCCCACGGATTCACGACGCTTCCGACGGGCGGGTTCTCCCCGCAGGCCGAGAGCATCGCGGCGTTTACGCCGGCCGTCCAGTGGCTCGTCATTCCGTTCATCGTCGTCGCGGGGACGAACTTCGCGCTCTTCTACTTCGTCCTGCGCGGGCAGTACGTCGAGGTGTTCCGGAACCGGGAGTTCCAGGGGTACATCGGTGCCATCGTCGGTATCGCGGTGCTCCTGTGGGGGCTGCTGTTCACCGGGGCTGCGCCGCCGCTGGAACTGGGGGGCGTCACGCTGGGTGTCCCCGAGAACTCACTCCGGCAGGCGCTGTTCCAGACCGTCACGCTCCTCAACTCGACGGGGTTCGCCACGAGCGACTTCGCGCAGTGGAGCGAGTGGGCGCAAGTGCTGTTGTTGGGCGTGATGTTCATCGGTGGGTCGGCAGGCTCGACCGGTGGCGGCATCAAGGTGATTCGGTGGCTGGTCGTCCTCAAGGCCGCCCGGAGACAGCTCTCGACGACGGTCTACCCGGACGTCGTGGAGCCGGTTCGTCTCGGTGGGCGCGTCATCGACGAGGACGTCGTCAGAAGCGTCTTCGCGTTCACGTTCCTCTACCTGTTCATCTTCGGGGTGTCCGCCGTGGGTATCGCACTCGACGCGAGTCGCGTGGGACTCGACCTGACGACCCTCGAGGCGCTCAGCGCGAGCATCGCAACCATCGGAAACATCGGTCCCGGGTTCGGCCTGCTCGGACCGTTCGGGAGCTATCTCGCGTTCCCGGCGACGACGAAACTCCACATGATACTGCTGATGTGGCTCGGCAGACTCGAAGTGATTCCCGTGCTGGTGCTGTTCACTCGGTCGTTCTGGGAGTGGTAGCACCGAGACCCACCGAGTGCAGGGTTGTCGGGGTTCCGGTCACGGTGAGTCGGGCTGGTGGCCGTGACTGGTGCCGGGTGCGAGACGGTCAGATTCCGAGCTGGCTTTTCGTCATCGCCCAGCCCGTCCGGAGGGTGGAGGGGGCGGTGATTCGGTCGTGTTCGTCGCGAGTGAGCCGGAAGCCGAAGCTATCGAGGTTCTGGGCGAGATGTCCGCGCGACGTGGACATGGGAATCGTGAGGACGTTTTCGTGCTGGGTCGCCCAGCGGAGCGCGACCTGCGCGGGGCTCTTCCCGTAGCGGCGGCCGATCTCGGCGAGCGTGTCGTCGTCGACGAGCGCGCCGTTCGCCAGCGGACTGTAGCCGGTGAGCGTCACGCCCTCGCGCTGGCAGTACGCGAGCAGGTCGCGCTGCGGCCACCACGGATGGAACAGCACCTGGTCGGTGAAGATGGGGGCGTCCGAGCGGTCTCGCGCGCGGTCGAGGCGGTCTCTCCCGAAGTTGCTCACGCCGATGTGTCGAGTCAATCCCTCGTCGCGGGCCGCGTCGAGCCCTCGCATGACGGTATCGAGTTCGGCGAGGGGATGCGGCCAGTGGATGAGCAGGAGGTCCACGTGGTCGACGCGGAGCCGCCGGAGGCTCTCGCGGACGGACGCGACGATGTCGGTGATCGTCCGGTTGGACGGGTCGACCTTCGTGGTGAGGAACACCTCGTCGCGTTCGACGTCGGCGTCCTCGATAGCGCGGCCGACACCGGCCTCGTTCTCGTAGAGCTGTGCCGTGTCGACGTGGCGATACCCGAGGTCGAGGGCTGTGGAAACCGCGCGATAGGCGGTTTCGGTCTCCATCTGCCAGGTCCCGAGGCCGATGGCCGGGACGTCGTCGCCGGCCTGTGTGACGAACTCCATACCGTCGCGTTCGTCTCCCGCCCGGTTGAGTGTACGGGGCACCCGACGTTCCGTGTCGGCTCGCTCGTCGCTGACGAGGTCGCCCGGTCGCCGTCGCGTGTTCGTTACCGACGCAACGACCGTGAGAAGCCGATGTAGTCCGCCGATTAGAGCTCGGGGACGTCCGACGGCATGTCGAAGTCGTGGTAGTACTCGCCTTTCTCCGTCGAGAGGATGTCGAGGACGGCGGCGGCTCCGTCGCCCGCGGCGATGACGGCCTGCCACTTCTCGGCGCGGCCCATCGCGCCGGTGGCGTAGACGCCGTCGACGCTGGTCTCCATGTCGACGTTCACGTCGACGACGTCCTCGTCGGTGAACGCGCAGCCGAGGTCCGCGGCGAGGCTGCGGTCGCCACCGGTGGCGAGCACGACGTACTCCGCGTCGTACTCGTCGCCGTCGTCGGTCGTCACGACGAAGCCGTCCTCGGTTTCTTCGACGGCGGTGACTTCGGCGTCCTGGAGGTCAGCGCCGCGGGAGCGCGCCTGGCCGCGGGCGACGGTGAGGAACTCGTCGCCGCTGATGGAGCGCACCGCGGGGTAGTTGAAGAGGTGGGCCTTGTGCATCCAGGACTCGTCCGTGTCGAAGAGAACGGTGTCGAGGTCGTTCTTGGCCGCGTACTGTGCCGCTGTCAGGCCGGCGGGGCCGCCGCCGACGACTGCTACGTCAGTCACGTCCGTGTCGAGTACGCCCGGCAAGAAGTATTTTACCGATTGGAAAAATCTCGCCGAGTCGGTCGGTCCCGCCGTCAGAGCACGAACGGGCCGCGCTGCTGGATGGGCTGGTCGTGTGGCTCGCCGGCCACGGCGACCACCCGGAGCCCCGAGTCGCTCCGGAGTTGCGCCGTGCCCCCGTCAGCGAAGGCGGCCACGTCGCCCACGCCGAACGCGCTCTCTTCGACCGTGCCCTCGCCGTCGACGCCGAACAGGAAGCCGGACCAGCCGTCGGGGACGGTCCACTCCCAGGCGTCGGTCACGGACGCGTCGAGGTACTCCATCGGCGTGTGGAGCGAGAGCGGGGAGTCCTCGCCGACGACGGTCGTCACGGTCGCGCCGCCGCGGTCGGAAGTGGGGAGGTCGCTGGCGCTCGCGTCCACGTAGTCTGGGTCGGCGTCCTTCCGGTCGCGGGGGAGATTCACCCAGAGTTGGAGGCCGTTGCACGCGCGGCCGTCGGCGGGGAACTCGGAGTGGCGAATCCCCTCGCCCGTGGTGATGCGCATGGCGTCGCCCTCGCGGGCGGTGTTCGCGACGCCGAGCGAGTCCTCGTGGTCCATGCCGCCGTTGAGCATGTAGGAGACGATTTCGAACCCGCGGTGGGGGTGCATCGGGAAGCCGTCCTCGGGGTCGATGTAGAAGCGCTCGAACAGCACGAACGGGTCGAGGTGGCCCGGGAACCCCTGCGTGGGGAACGCTCGCGTCGAGTGGACGCCGGTGCCGTGTCTGACTCGCTCACCGGGGACGGGGCCGTCGGGACTGCGCGGGGCGTCGCTGACCATACGGACGTTCGCTTACCGCGCGGTAAAACACTCGTGGTTCGCGCGGGCGTCGCCGACTCCGGAGAGCGAACCGGCGTCACTCTCTCCATCCAGCCGCCTTATCCGTCGTTCTACCGTCTGGTAAAACGTATGCCAGAGGGCTTCTCCATCGACGCGGACTGGAGCGAACTGTACGTCGGCGGCGAGTGGACCACCGGCGAGAGCACCGAGACCATCCCGAACGAGGACCCGTCGACGCGCGAGGTGGTCACGGAGGTGGCCGCGGCGACGGAGGCCGACGTGGACGCCGCTTACGAGGCGGCCGCCGAGGCCCAGGCCGAGTGGGCCGAGGCCCCGCCCGCGCAGCGGGCCGCCGTCGTCCAGCAGTTCCTGCACGCGCTCGACGAGCACAGCGAGGACGTCATCGACCTGCTCGCCCACGAGGTCGGCGGCTCCCGCGTCATGGGCGAGACCTCCATCCAGATCGCCTCCGACCACGCCAGCGAGGCGGCGACGCTGCCGCGACGCATGAAAGGCGAGCACGCCGAGTCCAACATCCCCGGCAAGGAGAACCTCGTCGAGCGCGGCCCGAAGGGTGTCGTCACGGTCATCTCGCCGTGGAACTTCCCCCTGAACCTCAGCGCCCGCGCGGTGCTGCCAGCTATCGCCGCCGGCAACAGCGTCGTCCTGAAGCCGTCCTCGAACTCCCCGATTACGGGCGGGCTGCTGTTCGCGAAGCTCTTCGAGGAGACCGACCTGCCGGACGGCGTCGTCAACGTCGTCACCGGCCAGGGCTCGGACATCGGTGACCGCGTCGCCAGCCACCCCGAGAGCGACGTGGTCTCGTTCACCGGCTCCACGTCGGTCGGCCAGCACGTCGCGGGGCTCGCCGGCGAGAACCTCGCCGTGCCCGCGATGGAACTCGGCGGGAACAACGCCTTCGTCGTCGCGAGCGACGCCGACGTCGACCGCGCCATCGACGCCGCGACGTTCGGCTCGTTCGTCCACCAGGGTCAGGTCTGCATCTCCATCAACCGCCACATCGTCCACGAGGACGTCTACGACGAGTACGTCGAGAAGCTCACCGAGCGCGCCGAGGAACTCGCGGTCGGCAGCGCCCACGAGGGCGACACCGTCGTCGGCCCCATCATCGACGAATCCCAGCGCGACGAGATGCTGGGCTACGTCGAGGAGACGGTCGACGCCGGCGCGACCCTCGAAACCGGCGGTGAGACCGCCGACCTCGACGGCGTCGACGACTCGCTGGTCGTCCGGCCGACCGTCCTCTCGGGCGTGACCAACGACATGGCGGCCGCCTGCAACGAGCACTTCGGCCCCATCGCGCCCGTCATCCCGTTCTCGACCGTCGACGAGGCCGTCGACATCGCGAACGACACCGAGTACGGACTCTCGGGGGCCGTCCACGCGGGCGACCTCTCGGTCGCGAAGGACATCGCCGGGCGCATGGAGACCGGCAACGTCCACATCAACGACCAGCCCATCAACGACGAGGCCCACGTGCCGTTCAGCGGCACCGGGGCCTCCGGCGTGGGCGAGTACAACAGCGACGCGTTCCTCCGCGAGGTCACGGAGACCAAGTGGATCTCCATCCAGCACGAGCCCCGCGACTACCCGCTGTAACGCGACCACAGTAGCGCGAGCGGGCAGTCAATCGTTCGCCTCGCGGGCGTCGAGGCGGCCGCCGCAGCCGCCACACCGGTAGTCGCCGGGATTCTGCACGAGCTTCGACTTCCGGTAGCGCGCCATCCGGCTGCCGCAGTCCCGACAGACCACCCAGTAGTTCGGCTCGGCGAACAGCTCGCAGGTCACCGCGGTCTGGAGGCGCTCGGCCCAGGCCTCGAAGCGGTCGCCGTGGCTCGGGTCGCCGTGTTCGTTCAGGAGGTGGACGTGGACGAGTTCGTGGCGGACGGTCTCCGCGGCCGCGCCCCAGCCGCGGTTCGTGAACACTTTCCACGTGAGCGAGACCGTCTCCGGGTCGCCGTCGCGGTGCCGGACGGCCCCGGCGCGCCGTCGGGCGCGCTTGCTGACCGTCCAGTCGAGGTCGTCGACCGTCACAGAGAGGTCGTAGTTCTCGACGACCTCGCGGGCGTAGACGCGCGCGACCGCGAGGAACTCCTCGGGAGACGCGTCGGTGTCGATGGCGTAGAACGCCGTGTCGAGCCCGGGGTCGTCGACTGTCATCGTCGCTGTGGGTTCGCGGTCACGGGTGGGCCAGTCGGCTGCCGGCTCGGCCTACCGGAGGCGGTGGGCCTGCAAAAATGCTCGCTCGGCCACCCCGACCCGCAGGGTCCAGCCGGCGCGTCTCCCTTATACACCTGATACGCCTCGATACCATTCCCCACACTACCGAACGCAGTATCAGTACTTTACGATTTTCAGGAGTAGCGATAAGTGGATGTTTGGTTTGCTCTTCTACTGGAATGAACGATACGAACGTAGCGGAAACTTCGGAGAATGTTGAACATCGCGGTCCGCAGTCCGGGTCCGGGGGTGGTGCCTGAATGGCGGTCCCCGCCGGCGTCGCCGACGGCATCAACACGGTGTGGGCGCTCGTGGTCGCGTTCCTCATCTTCTTCATGCAGCCCGGATTCGCGCTCCTGGAGAGCGGGCAGGTCCGCGCGAAGAACGTCGGCAACGTCCTGATGAAGAACGTGACCGACTGGACGGTCGGCGTGCTCGCGTACTTCCTGCTCGGCTACGGGCTGTCCTCGGTCCTCGCGTCGCTGACGAGCGGCGCGGCCCTCGGCACGCCGTTCGCGTACTTCGGCGACCCCGGCGGCTGGGTGACGTGGCTGGTCGGCGCGGTGTTCGCGATGACCGCCGCCACCATCGTCTCCGGTGCCGTCGCCGAACGCATGAACTTCCCCGCGTACGTGTTCGTCGCGGTCGTGATGACCGCCGTCGTCTACCCCGTCGCCACCGGGATGACGTGGGGCGGCGGGCTGCTCGCGGTGAACGCCAACGGCCCCGACGGCTACATCGCGCGCGTCGTCGGCGCGGGCTACCTCGACTTCGCGGGTGCCACCGTCGTTCACATGCTCGGTGGCGTCGCCGGCCTCGTCGGCGCGTGGTTCGTCGGCCCCCGCGAGGGCCGCTTCGACGCCAGCGGCGACAGCCACCCCATCCCCGGCCACTCGATGCTGCTGGCCGTCCTCGGGACGCTCATCCTCGCGTTCGGCTGGTACGGCTTCAACGTCGGCACCTCGGCCATCTACGGCGCTGACAACACGCTGCTGTCCGCCCAGCTCGGGCGCGTCGCGCTCAACACCACGCTCGGCATGGGGGCCGGCGCGGTCGCAGCGATGGTCGTCTCGGCGCGCCGCCAGGGCAAGCCCGACCCGCTGTGGACCGCCAACGGCCTGCTCGCCGGCCTCGTCGCCGTGACGGGTGCCGTCCCGCACGTGACCTGGGCCGGCGGCATCGTCCTCGGCGCGCTCGGCGGCGCGCTCGTCCTGCCGACGTACCGCTTCGTCGTGGACGCGCTGCGCGTCGACGACGTCTGTGGCGTGTTCGCCGTCCACGGGATGGCGGGCGCGGTCGGCACAGTGCTCATCCCGGTGTTCGCGACCAGCGGGTTCTCCGCCACGCAGCTCGCGATGCAGGTCGTCGGCGTCGCCGTCATCGGTGCCTGGGCGGTCGTCGGCAGCGGCGCGACGTTCTGGGTCGCGGACCTCCTGTTCGGCCTCCGGGTCTCCCCCGAGGAGGAGGAAGCCGGCCTCGACGCCAGCGAACACGGCGTCGCGGCCTACCCCGAGTTCACTGGCGGCGGCAGCCCGGACAGCCAGCCAGTGAGCGCCGACGGCGGCTACGCCGGGGGTGACAGCGATGACTGACGACGACATCGAGATGGTCGTCGCCTACGTCCGTCCGGACGTCCTCTCGAACGTCAAGCAGGCGATTGCGAACGCCGGCGCGCCGTCGCTCACGGTGACGAAGGTCTCCGGGCGCGGCAGCCAGCCCGTGAAGACCGAGCAGTGGCGCGGCGAGGAGTACACCGTCGACCTCCACGAGAAAGCGAAAGTCGAGTGCGTCGTCGCGGACGTCGAGACCCAGCGCGTGGTCGACGCCATCGCGGACGCCGCTCACACCGGCGAGAAAGGCGACGGCAAGGTGTTCGTGCTGCCTGTGTCGTCGGCGGTTCAGATTCGCACCGGGAAGACGGGGCCGGACGCGGTCTAGGTCCACTGCCGCCGGCGTTCAGTCCGATACCTCTCAGTCCTCTGTGTCGTACGGTCGGTGTGTCGCCCGCCAGCCGTCGTCACGCTCCGCGACGTCTGTGACCTCGTACAGCCGGAGTCCTCGTTCCTGTTTCGTGCGCACCGGCGTGTCGTAGTGGTCGGACTCGTACGAGAGGTCGGCGTCCGTCCCGGCGACGAACTCGCGGTGGGCTGCCAGCCGGTCGGCCACGAGGTCACGGGAGAGTCCGGGCGCGTCCCGGATGCGGTCGTCGAACGCCGCGGCGAGGTCCGGGTCCGTCTCGACGCCGACGGAACTCCGGCCCGCCACGGCCGCCGCGAGGCTCGTCGTCCCCGTCCCCCAGAACGGGTCGAGGACGGTGTCGCCGTAGACGGAGTACATGTTCACGAGACGATACGGCAGTTCGAGCGGGAAGGCGGCCGAGCGCTCCCGCAACTCGGGGTCGGCCAGCGCCTGCCGCGCGCCGTTGAGGTCCGTCCAGACGTCGGAGAACCAGTCGTTGCGCTCCTCCCAGAAGTACGCCGCCTCGTAGCGCCGGTCGGCCCCCGGCTCGAACTCGCGGCGGCTGCCGTTCCGGAAGACGAGGACGTGTTCGTGTTCGAGCGTGACGTAGGCGTTCGGCGGCACCATCCCGGAGCCCATGAACTTCGCCGCGGAGTTCGCGGGCTTCCGCCAGAGTACGCCCGGCAGCGGGTCGAAGCCCAGATCGGCGAACGCCTCGGTGACCCGGGCGTGGTTGTCGTAGACCCGGAACCGACCGAGCGACCGAGTGGCGTCACCGACGTTCACCACGGCGATGCCGCCCGGCCGGAGGACGCGACCGACCTCCCGCCAGGCGTCGGCGAGGACCGCGTGCATCAGGTCGTGGGCGCGCTCGCCGTCGCCGGCGTCCAGCGCACGCCCGATTTCGCGGTCGAGGTCGGCGAAGACCTCGTCCCACATCTCGATCATCGGGTACGGCGGGGACGTGACCACGAGGTCCACGCTGTCGTCGGCGAGGGGTAGCTCCCGGGCGTCACCGACGTGCACGCGGTGCGTGGTCTCCATCACCTCACGCGACTAGACCCGGCCCCAAACCAGTTTCGGCACCGGGCCGAGCCGAGTGTCGCGGTCCTCAGGCGTCGTTCATGCGGCGGGACCGGCTGGTCTCGCAGCGCCGGCACGTCGCCACCCGGTACGGCTCCCGTGAGAACGCCGCGTTCTCGCCGGGGTCGTCGCTCTCGGCGCGCAGTTCGATGTGGACGTCGTGTGGGGTGTCGCGGCTGCAGGACTCACAGCGCTCCTGCCGTTCCGTCCCCATGGGTGTGGTCGCCATCGTGACTCGTCAGTGACGTGGCAGGGGCATAAGCCGGGACGACGCTCGCCCGGGCTCTGCCCGAATTAACCCGGATTAAATCGCCGAAATGCTGGGGTTTCACGCCTCGAAAACCCAGAATCAGTTTTGCCGGGGTGATTCAGTGATTTCTGCCCGTCGACGGCGGGCAAGTCTAGTGTCACCGAACCGAGTGGTCGGGGGCGCTCGGGGGCCGAGGGACAGCGAAGCCGCTACCGGAGCCGACCAGCGCGAGAAATTGCAGAACGGTGGACCGCGAGTGCGCGGTCTACAGCAGGTCTTCGATGTTGTCGGCGACCTCCTCGGGGGTGTCGCCGACGGGGACGCCCGCGTCGTTCAGGGCGTTGATCTTGGACTCCGCGGTGCCGGTGCCGCTGCCGGAGACGATAGCGCCCGCGTGGCCCATGCGCTTGCCCGGCGGCGCGGTGCGGCCCGCGATGAAGCCGGCGACCGGCGTGTCCATGTGCTGGGCGATGTACTCGGCGGCCTCCTCCTCGTCTTCGCCGCCGATTTCGCCGCACATCACGACGGCGTCGGTCTCCTCGTCGGCCTCGAACAGCTCGAGGGCGTCGATGAAGTCCGTCCCGATGATGGGGTCGCCGCCGATGCCGATGGCGGTCGTCTGGCCGATGCCGCGCTGCGTGAGCGAGTCCACGACCTGGTAGGTGAGGGTGCCCGAGCGGGAGACGAGGCCGACGTTCCCCTCGGAGAAGATGTTCCCCGGAAGGATGCCGAGCTTCGCCTCGCCTGGCGTGATGATGCCGGGGCAGTTCGGGCCCTGGAGGCGGGTGTCCGTCTCCTGCAGGCGCTTGTTCACCTTCGCCATGTCCTGGGTCGGGATGCCCTCGGTGATGGCGACGGCGAGGTCGAGGTCCGTGTCCAGCGCCTCGAAGATGGCGTCGCCGGCGAACGCCGGCGGCACGAAGATGACCGACGCGTCGGCGTCTTCCTCGTCCACGGCGTCGTGGACGGTGTCGTAGACGGGAACGCCGGCGACCTCCTGGCCGCCCTTCCCGGGCACCGCGCCCGCGACGACGTTCGTCCCGTAGTCCATCATCTGTTCGGCGTGGAACTTGCCTTCCCCGCCCGTGATGCCCTGCACCACGACGCGAGTGTCGTCGTCGACTAGAATGCTCATTGGTCTCCCTCCTCGTCAGCGAAGTCGACGGCGCGCTGCACAGCGCCCTCGAGGGTCTCCTCGACGGTCACGAGCTCGTCGTTCAGAATCTCGCGGCCCTCTGCGGCGTTCGTGCCGGCGAGCCGCACAACGACGGGCTTCGGAATCTCGTCGAACTGTTCGAGCGCGGCGTTGATGCCCTTCGCGACTTCGTCGCCCCGGGTGATACCCCCGAAGATGTTGAAGACGACGCTGTCGACGTTCTCGTCGCTGAACACCATGTCCAGGGCGTTCGTGACGCGTTCGGCCTTCGCGCCGCCGCCGATGTCCAGGAAGTTCGCGGGCTTGCCGCCGTAGTAGTCCACGAGGTCCAGGGTCGTCATCACGAGCCCGGCACCGTTGCCGATGATGCCCGTGTTGCCGTCGAGGCGCACGTAGTCGAAGCCGTACTCGTTGGCCTTGGCTTCGAGGTCGTCCTCGGCGGCTTCCTCCTCCATCTCGGCGAGTTCGGGCTGGCGGAACAGCGCGTCCTCGTCGATGTTCATCACGGCGTCCGCGGCGATGACCTCGTCGTCTGCCGTGACCATCAGCGGATTGACCTCGACGTCGCTGCCGTCGCGGTCCTCGTAGAGGTCGTACAGCGTGGTGAGGATGGACGCCACGTCACCCGCGACTTCGCGGGGGATGCCGGCGTCGTAGACGGCCTTCCGGGCCTGATACGGGTGGAGGCCGAAGGCGGGGTCGACGTGCTCGCGTGCGATGGCGTCGGGGTCCTCTTCGGCGACCTCCTCGATGTTCACGCCGCCGCGCTCCGAGACCATGACGACGGGCTGGCCCTCGCCGCGGTCCATCGTCACGCCGACGTACAGTTCGTTCGTGAAGTCGACGGCCTTCTCGACGAGGACCTTGTTGACCGTGTAGCCCTTGAGGTCCATGCCGAGGATGTCCTCGGCGGCCTCGCGGGCTTCGTCGGCGTCCTCGACCAGTTTGATGCCGCCGGCCTTCCCGCGGCCGCCGACGTGTACCTGGGCCTTCACCGCGACGGGGTAGCCGAGGTCCTCAGCGACCTCTACTACCTCGTCGGCAGTCGTGGCGAGCGCCGACCCCGGGGTCGGGATGCCCGCGTCGGCGAAGACTTGCTTCGCCTGGTACTCGTGAAGCTTCATGCGTTCGAAAACGCGACCCGGGCGCGCATAAAGCCCATCGTTCTCCGTTTCCGGACACGCCTGCTGGTACCGACAGGAAACCGCTATGACCGCCTAGAACCGGATGGTTCCACGGTCACGAACCGGCTCTGTCGGCCCGCGGATACGTTTACGGTGGGGCGGGCCCTTGGTAGCTGCATGCACGCCGAATTCGACTGTTCGGACGACGTGGTACTGGTCACGGGCGCGTCTGGCGCGCTCGGGAGCGAGGTCTGCCGGGCGTTCGACGACGCCGGCGCGACGGTCTGCGGGACGGACGTGGTGGAACCCAGCGAGGACACCGAGCTGGACCGCGGCGAGGTGTCGTTCTACCGCGGCGACCTCACGGACGAGACGCAGGCCGAACAGGTCGTCTCGGGCGTCGTCGACGCCCACGGCGGCCTCGACGCGCTCTGCAACGTCGCGGGTATGTGGCAGGGCGGCGACCCCATCGAGGAGACAGACGCCGAGACGTTCGACGCCGTGTTCGACGTGAACCTGAAGACGATGTTCCTCGCGTCGAAGTTCGCGCTCCCGCACCTCCAGGACAGCGGCGGCAGTATCGTCTCCGTCTCTGCTCGCGCGTCGCTGGAGGGCGGCGAGGGCGACGGCCCCTACCGGGCGGCGAAGGCGGGCGTCCGCCTCCTCACGGAGACCATCGCCGAGGAGAACCGCGGCGAGGTGCGCGCGAACGCCGTCATGCCGTCGGTCATCGACACGCCGCAGAACCGCGAGATGCTGCCCGACGCCGACCACGACTCGTGGGTCGACCCCGCGGAAATCGCCCGCGTCGTTCTGGCACTTTCCACCGACGCCACCCCGCCCACGAGCGGCGGCGCGATTCCGGTCTACGGCGAGGCCTGACTCGCCACCGCCGCTCCGCACTGGACTTTCGATTCCGCTACAACACGCCCCCGCCACTGGACGCTCGTCACGCTCCCGGTCGCATAGCCGTCCGGGACTGGACACACGGTAACCGAGTGTCCTGTTGGCGTGTTGTACTCTACCAATCCGAACGGCTTTTCAAGCGGGCACGGAGAACGGCGTGGTAGACCATGGCAGAACGAGAAACGTGGGGGACCAGAATCGGGTTCATTCTGGCCGCCGTCGGCAGCGCAGTGGGACTAGGGAACATCTGGCAGTTCCCGTTCAAGACCTCGACCGAAGGCGGCGCGGCCTTCGTGTTCGTCTACCTCGTCGCCGCGCTCCTCATCGGCCTCCCCGCCATCCTCGGGGAGTTCGTCGTCGGGCGGCGCGCGAACATCAACGCGGTCGAAGCGTTCGACCGCCTCAAACACCCGGCGTGGACGGTCGTCGGCGCACTCGGGCTGCTGACTGGGCTGTGGATTCTCTCGTACTACAGCGTCGTCGGCGGCTGGGTCACGCGCTACATCGTCGGCAGCGCCACCGGCGCGTACTTCGCCGCGCCCGCCGAGTACTTCGGCCGCGTGTCGATGGGCTGGGAGGCAATCGCCTTCCACGGCGGCTTCATGGCCGTCACTGCCGGCATCGTCGCGTTCGGCATCGAGGACGGCATCGAGAAGGCGACCAAACTGATGGTGCCGTCCATCATCGTGATGCTCGTCGGCCTCGCCGTGTACGCGTTCACGCTCGACGGCGCGGGGGCCGCCTACGAGTTCTACCTCTCCCCCGACTTCGGATTCATCGCGGACAACCTCGGGACCATCGTTCCGTACGCCGTCAGTCAGGCGTTCTTCTCGCTGTCGCTGGGGATGGGCGCAATGATAACGTACGCCTCCTACCTCGGTGACGACGACAGCCTGTTCGCCGACGGCAGCCTCATCGTCGTGCTGAACACGGCGGTCGGCCTGCTCGCCGGCCTCGTCGTCATCCCGCTGCTGTTCGTGCAGTTCGGCACCGTGCCGGACGCCGCTGCGGGCGGTGGTGCCGGCGCGCTGTTCGTCTCCGTCGCGCAGGCGTTCGCCGACCTCGGGATGGCCGGCCGCGCGCTCGGCGTCGTGTTCTTCGGCGTCGTGCTCGTCGCCGCGCTCTCCTCGGCAATCAGCCTCCTCGAAGTCGTCACGTCCTACGTCGTCGACAACTACGGCTACAGCCGGCCGGCGACCGCCTTCGGCTTCGGCGGCGCGCTGTTCGCGCTCGGTACGCTGTCCGCGTGGAACACCGCGTGGCTCGGCTGGTTCGACTCGCTGGCCTACGGCGTCCTGCTGCCGCTTTCCGTGCTGCTCGGCGTCATCTTCGTCGGCTGGGTGTACGGCCCGGAGGCCGTCGACGAGATTCAGAAGGGCACCAGCAACGGCGGGTCGTTCGCCACGGCGTGGCTGTGGTCCGTCCGGACGTACGTGCTCGCGGGCGTCTTCGTGACGCTGTACCTCGGGGTCACCGACATCTACTCGGCACCCCCGATTCCCTTCCTCTAGGAATCGTCAGCGAAATCCAGAATTCAGCACAGATTCCAAATTCCGTAACGGTTCTTCACGGCCGCAACGCGGTGGTATTCGGGAGTTGACGATTCGTCGGTCGTAACCCTGAAATGGGGTGGCTTGCTACGCGCTCTCAATGACACGAGAGTCCTGGCAGACGCGACTCGGCTTCATCCTCGCCGCCGTGGGGTCGGCGGTGGGGCTGGGGAACCTCTGGCGGTTCCCCTGGATGACCAGCGAGAACGGCGGTGCGGCCTTCCTCCTCGTTTACCTCGGCGTCGTCCTCCTGGTCGGCGTCCCCGGCCTCCTCGCGGAGTTCGTCATCGGCCGGCGCTCCGGCCGCAACCCGGTCGGCGCGCTCTCCTCGCTCTCCGACTCGAAGGCGTGGTCGGCGTTCGGTCACGTGTTCGTCGTCACTGCCATCGTCCTGCTGTCGTTCTACAGCGTGGTCGGCGGGTGGATTCTCCGGTACGTCGGCGCGAGCGTCACGGGCGCGTACTTCGCGAACCCCGGCGGCTACTTCGACGCCGTGAACTACGGGCTCGAAGCCGCGGGCTTCCACCTCCTCTTCCTCGGTATCACGGCGCTCATCGTGTTACGGGGCGTCAAACGCGGCATCGAGAGCGCGACCAAGGTGATGATGCCCGCCATCGTCGTCCTGCTGGTCGCGCTCGCCGTCTGGGGCGTCACGCTCGACGGCGCGGGCGAGGGGCTCACGTTCCTGCTGTCCCCGGACTTCGCCGCGCTCGAAGCGAACTTCTTCGACATCCTCCCGGTCGCCGCCGGCCAGGCGCTGTTCACGCTCTCGCTGGGCGCTGGCACGATGCTCACGTACGCCTCCTACCTCGGCGAGGACCGGTCGCTCGCCGCCGACGGCACCGCCATCGCCGTGCTGAACACGTTCGTCGGTGTGCTCGCCGGCGTCGTCGTCTTCCCCATCATGTTCGCGCTCGTCGGCGAAGTCGGCGACGGCGGCCCCGGCGCGCTGTTCGTCGGTCTCGCGAGCGCGTTCGCGTCGCTGCCCTACGGCCAGCTCGTCGGCACCGTGTTCTTCGGCGTCGTCGCGCTCGCCGCGCTCTCTTCCTCCATCTCGATGCTGGAGATTCCGGTCTCCTTCCTCGTCGACGAGTACGGCGTCTCCCGACCGACCGCGACCGCCGGGCTGGTCGGCGTCTTCGCGGTCACTGGCTCCGTCTGCGCGCTCGACCCCGGGGTCTTCGACCTCGTCGCGAGCACCATCGTCGACCTCCTGTTGACCGGCGGCCTCGTCGGCTTCCTGCTGTTCGCGGGCTGGGTGCTCGGCCGGGACGCCGTCGCGGAGTACGAACTCGGCGCGGGGGCGTTCGCCAGCCGATTCGGGACGCCGTGGCTGTACGCCGCCGGCGTCTTCATTCCGGTCTTCCTCATCTTCACGTTCGTCTCCGGGCTCGCCGGCGCGCTCGGCGTCTCGGTCGCGTCGACGGAGCTGCTCGGTGTCACGTTCAGCCAGACACGCGTGTTCGTCGTTGTCAGCGTCCTCGTCGCGCTCGCCTCGTTCCTCGGTCTGCGGCGCGCAGACTCGGTCATCTGACGGGTCTGGACCGGCGGTCGACCCATCCCCGTCTCGGAATCCTTTTGCCGTCGGTCGCGGAAACGTCTCTCAATCAGATGACGATGGAAGAGCGCATCGAGGAACTGCGCGAGAAGACCGAGCGCGCACTCCTCGGCGGGGGCGAAGACCGAATCGAGTCCCAGCACGAGAAGGGGAAGATGACGGCCCGCGAGCGCATCGACTACTTCCTCGACGACGGGACCTTCAACGAACTGGACCAGCTCCGCACGCACCGGTCCACGAACTTCGACATGGACGAGACACAGCTCCCGGGTGACGGCGTCGTCACGGGCTACGGCGAGGTCAACGGCCGCACGACGTTCGTGTTCGCCCACGACTTCACCGTCTTCGGCGGGAGCCTCGGCGAGGTGTTCGCCGAGAAAGTGACGAAGGTGATGGACCGCGCGATGGAGGTCGGCGCGCCCGTCGTCGGCCTGAACGACTCCGCGGGGGCCCGCATTCAGGAGGGCGTCGACGCCCTCGGCGGGTACGCCGAAATCTTCACGCGCAACGAGAAAGCCTCGGGCGTCGTCCCACAGATTTCCGCCATCATGGGGCCGTGCGCGGGCGGCGCGGTGTACTCGCCGGCCATCACGGACTTCGTCTTCATGGTGAAAGACACCAGTCACATGTTCATCACCGGTCCCGACGTCATCGAGACGGTGACCGGCGAGGAGGTCGGCTTCGAGGAGCTCGGCGGCGCGACGACGCACTCCTCGGAGTCCGGGGTCGCGCACTTCGCTTGCGACAGCGAGGAGGAGGCACTGGACAACATCAAACGCCTGCTTTCGTACCTCCCGCAGAACAACGTCGAAGACCCGCCGCGGGTGGAGCCCTACGACGACCCGGAGCGCCGCGACGAGGCCCTCGAATCCATCGTCCCGGACCAGCCCCGGAAGCCCTACGACATGACCGACGTCATCGACAGCGTCGCGGACGAGGGCTCGTTCTTCGAGGTGCAGGCGAACTACGCGAAGAACATCGTCGTCGGGTTCGCGCGACTCGACGGCCGCTCCGTCGGTATCGTCGCGAACCAGCCCCGCGTGAACGCCGGCACGCTCGACATCGCGGCCTCCGAGAAGGCCAGCCGGTTCGTGCGCTTCTGTGACTCCTTCAACGTCCCCATCCTGACGTTCGTGGACGTGCCCGGGTTCCTGCCCGGCACCGACCAGGAACACAACGGCATCATCCGGCACGGCGCGAAACTCCTGTACGCGTTCAGCGAGGCGAGCGTGCCGCTGATGACGGTTATCACGCGGAAGGCGTACGGCGGTGCCTACGACGTGATGGCGAGCAAGCACATCGGCGCGGACGTCAACTACGCGTGGCCGACCGCCGAAATCGCGGTGATGGGGCCGAAGGGCGCGGTGAACGTCCTCTACGACGACGAACTCGAGGAGGCTGAGGACACCGAGGCGCGCCGGCAGGAGCTCATCGACGAGTACCGCGAGGAGTTCGCGAACCCCTACACGGCCGCGGACCGCGGCTACCTCGACGCGGTCATCGAGCCGACCGAGACCCGACCGCGGCTCGTCGACGACCTCGACATGCTGTCGAGCAAGCGCGAGGACACCCCGGACAAGAAACACGGCAACATCCCGCTGTAATGCCCGCCGAGATGGACCTGACAATTCCCGAGGACGCAACCGACGAGGAGGCGGCTGCCATCGCTGCGGCCGTCCAGAGCCACGTCTCGGCGCTCGCTGCCGCCGCAGAAGCGGCCGAAGACGACGAGGAGACGTGGACCGACCGGAAGTGGGCGTTCGCCGGTCGCGTCGAGGGCCTCGGCGGGCGCTCGGTTCGCGTGCCCGACGGCGCGCCCACGGACGCCTGGAGCGCGGCCGGCCGGCGCGAGCGGTTCTGACAGGGGGCTTTTAGAAGCAGTCCGTCGTTGTTGGGGTCATGCCCGGCCCAGTGTTCCTCGACGGCGATACCGTATCACTCCGTCCAGCGACGGACGCAGACGTCTCGTTTCTCCGGGAGAACGAGCAAGACCCACAGATTCGAGCGTCGCGGAGCGTTCAGACGCCGGTGAGCGAGGAGCAGGCACGGAGACGAATCGGTGGCACGATGGGGCGGAGCGACGACACGCTCGGGCTGCTCGTCTGCCGGGACACGACTCCCGTGGGCTTCGTCTACCTGCTCCGTGAGCAACCGAACGCCGACGTGTATCGGGCCGCCGAACTCGCGTACTGGGTGACTCCCGGAGAGTGGGGGAACGGGTATGCGACTGCGGCCAGCGAACTCGCTGTCGAATACGCGTTCGCCGAACTCGGTCTGCACCGGGTCGACGCCTCGGCGTTCGAGTCGAATACGGCGTCGAAGCGAGTACTGGAGAAACTCGGGTTCACCCGGGAGGGGACGGCTCGGCGTGCCGCCTACGTCGACGGCGAGTGGATTGACGTCGCCGAGTTCGGGCTCCTCGAATCCGAGTGGGCGACCGGCCGCCACGAGCAGTCTTGACTGGTTCGGCCGACCACTCTTCGCGACTGTCGTGGTTGGTTCGCGGGATTCCCTCAACGGTGCTCACGCTGACTACAGATGGCGACGAGGGTCGGGAGCAAGCAGTCGCCGAACAGACGCTGGACTCCCGCTAGCGCGTCTCGAAGGTCGCCCGGACAGTTTCTTCCGGCCGCGTCGTGGAGCCAATATCGACACCGACCCCGTCGTGGTCGTGGTTCACGGTCGTCCGAGCCGCTATCGTCGCCAGCGCGAGCCGTAGCTCCATGCGCGCGAACCGCATCCCGATGCAGTGTCGGGGGCCGCCGCCGAACGGGAAGTAGGCGTACTCGGGGCGGCCGTCTCCGGGCGGGTCGGTGATGTCGTCCCACCGGCTCGGGTCGAAGGTCATCGGGTCGTCCCACCAGCGCTCGTCGATGTGAACGTGGAACTGCGGGAGCGTGACGAACGTTCCCTCGGGGAGCCGGGAACCGTCGACGACCACCGGCTCCCGGGTCTCGCGGAACACTGCGGAAGCTGGCGGATACCGCCGTAAGACTTCCCGGACCACCTGTTCGGTGTAGGACAGCGCTGGAAGGTCGCCCAGCGTCGCGCGCCCGCTGTCGACGACGGCGTCGACTTCTGCCTGCAGGCGGCTCGCCACCGCTGGATTCCGACCGAGTTCGTACAGCGCCCACGTCAGTGCGGTGGCGGTCGTCTCGTGGCCAGCGAACAGGAACGTCACCACCTGGCTCCGGACCTCGGCCTCGCTGGGGCCGTCGGGGTCGTCCTCGCTGGCAGCGACCAGAAGCGAGAGGAGGTCCTTGCCGCTGTCATCGGCGTCCGCGAGCAGCTCTTCGACGACGCCGTCCAACCGTTCGATGCCGCGGCGGTACCGCAGATTCGCGGGCGTCGGGAGCCAGTCCGGGACCGACACGGCGACGGGGTTCTCGCTCGTGCGTTCGCGGATTGCCTCCGCCCCGGCCCGGACCGCTGCGTGCTGGTCGGCCGTCTCAGCGCCGAGCAGCGTCTTCCCGAGCACACGGAGCGTGTACCGGGACGCGACATCTTCGACGGGGACGGCGTCGCTGGTCGCCCACTCGTCGGCTGCCGCCGCGGCGTACGTCGCCATCGTCTCCGCGTAGGTCGCCACGCGCTCGCGGTAGAACAGCGGCTGGAGGCGGCTCCGCTGGCGCTGCCAGCGGTCGCCGTCGGTCAACAGCAGGCCGTCCGAGAGGACGTCGACGCCCGGCCCGTCCGGCTTCTCGTAGGCGGCGTCATCCTCAACGAGGACCTGTCGGATACCGTCCGGATGGAGGACAGTCGCCATATCGTAGGTCCCCATCGAGAACCGAACGACGTCGCCGGTCTCACCGAGGCGTTGGTACAGCTCGTAGGGGTCCCGGGCGAACGTCACGGCGCTCCCGACGAGCGGGACTCCGTTGTGTTTCGGTGCCAGTGGCGCGCGGTCGGCTGGTTCGCTCACGTCGCGGGCTTCGCGTGAGCCCCGAATCGGCGTTGGCGCGTCCACACTAGCCTATTTATGAGTGTCGCCGGTACGGAGCGACGATGCGGCACCTGCGCGTCCGTCTGGCGTTCCCGCCGCGCACCCGTCACCCGATGCACCAGTTCCTCGTCGACCACCCGGCGCTCCACCGCGAGGAGCTGTGGTCGTGGAACTTCGAAGGCGCAGCCCCAGCGGTGCTGTTCCGCGTCGAGGGGGCCCGAGAGCCCTACCGGAAGCGCATCGCCGACGTCGACAGCATCGCGGGCTTCGACCTGACTACCGGCGGGGACGGCTGGTTCTACGCGTTCGTCCGCGGGACGCCCACCGCCGAGGAGTGGGAGTGGCTGCTGGCGTTCGCGTACGCGTCGCTGCTCGTCGTGCCGCCCGTCGTCTACACTGACGAGGGGGACGCGGTGTTCGAGGTGGTCGGCGAGCCGGACCATCTGCGGGGGCTCCTCTCGGAACTCCCGGCACGTGTCGACACGACCGTCGAGCGGGTCGGGGAGTACGACCGCCGTCGGGGGCCGGCGGTACCGCTGACCGACCGTCAGCGGGAGGTCGTGGCTGCGGCGGTCGACCTCGGGTACTACGACGTGCCGCGGGCGGCGACACTAGCGGACGTGGCGGCCGAGGTCGGGGTGGCGTCGTCGACGGTCTCCGACCACCTTCGGAAGGCGGAGTCCGTGGTGATGTCAGAACTCCGCGGCCCCACCGGGTGACCCCTTCGAGGGGCGGCCCGTCCCAGAACCGAAGCTATGAGTAGGGCGTCCCAAGAACGAACGTTCAAGAATGTTCGAGAAGGTGCTCGTCGCGAACCGCGGCGAAATCGCGGTGCGGGTGATGCGGGCCTGTGACGACCTCGGTGTCGACACGGTCGCCGTCTACAGTGACGCGGACAAACACGCGGGCCACGTCCGGTACGCGGACGAGGCGTACAACGTCGGGCCGGCGCGCGCGGCCGACTCCTACCTCGACCACGAGGGCATCATCGACGCCGCGAAGCAGGCCGACGCGGACGCCATCCACCCGGGCTACGGCTTCCTCGCGGAGAACGCCGAGTTCGCCGGCAAGGTCGAGGACACCGAGGGCGTCACGTGGGTCGGCCCGTCCGCGGACTCGATGCGCCAGCTCGGCGAGAAGACCAGCGCTCGGAAGACGATGCGGGAGGCCGACGTGCCCATCGTCCCCGGTACCACGGACCCCGTGGAGTCCGTCGAGGAGATTCACGAGTTCGGCGAGGAGCACGGCTACCCAATCGCCATCAAGGCCGAGGGCGGCGGTGGCGGCCGCGGCATGAAGATCGTGCGGAGCGAGGACGAGGCCGAGGACCAGCTGGAGTCCGCCGAGCGCGAGGGCGAGGCGTACTTCGACAACGCGAACGTCTACCTCGAACGGTATCTGGAGAACCCCCGACACATCGAGGTCCAGATTCTCGCCGACCACCACGGGAACGTCCGGCACCTCGGCGAGCGCGACTGCTCGCTGCAGCGCCGCCACCAGAAGGTCATCGAGGAGGGGCCGAGCCCCGCGCTCACCGACGAACTCCGGGAGGAGATTGGACGCGCAGCCCGTCGCGGCGCGGACTCCGCGGGCTACTACAACGCGGGCACCTTCGAGTTCCTCGTCGAGGAGGACCCCGACCGCGAGCCCGGCGAACTGCTCGGACCGGAGACGGACTTCTACTTCCTCGAAGTGAACACCCGCATCCAGGTCGAGCACACCGTCACGGAGGAGCTGACCGGCATCGACATCGTGAAGTGGCAGCTCAAGGTCGCGTCCGACGACGAGCTCACGTTCGAGCAGGACGACGTGGAGCTGGACGGTCACGCGGTCGAGTACCGCATCAACGCGGAGAACGCCGCCAACGACTTCGCGCCGGCGACGGGCGGTGAACTGGAGACCTACGACCCGCCGGGCGGCATCGGCGTGCGGGTCGACGACGCGCTCCGGCAGGGCGACGACCTCGTCACCGACTACGACTCGATGGTCGCGAAGCTCATCGTCCACGGCGGCGACCGCGAGGAGTGCCTGGCGCGCTCCCGGCGCGCGCTCGCCGAGTACGACATCGAGGGCATCCCGACTATCGTTCCCTTCCACCGGCTGATGCTGGAGGACGACGAGTTCGTCGGCGGCACGCACACGACGAAGTACCTCGACGAGGATCTCGACGAGGAGCGTGTCGCCGACGCGCAGGAGCAGTGGGGCGGCGACACCACCTCCGAGGGCAGCGACGAGGACGTCGTCGAACGCGACTTCACGGTCGAAGTCAACGGCAAGCGCTTCGAGGTCAACCTCGAGGAGCGCGGCGCGGCCCAGCTCGCGACCGGCGGGAGCAGCGGCGGCGAGCGCCCCGAGCCCGCGGGCGGCAGCGACGACAGCGAGACGGTCGTGGAGAGCGACGGCGAGACCGTCGAGGCCGAGATGCAGGGCACCATTCTGGACGTGAACGTCTCCGAGGGCGACGAGGTCGAGCCCGGCGACGTACTCGTCGTCCTTGAGGCGATGAAGATGGAGAACGACGTGGTCGCCTCCCACGGCGGCACCGTTACGCAGGTCGCGGTCAACGAGGACGACAGCGTCGACATGGGCGACGTGCTCGTCGTCATCGACTGACGGCAGCCGAATCTTTATCTGGCGTCACCGTCCTCGGTGACGTACGAGAACATTGGCGGTGGGTCGATCGCCGGAGCCGTGCCCCGACCGGTATCTACAACTCGGTGAGGCGCGTTCACTCGACGGCCCGCCATCCCTTACGCATGATTCACGCCGAGTCCGTCGCTACTGCCCCCGTCGAAAACTACCGACGCGAAGGTCGGCCGAGAGTCGGGTGGTCTGCGTGAAACCGCAGTTCGAGTCGCTAACTAAGCCACCGGGCGTCCGCGTCAGCGACCCGATCGAGAACGCGCAGTTCGAGGTCTACACGGACAACCCCGTGAATCCAACTCCAGCAGACGGCGACCGGTTCGCGCTCCCGGTGGACAACGCAGTCCGGTTCACCGTCACGAAACTGGAGTTCCCGCAACTGTTGAACGTCGACGTCTGGACACAGGACGGTACGCTCGCCGACCAGTCCGTAAACCAGGAAGTGGATTCCTACCCTGCGCGGCAGTACTCCCTCGACATGGACCTCGGGCCGATGAAACTGGCAGTTTCGACCGGTTCGGCGTTCACTGTGCGACGCGAAGGCAACACGACGTACATCTCTTTCCACAATCCAACGCCGATCCGGCTCGGAGCCCGATCACTCCACGAGTCGCCCGCCGCGACCATCACTGTCAGCGACGATCCGGTCGACGGGATGCGCGCAGTCTCCCTGTTTGGCTCTGCACTGAAGACCACTAGCCCCGAACGTTCATTTCCGACGCTACGGGGTCACCCGCCACTCGTCGAGTTGGGGGACAGCTTCGACGCACCCGATGCCCTCTCACGTCCGGAGACGGGCATTGCGATCGAACTCCCCCGAAACTGGGGAGATGTCTACCGGACGAGCTCGCTAGCGTTCTACCTCGGCGCAGACGTCCGTCCGGGCGACGAGCGTACGCTCGTCGTCGATGGTGACCGTCACTCGCTGGACACTCCACAGGGGTTCGAGCGGGGGGTAAACGCGCTCCTCAAACACGTGTTCTTCCTCGACTGCGTCGTCCGAACAGAGGGACTCTACCCAGTAGACCTCCACGAGCGGTCTGTCGTCGAAGACGAGCTCGACTTCGACCTATCGAACATCTACGATGCGTCGCTGTCGACGCGTCTCGCAGCGTACCTCGATGTCCCGACCGAGGTGACGAAGCCACACTGGCCACGCTGGAAGCAGACTGTCGACGTTGCAGCCGAACCCAAACGGGTCGAGTCACTGCCGTTCGTGGTGAACGACCTGGCGGAGATCCGAATTCCCAGAACCGACGAGGAGACACCCGATGTCCGGGAGGAGCCGGAGGCCGTTACGTCGTTCCTTCGCGCTCGCGAAGGCCTCGCTCGGAGTCCCTTGGGGGAAGAACACGAAGACGACAGCGCGTCCGGGTACTCGAACGTGATCAAACCAGACGCGACGAACACGATCGAGCACACGTGGCTCGCGAACGGTTTCCCACTGGGAGCCAGCAAGGCGGCCGCCGAGTACTACAAGCGGCGGTTCGACCACTCGCCCTCCGAGCGGGAGTCCATCCGAATCGACATCGTCTGTAACGACCAGTCGATGACTGAGGAGGACATCGTCGAGGAGTTCTACGGTGCGCGGGACTTCTTCGAGTTCGACATCAGCGTCCACTACGACCTCGAACGAGCCGAACTCCGGGAGTTACTGACCGCTGATATCGACTTCCTTCACTACATCGGGCACGTCGAGGAGGGTGGGTTTCAGTGCAGTGACGGGCTCTTCGACGCGCGGACGCTCGACGAGACAGAGGTCCGGGCATTCCTGTTGAACGCTTGCCGGTCGTACGTACAGGGGCGTGCACTCGTCGATGCGGGGAGCATCGGCGGAATAGTCACGCTTACGGACATCAGCAACGACCCGGCCGTGCGCATCGGCCGAGCGCTCGCACGACTCCTGAACAAGGGGTTCTCGTTGCTCGCTGGGCTGTCTGTCGCGAGAAACGTGACGCTGTTCGGGAACCAGTATATTACGGTCGGTGACGGAACGGTCCAGTTAGTCCAGTCGTCGGCCGGGACACCGACAATGTCCGAGGTTGAGCGGGTTGGGGACGAGTATCGCGTTACGGTTCACGGATACCCGACCTCCCGAACTTCGATTGGGTCGCTCATCACAGTTCACGTAAAAAACCTCACAACCCAGTATCTAAACTCGGGTGAAATTGACGAATATCTCCTTGATGAGAGCGATCTACGGACGTTTTTCCAGCGTGGAGTCTTTCCAGTAATGTTCGAGGGGTCACTGACTTGGAGCGATTACTTACTGGAGAACAGGCTGAATTAAGGTCCAGACGTCGATGCTGTCTCGGACGCCATAGCGGCGCCTGTCGTCGACAGGAACACCAGCATCGAGAACAGCACGCCGATCATTCGCGGGTGGTCCGACAGGAACTGACTGAACTTGTTGTCTGCCATCGTCATCTGTTCCAAGCCACGCCCGTATATTCAATCTATCTGAAAATAACATAGATAAATAAAGTGAAAAGATCGTGGATAGATGACTGGTGCTGGACGCGTCCCGCGCTGAAGCGGGCTCGAAGCGGCGTTTCGTGGCCGCACGGAGACTCGCTGGGATGTACGCGCGAGGTTTAACAGCGACGGCCGGCAACGCGAGTGTGATGAACGACACGCGACGAGCGGTCCTCGACGCGCTCGCCGACGGCCCCGAACCGGGGCCGGCGATCGCCGACGCGCTCGATGTCTCGCGAGCGGCGGTCTGGAAGCACGTCGAGGCGCTCCGTGACGCCGGCTTCGAGGTGGACAGCGGCGACGACGGCTACGTGCTCGCCAGCGTTCCCGAGTACGGCGGGCCCGCCGTCGAATTCGGGCTGGACGCGTCGTTCGACGTGGAGTACCACGACGCAGTCGCGAGCACGAACGACCGCGCGCGGGAACTCGCCACCGAAGGCGCGGCGGACGTGGTCGTGCTCGCGGACCGCCAGACGGGCGGCCGCGGCCGCCGAGACCGCGAGTGGTCGTCGCCGTCCGGCGGTATCTGGGCGAGCCTCGTTCTGCGACCGGACCTGCCGCCCGCTCGCGTCCCGCTGCTGACGCTCGCTGCTGCGGTCGCAGTCACCGACGCCGCGCGGGAGGCCGGCGTCGACGCCGCTATCAAGTGGCCGAACGACGTGGTCGTGCCGGACGAGACGAGCGAGCGCGGCGGCCGGAAGCTGGCGGGCGTCCTGACGGAGATGGAGGGCGAGGCCAGCCGCGTCTCCTGGGTGGTCGTCGGGATGGGCGTGAACGCGAACGTCGACCCCGCCGATCTGGAGGGTGAGGCGACGAGCGTGCGCGCCGAGGCCGGCGACGTGTCACGGCGCGTGTTCGTCCAGCGCGTCCTCGAACGCTTCGACGACCTGCGCGCCGACCCCGACGGCGTGCTCGACGCGTGGCGGGAGCGAGCCGCGACCCTCGGGCAGCGCGTGCGCGTCGACCTCGGCGACGAGACAGTCGAAGGCGAGGCCGTCGACGTCACCGAACACGGCGCGCTCGTCGTGGCGACCGACGACGGCGAGCGCGTCGTCCACTCCGGTGACTGCCAGCACCTCCGGCCGGCGGAGTAGCCATTACTCGACCGTTCTCGACATTTTCAGCGCGTCGGGCGATAGCTCGGCGTAGTGCGCGATGCTCTCGAAGTGGTCGAGGGCGAGGGCGCGCTCCGGACTGGGTCGGTCGTCGCCGAAGGCGTCCCGGACGAACAGCCTCGCGACGGCCGCCTCGCGGGCGTCCCCAGCCGCCAGTCTGTCGGCGGCGAGCGCGAGCAGGGCGCTGGCGGCGACCACGTCGTAGGCGTAGTCCGCGAGCGCCTTCGCGTCGTGCTGGGCGCGGTCGCGGTCCGCGCCCGCGACGGCCGCCATAGACTCCCGGAGCCCGTCTCGCTCGCTGCTGACTCGGCTCACCAGGTCGGCGAGTCGGCTGTCGCGCGCGGCGTCGAGATTCTCGTCCACGCGAGCCAGGAGCGCGTCGGCGGCACCCTCGCGTTCGAGCGCGCGCAGGAGGTCGAGCGCGAGCACGTTCGACGGCCCCTCCCAGATGGGCAGCACCTGTGCGTCCCGGAGCAGGCGCTCGGTGACGTAGTCGGCGACGTAGCCGTCGCCGCCCCGAATCTCCATCGCGTAGGAGGTGGCGTCGACGGCCAGCCGGCCGGTGCGGTACTTCGCGATGGGGACGAGTCCGCGCATGAGCGCGCGAGCGTCGGCGTCTCCCTCGTCCCGCTCGGCGGCGTCGAGCGCGTGGGCGGCTTCCAGCGTGACGGCGACCATGCCCTCGTAGCGGGCGGTCCACTCGGCGAGGTCGCGCCGCATCAGGGGGTGGCCGTCGAGCGCACGCCCGAAGGCCGCCCGGTCGGCGGCGTGGGTCTTGGCTTCGAGGAGTGCGCGGCCCGTGACGCCGACCGCGCCCGCGGCGTTCGCGACGCGCTCGAAGTTCAGCATCGTGGTCATCTGCCGGAAGCCGTTCTCGGGCTCGCCGACGAGGTAGCCGGTCGCGCCCGTCAGCTCGACCTCGCCGGTGGGCACCGTCTCGGTGCCGAGTTTGTCCTTCAGCCGGCGGTACGTCTGGTCGTTCAGGCTGCCGTCGGGGAGCGTGTGCGGCACGAGGAACAGCGAGAGGCCGTCGGTCCCCTCGGGGGCGTCCTCGCGGCGGGCGAGCACGAGCGTCCCCTCCGCGTCCACGTTCGAGCAGAACCACTTCTCGCCGGCGAGCCGGTACGTGCCGTCGTCTGCCTCGACGGCGGTCGTCTCGTTGCGCCCGACGTCGCTGCCGCCCTGCTTCTCCGTGAGGAACATCGCGCCCTCGATGGCGTCCCCGTGGTCCCGGGCGACCAGCCGGTCGAAGTAGTCTCGGAGGACGTCGGGCTGGGGGCTGTGGTCGGCGTAGGTGTCGAGGACGAGCGCGGCACCCGCGGTCATCGACACCGGGCACGCGAACCCGATGTCGGTGTACGCCAGCAGCGCCTGTGCGGTCAGCGAGTACGCGATACCGGGCGCGTCCTCGCGGTCGTCGGGCGCGGTGAAGGCGTCCGCGACGACGCCGAACTCGTAGGTCAGTCGGTCGTTCTCGTGCTGGGCGGGGTGGTAGGTGACGTCGTTCGCTCGCTCGCCCCGGCGGTCGTAGGTGTCCAGTGTCGGCGGGTTCGCGTTCGCCACGTCGGCGTTGTCCGCGACTGTCTCCCCGACGATTCGCCCCCAGTCGTCGAGGCGGTCGTCGACCCACGGCCAGTCGGCGTCGTCGGTCAGTCGACGAGCGTGGCGTCGCAGGGTCGGGTCCCACTGCCAGTAGTTGCAGTCCCGACCCTCGTCGAGACTGCCGTAGTCGAGACTGTCCATGCGAACTGTTGCCGGGCCGTCGTGCTTGAAGGTTCGCCCGCTACTCGTCGACGCGAACCGTCAGCACGGGCACCGTCGAGGACCGCACGACTTTCTCGGCGACGCTCCCGAGCAGGAGGCGGTCGATGCCGCCCCGGCCGTGTGTCCCCATCACGACGAGGTCGCAGTCCTCGTCCTCGGCGTACCGCACGATTTCACGCGCGGGGTTGCCGTCCGCGAGCTCCCGCTCCGCGTCGACGCCGTGGTCCTCGGCGACGGCGGCGACGTCGTCGAGCGCCGTCGACCCCTCCTCGCTCAGCATCGCGGAGACGTTCTCCCAGGAGGAGTCCATCGGCAGCCCCGCGAAACTCGCGGAGTTCACGACGTAGAGCGCGTGAATCGTCGCGCCATGCTCGGCGGCCAGATCGACGGCCTGCTGGACGGCCTCTATCGTCGCGTCGGAGCCGTCCGTCGGCACGAGGATGCGCTCGTAGCGACCCATCGTGTGGTAGTTCTCGCGGTGGTGTGTTAAGTCTTCAGGGGGAGACGACCCGCTTCACGTCGGCGGCACCCGCCCGCCGGACGGCCGCGCGAACGGCGTCCCGGTAGCCCGCGAGGTTGTGCGAGTCGCCGTCCAGCACCACGAGCCGCGCCTCGCGGCCGGCCTCGATGGTGCCGTAGTTCGCGTCCAGCAGTTCAGCGCCCGCCCGCGTCGCCATCCGCAGCACGTCGACGGCGTCGACGTCGAAGCGTTTGGCCGCGAACGCCATCTCGCGGAACATCGACGGCGAGTTCAGGAAGACGTTGTCGGTGCCCAGCGCCACCGTCGTGCGCTCCAGCAGCTCCTCGACCGGCGGGAGCCCGACGTCCGTGACGAGGTTCGAGCGCGGGCAGACGGCGACCGGAATCCCGCTGTCCTCCACGCGGTCGAGGTGGAGCGGTTCGGCGTGGACCATGTGGACGAGGATGTCGGGGTCGAGGTCCAGCGCGGGGTTGATGTCGCTCTCGTCGACCTCGCCGGCGTGGATGGCGAACGGCTTGCCGGCCTCCCGGGCCGCCGTGCGCTCCCGCCCGAACTCGCCGTCGCCCGCGCCGCTCGCACCGTAGCCGTCAGCGACGTCGAGGACTTCGGGGTCGCCGCGGCCGAAGACCACGGAGTCGACGTCGACGCCCTCGCCGGCCTCCCGGATGGCGCGCACGCCGTCGCTGCCGCCCTCCCGGAACTCCAGGTGGCTAGTCGTGCCGGTGTCGGCCATGAACGCCAGCGACCGCCGCATCGCCGCGACGAGGTCGTCGCGGTCGGCCTCCCGGAGCAGCCGGTGTTTCAGACCGTCCGGCGGCGCGACGAGCTCTTCCAGCGAGAGCCCGCGGCCGGCCTCCTTCGCAATCGAATCGCCGGTGTGGGTGTGGGCGTTGACGAACGCCGGCAGCACGATGTCGTCGCTGTCGACGCGCTCCTCGTCCAGCCGCACGACCTCGCCGTCCTCGACGACGAGTGTCCCCTGCACGGGCTCGAAGTCGTCGCCCCAGAGAACCGTTCCGGAGAGTTCCATGTCCGCTCGTCTCGCTGCGAGCCCGTAAGCTTACTCGAAGCGGCTCCGCCTCACTCGAAGTCCTGGAGGCTCGCGTACCGCCCGGGCGTACTGACCTCGCTGACGAGCGCGCCCTCCGTCTCCAGGCCGAGGACGCGTTCGGCGGCCTGCCCGACGGCCTCGACGTGCTCGGCGGGCGCGTAGACGCCGAGCCGCCACTGCTCGCGCTGGGCGAGCCGGAGCGCGTTCACGAGCGTGGACTGCTCGTGGAGCCGCCGCACCTCGCCGTTCACGAGGACGCCCGTGGAGGACTCCCGCATCGAGGGCTCGCCCTGCACGTCGACGACGACGCTGGACTCGGGGACGCTCGCGTCCGCGGCGATGTCCCGCTCGAAGTCCCGGACTGTCTCGTGGTCCGCGCCGACGACGGCCTCGTCGACGTCGCCGAGCTCCGCCCAGACGGCGCGCTTGTAGAGGTCGCGCTCGGAGAGCCGGCGCGCGATGTCCCCGGCACCGTCGTGGCTGCGGAGCGCGACGACGAGGTCGTGGTCGTCCATCCGGCGGAGTCCGCTGGCGGTCGCGTCGGTCTCGGCCAGGAAGTCCTCGGTCGCCCGCCGCAGCATCGACTTCGAGATGCGGGCGACGTGGTGGCTGTAGACGGTGGGGTTCATCAGGGCGCGCGCCAGCAGCAGGCTCTCCGCGGTCTGGACGTTCCCCTCGCCGAGCACGAGGTCGCCGTCGATGAACGTGAGTTCTCGGACGAGCCGGCCGGTGTCGATGGTGCCGTAGGGGACGCCGGTGTGGTGGGCGTCCCGCACGAGGTAGTCCATCCGGTCGACGTCCAGCTCTCCCGCGACGAGCTGCGCGAGTTCGCCCTCGCCGGCGACCAAGTCGGCGATGGTCTCGGGGTCGATGTCGTGGGCCGCGAGCACGTCGGCGACCCGCCCCGAGGCGAGCAGGTCGTCGACGTCGTCGTGGCGTTTCCCGGTGTGGCGTTCGACGACGCCCTCGACGTTGTGGCTGAACGGACAGTGGCCGATGTCGTGGAGGATGGCGGCGGCGCGCACGCGCTCCGCGCGCTTGCCGGCGATGCCGAGGTGGCCGAGCGCGCGGTCGGCGAGGTGGTAGACGCCCAGCGAGTGCTCGAAGCGCGTGTGGTTCGCCGACGGGTAGACGAGGTGGACTGTCCCGAGTTGCTTGACGTTCCGCAGCCGCTGGACGGGCGGCGTGTCGAGGAGCGCGGCCGCGACGCCCTCGACCTCGATGTGGTCGTGGACGCTGTCCTTGATGGTCGTCATTGGCTGGGCGTTGGTCGCTCTCCGGTATAAACTCGTGTCACCGGCCTCGGGAACTATGACGGCGGCGACACCAACAGCCGACGTGTCCCGCACGGCCCCTGTCCTCCTAGCAGTCGCGGCTCTGGTCGCCCTCGCGGGCTGTGGCGGCGTCCTCCCGGGGGGCGACGCCACGCCGAGCCGCGACGCCGACCTCGAACCGGCGGAGTCACCGTACGACACGCCGCTCGAAGACAGCGACCTGCTCGCCGACCACGAGGCCGCGCTCCGCGACGCCGAGACCGTCACCGTCGTCCGGAACACGACCATCACGGGGACCGGACCCGGTGCGGGCTTCGAGTCGCTGGCCACCGCTCGCGTGAGTCTCGCGGACGGCCGCGTCTACCTCGTCGAGCGCCCGGCACCAGTCACGCAGACGTACCGGTACGCGAACGACACCGTCTTCAGCCGGTCTGCCGGCGGAACTTCGTACTCGCGCGCCGAGAACGACACAGCGGGCAGGACCGCCGTCGAGTGGACGCGAGCCCCGCTCGAACGGTTGCTCCCGCTGGCGTCGTTCACCCACCGTGGCGTGACCGAACGCGACGGTGAACGCGTCCACGTCTACCGCGCGACCGACCCGGCGGCCGTGAACACGTCCACGGTCACGCCGGGAGATTTGACGGGCGTCGAACTGACAGACGTGAACGTAACGCTGCGCGTTCGCGAGTCGGGCGCTGTCGGCCGCCTGCGGTTCGCGTACACGGTCGAAGAGGGCGACCAACGCCGCGAAGTAGCAACTTCAGTGACGTTCTCGGACCTCGGCGAGACGGACGCCTCGCCGCCCGCCTGGGTCGCGGACCTCCGCGACCGCTTCGCCGACGACGAGTGAGACCGAACGGCGACTCCGCAGGACTCTTCCACGCGCTGCCCGAATTTCGCGTATGCGACGCAAACTCGCCGCCCTGCTCGTCGTGGGGCTGGTCGCTGTCGCCGGCTGTGCCGGCGGGAGCGGCCCGGCCGCGGACGGGAACACGACGACCGGAGACCCGATTTACGAGACATCGCTGGACGCCGACACGGTCACCGAGGCCCACATCGACGCGCTCGGCGACGCGGGCTCGTACACCATCGAGTCCGAGGGCACCCAGACGATGGCCGGACAGAACCAGACCGTCGAGACGAGCGGCGAAATCAACGGCGACATGGCTTCCGACGCGGTGTTCTCGCGGACGGAAGGCGTCCAGCAGACGGTCGAGCTGTACGCTGCCGGCGACGGCACCGCGTTCCGGACGTTCATCGCCGGCGACCGGACCCGGTACCAGAACGTCTCCGGGCAGGCCGGCAACGCGACGCAGTACGCTCGCACGACCGTGCAGTCGTTCGTCGGGCTGTTCGACTTCTCCTACGAGGGCACCGAGGACGTTGACGGCGAGACGGTCCACGTCTACGGAGCCGAGGGCGGAGCCGCGGTGAACACGTCCTCGCGGGCGTTCGGGCAGCTGAACGAGTCGAACATCGACGCGGCGACGGCGACCCTCCGCGTCCGCGACGACGGCGTGGTGACGACGGCGGGCTACAACCTCACCGTCAGTTTCCAGGGCCAGACGCAGTCCGTGAACACCACCCAGCGGTTCACTGCAATCGGCGACACGGACGTGGCCGAGCCGGACTGGCTGAGCGACGCGCAGTCGAACACCTCCGCGTAGACCGCAGCAGCGCTTTCTCGCCGCCCGGGGTCGGAAGCGTTTACCGGACGGCACTCGCATCGTCGGGTATGACGACGTTCCTCGCCGGGGGGACGGGCACGCCGAAGCTGCTCGCGGGCGCTCGCGAGGTCTTCGACCCGGCCGAGACGACAGTCGTCGGGAACACCGGCGACGACGTCGAACTCGGCGGCCTGCTCGTCTGTCCCGACGTCGACACGGTGCTGTTCGCGGGCGGCGGCGTGCTCGACCGCGAGACGTGGTGGGGCATCGAGGGCGACGAGTCGACGACACACGACTACCTCGGCGACCTCGCCGAGCGCGCCGGCGTCGACTCCGAGCCGCGCTACCTCCCGGACGACCGCCAGACGGCTGGCCGGGACATCGCGGACTGGCGGCGGTTCTCGGGTGCCAGCGAGTTCATGTTCATCGGGGACCGCGACCGCGCCGTCCACACGCTCCGCAGCAGCCTGCTCGACGAGGGGCACACGCTCACCGAGGTCACGCGCCGGCTCGCCGACGCCTACGACCTCGACGTCGACCTCGTACCGATGAGCGACGACCCGGTGGCGAGCATCATCCACACGCCCGACCGCGAGCTGCACTTCCAGGAGTTCTGGGTGGCCGAAGCGGGCGAGCCCGCCGTCGAGGACGTGGAGTTCCGGGGCGCTGACAGCGCGACCGCTGCCGAGCCCGCAGTCGACGCACTCCGGGAGGGGCCCGTGGTCGTCGGCCCCTCGAACCCCGTGACGAGCATCGGCCCGATGCTGGCCCTCGACGGCATCCGAGACGCGCTCCGCGAGACGCCGGTCGTGGCCGTCTCGCCGTTCGTCGAGGACGAGGTGTTCTCCGGCCCCGCCGCGAAGCTCATGGACGCAGTCGGGCACGACCCCTCGACGGCGGGCGTGGCCGAGGTCTACGACTTCGCTGACGCGTTCGTCCTCGACGCCGAGGACGACACCAGCCTCGACCGGCCCGTCGTGCGGACAGACACGAGTCTCGACTCCGCGGCCGACGCCGAGCGCGTCGCCGAGGCGTGCCGGGACGCCCTCGCCCGCGTGGACGAGGCGGCCGAGGGGGTGGCGTAGTGTTCGCGCCCCGACTCGCCCTCGCGAGCCTCAGCGGCGAGTCCGACGCCGAGTGGGCGAACGCGTCGGTCCAGCACGCCGGTGGCGCGTTCCTCGGCGGCATCGCCATCGACGGCCCCACGCGGGAGGCGGCCCGCGAGATGGTCGACCGCGACCGCGTGGAGTTCCTGCCCGAGGACCCCGTGGCGTGGGTCGACGACCAGCTCGCCGACCTCGACGAGGCGTTCCTGCGACCGGGTGTGAACGTCCGCACGACGACTCTCGACCCCCTTCGCGAAGTCGCCGGCGTCTGCGCCGACCACGACGCACTCGTCGAACTCAACGCCCACTGCCGGCAGGACGAGATGTGCGCGACCGGTGCCGGCGAAGCGCTCCTGCGGGACACCGACCGGCTCTGCGAGCAGGTCCGGACCGCCAGCGAGCGGGGAGCCCCGGTCTCGGTGAAAGTCCGAGCGGAGGTCGACGGCGTCCACCTCCAGGTGCTCGCGCAAGCCCTCGAACGCGCCGGAGCGGACGCGATTCACGTCGACGCGATGGACTCCCGGCGCGTCGTCCGGGACGTCGCCGACGCCACCGACTGCTTCGTCGTCGCGAACAACGGCATCCGTACCCGCGAGGACGTCTTCGAGTACTTCTCGTACGGCGCAGACGCAGTGAGCGTCGGCCGGCCGAGCCGCGACCCCGAGCGCGTCCGGGCAGTCTACGCGGCCGTGAAAGAGTGGTTCCTGTGACGCCCAGCGAGCACGCCGAACTCGCGTTGCTGCTCGAAGTCGCTGGCGCGCCGAAGCCGGGCAACGTCGACCGGGAGCGCGACCTCGCAGACCTCCGCTTCGAGCAGTTCCTCGCCGGTGCCGTCGGCGCACGAGAGGGGCTCGAACTGGCCGCGGAGCCCGACGAGCGACTCGGAGCCGCGTTCGAGACGGCCGTCGCCGGGATGGCGGCCGCCTCGGACACGAACACCCAGTTCGGCTGCCTGCTACTGGTGACGCCGCTCGTCCGCACGGCCGCGACGGGCGACCTCACTCGGGAGCGCGCGAGCGAGGTCACTGAGGCCACGACAGTCGCGGACGCGGCCGGATTCTACCGGGCGTTCGAGCACACCGACGTGGCCGTCGGGGACCCGCCAGAGGGCGCTGCCGACCTCGACGTGCGCCGCGGCGCGGCCGCCGTTCCGGCGCTCCGCGAGCGCGACCTCACACTTCACGACGTGATGGAGTTGAGCGCCGACGGCGACGCGAACGCCCGCGAGTGGACGACCGGCTTTTCGCGGGTGTTCGACGCCGCGGAGCGAATCGCGGCGGGCGACGGCCCGCTCACCGACCGCGCCGCCGACGCCTTCCTGCGGTTGCTCGCCGAGGAACCGGACACGCTGGTCGTCACCGAACACGGCGACGCGACGGCCGAGGCGGTCCGGTCGGAGGCCGAGCGTCTGATCGAAGCGCCGGACGCCGACATCCGCGAGTTCGCCGACGACCTCGTCGAGCGCGGCGTGAACCCGGGGACGACGGCGGACCTCACGGCGGCCGCGCTGTTCGTCGCGCTCGAATCCGGGGCGTCGGTCGCCGGCGTATCGACCGACGGCACGGCCAGCGGCGGCGACGGCGGTGGTGGCCAGTGACGGACTGGCCGGTCGACCTCGCCGGCGTGACGGAGACGGTCGTCGCGACGCTCGGGCCGAACGACCGCTGGAACCACGCCGCGCTCGGCCTGCACGCGCCCGACCAGCCGGGGGAGCCGGCGACGGCGACGACGTGGGGGAACACGCGGACGCGCCGGAACTTCCACCGGCAGGGCGGCGGCTACGTCCAGTTCGTCGACGACCCCGTGGCGTTCGCCGACGCCGCGCTCTCGATTCGCGAGACCGACGACCCGGTGCTGGACGCCGCGGCGGCGTGGGCGCGCGTCGACGCCGAGCAGACCGGCAGCGGCGACGACGAGGGCACGCGCGTCGAACACTGGGCGCTGTCGCCCGCGGAGACGGCGGTGGTCAGGGACGCGCCGTTCCGGGTGAACCGCGGCTTCTACGCCGTCGTCGAGGCGACGGTCGCGGTGTCGCGGCTGAACGTCGACGCCTACGACACCGAGACGCTCCGGGAGCGACTGCGGTACTTCGAGAGCGTCGTCGAGACGGCCGGCGGCCCCCGCGAGCGCACAGCGATGGCGCGCGTCCGCGAACACGCCGACGCCGACTGGTAGCGCCGCACCGCTCACGACTGTGTACGAGACACGGCGCTAGACTGCGCGCCGACACGGTATCGGCCGCTGTGACCGTCGAGCCCGCGGACTGGACACCACTGCTGGCGTTCGACCGTGGCGCTGTCGGGCACACGTTTCGAAATTCCGAACCGAAGTAGCGTCAAATGTAAGATGTGGGCACGGAATTGATGTACTCGTACTGATGGCCGGTATGTTCGATTTCGTGCGCGGGCTGTTCTCGTCGTCTGCTGGACGCGCCGAGTCCGACGAACCGCCGAGCGAGCGCCCCGAACCCGACCCGCCACGCGACCTCCCCGACACAGACGTGGTAATCAAGGGCGGGGACGGCGACGAGGGAGTCGCGGCGACCCGCGACGAACTGCGCGAGTGGCAGTCGGGGTACGCCGACGACTACCGGGACTACCTGACAGTCGAAGACGCTCTCGAAGCGTACCAGCGCGCCGAGACCGCGCTCGACCGACTCGCGCCGATTCGCGAGAACCCCGGCCAGTTCAGTTCGAACGCGGTCGAGGCGGCGGAGACGCTCCACGAGGACATCCAGCGGGTGCGGGAGTTCGTCGAACACCGAGACAGCTACAACGAGGCGTGGCTCGACGCGATGAAAGCGAAACACGGCGACGAACTGAACAGCTATTTCGGGGACGGCCTCACGCACACCGACCAGCAGTTCCGGGCGATTTTCTCGAACGACAACTTCAATCGGGTGAACGCAGCCGCCGGCACCGGGAAGACGACAACGTTCGGTCGGCGCGTGAACTTCGTCCTCTCGGAGTACGACGACGTGTCGGCCAGCGACCTGCTCGCGATTACGTTCACGCGCAACGGCGTCTCGGAGATGGAGTCGGAGCTGGCGGAGACGTTCGACATCACCGGCGTCGAGGTGTCGACTATCAACGCCTACTGCAAGTCCGTCGCCGAAGCCCAGTATCCGGACATCGAACTCGTCGTCGGGGAGGCGAAGACGACCGAAATCGCCGCCATCTGGCGGGCAATCTGTACCTCCGAGCAGTACTCGGACGCGCACGACGCGTTTCTCTCGGCCTGGAAGGACGCCCAGTACGACCCGAACGACTACGACGTGGTCCGGGGCGTCTACGAGGAGCTCACCGAGAAGTCGGGCGTGACCGTCGGCGACGAGTCCGTTCCCATGGACTCGATTCCCGAGGAAGGGCTGGCTCACGAGGCGATTGCGCGGTTCCTCGTGGAGCACGACCTCGACTACGACTACCAGGTCCACTTGGACTGGGCGCACTCCGCGTCCGGCGGCTTCGTGATGGACTTCCGACTGGTCGACGCCGGGACCGACGAGACGGTCTACATCGAGTACTGTGCGTCCGAAGCCACGCGAGCAGACCGTCCTGCCTACCGGAACAGTAACAGCGAGCGCCCCGAGACCGTCGAGCGGCTCTTCGAGCCGAACGAACACCTCGACACCGATACCAGCGACAGGACGGGAATCGTCCTCGACGGCGACGCAATCCTCGGGACGCCCAGCGACGAGCTCGACTGGGACGACCAGCGGACCCGCGAGCGGTTCAGGGGGGCCGTCAGGGAGCGGCTCGCGGCCGCCATCGAGGGAACGACGGTCACACCGGGAACGCGACTCCGGGGCGACGACCTCGCGGACCGCGTGTACGACCACAAGGTGCTGTTCCGCGATGTCGTCGAGACAGTCGAGACGTTCATCACGCAGGCACGGGTCCGGGAGTGGGACCCCGAGCGTGCCGCCAGCGAAGTCCGCGAATACCTCGACCAGGCCGAGGACGTCGACGACGGCGTGCCGGCGTTCTGTCGCCTCGCTCTGGCGGCCTACAAGCGGTTCGACGCCGTCTTCGACAACCGGACGAAGACCGACTTCCACGGGTCCGTCGTGCTGACACGGGACCTCCTGGACGCCGGCGAGGTCGACGACGAGTTCCTGTACCCGTACGTCTTCGTGGACGAGATGCAGGACCTGAACCAGGTCCAGTTCGGCGTGGTTCGCGCGCTCGCGGACCAAATCGACGACGTGCGGGTGTTCGGCGTCGGCGACGACTGGCAGTCCATCTTCGGGTTTCAGGGTGCGCGACCCGACCTGTTCATCGACTACGGGGACGTACTCGGCGCTGGCGACTACGAGGGGCTCCCCGACCCGGTGTCCGTGTTCACCGACGACAACCCGATGCTGTCGTCCTACGACGCGTTCGCCGACACGCGCCTGGAGGACAACTTCCGGTGTCCGAACACGGTCGTCGACGCGAGCAACTGCGTCATCCGAAACAACGAGATTCGGACCGAGAAAGACCCGGACGGGAGTCCCGAGGGCACACCCATCGACGTCCATCACCTCGGCTGTGACACGTACGAGTACAAGCGGAACGTCTCGATGCGGCGGAAGATCGAATCCCTCGTCAGCGAGTCGCCACACCCGCCGCGGGACGTGCAGGTGTTGTTGCGCCAGCAGGACGGCGACCCGGAGTTCTACTACAGTCTCGTCGACGCGCTCCCGGACGCGGTCGACATCCGGACGGCACACGACGCGAAGGGGTCCGAGGCGAAACACGTCATCGTCCCGAAGGTGTCGGAGGTCGGCGGGTATCCGAGCACGAAAGCCGACCGGTGGGTGGAGCCGGTGAAACAGCCGCCGGACGTGTACGAGGCGGAAGCGGCGTCCTACAAGCTCGAAGAGGAACGCCGCCTCTTCTACGTCGCCGTGACGCGGGCGGTCGACCGGCTCGACGTGTTGACCGTGCAGGGTGCGGAGTCGGTGTTCGTCGAGGAGCTCCCGGACCACCGCTGCGAACACCATCGCCCGCTTTCCGACGCCGAACTCGACGAGATCGAGACCGACTACGAGTGTCGCAGGCCGGTCAGTGGGTCCGTGGACGCGAAGTTCAACGACAACTTCGCGACGCTCGACTGGGACGGCCGTGGCCTGATCGACCTGAACCTCTACGACGCGACGGCCGAGCAGACGCGGCGTCTCGACGAGCTAGCGGCCTCCGGCGGCCGCGTGACGCTCGCGAACTGCGGTATCCAGTACCGGGACCCGCAGGACGACGACGCCGACTACCAGCGGCTGCAACTCCAGGTCGACGAAGACGTGACAATCGAGTCCTGACCGCTGCCGCTGTGGGTCAACGCCGAGACAAGGCATATACGCCGACCGCGGGTACTCCGGGTATGCGACGACGCGCCCTCCTCTCCACCGGTGCTGCCGCCGTGGGTGCCGCACTCGCGGGCTGCCTCGACTCCGGCCCGGCGACCTCGAACGACAGCGCGACGACCACGCATGCCAGGACGGACGACGACATCGTCCGGACAACCGACGCCTCCGGGAATGTGTCGCTGTCCGTCGAGTACGAGCGCGTCCAGCCCGGCGTCCTCGTGACGGGCGTCGACTCGGTGGGCGTGCGGTCGGACAGCGCCCAGTACCTGTTCTGCCGCGTCGACGTGACCGGCGGCGAGCCCCCGGCCCGCAGCGAGTTCGGGCTCCGGTACGGCGGCGACGTGTTCGCGCCGGTGCTGGACGTCGGGTCGGGCGCGTCGCTGTACCGCGAAACGGAGACCGACGACCCGCAGTACAGCAGCGCCCGCGGGTCGGGGTGGCTGCTGTTCGAACTCCCCGTGGCGCGGTCGGCTGCTCACGCCGCGTTCGTCTACGGGGGCCGCGAGTGGCCGGCCAGCGAGGCGATTCGTCAGCGGCTGTCGCAGCCGGAACCGGAACTGACAGTCGACTGGGGGTTGACGGATACACAGCCCGAGAACGCCGCCCGGCTGACGTTCACCGTGACGAACGAGGGCGACGACGACACTCGGTTCGTCGCTGCCCTGAACGGCGTCCTCGTCGTCGGCGCGCACAGCCCCGTCACCGCCTTCGACCGCGAAATTCCCGCCGGCGAGACGGTGTCGTGGACGTACACCCACGACGGCGGCGACCCGTACATCGCCACCACCGAGGAGGAGTCGGACAGCTACTACCGCCTGACGTGGCCGGGCGGCGAGGAGGAGGTGTACGTGGCGCACGCGAGCGGCGAGTAGGCCGCGGCCCGATGTCGGGACGTTCAAATCGCCGCGGCCAGTATCCGTGGCCATGACCGACGAGGACACGCGCGAGAACGTCCTGCCGGGGTCCGACGAGGAGCTGGACACCGAGGACGTGCGCGGCTACGACTTCCGCGGGGAGTTCGATTTCTTCGAGATGCTGGACTCGTATGCGACCACTGGCTTCCAGGCGACCCACCTCGCCGAGGCCGTCGACATCACGAAAGAGATGCGCGACGAGGACGCCACCGTCTACCTGACGCTCACCTCGAACATCGTCTCCTCCGGGCTGCGCGAGGTCGTCGCGCACATGGTCCGGGAGGGGTACGTCGACGTCATCATCACCACGTCGGGGTCGCTCACCGAGGACGTCATCAAGACCGCGAAGCCGTTCAAGATGGGCGAGTGGGACGTCGACGAGGCCGCGCTCCGCGAGGAGGGCATCAACCGCCTCGGCAACATCTTCGTGCCGTCGGACCGCTACGTCTGGCTGGAGGAGTACCTCTACGACTTCTTCGACGACTTCTTCGACGACGAACTGGTCCGCACGCCGACCGAGTTCGCGAAGGAGCTCGGCGAGACCCTCGACGACGAGGACTCCATCCTGAAGAACGCCGCCGACAACGACGTGCCGGTCTACTGTCCCGCGCTGACCGACGCCGAAATCGGGAACTTCCTCTACTACTACCGGCAGGGCAGCGGGCCCGACGTCGGCATCGAGATTCTCGACGACTACGACTCCCTCATCGAGGACGGGCTGCTGTCGGACACCACGGGCCTCATCTGCGTCGGCGCGGGCGTCCCGAAACACCACGCCATCATGACGAACCTCTTCCGGGGCGGTGCCGACTACGCCGTCTACATCTCCACGGGCATGGAGGGCGACGGCTCGCTCTCGGGCGCGCCGCCCGAGGAAGCGGTCTCCTGGGGGAAAATCAAGGACGAGGACGCCGAACCGAACTACACCCAGATAGAGGCCGAGGCCACCCTCGTCCTCCCGCTGCTCGTCGCCGGCGCGTTCGAGGACCCGCGAACAGAGTAACCGAGCGACTCCCACACTGGTTTCGACGGCTCGAACGCGGCTATCGTCTGCTCGGTTCACGCTACGCCATCGAGAACGGGGGGCTGCTCGGGAAACGAATGCTTTTAACGCGCGGCGAGTGAAACGTCGTGCATGGCCATCAAGCCCGACTACGTCAAGAAGACGGGGAACATCCTCATGGAGCGATACGAGGACGCGTTCTCCCGGGAGGACTTCGAGCACAACAAGGAAGCCGTCACGGAGCTGACGAACATCGAGTCGAAGAACGTCCGTAACCGCATCGCGGGCTACATCACGCACAAGCGCAACTAATTCTGCGACCCGAAGTCGTATCACCGCCCGCCGCCGAGGGACGGGTATGACCACGGTTGGCGTACTCGGTGCGACCGGCGCAGTCGGCCAGCGATTCGTACAGCTCCTCGACGACCACGGCGAGTTCGACCTCTCCGTCGTGACGGCGAGCCCGTCGAGCGCGGGCGACTCGTACCGGGAGGCGGCGAACTGGGGGCTCGACACCCCGATTCCGGAGGAGACGGCCGACCTGACTGTGCGGGCGACCGACCCCGGAGCGATTCCCGACGACACCGACCTGCTGTTCTCGGCGCTGCCCTCGGACGTGGGCGCTGCGGTCGAACCCGAACTCTGCGAGGCCGGGTTCGTCGTGTCCTCGAACGCGAGCAACGAGCGCCGCGCCGACGACGTGCCGCTCGTGATTCCCGAAGTGAACGCCGACCACCTCGACCTCATCGACGTGCAGCGCGACCAGCGCGGCTGGGACGGGGCGCTCGTGAAGAACCCGAACTGCTCGACCATCACGATGGTGCCGACGCTCGCCGCACTCGACGAGTTCGGGCTGGAGCGCGTCCACGTCTCGACGCTGCAGGCGGTCTCCGGCGCGGGCTACTCCGGGGTCACCTCGATGGAGATTCTGGACAACGTCGTCCCCCACATCGGCGGCGAGGAGGAGAAGATGGAGACGGAGTCCCGGAAGCTCCTCGGCGAGTTCACGGGCACCGAAGTGGACGACCACGACGCCGTCGTGTCAGCGTCGTGCAACCGCGTGCCGACCCTGGACGGCCACCTCGAGAACGTCTTCGTGGAGACCCGGGACGACCCCGCGCCCGAGGACGTGGCGGCCGCCCTCGCAGACGCGCCGACGCTCGACCTCCCGAGCGCGCCCGACCCCCTAATCGAGGTGTTCGAGGACCCCGAGCGTCCGCAGCCACGGCTCGACCGGATGCGCGGCGACGGCATGGCCATCGCGGCCGGCGGCATCCAGACCACGGACACCGGCATCCAGTACAACTGCCTCGCGCACAACACCATCCGGGGCGCGGCCGGAGCCAGCATCCTGAACGGCGAACTGCTCGCCCGCGACGGCTGGCTCTGAGAACCGGCCAAGCACTTTAGCCCGCGCCCGAGAACGCTCGGGTGTGACCCGCATCGAGTGGACGTACACCGTCGAGACGAGTCGGCTCCTCCACGCCCTCGCGCTCGTCGGCACGGGCGCTATCGGCTCGCTGTTCGTCTTCTTCGGCGGCGCACTCGTCTTCGTCGTCGCGACCTCGCTGCTGTCCGGCGAGTCCGCGATTCTCGCCGCCCTGCTCGCGTTCGCGCTACTCGGCGCGCGCAGATTCGCGCCCGCCCTCGCGGCCTTCGACAGCGACATCTCCGGAACGCAGGGGTTTCTCCCGGCTCGCGAACTGCTCGCGGCGAGCGTCGCGTGGGCGGTCGTCCTCGCGGTGCTGCTGGCCGCCGGCGTGCGGTCCGCTGTGGTGTACGGCGTCGTCTTCGTCACTGCGTTCGTCTCCTTCCCGTTCGCGGCGCTCCTCCACACAGAGGGGTACGTCGACACCGACGAGGGCGTCGTCGTGGCCGACCGCGGCACCGGCAGCGGCAGCGAATCGACGCTCGCCGAAGTCGCCGCTGTTCGGCGGTACGACCTCGGCGGCGTCGCCGTGCTCCGCGTCGGCTACCACGACGGAACCGGGTCGTCAGCGCGGCGACTGCTGGCAGTGCCCGCGGCGCGGGCCGACGCCGTGGAGCGCGCGCTCGTCTCCAGCGACGCCGACCCGCCGGAGGGCGACCGGAACCCACTGATAGCGAAGACGCTGTACGCGTTCGCGCTCGGCTCGTTCGGGGTCGCAGCGGCGTTCGGCTACTTCGCGGCGACCGAGGGCGGGGACGCCGCCGGTATCGGCCTCTACGTCGCGCTCTTCGCGTCCCTCATCGGCTGCATGTTCGCGTGGCTCGGTGCGGTCGAGGGCTAGTCGACGCGGTTCCGGAGTTCCTCGCCGCTATCCAGTTTCGGGACGTTCGCCGCCAGAATGTCCGCCAGCCGCGGCCAGTGCTCGGGCGTGTGGCCGGCGTTGTGCGGGGTGAGGAGGACGTTCTCGAAGTTCCAGAGCGGGTGGTCCTCGGGCAGCGGCTCCGGGTCGGTGACGTCGAGTGCCGCGCCCCGAATCGACTGCTTGCGGACGGCGTGGACGAGCGCGTCCGTGTCCACTACGCCACCGCGAGCGACGTTCACGAGCACGCTCTCGGGTGGTAACGTCGCGAACGCCGCTTCGTCGACGAGGCCTCGTGTGGTGTCGGTCAGCGGCGTCGCGAGCACGAGGTAGTCGGTGCGAGCGAGCGCGTCGTGGACGGCCTCGGGGTCGAAGCCGACCACCTCGTCGGTCGGCCCGCCTTTCTCGGGCGTGTACCGCACGCCGATTGTCTCCACGTCGAACCCCTGAAGCCGGTCCACGACGGCGTGGCCGATAGCCCCAAGGCCGACGACAGTGACTGTCGACCCGCCGAGTTCGCGGGCCTGATAGTGTCGGTACTCGCGGTTCCGCTGTCGCCGCCACCCCTCGTGGAGGTCGCGAGCGAACGTCAACAGGTACCCGAGGACCTGCTCGGCGATGCTCGGCGCGTGGATGCCCGCGGCGTTCGTCACCGCCACCCCGTGCTCGCGCAGCGCGTCCATCGGCAGGTGGCCGTAGCCGGCGTACGCGCAGGCGAACAGCTCCAGCGATTCTGCTGCGTCGAGGAGTTCTTCGTCGATGCCGACGCCCGTCACGACCGGCGCGTCCGCCACCAGTTCGCGCTCCTCCGCCGGCGTCCGTGCGAGCGCTATCTCGCGGTCCGGCAGGCGTTCGCGGAGTTCCGCGGCGTACTCGTCCATCGGCAGTCCGTGCGTTCCCCGACGAAGGACGACGATGTCGGCCATCGTCTCCGACTCGGCGCGGCGAGCCGTAAGCGTTCCGCGACGCCGGCCCCTACTCGCCGCTTTACGAAGGGTTTTTGACGCGTGTAGAGTACCCTCGGACGATGAGTGAGTCCGGGTCGCTGTCGTGCGCGGCGAAGCTCGCGCGCGTCGTCCTCGACAACTGTGGGCCGCTCTCCCCCGCGGAGATCGCCGACGAGGCACGCCTCTCCGAGGACCAGGCCAGCGAAGCACTCGCCGAACTCGAAGCCGCGGGCTTCGTGGACTGCGTCTGCGGGCTCTGCGAGAGCAAACAGCAGGTGTACGAGCTCGCCGACGCCGCCGAGGACACGGCGTAACCCTCTTTCTACGCCGCCGCGTACGTCGACGTGCGCGCCGTTTGTCCCCGACCGAGTACGTCCACTCGGACGCGATGACGCTCGGAGAACCCCGGCGTGCGACACCGGAACTCCGGTTCCCGGCTGGCGTCCGTACCACGCCCGACTGGCACCCACACCGTGCCCGGCTGGTGGCCGTACCCGCCCGCGTGATTCACGTCACGAATCGCCCGCCGCGGCGGCTGACGCCGTCTCGGCAACTGGTGGCGCGTAGCGCCACCCGACTCGCCGGCTTTCGCCGGCTCGTCACCCGTCGGCCTCGCAGAGGCCGACCGCTTCGCCGGTGTTCGCCGGCTCAGCAACTGGAGGGGTCCACGACCCCTCTCGCCCGCCACGAGGGTTTCCCGGCCGACAGGGCACGCCGCCCACGGATGAGGCCGGTCGTTAGTGTCGCGGGCGACACCTCGAATGTACCACCAGAACAATCTATAAACGAGGTCTATCGCTTCGGCTACGGTCTACAGTTGCGGTTGGTGCTGGCGTGGTAGTCGCCCGACACGTCGAATTATCGGACGCAGTCGATGCAGGGGAGCCGGGGAACGAAATCTTCCGGAAGTATCAATTTCGTCGTCGGCCGAATCGGGCGGTAGCTGGCGCAACTCCAGCGATCGGCAGTGCTGAACTAGACGATGCCACGCGAGAGACCGGGTCGAACATCGGGGCTGCCGACTCGCCAGTCGACTCGTCGTCCACGTGGTACAGCCTCGGCGGACGGGTTCGATTCAGTCGCTGTCGAGTGCCGCGTCTAGCTCCGCCGCGCCGCCCTCGTAGATGCTCTCGCCGTGGCCGACGAGGATGCGCTCCGGCTGGTAGTCGGCGAGGCCGTCCGGCGTCTCGTCGAGGGTCGGGTGCAAGCCGATATCGTCGTCGCTCGCACAGAATCCCGGCAGCGTTCCGAGTGTCTCCACGACTACCAGAGTCTCGCCGGCTTCGTCGACGAGAATCGCTTCCTCCCACTCGTCGGTGTCGATGAGACGACGAATCTCGTAGGTCGTGCCGGGGAGTTCGTCGCCGAGGGGCTCGGGCTCGCTCTGGAGTTTCTCGCGCGTGAGGTCCATCCACTCCGGAACGTACACGGCGACGTCGTGGCGGTTCGCGATTGCTTCGGCGTCGCGCGTGTGCCGGTCGTGGACCACGGCCACGCCGGTGACCTCGCCGAGCTCGGACAGTCGGTCATCCAGTCCTTCCGCGTCGAGCGGGTCGATCACCCAGACGCCACTCTCGGTTGCGAGGGCGTGACTCCCGCGCATGGCGTCTTCGTCGGGCTGTGCGAACCAGCCGATACCCCTGTCCCATTCGGTGATCGCTTCGAGCGTGGGTCGTTCCGCTGACTCGTCTTCAGACACGCGTAACAATAACAGATCTCACACGTAAACGCCTGTGCATGGTGTCTGCTCTGGATTCGGCAGGGTGGTGCTGACAGAGTCTCGATAGAACGTCAGCCGACCGTCAGACCGCACCGAAACTCGGTCCAGTCACTAACACCGACTCCCGATATCGGGCTCAGACCGTTGTGGCGTGTTTTGTGCCCGCAACTGGTTCGAGGGCGGTAGTTGCTCTGTTGGCTGTGTCATCCCAGACACGGTCCGACAGAGTGGCCTAGCAGATGCGTGACGCAGTTGCTGTGAGTGAGAACCCGTGTCTGGGTTCATTACACTAACATCGATACGACAGTGTATGGCTGCAAGCACCGAGAAACCGCCCGACGATGAACCGGGTGATGGCGTGTCCAGATTGGCATTCAGTCGGACAATCGATTGGGGCATCGGGGCGGTTCTTTGGGTGTTTGGCACTCTGGTTGCACTCAGCGGAGGCGTGCTGTACGCCTCGTCGAGTTCCGCTGTCGTCACAGCGGTGATACGGAACGGGGAATTCGAATCGGAGGTCTTGACCGAGGCGGAAGCAATCGATATTCTGGTCGGCCTCGGCCAATGGGGCGGAATCGGCCTCCTCGTCACAGGAGTACTCCTCGTAGCCTTCGGAGTTACTGTCGTGGTCGTGCACGGGCGAGTGCGTGAGAGCGATGAGGCGACACCCGCCTGGGTTCTCGGTGTCGCCGGTGCGATGGTTAGCGGTCTCCTGAGCTTCATCCCGTTCTCTCCCGTGATCGGCGGTGGGGTAGCCGGCTATCTGGATTCGGACCAGTCGGCGAGCGGACTCGGACCGGGCATGCTCGCGGGCGTCATCGGGAGCCTCCCATTGCTCACCATCACGGTATTTGCCGGGTTCGGCCTTTTCGTGCGCATTCCGGCAGATCTGGCACCAGCCGCCGCTGCACTCCTCGCACTCACGGTGATTCCGGCATTCCTCTACTTTATCGTGTTGAGCGCAGTCGGTGGATATCTCGGCGCTCGGGCACAGAACTACTGGCGAGACGCGTAGGGAACGCAGCCGTCGCCCACTCCTACGTAGATGGACAGATTGAGCCCCCGACTGTTTCACGCCGCTGCTGCCGGGTGCTACGTCGGCTGAGTCTACGTTCAAGACGAGTGCGATACCACCACCAGCTCTGACCCTCTCGCCAGAAAACACTTAGCTGCGCCACAGGAATCACGGCCATGAAACGCCGCCGGGTCCTCGCCTCCGCCGTCGGTGCTGTTTCATTGACCGGGGGGTGTCTCTGGGACAGGACAAACGACGGAAGCATCACGATTGCTGCGTCAGAAATCCCGTGCAACGAGGCCACTATCGACGTGAATGTCGATACGCGAGATATCTCACGGGCGGTCGAGCAGATCGCCGACGAGTTAGTGACTGAGGGTGAGTACACAGCCACCCCTCCCTACGATTCCGCTACGATGACGTTCTACGATATGCTCTGGAACAGCTCCGGGGGGAACGATGCGACGGTGAAGCACGACGGCACGTGCTACGACGTTACTGTCCAGCGCATATTCGATGAGTGACGCTCCACACGTCTCACAATCACGCCGCTCATCGTCTCTTCGAGACGACCACTGCAACAGCTACTCGCAGAGTGGGCTGCCGGCGTCCTCCTGACGGTGGGGTTCCTCGGCGCTGCGTCCCGGCCGGCACAGCAACCCCGCTCGTCTTCGGGGCCATCGGCTTCCTCGCGCTACTCGGCGCACTCGCGCACCGATACCGGCAGGTTTGACCGCTGGAACTCTGTTTGTTCTCTCCGCCGTGTTTCGGACAGTGTCGTCAGCGACACGTCCCACCGCGGAGGCGCGACGCTGTTCTCGCCGTATTGGTCTCCGAGTCGCGGCCCTGTGCCAGCCGCGTGTAGGCGTCGGGTTCGGCGACGTACCCGTGTTAGTCGCCGCGCTCTCGCCGCGCTCGCGCTCCGGGACGCGGCTGCCGACTGGGACTACTCGGTCGTCGCCTCGTCGTCGAGCCGCTCGTCGACCCGTTCGGCGACCTCCTCGCTGACGGTGTCCTGTACTTCCTCGCGGACCTGCTCTTCGACCTCCTCGCTCACCGCGTCCTCGACGTGTTCGCCGACCTGCTCGGGCACTTGCTCGGCCACTTCGTCTGCGACCTCCTCGCTGACGGTGTCCTCGACCTCGGCGGTCACCTCGTCGGCGACGCGCTCGTCCACCTGCTCGGGCACCCGCTCGGCGACCTCGTCCGCAACCTCGTCGCCGACGGTGTCCTCGACCTCCGCCTGCACGCGCTCCTCGGCCTCGACCTGCACCTGCTGTTCAGCTTCCTCGGAGACCGCCTCCTGGATGACGCGCTCGTAGATGGACATCTTCTCCCAGACGCGCAGGATGTAGCCGACGACGAGCCCGCCCTCGAAGGCCGCCAGCCGCGGGTCGAAGCGGAAGACGAGCGCCGCGAACCCGCCGACGAACAGCACGCCGTACAGCAACTCGATGTGGAACATCGACTGCCAGCCCTGGAAGCGACTCGTCACGGACATGGTCGCCCGCTAGTACGTCCGTATCGACAAAAAGCCTACCACCAGACCCGGGGAGGGCGCGGCCTCGAACACTCGTCTCGTCGTCACCGGCCGACGCCCGGGACCAGCCCCCGGTACCGGTCGGCGAGCGTCGCGGCGAGCTGGCGCTCGGCGCGCGTGAACCCGAGCCGCCAGAGGACGGCGGCGTAGGCCGCGAGACCGAGGAGCGTTCCGACGAGCGCGCCCGTCGCGGCGGGTGCGACCGCGCGCACCGCGAACGCGATGGCTGCCAGCGGGACCGCCGCGAGCAGCGGGTAGGCGTGCCGGCGCGTGAACGGCTGGAGCCCCTCCAGCCGGTAGAGGACGGCGACTTCAAGCCCGTTGTTCAGGGTGAGCATCAGGACGTACGACGCCACGAGCCCCGGCAGCCCGTACGCGAGCGTGAGCGGGACGGCGGTCACGACCAGAATCGCCGTGATGACCGCGTTCACGACGAGCAGCGCGCGCTGATTGTCCGTCATCGTCAGCAGGATGCCGACGCTGCCGGCCGCACACGCGCCGTACTGGGCGACGATGAACCCCGGGAGCAGCCACGCGTACTCGACGAACGTCGGGCCGAACAGCTCCATCACCGGCCCCCGGTAGATTACGGCGGGCACCGACAGCGCCGTCACGCCGACGAGCACCAGCCGGCTAGTGACGTGGTAGAGCCGCTTCAGCGCCGCGCGGTGGCCGGCGTCGTGGAGCGTCGCGGCGACCGGCTGGATGAACTGGTTGACGGCGAGCAGCGGCAGCCTGACGAGCCCGCCGACGAGCACGCCGACCGCGAACACGCCGCTCGCGACGCCCGTGAGGAAGACGGCGATGAGCGGGTAGAACCCCAGCCGCTGGACGGTCGTGGCGATGCCGCCGAGGAACAGCGGCACCGTGAATCGGACGTATCGTCGCCGGACTTCGCGAGCGAGGTCGCCGGACAGCCGCGGCCGGAAGCCGTGTTCGTAGGCGAGCCACGCCGCGGCGGCGGTCCCGGTCGCGCCCATCACCGCGACGACGCCGACAGCGACGAGCACGATGTCCCCGAAGACGAGCCAGCCCGCGACCCCGACGAGCAACTGGAGGCCGGGGTAGGCGACGCGAATCGTGAGGTTCAGCGCGCCGACGGCCTCCAGGCCGCGCAGCAGCTCGACGGTCGTGAACAGCCAGACTGTCGCTGGCAGACCGAGCGCAAACACCCGCAGCAGCGTCTCGAAGCGGCCGCCGACCGAGGTGTTCGCGGCGACGAGCGGCGTCGCGGCGTACAGCACGAGCCCGAAGACCGCGGCGACGCCGACCAGCAGCACTGCCGCGAACGACGCGATGGCGTCCCGTTCGGCGTCGCTGTCGGCGTTCGGCAGGAACCGGCTGATGCCGCTGCGGAACCCCAGAGACAGCGACATGAGCATGCGCTGGAGGCGGCGGGCGAGCGCGAACACGCCGTAGGCGGCCGCCGAGAAGCCGTTCGTGAGGGCGGCCGTGAACGCCACGGTGAGCACGCGCTCGGTGAGGATGCTCGGGACGGAGACGGCTGCGCCGTGCGCGACCCGTTCGAGCGCGTCGTCGAGGCGCGCCTCGACGCCGTCAGACTCGCCGCCGGCAGGGGTGGTGGCCCCGCTGGGCGGCTTCTCGTCGGCGTCGTCGCTGGCGACCGGCTCCTGACGCGACACGCCCCCGCTTGCGCCACGCCGAGAATAAGTCCGACGACTCGCCGCGGGCGCTACTCGTCGTCGAGCGCGCGCTCGGCCTCGCTGATCGACTCCTCGATGTCAGCGAGCATCGCCGTCTGCTCCTGGTTCGCGGCCGCGACGGTCGACGTCTCGTCGGCGATTTCGTCGGCCCGGTCGACGACGCCGTCGACCGCGTTCGCAATCTGTTCGGCGGTCGTCGCCTGCTCGTCGGTCGCCGCCGCGATTTCGGCGATGCCGTCGGTCGTCTCCGTGATCGCCTCCACGATGGCGGTCTGATTCTCCACGAGGCGTTCGGCGGCTTCCCGGGCCGCGTCGACCTCGTCGATGGCGTCCGCGACGCTCTCCGCGGTCTCCTCGCTGTCCGCTTCGATGTCCGCGACCAGCGCTTCGATGTCCGCCACCTGGCTGCGGGACTGCTCGGCGAGGTCCTTGACCTCGTCGGCGACGACGGCGAACCCGCTGCCGTCCTCGCCCGCCCGCGCCGCCTCGATGTTCGCGTTCAGCGCGAGCATGTTCGTCTGGTCGGCGATGTCCGTGATGACGTCCACGAGCTGGTCGATTTCCTCGAGGTGTTCGCGCAGCGACGACGTGTTCTCGGCGACCGTGTCGCCGGCCGTCGCGAACGCCTCGACGGCGTCGAGGACGCGCTCGGCTGCCTCCAGGGACTGCTCGGCGCGTTCCCGGGCGTCCTCGCTGCGCTGGCGCACCTCTTCGGCGCTCGCCGCGACCTCCTCGACCGTCGCCGACAGCTGTGAGACGTCCTCGGCGACCTCCTCGATGCGGTCGGCCTGCTGGGTGGCGAGCTCGTTGATGAGCTGGCTGGAGTCCGCGACGTCCTCGCTGGCCTCCGAGAGTTCGGAGACGGTCGCCTCGACTTCGTTACCGAGGGTCTCCTGGGCGCGCTCGACGCGCTCGCGTTGCTCGACCACGCTCGTCACCTGTGTCAGCACTTCGACCGCGCCGACGACGCCGTCCGGGCCGCGAAGCGGCGTGGCGGACGCCTGCGCGTGGTGCGTCCCGGACGCCATCTCCGCCGTCCGAATCTCGCTCTCTCGAATCGGTTCGCCGCGCCGGGCGACCGTGTCCGCGAGCGTCTCCTCTTCGTCTTCGGTGCCGAACACCTCGATTGCGGGCGTGCCGACGGCCTGCTCGGCCGGCAGCCCCGTCATCTCGACGACCGCGTCGTTCCAGAGCCGTATCTCCCCGTCGTTGTCGACGATGAACAGCGGTTCGGGGTACTCTTCGAACAACTGCTCGGTCATCTCTTCCCAGATTACTCCGTCGGCCCCCGTGGTGTCGAGCAACCCCACTGACATACTACGTACACAATGGCTACACGCCGAATAAGTTTCCCGGTGTTTACTGCTGGTGATGAAAACGCACTAACGCCGGGCTGTCCAACGACAACTATGGATTACGAAGCCGTGGCCGACCTCGGTCCGGACCGCCGGCGGGCGCTGTTCGAGCGGGACGCCGGCGTCGACGCCGTCCGGTCGGACGTGCGAGACATCGTCGACCGGGTGCGGACGGAGGGCGACGTGGCGCTCCGGGAGTTCGCCAGCGAGTTCGACGGCGTCGAAGTGGGGAACCTCGACGTCACGGACCAGACGGAGCGCGCGTACGAGGCCATCGACGACGACGTGCGGGCCGCCATCGAGGACGCCGCCGAGAACATCCGCGAGTTCCACGAGGCCCAGCTCCCCGAGGACTGGCGCGAGCAGTTCGGGGAGGGTCGCGCGAGCGACGCGAACGCGACGTCGGAGGAGCACGGCTCCTCCGGAAGGAGGGAGCTCGGTCGTCGGTTCCGGCCGGTCGAGCGCGTCGGCGTCTACGCCCCGGGCGGCACCGCGACCTACCCGTCGTCGGTGCTGATGGGCGTGATTCCGGCGGTCGTGGCGGGCGTCGAACAGGTGGCGGTGGCGACGCCGCCGGCGGAGGAACTGAGCCCGGTGACGCTCGCGGCAGCCCACGTCGCGGGCGCTGACCGGGTCTATCAGGCCGGGGGCGCACAGGCAGTCGGTGCGTTCGCCTACGGGACGGAGACCGTCGACAGCGTGCAGAAGGTCGTCGGCCCGGGCAACAAGTGGGTGACCGCGGCGAAGGCCGAGGTCCGGGGCGACGTGGACATCGACTTCCTCGCCGGTCCCTCCGAGTTGCTGGTGCTCGCCGACGAGACGGCCGACCCGGGGTTCGTGGCGGCCGACCTGCTCGCACAGGCCGAACACGACCCGAATGCGAGCGTCGTCGCCGTCACGGACGACGAGGCCACGGCCGCGGCCATCACCGACGAGGTCGAGGATAGAATCGACGACCGCGACCGGGCGGACACTATCCGTTCGGCGCTGGGCAGCGACGCGAGCGGCGTGTTCCTCGCGCGCTCGATGAGCGAGGCAGTGGTGGTCGCCGAGGAGTACGCGGCCGAACACCTCTCCATTCAGGCCGACGACGACGAGGCCTTGCTGGACAGAATCGACAGCGCGGGCTCGGTGTTCCTCGGCGGCTACGCGCCCGTTGCGGCCGGCGACTACGCCACGGGGACGAACCACGTGCTGCCGACGAACGGGCTGGCGAAGCTGACCGGCGGCCTCAGCGTCGACACCTTCCTGCGGTCGACGACCGTCCAGCGCCTCGACCGTGACGGCCTCGCGGCCCTCCGGGAGACGGTGACGACGCTCGCCGACGCCGAGGGCCTAGAGGGTCACGCCGCCAGCGTCGATGCGCGGTTCGAGGACGAGTAAACCGACACGAACTCCTACTTGCTCGCGAACGGACTGGCATGTCGTCCCTCCAGCGCCGCGGCTTCCTCGCGGCTTGCGCGAGCGCCGTCGCCGCCGGCTGTCTCGGGTCCCCGCCCGACTTCGACCCGGACGCGGCGGACGCGTGGCCGATGCAGCGCGCCGACCCCGGCGGCACGAACGGTACCGACGCGCCCGGTCCACGAACCGAACCGGAAGTGGCGTGGACAACCGAAGTCTCGGGGATGGGAGCCCAGCCCGACCCCGTCGTCCACGGCGACCGACTCTACCACGGCGCGTTCGACCGCTTCTACGCGCTCGACCCCGAGACGGGCGAGATGCACTGGGAACTCAGTGAGCACGGGTCGTGGCTCCAGCCCGCGCTCGCCGCCGCGCCCGCGTACGGCGACGTGATGCCCGTCGTCGCCACGCGGTCGGGCTACGCGGCGATTTCGGCGACCGGCGGCTTCGACACGCCCGGCCGCCAGCGCGACTTCGAGACGCGCTGGAAGCGCACCACCGTCGAGGACCCCGGCGGGAGACTGGCGCTCACTGTCACGCGTCCGGCGCCACCGGTCGTCGCAGAGGGCACGCTGTACGCCGCCACCGAGGATGCCGTCGTCGCACTCGACGCGGCGACGGGGACGACCGAGTGGACGACTCGGCTCCCGGGCGCGAACCGCGAGCGCGTCGCCGTCGCCGCCGGACGCGTGTTCGTCTCGTCGTACGCGCGGGCCGCCGACGGCGGCCTCGTCGCGCTCGACGCCGACTCCGGCGAGCGCCTGTGGGGCGTCCCGGAGACCGACGTGTACGTGCTGCCGCCGACCGCCACCGAGGACGCGGTGTTCTTCCACGACCGCGACGCGCTGTACGCGTACGACGCGGCGAGCGGCGATGAGCTGTGGCGGGTCGACGACTTCGGCGGTATCGACGACAGCCGCACGCCGCTCGCGGTGGGCGGCGGGCGCGTTGTCGCCGTGGGCGAACGCGAACGCGAGCGCGAAGTCGTCGCGTTCGACGGCGACTCGGGCGAGCGCCTGTGGCGTGTTCCCGGCGGAACCCACGAGACGCCGCCCGTCGTCACCGGGGACACCATCTACGTGCCCGAAGACGCGGGCGTCCGAGCGCTCGACGCCGCGACTGGCGACGAACTGTGGACGCGAGGCGACGGCGACGTGCGGGGCCTCGCCGTCGTCGGAACGCGAGCGTACGCCGTGACTGCGACCGGGACGCTGTACGCACTGGAGGGGTCGGCGTGAACGTCCGCGACCGAACCCGTGGCGTCCTGCCGTTTCTCGCGCTCGGCGTCGTCGGCTGGCTGTTCGACTGGATTCGGCTCCGCGACCCGGTCCCGACCGCCGTCGAGTCCGGGTTCTACACTGGACAGGTGGACGTCCACCTGCTCGGGTTCCCGACCGGCGTGCAGGTGACTGGCCTCTGGTCCGGGACCCTGTACGGTCTGCGGCTCCCGTCCCTCATCGAAATTCTCGGGCTCTACGCCGCCTTGCACGCCGTCGCGGCGGTGGTCGCGGGCGTCGCGTACGCTCGGATGCTGCCCGACGCGCCGCGCCCGACGCCCGCAGTGTACGCGCGCCTGTTCGTCGTCGCCCTGCTCGCGACCGCACTCGTCCATCCCCTGTTCGCCGTCGCGCGCGTCGAGTTCCTGCTCGTCGTCGCCTACCTCTTCGTGCTCGTCCTCGGCGTCCTCCCGACGCTTCTGCTCGTCGGGCCGACTCTCGTTGCGGAGCGCGCGAGCGTCCGGGACGCGTGGCGAATGGCAGAAGCCCGACTGCACGGACAGCGCGCCCGCGTCCTCGTCGGCTTGCTGCTGGTCGGCGTCGCCGCCGACGCGCTCGTCTCCGCCCCCGTCGCGGGCGGCTTCCTCGGGACGGCGGGCGGCGGCTTCGCGTACGCCGTTCTCGCGACACGCGCGTATGCGACGTAGCCGAACGTAGCGGTTTCTCTCTGCGCTCTCCCCGCTGCTCCACGGTCGGACGTTCTTCGTGCGAACCCACCCGAGAAGGCGACGTGACCGACTACTGGGGGCCTTCGAGCTCGAACGCGACCTCCACCTCGCACTGGTACTGTCGGCCGTCTGCGGCCGCGAGCTCGACGCCCTGTTCGACAACTTCCGCCCACTTCACGTTCTGCAGTGTGTCCTGCGCGCGGTCGATTGCGTCGTCCGCGGCGGCGTCGAAGCTCTCGTCGCTGGTGCCGATGAGCCGCACCTTCTTGAATACCATGATACACGATACCACTGGTGGTGGCTTAAAACTACTCGCCGGTCGACCACTCCCCGAGACGCTGGCCCAGCGCCGCCGTGACGCCGCCGAGGTGTGCGGTCCCCCAGACGGCGGCGACGACGGCCCCCGCGGCGTTGAACACGAGGTCGAGGACGATGTCTCCGAGGCCGTAGACGACGAGGAGGCTGCCGCCGGTCAGGTCGCTGACTGCCATCAGCGCGTACTCCACGACCTCCCAGAACACGCCCGCCGCGAGCACGGTCGAGAGGATGAACACCGACACGAACCGCGGCGGCAACTCCACGTCGTCGCTGTGCTCGTCGACGGCCCGCACCACCGCGTAGCCGCCGCCGGCCACGACCGACGAGGACAGCGCGTGCGTCAGGTGGTCCCACCACGGGATGCCGCCGGGCGCGTAGAAGTTCGTCTCGCTGCCCGGCAGCCCCACGATGCCGAGCGCGTGCAGGAACACCGCCGACGTAATCCACAGCGTCAGCCCGGCGTCCATCGGGATGCCGTAGTCGCGTTCGAGGACCGCCGGCAGGTACGTGACGGCGAGCCCGAGTCCGGCGTTCGCCACGATGCCCGGGTCGCCCTCGTAGACGCCGACGAACAGGAACCCGACCAGCGACAGCTGCATCCCGCGAGCGGCCTGCCGCTGGCGGCGCGCGGAGACCCGGATGCGGTCCGCGAGCGTCACTCGGCGACCACCTCCGCGACTTCCGTCGGGAGCCGGCCGTGCGGGTCGGCGTACCGCCGGACGTAGTAGACGAACACGCCGCCGGCGAGCACGCCGACGGCCGTCGCCGCGGCGAAGTCCAGCATCAGCGCGTCGACAGCGGCGGCCTCCTGGGCGTCGGTCAGCGGCGGAGCGGCCGGCAGCACGAACCGCGTCCCGAACAGCAGGTCCGACGCCGACTGGACGATCGCCCAGACGCCAGCGGTCGCCATCGTCGTCACGACGACGAACACGCCGGCGAACCAGTTGGTCATCGCGACGGGCGTGAACACGTCGAGTTCGACGGCGACGACGAGCGCGAGCGCGGCGACGGAGACGTAGGCGGCGACGTCGGCCGTCAGCGGCGTGGTCGCGACCGCCCGCCAGACACACGGGGCGGCGACGCCGGCGACGACCTCCCAGGGGAGCATCGCGGCCGGCCGGCGGAACGCGACCGGCGGCACGGCGACGACAACGAGCACGCCGACGGCGAACGCCGCCCACGCGAGGTCGCTGGTGGCGCTGGCGGCGGCGACGGCCGCGACGACCGCCGCGACCAGCCACGAGAGTGCGGCGTTCGCGCGCTCGTTCCGTACGAGCGGCGCGAGCGAGGCGGTGCTGTTCATGCTCGCGGCTACGAGTGTCCCCGGCATTAAGCGTGAGGTGTCGCCGCCGACCGCCGGTCAGGCGACGCCGGCGGCGTAGGCGACGGCGTACGCGACGCCAGCGACGGTGACTGCGGCGAGCCCGGTGATTGCCGCGCTCGGCAGCCCCGGGAGCGTCCGTGGCGCAGTCGGCTTCGGCGTGACGCCGACGGTGCCGACGGCGAGCACGCTGAACACGAACTGGTAGGAGGTGTCGAGGGTGGGCGCGGGGACGGCGACGACGGCGAGTGCGTACGCCGCGCCGGCGGCCGCCCGGTAGTCGACGAACTCCCGGACCTGGAGGTCCGCGATTGCGAGCGCACCGAGGACGCCGAGCCAGATGGCGGCGAGTTCGACGCCGAACGCGCCGAGGAGGTGGAGCGTCGGGTCGGCTGACAGCACCACGGTGTCCCCGAAGACGACCACGTCGAGGGGGTAGAGGAGCGCGGGCGGTTCGCCGGTGAGCAGGTCCCCGAAGGGGTGGCTGGCGAGCCCGACCGCAGCGACGGCGAGCAGGCTGCGGCCGCGCACGCCGACGGCGTGCCCGAAGCGGGCGAACATCCAGCCGAACGCCGCGAACAGCGCGGCGACGGCGGCTGCGACCGGCCCGGAGACGGCGAACACGACGGCGACGAGCGCCGCGAGGACGCCGGCTGCCGTCCGGCGGCGGGTGGGCGCGAGCGCGAACGCGGCGGCCGCGGGCAGCGCCACGGCCAGCGAGTGCGTGACGCCCCGGTGGACGACCGTGGACGCGCCCCAGAACGAGTTGGCGGCCGAGAGCGGTTGGGTCGGGTCGACGCCGACGAGCCCCACGAGGGCGTACGCCATGTCGACGTCGGGAACCGCGGCGAACAGGCCGGCGGTCACCGCGAGCGCGGCGGCCCGCCGTCTGGACACGCCGGCGAACAGGGCGAGCAGTGCCACTGCGCCGAAGGCGGCCGTGGCGTGTCCGACGAACATGCGCGAGCGTACGAGGCGATTGGCTATAAGTCAGTCGGCCAGCGTGATTCTGTTCGTTCATCCACCGTCTGCGCGGACGAAGACCGCCTCCCGTTCAATCTACGCTCCAGAATCACGCCACCTGCTCCGCACGACTCGTTCAGTCGTCCACGCTCGTACGCGAGGGGGCACCGGAACGTGACGGCTGGGAGATTATTCGTGGACCGGCTCTCCGTTCTTGACTAGGTACGCAGTCGCCCCCGCTCCCGGGAGGAACATCATCAGCCCCGTGGCGGCCCGTGCGGGATTTCTCTCCAGTAGCCCGAGGACGAGAACCACGGTTCCCGCCAGTAGCAGAGTGCCGTAGCTCAGCCCCGCGAGCACGGGCGTCGCGTCTTCTTTTTCATACTCTCCCATGTGATTTGTCATATAAATCACAGCAGTAAAAGATTCCCTTGCCCGGCCAGAGCGGGGCTCCTGTGCGCCACCGCTAAGCCCCTACTCGGCCCGCTTCGTCCACTTCTTCTCCACGTCGGCGTTCGCTCGCACGACTGTGTCGCCGTCCACGTCGAAGCGCGTCTTCCGGAGTTCGATGGCCGTCACGGTGCCGGTGACGTCGCCCGTCGTCACCTGGTCGCCGGGGTTGAAGTCGGGGTCGCGGAGGAGGTAGAGGCCGGCGACGGCGTCCGCCAGCATCCCGGAGAGCGCGTACGAGACGCCGAGCGCGAGGAAGCCAGACGCGGTGCCGAGCGCCGCCGCGATTTCGGGGAGGCCGACCGCCGAGAGGAACGCCAGCAGCACGCCGAACCAGAGCGCGATGGAGGCCAGCGTCGACCCGAGCTGGACGTAGACCGGCTGGTCGGCGAACGTCCGACGGAGCACCGCGCGCACGACGGTCACGAGGACGCGCACGGTGACGGCCGCGAGGACGAGGAAGACGACGCCGGCGAGGACGTTCGGGACCGCGCCCGTGACGCTGTCGACGAACTCCGCGAACGCCTCCTCGACGACGGCCGAGGTCTGGATTGCCATGCCGACTCCTCACAGGCCGGGTACGTAAGCTCTGGTGGCCGCCGGTACCCGCGTAGTGTGTGAAAAACACTCGTGCAAAATAGTATGAACAACTCCTAGAAATTGATTTTACGTAGAGTAATTAGTAACGAACCGTGCGTGGAAACCACTCACTCGTGGCAGTCTTCGTAGCAGCGCTCCTCGTAACCAGCGCCGGCGTGGCGACCGCCGGGGTCGCGGCCGACTCGCCGTCGAACGTGAGCATCACGGACTCGGTGACAGTCACCGTCACGTCCGTGACCGACGGCGACACTGTCGACGTCGAGTACCAGAACGGCAGCACCGACACCGTGCGCCTGCTCGGCGTCGACACGCCCGAGGTGAACGGCGAGAACACGCCCAGCGAGTACGAGGGCGTGCCGGACACGCAGGCCGGTTCGGAGTGTCTCGCGTCCGCCGGCGACGACGCGAGCCAGTACACCACGTCGGCGCTCGCCGGCGAGACGGTGACACTGAAATTCGACAGCGAAGCCGACCGCCGCGGCGACTACGGCCGCCTGCTCGCGTACGTCTACGCGGACGGCGAGAACGTCAACCGCGACCTCGTGGAGACCGGGAACGCCCGCGTCTACGACTCCGCGTTCTCGAAGAGCGAGACGTTCTACGACGCCGAGGCCGACGCTCAGGACGCCGGCGACGGCCTCTGGACGTGCCAGAGCCCGGACGACGGCGGCGACGGCGAGACGGACGCGGTGTCCATCGACTGGGTGTACGCCGAGGCCGACGCCCTCAACGACGAGCGCGTGAAACTCACGAACGACGGCGACAGCGCCGTGGACATGTCCGGCTTCGTGCTCTCGGACGCGGCCGACCACGAGTACGCCTTCCCGGACGGCTTCACCCTCGACCCCGGCGCGTCGGTCTGGGTGCACTCCGGCAGCGGGACCGACGACGCCGACGACCGCTACGCGGCCTTCGGCTCGGAGGTCTGGAACGACGACGGCGACACTGCGACGCTGACTGACGCGGACGGTGACACCGTCGACGAGCGCTCGTACTGACCGGGGTGCCGATTTCCGAACCTTCTTGCTGGCCGCGCGACCCGGGTAGCCTATGCAGGAGACCCCAGACGTCGGAGAGCTGTCGCCCCCGCAGCGAACGCTGATGGGGCCGGGTCCGAGCCCGGTCCACCCGCGCGTGCTGAAGGCGATGAGCACGCCGCTGGTCGGCCACCTGGACCCGTCGTTCGTGGAGATCATGGACGAGACCCAGGAGCTGCTGCGGTACGCCTTCCAGACCGACAACCAGTGGACGATTCCGGTCTCGGGCACCGGGTCGGCCGCGATGGAGGCGGCCATCGGGAACCTCGTCGAGCCCGGTGACACCTTCCTCGCGCCGACGAACGGCTACTTCGGCGACCGGATGGCGGAGATGGCGCGCCGGGCCGGCGGCGACGTGGTGCGCGTCGGCGCGCCCTGGGGCGAGCCGCTGGACCCCGACGACGTGGCCGACGCCTGCGAGGAGTTCGACCCGGACGTCTTCGGGTTCGTGCACGCGGAGACCTCCACGGGCGCGAAGCAGACGAACGTCCCCGCCATCACGGCAGCCGCCCATGAACACGACGCGCTCGTCGTCGCAGACACCGTCACGAGCCTCGGCGGCGTGGAGCTCCGGGTCGACGACTGGAACATCGACGCGGCGTACTCCGGCCCGCAGAAGTGTCTCTCCTGTCCGCCGGGCGCGAGCCCGCTGACGCTGAACGACCGCGCGATGGACAAGGTGCTCGACCGCGACGCGCCGGCTCGCTCGTGGTACCTCGACCTCTCGCTGCTGGAGGGCTACTGGGGCGACGAGCGCGCGTACCACCACACCGCACCCATCTCGAACGTGTACGCGCTCCGGGAGGCGCTGCGGCTCGTCGCGGAGGAAGGCATCGAGGAGCGCTGGGCGCGCCACGAGCGCGTCGCCGGCGCGCTGAAGGCGGGCGTCGAGGCGATGGGACTCGGGCTGAACCCCGAGCCGGACTACTGGCTGCCGAGCCTGAACGCCGTTCGCGTCCCCGACGGCGTCGACGACGGCGCGGTTATCGACTACGTGCTGGAGCACTACGACCTCGAAATCGCGTCGGGGCTCGGCGACTTGGAGGGCGACATCTTCCGCATCGGCTGCATGGGCCACGGCGCGCGACCGGAGAACGTCACGCTCGTGCTCGCCGCGCTGGCCGACGCGTTCGACGCGCTCGGCGCGGACGTGGACGGCGCGGCCGGGATGGCGGCGGCTCGCGAACAGCTGCGGTAGAACGGGAGCGTCGGGGGGTCGCGTTACTCGGCGGGCGGAGCGCGCGCGACCTCGTAGTCACCGTCCTCCTCGACGCCGAGTACCGCCCACTCGCAGGGCGGGTCGAGCCGTTCGAGTTCTCGCTCGAGTGCCGGCGCTTGGTCGGCCCACGTGACGAAGCAGCGATAACCGCCGTCGTGGGTGGCTTCGTCGACGTCGTCTGTGACGGCGCGCACTCGTATCTCCTTCCAGTCGCGCGTGGCGGAGAATTCGGCACCGTCGCCAGCGAGGCTGTACCCGAGGTCGTCGAAGATCGACCGGGCCTGCTCGTCGGGAGGGGTGGTAACAGTCCCCATGCAACTACTTCCTTCGCGGGCATGGGTCATAAGCTTTCTTGCCGTGACATCTAGTGGCATGGCTCGTCGGTGACGCTCCGCTCAGACGCCAGCACTGCTGAACGGGCGCACCTCTGACACGCCCAGATGTGGTAGCGACCGGCAGAGAAGTGACGACGGCGGCAGCCTACTCGTGGGCCGAGTCCCACTCCTCGGCCTTCCGGAAGTTCCCGCAGACGTTGCACTTGATGCGCCCCATCGAGTCCATCGCGTTGTCCACGGACTCGCAGTTCGAGCAGTACCAGCCCCAGCGGTTCTCGCGCTCGGGCGTCCCGTAGACCACGAAGAACGGCCCGTCCTGCCCGCGCTCGCCCTCGTCCTCCGCGACGTACAGCGTCTCGCCGTCGTCGCGCTCGACCGTCAACATACTCCCGCGTACCGCAGTCCCGCATTTATCCCTTTCTCCCCCGGGTGCCGCTTCCGAAACCCCCTTGGCTCGAAACCGCCTCCTGTCGACATCGTGGCCCCCTCCATCTATCACTACTCGGACCTGGAGAACGTCTACGACACGCCCGAGCGAGCCGGCCGGCTCGCGACCCTGCTGGCCGAGCGCGGGGACGCCATCGCCGCCGGCAGCGGCGACAACACGTCGCCGGGCGTGCTCTCGCTCGTGACCGACGGCTGGCAGGCGATGGACCTCTACGACGCCGTCGACCCGGACGTCGCGACGTTCGGCAACCACGACTTCGACTACGGGCCGGAGACCACTGCGGAACTGGTCTCGGCGTCCCAGCAGACGTGGGTGTCGGCGAACGTCTACCTGGACGACGAGCGCGTCGCCGGCGTCGACCCGTGGACAATCGTCGAGCGCGACGGCGTCGCGGTCGGCTTCTTCGGCGTACTGGACGACTCGACCCCCGCGCTGAATCCCATGGCCAGCGACCTCACTGTCACCGACCCCGTCGCGGCCGCGACGGAGGCGGAAACCGAACTGCGCGAAGCCGGGGCGGACTACGTCGTCGCGCTCTCGCATCTCGGTCGCGGCGACGAAGAGCTCGCCGCCGCGACCACCGTCGACGCCGTGCTCGGCGGCCACATCGCCAGCGAGCGCGTCGAACGCCTCGACGACACCCTGCTCACGCGGCCCGGTTCGGGCGGCGAGGTCGTCCTCGAAGTCGACCTCGACTCCGGCGACGTGGCCCGCTACGTCGTCGACGAGTCGCCCGTCCACGAGGGCGTGGCGTCGTCGCTCCGCCAGCGGATGGCCGACGCCGGCCTCGACGAGGTGGTCGGCCGCGTCGAGGAGCCGATGGAGCGCACCGAGCGCACGCTGTTCCGGGGCGAGTCCCGCATCGGGAACTTCGTCGCCGACGCCTACCGGTGGGCCGCCGACGCCGACGTCGGCCTCCAGAACTCCGGCGGCGTCCGCGACGGCCCGGCCCTCGACGGCGACGTGACGGTCGCCGACCTCGTCAGCGTCGTGCCCTTCGAGGAGCCGGTGTCCGTCGCCGAGCTGACCGGGGCCGAACTCCTCGACGTCTTCCGCGCGGCGAAGGGCGGCGAACTCGGGTTCGCGCAGCCGGACTGGTGGCACGCCCACGTCTCCGGCGCGGCACTGGAGTGGCACGACGGCGACGGGCTGGCGTCGGCGCGCGTCGGCGGCGAGCCGGTCGATCCCGACGCCACGTACACGGTCGCGACCACCGACTACCTGTTCTACTCCGACGACGAGTTCCCGGCGCTCGACGAACGCCACCGCGTCGACCGCCTCGACGTCCAGCACGAGGTGCTCGCCGCGTACGCGCGCCAGCAGGGTATCGACCCGCGCGTCGAGGGCCGCATCCGCCTGCACGCCGACGACTGACGCGGCGCGCCTGTCAGCCGGGCAAGCGATAAGTCGATGCTCGCCGACGTAGTCGCCATGGCGAAACCGCCGACAGCCGACGCGGGGTCGTTCCGATTCACGCACGACAGCGAGCCGGGGGAGAGCCTGCTGTGTGGGTTCTCCGAGTTCGGGCTCGCCGGCCTCACGGCCGTGGACTACCTCGTCGACCACCTCGACCTCGAACAGACCGGCTACGTCGCCGCCGACGACCTCCCCGCAATCACGCCGTTCGAGAACGGGACGCCGCGCCACCACACCCGGCTGTTCTCCCGCCCGGACCTCGACGTCACCGTGCTTGTCGGCGAACTGTTCGTCCCCGTCTCGGCCGCCGAGCCGTTCACGAGCGCGCTCGCCGACTGGCTCGACGCCAGCGACATCACCGAGGTCGCCGTGCTCTCCGGCGTCCCCATCGCGCACGGCCCGGAGGACCACCGGACGTTCTACGTCGCCACCGAGGACTACCAGAACGCCCGCCTCGCGGACACCGACATTCCGCCGATGGGCAACGGCTTCCTCGACGGCGTGAAAGCGAGCCTGCTCGAACGGGGCATCGACTCGCCGTTCCGCGCCGCCGTCTTCAGCACGCCCGTCCACGCGCAGGCACCGGACGCCGAGGCCGCCGTCCGGCTCGTCGAGACCGCCAGCGACGTCTACGACCTCGACGTCGACACCGGCCCGCTGGAGGCGTTCGCGGCCGAAGTCGCCGACCACTACGAACAGCTCAGCGAACACCTCGCGGAGACCACCGAAGACGAGCGTCCCGACGACCGCATGTTCATGTAGGCTGGCGGCGGCGGACCCCCGGGCGCGTCCGGCCCGACCGCCACCTAGAAGGCGGGGCTGTTCGTGGCTTGGAGTATGAGCGACGAGGACCTCCGCGGGACGGTCGAGCGTGTCGGCAGGGGGTTCGACCTCGGCGAGTACGAGGTCGAAGCCTACCTGACGGTGCTGCGGCACGGCGAACTCACCGCCAGCGACATCGCCGACCGCACCGACATCCCGCAGCCACGCGTCTACGACACCGTCCGGAGTCTCGGCGACCGCGGACTCGTCGAACTCCGGGAGTCCCGGCCGATGAAAGTGGTCGCACTGAGCCCCGAGGACGCCTTCCAGGGCCTCCAGGAGAACTTCACGGAGATGGTGTCGGCGCTCGAAGACGAGTACACGCAGCCGGCGAGAGACACCGAAGCCGTCTCCCTCGTCAAGTCCCGGTCGACCATCGTCCGGTACTTCGAGGAGGTCATCGGCTCGGCGGACTTCGAGCTCGTCTGCTCGCTGACGCCGAGCCTCCTCGAACGGTTCGCGGACGACCTCGCCGCCGCGACCGACCGCGGCGTCAGCGTCGACGTCGTCGTCACGCCCGCGAGCGAAGCGCCGGACCCCGAGGAGTTCGACTACGAGCGCGTCACGACGAGCGCCCGCGGTCGCCGCGGCATCACGACGCCGGTCATCGCCGTCGCCGACGGCCGGTACTCGGTGTACGCCACGCAGGACGCCGTCCGCGACGACCCCGAGAAGTACGGCGTCATCTTCGACCGCTCCGCGCTGGGGTTCCTCGTCTCCGGGTTCTTCGACACCGTCATCTGGTCGACGGCCACCGAACCGCTCCACGAACCCGAGACCGACACCGTCGACTTGCCGCGGACGTACGCCGCCATCCGGCGGTGCGTCCGCGACCTCCAGACCCTCGACGGCGACATCTACGCCACCGTCGGCGGCCGCGACGTGCTCACGGGCGAGGGCCGCACCGTCAGCGGCCTCGTCGACGAGACGCGCTTCGAGGAGACCGGCGAGGTCGCCACGATGGTCCTGGAGACCGACGACGGCCGCGTCGAGGTCGGCGGGCGGGTCGCGGCGCTCGAAGACATCGAAGCCCACGAAATCGCGGTCGGACGCGGCGAGCCGCCAGCACTGTAGGGGCAGCGTACCGGGCCGCGTGCCGCGGCACCAGCCTCACGGCGGTTCGTTTCACGTTTCTCGCTTCGGCCGTGTCGGACCGGGACCGCGCGTGCCAACCAAACGTCTTTACTCTCAAACGCCAACCACTCGGCATGGAACTCGCCGCCGAACTCGCCGCGACGCTGGTCTTCCTCGCAGTGGGGTACTCGGCCGTTCGACTGCTGTGGGACGACGAGCTACCGAACTGGCTCGGCTGAACCGCTACCCGAACAGCAGGTACGCACCGCGCACTCGGGTGACGGAATCGGCGTGGACGCGCGCTCCCCTGCCCCGAGCTAGTACTCTTCGACGCCCTCGTCCGTGACGACCGCGTCCAGCAGCCGCGTCGGCGTGGCGTCGTAGGCCGGGTTCTTCACGTCGAAGCCCTCCGGCGGCTCCCGGATGACCTCGCTGACGTCCCGGTAGTCGTTCTCGAAGTGGAACCCCTCCTCGACGAGTTTCGCGCCGGACCCGGCGACACAGACCGGCGTCCCCACGTCGGCCGCCGTCGCCACCAGCGGGTAGGTGCCGACGCGGTTGTAGTACGTGTCGCCGACGATGCAGTCCATCCCGAGCAGGACCTCGTCGCAGTCGTCGAGGTAGTAGCCCGACGCGCCGTCGACGATGAGCGTCGGGTCCACGCGGTCGATGGCCGCCAGCGTTCGCGCTGTCTTCCGGCCGAGGTGCCGCGGACGCGCCTCCGTCACGAACACGTCGAGGTGTTTCCCGTCCCGCGCGGCCAGCTCGATGGCCTCCAGCACGGTCGACGAGTAGTCGTGCGTGAGGAGGGTCTGGCCGTCCTCGATGCGGTCAGCGACCGCCGCCGCCGCCTCGTGCTTGCCCGTGTTCACGCGCTCGACCACGTCGTCGATTGCGGCGGCCGTCACCTCCTGGGCTTCCACGACCGACGCCGGGTTCACGTCACGCACCCGCTCGACGACCTCGCGCTGGGTCGTCACCAGCGACGCGTGCGAGGGGTTCGCCCGCCGGAGTGCGGTGCTGTTGCGCTCCAGCGCCCGCACGTACTCCTCGACGGTCGGGTACTCCTCGTCCAGCAGCGCTTCGAGGGCTCGCGCCGCCTTCACCGCGACGACCGAGGAGGAGTGCGTCCGCATCTCCCGAATCTCCTCGGCAGTCTCGTCTATCATACCCGTATCGTCTGCTGGTTCGCGCATAGGTCTTTCCGTCGTGAGCCCTCGCTCGGTCGCGGACGCTCCCTCCCTCGCCCTCACAGTCCACCAGAGGCCGGCTGTTCGGCTGGGTGTTCGGCGCGCTGTCGTTCGCCGTGTGCGCTCTCTATGCCGGGTTCAAGCCGCCTTCGTCCTCCAGAACCCTGTAGTCGCTCGGGCGTCTAGCGTGGCTATGGTCGCTGTCTCCTACTACTGCCCGCGGTGTGGTGCCGTCGCCGAACTCGACCGCGACCCGTACCTCGCGGACAAGTCCGTGACGCCGTTCCCGCTGGAGGGCTGGACGTACGCGAGCCCCGACGACGACTTCGAGAGCGACGACTGGGACGGCGTGCGACTGGACTGTGGCACAGCCCACGACGGTCTGTTGTGGGCTCGGCCACCGACCGAAGACGAACGCCGGTCAGACGAGGAACCGGGCTGCGGGGAGGCGTTCTACCTGAACTTCGTGCGCTTCGAGGACGGCCGGGAGGTCGAGGGCGAGGCGGAGTCCGAGCGCGTCCGCCTCTCGGAGACTCTGGGCCCCCAGAATCCGGGCGGTCCCGGCGGCCCATCCGGCCCCGGGTTCTCACGGTAGACTGCGTCCCGGCTCGGACCCGCATCGAGTACCTGTACGTTGATTCCGCTGGGTCGCGTTGGCACGAGCATGGACGTCGTCGACCCGACCACCGGCGAGCGAATCGACTCCTACGACGACCACACCGAGCGCGACGTCGACGACGCGATAGCGCGGGCAGACAGCGCCTTCGAGGACTGGCGCGACCGGCCGCTCCGGGAGCGCGAGGCACTGCTCGCGTCCGCGGCCGACGTGCTCCGGGAGAACATCGAGGAGTACGCGTCGACGATGACCCGAGAGATGGGGAAACCCATCGAGCAGGCGCGCTCGGAGGTCGAGAAGTGCGCGTGGGTCTGTGACCACTACGCGGAGCACGCGAGCGCGTACCTCCAGCCGGAGGGTCACGCGAGTCCGCCCGGAGCGGACGTGCAGACCGTCTACGAGCCGCTGGGCCCGGTGCTGGCGGTGATGCCGTGGAACTTCCCCCTCTGGCAGGTGTTCCGGTTCGCCGCGCCCTACCTCACGGCCGGCAACGTCGGCCTGCTGAAACACGCCTCGAACGTCCCGGGGTGCGCGCTCGCCATCGAGGAGGTGTTCGCGGAGGCCGGCTACCCCGAGGACGTCTTCCAGTCCCTGCTGATTCCCTCCGACCTCGTCGACGGCGTCGTGGCGGACGACCGCGTGAAGGCGGCGACTGTGACGGGCAGCGGGCCGGCCGGCCGAGCCGTCGCGTCGAAAGCGGGGGCGGAACTCAAGAAGACGGTCCTCGAACTCGGCGGCAGCGACCCGTTCGTCGTGCTCGACGACGCGGACCTCGACGCCGCCGTGGAGACTGGTGCGTGGGCGCGGAACCTCAACGGCGGGCAGTCCTGCATCGCCGCGAAACGCTTCGTCGTCCACACGGACGTCTACGACGACTTCCTCGACGCCTTCGTCGACGAAGTCGAGTCCTACACTGTCGGCGACCCGATGGACGAGGAGACGGACATGGGGCCGCAGGCGCGCCAGGACCTCGTGGAGGACCTGCACGGGCAGGTCGAGGCGAGCGTCGACGCCGGCGCGACCGTCGAGACGGGCGGCGAGCCCATCGACCGCGAGGGCTCGTTCTACGCGCCGACGGTGCTGACGGATGTCCCCGAGGGTTGTCCCGCCGACAGCGAGGAGCTGTTCGGGCCGGTCGCGGCCGTCTGGGAAGTCGACGACGAGGACGCGGCGGTGCGGAGGGCGAACGACACCCAGTTCGGGCTCGGCGCGAGCGTCTGGACCGAGGACCGCGAGCGCGGCGAGCGCGTCGCCCGCCGCATCGACGCCGGCTGCGTCTACGTGAACCAGCTCGTGAAGTCCGACCCCCGGGTGCCGTTCGGCGGCGTCGGGGCGTCCGGCTACGGCCGCGAACTCGCCGGGGCGGGCATCCGCGAGTTCGTGAACCGCAAGACTCTCTGGGTGGAGTGACGCGCCTCGGGCCTGCCGGTCGGCTGTCTCGAACGCGCGCAGTGACGCACAGACCACGGCCGACAGCGGGTAGCGCCGGTCCTCAGTCGTCCGCTTCGGCGTCGGCCTCGTCGCGGAGTTCGGTGCGGCGAATCTTCCCCGTCACCGTCTTCGGGAGTTCGTCGACGAACTCGACTTCCCGGGGGTACTCGTGGGCCGCTAGCTCGGATTTCACGTGGGCTTTCACGTCGTCGACGAGCGCGTCCGACGGGTCGGCGTCCTCGCTGGGCACCACGTAGGCTTTCACGATGTTGCCGCGCTCCCTGTCGGGCTTGGGGACGACCGCGGCCTCGGCGACGGCGTCGTGTTCGCCGAGTGAACTCTCCACCTCGAAGGGCCCAATGCGGTAGCCGGAGGAGATGATGACGTCGTCCGCGCGCCCCTCGAACCAGAAGTAGCCGTCCTCGTCTCTGTGCGCGAGGTCGCCGGAGAGGTACCACTCGCCGTCCGGACCGTCCACGAAGCAGCCCGCGGTCTGTTCCGGTTTCTCCCAGTAGCCGGCGAAGAAACACGGGTAGTCACCGCGCTGCGCAATCTCGCCGGTCTCGCCGGGCGGCAGCACCTCGCCGGTCTGCGGGTCCACGACTGCGGCCTCGATGCCGGGCAACGGCTTCCCCATCGACCCGGGGCGGAGTTCCATCGTCGGGTAGTTGTTGATGATCATGTTCCCGGTCTCGGTCTGGCCGTACGTGTCGAGGATGGTGACGCCGAGCGTGTCCTCTCCCCACTCCACGACGCCCGCGGACAGCGGTTCGCCGATGGAGAGCGCGTGCCGCAGGTCGAGGTCCACGCCGTCGAGGACGTCCTCGTGCTCGCGGAGCATCCGGTAGGCGGTCGGCACGGAGAACAGCACCGAGACGGGGTACTCGTCGAGCAGGTCGGCCCACGTCTCCGGGTCGAACTCCCCCTCGTAGGTGAACAGCGGGACGCCCCAGAACCACGCGCCGAGCGTGTTGATGACGCCCGTGAGCCAGCCGAGGTCGCCCGTCGACCAGTAGAGGTCGTCCTCGTTCAGGTCGACGGCGTACCGCTGGGTGGCGGCGACCCCCGCGACCCACCGGTGTTCGTGGAGCACCCCCTTCGCCGGCCCGGTCGTGCCGGACGTGTAGTAGAGCAAGGCCTCGTCGTCCGCACTCGTGTCGGCGGCATCGTACTCCGTGCTGGCGGCCTCGACGGCCGTATCGAACACCACGTCCTCGGGCGGCGCTCCCGTGCCGCGGTCGACCGTGACGACGTGGTCGACGCTCGGCGCGTCGGCGAGCGCCTCGCCGACCGTCTCGCGGTTGTCCGTGGTCGTGACGACGACGCTCGCGTCGCAGTCGTCGAGGCGGTACGAGATGCCGTCGGGGCCGTACCGTTCGTTCACGCTCCCCCAGACCGCGCCGTGTTTGAGCGTGCCGAGGAGCGCGACGTAGTGTTCGGGGATGCGGGGCATGTACGACACCACGCGGTCGCTGCGCTCGACGCCGAGGCCGTCGAGGACGTTCGCGAACGCGCTCGACTGCTGGGAGAGCTCCCAGAACGTCGTCTTCGAGAGGTCGCCGTCCGTGTCGACCTGGTAGAGGGCGACCCGTCCGCGTCGCTCGGCGTGGCGGTCCACCGTCTCGGTGGCGACGTTCAGTTCGTCGGGCGCGTCGCCGCTGGTCTCCGCGTAGATGTCGTCCCACGCGAAGGAGTCACGGGCCGCGTCGTAGTTCGACAGATTGTGGCTTGGTGCCATGTCCCGAGGTTCTGTCGCACCCCAAATAGTAGTTTGTGCGTGACAGGTCCGGAGCCATTCCCCCGTCTCCATCGGACTGCGCGTCGACCGCCGACCGCCTACCCCTTGACGTTGCAGACGGGGTACGTGCGCGCGACGAGGTCACCGATGCCGAGCGCGTCCGAGACGCCGACCACGTCGTCCACGTCCTTGTAGACGCCCGGTGCCTCCTCGGCGATGGTGGCTCCCGACGCCGCCTTGACGTAGATCTCGTCAGACTCCCGGAGGTCGTCCTGCACGTCGCCGCCCCAGTACTCGTCTTTGGCCCGCGTGCGGCTCATCAGGCGTCCCGCACCGTGGGCGGTCGACCCGAACGACCGACCCATCGACTGCTCGCCGCCCTTCAGGACGTAACTGCCAGCGCCCATGCTCCCGGGGATGATGACCGGCTGGCCGACGTCGCGGTACGCCGACGGGACCTCGGGGTGGCCGGCGGGGAACGCCCGCGTCGCGCCCTTCCGGTGGACGTAGAGGTCGCGCTCGACGCGCTCGCCGTCGCCGCCGAGGCTGTAGCCGTCCCCGGTCCGGGTGACTGTGTGGGTCTCCCGTTTCGCGATGTTGTGCGCCACGTCGTACAGGAGGTCCATCTCCAAGGCCTCCCAGTCCGGCGCGTCGAAGACGTCGGCGAACGTCTCCCGGACGGCGTGCGTGACGAGCTGGCGGTTCACCCACGCGAAGTTGATGGCCGCGCACATCGCGCCGTAGTACTCGTCGGCGAGGTCCGAGTCTGCGGGTGCCGCCGCGAGGTCCCTGTCCGGCAGCGACGCCAGGAAGTCCGGGTGTTCCTGCTCGATGCGGCGGAGGTAGTCCGAACACACCTGGTGGCCGAGCCCCCGGGAGCCGCAGTGAATCAGGACGACGAGCTGGTCCTCGACGAGGCCGAACGCGTCGGCCGTGTCGTCGTCGTACACGTCGGTGACGCGCTGGACTTCCAGGAAGTGGTTGCCCGACCCCAGCGACCCCATCTGGCTGGTGCCGCGGTCTTTGGCCTTCTTCGAGACGGCGTCCGGGTCGGCGTCCGGCCGCATCCCCTCGTCCTCGCAGCGCAGGCGGTCCTCACGAGTCGCGTACCCCTCTTCGACGCACCAGTCGACGCCGCGTTCGAGGGCCTTTTCGAGGTCCGCGTGGCTCCGGTCGTGGACGCCGCCACCGCCCAGTCCGCAGGGCACGGCGTCGAACAGCGCGTCGACGAGTTCGTCCTCGCGGCCCCGAACGTCGTCGTAGGTGAGGTTCGTGCGCACCATCCGGACGCCGCAGTTGATGTCGAACCCGACGCCACCGGGCGAGATACAGCCGTCCTCGGCGTCGAAGGCGGCGACGCCACCGACCGGGAAGCCGTAGCCCTGGTGGCCGTCGGGCGTGCAGAGCGCGGGCGCGACCACGCCCGGCATCGCGGCGACGTTCCGCAGCTGGTCGAGGGTCATGTCGTCGCCGATGTGTTCGAGCAGCGCCTCGCTGGCGAGCACGCGAGCGGGGATGCTGTCGTCGTCCCGGTCGAGTTCCCAGACGTTCGGCTCCACCTCGGTGAGCCGGTGGTCGCCGGCGTCGAACGTGGTCATGCACGGTAGTCGGTCGGGCTCCCGGGAATACTTTTACGCCCTCGCCGGGCCGCGAGGCGCGCTACACGTCGAAGACGACGTAGGCGTGCCAGCCGCCGTCCTCGCGCTGCGAGAGCTCCATCTGCGAGTACGTCACGGCCTTGAGGTCGCGGGCGCGGACGTCGGCCAGCGGGACGCCGCGCGCCGACGCCTCGACGACCCACTCGCTCCCGCCGTCGGTCTCGACCTCGCGGACGGTCGCGTCGTTGTCGACGGGGAGGACGCCGCGGACGTCGCGCTCGTAGACCAGTTCGCCGAGGTAGTCGTAGAGCGCGGCCTCCCGGGATTCAGCCCGCTCCTCGACTCCAAAGCGCTCGCCGCTGTCGGGCCGCTCGTCGGTCATCGCAGCCGCCATCCCGTCGGCGAGCGCGGCGAACACGCCGCCGAGCGAGCCGGCGTCGGCCTCGACGGCGACGTCGGCCGTGTGGTCGCGGAGTTCGAAGCTCACCCCGACCGCCCCCGGGTGGTCTCGCTGGTCATCGTCCCCGCGGACGGCGAGCAGCCCCGTCAGGATTTCGACCGCCGTCCCGCGTTCCGCCGGACGGTGGAATTATATTCGTCGCCGCGCTACCCACTCGGGTGAGCGTCACGGTAGACGAACGGGTGGTGCCCCCGGGCGACGACGAGTACCTCGAAGACGCCTGGGCGCTGAAAGAGGGCATCCGAGAGCGAGAGGACCTCCTCAAACAGCGACGGGGCTTCTTCGCGAACGCCTACCGGCGGGCGACAGTCCACTGTTTCCTCGACGGCGACGACCTTGTCGGGTTCGCGGCGGCGCGCTCGGACGGCTACATCCTGTTCCTCGCGGTCGCGCCCGAGTACCGCGGCGAGAACTACGGCGAGCGCCTCGTCGCCTCGGTCGCGTCCGAGGCGGGGAAGGCGTCCTGTCACGCCCGAACGACAAACGAGAACGCAATCGGCTTCTACCGCAACCTCGGGTTCACCATCGAGCGCGAAATCGAGGACTACTACGAGGACGGCACCGGTGCCTACTACCTCCGGCTCGGCGACCACGACCGCATCCGCGACCGCATCTCCGAACTGCTGCGCGGCCGGTAGTTCGGTTCGCCGGCGACCACTGCGACGCGCCAGCGACCGCGCCGTCGTCCCCGGGTTCGCGTAGACGGGAGCGGACGCGTCGGTGACACGGGTCGACGGCGAAGACGACACGCCTATGGGGCCGGTGGGCTTACGCGACTCCGGTAATGGAGGAACGCACGCGAGCCTATCTCCGGGGGCGGTTCGGCGACTTCTACCGCCGCACGGAGATACGACTCCCGCCGCGAGCCGACGAGCGCGAGTGGGGGTACATCCCGTGGACGAGCGGGCCGGACACGACGATGGTCCGGCACAAGTCCACGCTCGACCTGGGCGACACGGCGGCGTTCCTCGAACGCGAGCGGCCCCGGCACGTCTACTTCTCGGCGGGCTTCTACGAGGAGCCGGGGGCGTCGACGATGCAGGAGAAGACCTGGCTGGGCAGCGACCTCGTCTTCGACCTGGACGCCGACCACCTGCCGAGTGTCACGCTCGGCGAGGACTCCTACGCGGAGATGCTGGCGAAGTGCAAGGACGCGCTGCTGCGGCTGCTGGACTTCCTCGAACGCGACTTCGGCTTCGAGGACCTGACGGTGACGTTCTCCGGCGGCCGCGGGTACCACGTCCACGTCCGCGACGAGGGCGTCTACGACCTCGAACGCGAGCAGCGCCGCGAAATCGTGGACTACGTTCGGGGCAACGAACTCGACCTGGAGACGCTGGTGACGGAGGAGGCGGTCGACGGCCTCGGGCTGAAGAACCCGACCACGAAGCGCACGCTGCCGGCGGACGGCGGCTGGGGGCGGCGGGTGACCGACCGCCTCGGCGAGTTCGCCGACGACCTGCTGGCGCGCGGCGAGGACGACGCCGTCGAGTACCTCGCGGGCTTCGACGGCGTCGGCGAGAAGTCCGCTCGCGCCATCTACAACGTCGTCGCGAACAACACGGAGGCGGTGCGAGCCGGGAACGTCGACGTCCACCCGGCGTTCCTCAAGGTCGCCCGGAAGTACGTCGCGGAGACCGTCGAAGCCGAGAACGCGCCCATCGACGAGCCCGTGACGACGGACACGAACCGGCTGATTCGGCTGCCGGGGACGCTGCACGGCGGCAGCGGGCTGGAGGTCCAGCGCCTCGACCGGGAGGAACTGGACGACTTCGACCCGCTGGTCGACGCCGTCCCCGAGACGTTCGTCGGCCACGACATCACCGTCGAGGTGCAGGCGGAGCGGACGCTCGAACTGCTCGGGGAAACGCTTACAGTAACCCCGGGCGACCACACAGTACCAGAGTACGCGGGCGTCTTCCTGATGGCCCGCGGGACCGCGGAGAAGGCCAAAGAATGAATCTCGAGGACTTACGCTCCGCCCAGACCCGGGAGCGCGCGACGGACGGCCTGCAGGACCTACGGGACTCGTTCTACGGCGATGTCGCCGAGTTCATTCAGGAGCTCAAGGACCGACGGGACGCGGCCGCGGAGGCCGCCGACGACCCGTTCGGCGACCCCGAAGTCCAGGAGCTCACCGACCGCATCGAGACCGCCGAGCAGGTCGTCGAAGCCATCTACGAGCGCCGGATGGGGAAGCTCGTGAAGCAGGCGAGTCTGGCGGCTGCGGGGATGCCCGACGACGAGAACGGGCTCACTGCGGAGGAACAGGACCTCTACACGGACCTCGTCGAGCGCATCGAGTCGAACAAGGCTCACGTGCTGGACGTCATCGCGGGCGACGCCGAGGCGAGCGGCGGGGACGACGCGACGCCGGACGCCGGCGCGAACCCAGTGCAGGCGGACGCCGGTGCGCCCCCAGCGCCGACAGAGCCCGACCGCGAGCCGACTGCTGACCCGACGCCGAGCGAGTCGTCCGCTGCGGCGGCAATGGGGGGTGGCCTCGACGACGACGACCGCTCCGAGCCGGAGCCGGTGGGCGAGCCGGGCGACGAGCCGCTGGCGGACGCCGAGCCAGCACCGGAGGAGGAGCCGCCGGCGGCAATCGCGGAGGACCTCGCGAAAGTCAACGGCGAGGCCGACGAGGACGACCCGACGCCGGACGGCGGCGTGCAGAGCGAGACCGGCGACGCCGGACCAGCCCCGGGAGAAGACCGCGTCCGGGTGCGTGTCACCGACGACGTCGGCGAGATATTCGGCGTCGACGAGCGCCCCTACGACCTGCGGGCCGAGGACATCGTGACGCTCCCCGAGGAGAACGCCACGCCGCTCGTCGAGAAGGACGCCGCCGAGCGACTGGACTAGTCGCGGACCGACGCCGCGAACAGGGCTTCGAGTTCTTCGAGGTCCTCGGGGTGGTCGTGGTCCTCGGCCGCGACCTCGGCAAAGAGGCCGTGGTGGCTCTCGCTGAGTTCGATGATTGCTGGGTCCTCGACGTCGTCCAACTCGATGTCCGCCGGGTAGTCGTCGCCCTCCTCGTGGAGGTAGTACAGCGCGGGCGCGTCGTCGTCCAGCCACGCGGCCTCCGCGTTCATGTTCTCCAGTTCGAGCCCGGCTTCGAAGGTCTCCCGCTGTTCGTCGAGCGCGTCGAAGTGGTCCCGAACGGCGTCGACCCGCGCCGGGTCTAGGGGCAACCGGAACAGGCGGTAGTTCGGCATGACGTGTCGACCGGTCACCGGGACAGAAAATAAGTTTTTACCGGACCCTGGTGGGGCCGGCGCGTGGACTGGGGTTACTGGAACGCGCCGGGCGTGGGTTCGTCGTCGGTGGGCGCGTCGGCGGAGTTGAACCGCTGTTCGATCTCCTCGTACTCTTCTTTGACTTCCTCGTCGACGCTGGGCGTGACTTCGTCGAGGGCCGTCTCGAAGTGCGCCATCGTGATGCGGACGTTGCCGACGGACTCGACGGCGTCGTCGGGGTCGACGGAGTTGACGAACTCGCGAGTCGCGTTCATCGTGGCCTCGCGGACCAGGGCTTCGACGTCCGCGCCGACGAAGCCGTCCATGCGGTCGGCGACGGCGTCGAGGTCGACGTCGTCGGCGAGCGGCTTGTTGCGGGTGTGGACCTCGAGGATGGCGCGCCGGGCGTCGGCGTCCGGCACGGGCACGTGGACGTGGCGGTCCAGGCGGCCCGGGCGCAGCAGCGCGCTGTCGATGAGGTCGGGGCGGTTCGAGGTGGCGACCACGACGACGTCCTCGAGGGCTTCGATGCCGTCGAGTTCGGTGAGCAGCTGGGAGACGACGCGTTCGCCGACGCCCGAGTCGCTCGTCGTGCGGCCGCGTTCGCCCGCGATGGCGTCGATCTCGTCGAAGAACACCACCGTCGGGGCGTTCGAGCGCGCCTTCTCGAAGACCTCGCGGACGCCCTTCTCTGACTCCCCGACGTACTTGTTGAGGAGTTCGGGGCCCTTCACGGAGATGAAGTTCGAGTTGGCCTCGTTGGCGACGGCCTTCGCGAGCAGGGTCTTCCCGGTGCCCGGCGGGCCGTACAGTAGCACACCCTTCGCGGACTGGAGGTCCATCGCGTCGAAGACCTCGGGGTAGTCCAGCGGCCACTGGATGGTCTCACGGAGGCGTTCTTTCGTGTCCTCGAGGCCGCCGACGTCGGCCCACGTCACGTCCGGCACTTCGACGAAGACCTCGCGGAGCGCCGACGGCTCGATGCCCTTCAGCGCCTGCTTGAAGTCGGTCTCGATGACCTTGATGGATTCGAGGAGCTCGGCGTCGATTTCGTCGGACTCCAGGTCGATCTCGGGGCGGACGCGGCGCAGTGCGTTCATCGCGGCCTCCTTCGCGAGGCTCTCGATGTCCGCGCCGACGAAGCCGTGCGTGCTCTCGGCGTACTCGTCGAGGTCGATGTCCTCGGCGAGCGGCATCCCGCGGGTGTGGACCTGCATGATCTCCTTGCGGCCGTCCTGGTCGGGGACGCCGATTTCGATCTCGCGGTCGAAGCGACCGCCGCGCCGCAGCGCGGGGTCGATGGCGTCGACGCGGTTCGTCGCCGCGATGACGGTGACGTCACCGCGCTCTTCGAGGCCGTCCATCAGCGAGAGCAGCTGGGCGACGACGCGGCGCTCCACGTCGCCCTGGGTCTCGCCGCGCTTCGGCGCGATGGAGTCGAGTTCGTCGATGAAGACGATGGCGGGCGTGTTCTCCTCGGCCTCGTCGAAGACCTCGCGGAGCTTCTCCTCGCTCTCCCCGTAGTACTTCGACATGATCTCCGGGCCGGAGATGGTCTGGAAGTGCGCGTCGATCTCGCTGGCGACAGCCTTCGCGATGAGCGTCTTCCCGGTGCCCGGCGGGCCGTGCAGGAGCACGCCCTTCGGCGGTTCGATGCCGAGCTGCTGGAAGAGCTCCGGGTGGCGCATCGGGAGTTCGATCATCTCCCGGACCTGTTCGAGTTCGCGGTCGAGGCCGCCGATGTCCTCGTAGGTGACGTTCGGCGTGCCGTCGCCGCCCTCGGGGGCGTCACCGGCACCGGGCGCAATCTCCTCGGCGGGGCGCTCGGACACCTGAATCTCGGTGTCGTTGCTGACGACGACCGTGCCGTCTGGCTCGGTCTCCGCAATCTTGACGGGAATCTGCTGGCCGGAGATGGTGCTCATGCCGCCGAACCCGAACGAGATGGGGATGGTCTGCCCGGCGGTGACGGGGCGGCCGCTGAGGCGGTCACGGACCATCGGTGCGATGTTCCCGCGCACGCGGAGGTTCTGCGGGAGCGCGACCGTGATGGCGGCCGCGGGTTTGATGTCCGCTGGCTCGACGGTGACCTTGTCGTCGATGCCAACATCGGCCTCCTGGCGGAGTCGGCCGTCGATGCGGACGATGCCCTCGCCCTCGTCCTCGGGGTAGCCGGGCCAGACGCGGGCGACCGCTCGCCCCTGGTCGCCGCGGCCTTCGATGACGATGTAGTCGCCGTTCTCAAGGCCGAGTTCCTCCATAGACGCGCGGTCGACGGCCGCGAGGCCGCGACCGGCGTCCTTCTGCTTGAGGGGTTTGACAGTGAGTTTCATGGCTCCACCTCGACAGTGACGACGCCGTTGTTGATGAAAGCTCGCGTCACGTCGCCCTCGGGGGCGTCGAGCTCGTACTGTGCGTCCGTCTCACCGGTCAGAATGAGGATGACAGTGTCGTCGACGACGTCGACGGACACTCGGTCGTCCTCCACACCGATGTCTGCGGCGAGCACGCGCAGGTCGCCGTAGTCGTAGCGGCGGGCCAGCGCGTCGGTCTCGCGGTTGAGTGTCTCCACGTTCATTTGACTAACGTAGAGTAATCGTCACTAGTATTTAAATGTGTCGTCGCTGGTCGGGGGACGTGGTGGGGTTGTACGATTACGAGTAGAATTGCGGTTCACACCTCCGTAGAAGTTATGCCTCTGGTCGCTCTCGCCGCAACCATGCAGACGGTCTCCCACCACGGCCGCACCACCGCCTACCGCGTCCGGGGCGACGGCGCTGGTGCGCCAGCCCTCTTCGTCCACGGCAGCGGCGGCACGCACGCCGTCTGGAAGTCCCAGCTCGCCCGCCTCGCCGGCGACCGACCCGTCGCCGCGCTCGACCTCTCGGGCCACGGCGAGAGCGAAGACATCGCCACCGACTCCGGGCCGGCGACGCTCGACGCGTACGCACGCGACGTGCTGGCTGTGGCGGACGCAGTCGACGCTCGCGTCCTCGTCGGCAACAGCCTCGGTGGCGCTGTCGTCCTCACCGCAGTCCTCGACCACGACGCCAGCCCCGACGCCGTCGTTCTCGCGGGCTCGGGCGCGAAACTCACGGTCCTCGACGACCTCCGGGACTGGCTCGCCGGCGAAGACGGCGACTTCTCTCGGGCTGTCGAGTTCCTCCACGGCGACGACCTCCTGTTCCACGACCCCGACGACCGCGAACTCGCGTTCTCGAAGACGGCCATGCGCGAGTGCGGCCGCGCGGTCGTCGAACGCGACTTCCTGTCCTGCCACACCTTCGACGTCCGTGACCGACTCGGCGAGGTCGACGTGCCGGTGTTCGCGCTCACGGGCGAGTACGACCGTCTCACGCCCCCTGCGTTCCACGAGCACGTCGCAGAACACGTGCAAGACGGGGCGTGGACCACCGTCGGCGACGCCGCCCACCTCTCGATGCTGGAAGTGCCAGAGGAGTTCAACGACGCTCTCTCGGAGTTCCTCGACAGCGGGGAGGCACCGCGATGACGCGTCCGGACCGGTCGTCGGCCGGCCGAACCGCGCCGTACCCGCCGCTCGTCCTCGTGGTCGTCGGCCTCGTCGCGCTCGGCGTCATCACGAACCAGACGCTGGAGTGGTCGCTGGTGGCCGCGGGCGTCGCGGCGCTGTACGCCGGCTACCGGACCTACCAGGCCCGTCAGTAGAGGTCGTCGACGTCGTCCTCGACGTGGCTGTGCTCGTCGGCGGGGAACTCCCCAGACTCGACGGCGTCGACGTAGTCGCCGACGGCGTCCTCCATCTCGCCCTTGAGGTCGCCGAACTGCTTCGAGAACGGCGGGCTGCGCTCGGAGAGTCCGAGCACGTCGGAGACGACGAGCACCTGGCCGTCGGTGTCCGGGCCCGCGCCGATGCCGATGGTGGGGATGTCGATCGCGTCGGTGATGTCGGCGGCGACGTTCGCGGGGACGTGTTCGAGCACGAGCGAGAACGCGCCCGCGTCCTCGTGCTGGCGCGCGAGGTCGAGCATCTTCTGGGCGGCGTCCTGGTCGGTGCCCTGCCGGAAGTAGCCGCCGAGCTGGTTCACGTGCTGGGGCGTGAGCCCGAGGTGGGCCATCACGGGAATTCCGAGGTCGGTGAGTTTTCGCGTGAGGTCGACGGTGTGGGGGCCACACTCCAGTTTCACGGCGTCGGCGTCCTCCTCCTTGAGCATCCGGCCGGCGTTCTGCACGCTCTCGGCCTCGTCGGCACCGAAGCTCAGGAACGGCATGTCGGCGACCACGACGGCGTCCTCGGTGGCGCGCGCCACGGCACCCGTTGTGGAGGCGATTTCGTCGACGGTCACGGGCAGCGTCGTGTCGTAGCCGAGTTTCGCGTTCCCGACGCTGTCCCCGACGAGGATGACGTCGACGCCCGCCTCGTCGACGACCTCCGCGGTGGGGGCGTCGTAGGCGGTGAGCATCGTCACGGGGTCCTCGCCGTCGTTTCGTCGCACGGAGTTGACGGTCGGCATACACCTGACTCGGACGGACGGGGTGTTAAACGTACGCGAATCGGCGGTCCGGCGCGCCGATGACGGGAGAGTTAAGCACCGTCCGGGCCACGTTGGGAGCGTGCCGGAACTCGAGGAGCGCACCGACCCGGAGGGCGTCGACTACGGGTGGGTGATGCAGACGACCTTCGTCGCCACCATCGTCGTCGGCGCGCCGACGGTCGCAGTGCTCTCTACGTTCACCACGCTGCCGACGTGGGCGTCCCGAGTGTCGTTCGCCGTGCGCGTCGGCGCTGTCGTCTGGTTTTTGACGGCTCTCGCCACGTTCCTCTACGCGCGCCGCCAGCAGGCCTGACTACACCCAGCGGAAGTCCGCGCCGGCGCGCTCTGCGGTCTCCTCGTCGCTCGCGGAGTCCCCGACGAACAGGACGTTCTCGACGTCGACGCCGAGTTTGTCGGCCACCCACTCCAGAGCGCGCGGGTCCGGCTTCCTCGCGGGGACGCTGTCCCGGCCGGCGACGACCGCCACCCACTCCGAGAGGTCGTGGCGGTCGAGCGCGCGCCGGCAGGCCACCTCGGCGTTCAGCGAGCAGACGCCGACGGGCACGTCCAGCGGGAGTTCGTCGGCGGTCGCCAGCAGCGGACCGGTCTCCGCGCCGTCGAGCTCGTGGTCGGCGATGAGGCCGTGGACGTCGTCTCCGACGCCCGCGTCCTCGGCGGCCGTGAGCAGCCCCCAGGTGTCGTGGTCGTCGGGGTCGACGCCCGCCTCCCGCAGAATCGCTCCGACCTCGCGTTCCACCGCCTGCCAGTCGACGTCCAGCCTGACGAGCGTGCCGTCCAGGTCGTACACGACGGCGTCGTAGTCCTCAGTCACGCCACCACCTTCGACGCCACCCGGGTTAGTGCTTCGGGGGTGGGAACGCTTACGTGGGCGTCGGCGGTCAGTCCGGTATGACGGATTCACTCTCGCTGGCCGCGCTCGGCTACGGCTTCGTCGGCGAAGCCCACGCGAACGCGCTCGCCCGCCTCCCCCAGTTCTTTCCGGACGCGCCAGCGGTCTCACACGACGTGCTCGTCGGCCGGGAGGAAGACGCTGCCCGGGCGGCCGCCGACCGCTTCGGCTTCGACCGGGTCGAGACCGACTGGCGGGACGCCGTCGCGGACGCGGACGTGTTCCTGAACCTCGGCCCGAACCACGTCCACGTCGAACCCACGGTCGCGGCCCTCGACGCGGGGGTCCACGTGCTCTGCGAGAAACCGCTCGCACCCACCGTCGACGGAGCCGAGCGCGTCGCCGAGGCGGCCGAAGCCAGCGACGCCACCGCGGGCGTCGGCTTCAACTACCGCTTTCTGCCCGCCGTCCAGTACGCTAGCGAACTGCTCGCCTCGGGCGACCTCGGAGCCGTCCGGCACGCCCGCTTCCAGTACCTCCAGGACTGGCTCGTCGACGACGACGCGCCGTGGACGTGGCGACACGACGCCGAACGGGCGGGAGCCGGCGCGCTCGGGGACCTCGGCGCGCACAGCGTCGACCTCGCGCGCTTCCTCGTCGGCGACCTCACCCGCGTCAGCGGCCACCTCGCGACCTTCACCGAGGAGCGCGTCCCCGATGACGGGGACGACCCGCGGCCGGTCACCGTCGACGACGCCTTCACCGCGCAGGCCGCGTTCGAGTCGGGGGCGCTCGGGACGTTCGAGGCGTCGCGGTGCGCGCCCGGCCGGAAGAACGGCCACACAGTCCAGATCGACGCGAGCGACGGCGCGCTCGCGTTCGACCTCCAGCGGCCGAACGAACTCGATGTCAAGTGGCCGGACTCGCGGGGCTTCGAGACGGTGCTGGTCACCGAGGAGACCGACCCGTACGGCGAGCACTGGTGGCCGCCGGGCCACGTGCTCGGCTGGGAGCACTCCGTCGTCCACCAGGACTACGAGTTCCTCTCGGCGGTCGCAGACGGCAGGAGGCACGCGCCGAGCGTGCAGGACGGGCTCCGGGTCCAGCGCGTGCTCGCCGCCGTCGAGGAGAGTGACGAGCGCGGCGAGTTGGTGTCGGTGTGACTCGGGCCGACCTCGGGGGACTTTTCCCGCGCGACGACCGAGATTCGGGTATGTACGAACGAAACAAGACTGTCGGCGTGGCCGCCGGCAGCGTGGAGGCCACTACTGATGCTCGCCCGCGTGCGTGAGGACGTCCGCGCGATGCGGCGGCGCGACCCCGCGGCGGGCGGCCGACTCGACGTCGCGCTCACGTACCCGGGGCTGCACGCCGTTTGGCTGCACGTCTTCCTCGCCGCGCCGCTGTACGCCCGCTGGCCGCTCGCGGGCCGACTCGTCGCGTACGTCGCGCGGTTCCTCACGGGCGTCGAGATTCACCCGGACGCCGACCTCGGCCGGCGCGTCACCATCGACCACGGCGACGGTGTCGTCGTCGGTGAGACCGCCGACCTCGGCGACGACGTCCACATGTACCACGGTGTCACGCTCGGCGGGAACGACCCGCGACCGGTGAAACGCCACCCGACGGTCCGGGACGGTGCGACCCTCGGCGCGAACGCGACGCTCATCGGCGACATCGAAATCGGGGAGAACGCCAGTGTCGGCGCTGCCTCGGTCGTCACGAACGACGTTCCAGCGGGCGCGACAGTCGCCGGCATCCCCGCCGAGCGCGTCGACGACGGCGCGGAAGTCGAGGAGTGAGTGCGTCGCGTCAGTCGATGAGGCCGCGCGCGATGACTTCCTTCTGAATCTCGGAGGTACCCTCGTAGATGGTCGTAATCTTCGAGTCGCGGTAGAACCGCTCGACGTCGAAGTCCGTCGTGTAGCCGTAGCCGCCGTGAATCTGGACGGCCTCGTTCGTGACGTCGACGGCGGCCTCGCTGGCGAAGTACTTCGCCTTCGCGGCGGCGTCCCGGTAGTTCTCGCCCGCGTCGGCCTTCCGAGCCGCATCCCGTGCGAGCAGGCGAGCGGCCTGCGTCTGCGTCTCCATGTCCGCGAGCTTGTGGCGGATGGTCTGAATCTGGGAGATGGGCTGGTCGAACTGCTCGCGGTCGTCGGCGTAGTCGAGGGCGGCGTCGAGGCCCGCCTGCGCGAGGCCGACGGCCTGACTCGCGATACCGATGCGGCCGCCAGTCAGAATGTGCAGTGCGGCCGACAGCCCCGCGCCCGTCTCGGTGAGCTGGTTCTCCGCGGGGATGCGGCAGTCGTCGAACAGCAGGCTCGTGGTGTCGCTGGCGCGCAGGCCGAGTTTGTCCTCTTTCTTCCCGACTTCGAGGCCGTCGGTGTCCTTCGGCACGAGGAACTGCGTGATTTTGTCGTCGTCACCGTCGACTTTGGCGAACACGACCGCGACGCCCGAGCGCTGGCCGTTCGTGATCCACTGCTTCTTCCCGTTCAGCACGAACTCGTCGCCATCCCGGACGGCCTCGGTGTCCATCTGGGCGGGGTTCGAGCCGGCCTCGGGCTCGGAGAGCGCGAACGCGCCGACCGGCCGGCCGTCGGCCATCTCCGGCAGCCAGCGCTCCTGCTGGTCGTCGTCCCCGAACTCGGCGATACAGGAGGTCGCGAGACAGTGCACCGACAGCGCGGTCGCGACCGACAGCGCGCCGTACGCGAGCTGTTCGTTCACGACGCTGTACGTCACCGAGTCGACGTCTAGCCCGCCGTACTCCTCGGGCGTCGTCATCGCCGTGACGCCCATCTCGCCGAGGCCGTCCCAGACGTCCTCCGGGAACGACTGCTCGCGGTCGCCCTCGGCGGCCACCGGCCGAATCTCCTCGACGGCGAACTCGCGGACGGAGTCCCGCATCCGTCGCTGCTCCGCAGACAGGTCCATACACACTCTCTCGGACGCTCCCGAGAAAAGGTATCTGGTTCCGTCTGCCTACTGCTCTCGGACGTAGTCGGCCACGTCCTCGGGGTCGGCGTCGATGCCGCCGCCCTGTGCGAACGGCGGGCCGCCGCCCCCGCCGCCGCCGAACTCGCCCGTCACGTCCTCAATCACGTCCCCGGCGTTCGCATCCGCACCCTGCGCGGCAGCGACGACGAACGTCGCACCGTCGCCGCCGGTGACCACGACCACGTCGGCCGCGTCGCCCGCGGCGTCCTTCGCGGCCTCGCCGACCTCGTTGGCGTCGAAGCCGTCGACGGTGCCGACGCGCCACGTCTCCCCGTCGCGCTCGACTGTGGGGAGGCTGGCGACGCTGGAGCCGAGGACCTCGCGCTTCAGGTCGGCGAGTTCGGCTTCGAGGTCGGCGTTCTCGCTCTGCAGGCGCTCGACAGCGTCGCCGAGTTCGTCCTCGGGCACGCCGAGCGCGGCGCTCGCGTCGAGGGACGCGCGCCGCACGTCGGCCTGCCGCTCGACGGCCGCGGGACCGACCGCGAACTCCACGCGCGTCAGGCCCTCGCCGGGGTTCGACCGGGAGAGCACCGAGACGGGACCGATTTCCTCGGTGTTCGCGACGTGCGTGCCGCCGCAGGCCGCCACGTCCCAGCCCCCTACCGTGACGATGCGCACTGCGTCGGCGTCGGCCATCACGCCCTCCTCCGTCTTCGTGTTGAACGCCACGTCGTCACGGGAACGCGCCTCGTCTGCCGGAATCTCCGCCCAGGTCACGTCGTGGCTGTCCCAGACCGCGCGGTTCGTCAGGCGTTCGAGGTCCGCGAGCACCGCGTCGTCGATGTCGGTGCTCGTCTCGAAGTCCACGCGCACCTTCTCCCGGCTGATGTCGAAGCCGCCGTACCCGAGGTCGTCGAGCAAGCGGCGGCCCGCGCCGTACAGCACGTGACTCGCCGTGTGGGCGCGCATGCAGTACCGCCGGAACTCGGGGTCGACTTCGGCCTGTACGTGGTCGCCCTCGCCGAAGTCGGGCTCTTCGGCGAGCGCGTGGACGACGCCGTCCTCGTCCGCGTACACGTGGTCGACCGTCACGCCGCCGACGGTGCCGCGGTCGGCGGGCTGCCCGCCGCCTTCCGGGTAGAAGTACGTCTCCGCGAGTCGCACGTCGGTGCCCGCCACGCCGGTCACGTCGGCCGCGAACGACATCGTGTACGGGTCGGCGGGCGCGAGACTGTCTGCCATGCTCGGGTGCACTCGCTCCCGGGTGAAAAACCGTCGGGCGGCGCTACTCGTCGCTCAACTCGACGTCGAGGAACTCCTCGAGGGCGGCGACCACGGAGCCGCCGACGCTCGCCTGCGTCGCGCGGCCCTGTTCGACCGCGAGCAGGTCGGACTCGTCGAGGTCCAGTTCCTCGGCGAGTTCCTCGCGCTGGAGACCGGCGTCCTGACGGGCGCGCACCACGCGCTCGCCGTAATCGTTCACGAGGTAGGGAAGACGGTCGCGCTCGTAGTTCGTCCCCTCCTCCTCCCAGTGGCTGGAGTCGCCGCGCGTGACGGCGTCGAACTGCTTGGCCTGATTCTGGGCGGCGCGCTTCCTCCGGTCTGCGTCGGCGTCGTCACCGTCGTCGTCGGCCTGCGGGCTCTCGTCGTGGCTCGCGCAGTCCGGGCAGACGGTGAGCTCTGCTCCGGCGACGTTCGCCTCGCGCAGCGAGTCAGCGGTCGACCCGCAGAGCTCGCAGGTCTGACCGCCGCCTCCGCTGCCCGCGCCGCCGGTCGAGTACTTCGGCATACGTTGCCGTATGAGAGCGCCGCCATTTCAATACCCGGTTTGCGGTCAGGGTATCACTAAGTACCCCCGGACGAAATCCCGGTGGTATGCCCGGCGACTTCGCGGCCCGCGTCTACCTCGCGGCGCTCGGCAGCCAAGACCTCGCCGACGCCTTCGGCGAGGGCTACGAGACGGCAGCCGAGCCGCCCGCGGTCTCCGGCCTCCTGCGGTCGCTGTCGGACACGCACGCGTGGGCGACACGCGAGACGGACGTGGTCGCCGACCTGGAGCGCGGCGACTACGTCGTCTTCCACCGCGACTGGGGGCTGCGCGCCGTCGGCCAGGTGTGGTCGACGACCGCCGACAGCGACGAGGTGGCGCGACACACGCGACTCGACGACCCCGCGGGCGAGTGGGGGCTGGTGACGCTGACGAACGTCCAGCCCGCGCTCGACCACGTCTCGCTCAAGTCTCTGGACGTGGACGACGCCCGCCGGAGCCTGTCGCTGTACCGCTTCGACGACGACACCGCGGCCGACCTCCGAGCCAGATACACGACGCCTGCGCGGTTCGTGGAGGAACTGGTAGCGAACCCACTGGCCTTCGATGTCCCGCCCGGCGGCACGCCACCGGACCGCCGCCCGGAGAGCACGGGTCGTGCGAGCGATAGCCTCGACCTCCCGGACACCCCGGTCGACGCACACCTCGACGCGCTCGACGACGTTCGGGCGACCGCGTTCCGCGTGCTCGCGCTCGGGTCGTTCCTGCTGGCGGCGACGCTCGCCGTCGTCGAGCGCTACCGCGTCAACCCCGAGTCGTCGTTCGCATTCACGCCCGCCGTCTGGCTCGGCATCGCGGGCCTCGTCGTCGGCGGCGCGCTCGCGACAGGCGTCGTCGTTCACGGTGCGCTCCGTCCCCGGCCGGGGCTGCCGGCGTTCACGCGCGAGCAGACCGGCGCGGTCGAACGCGCCGGCACCACCGACCGCGGCGCGGACGCCGCCAGCCACGTCGCCAGCACGACCAGAGCCTACTGCGCGCACCTCCACACCGTCACGCGACGGGTCGGCGTCGCGACGGCCGCCGCCACCGTTGGCGTCCTCGGCGGGTCGGTCTACGTCGCGTACGGCCTCGCCGCCCAGGTCACGTCCGCAATCCGGCCGCTGTCGCCGGTCGCGCTCGTCGGCTTCCCCGTCCTCTGTGTCGCGGCCGCCGCCTACGTGCTCGCCCAGCACAGCGACCTCCCGACGCCGAATCTGCCGTCGGTCTCTGTCCCGGACGTGCCGCGGCCACCGGGCGTCGGTGACGCGCTCGCAGCGCGCCTCGACGCACTCCGGCGGCGACTCGCATCGTTCGCCGGCCGCCTCCGGTAGGCGCGAGCGGCCCGCTGTGAGTTCTTCCCAGACCACTGGAACGAGGGCGGGCCATTTATCCCGGGCTGCCGAATACGCTGGTACGATGAGCGCCAGCGAGGACATCGTCTTCACCTGTCCCGACTGCGGGGAGACCATGGTGGTCAACCCCGCGATGCGGGACGCGCTCGTGGCCAACGGCTGCGTCGTCTGCGGCGCGGCCGTCGCCGAGAGCGCCTTCGAAGTCGCGGACGCCCCCCAGGAGTAACCACGCTACGGGCACGCTGTTTCTCTCCGTTAGTCGTCGCTGGCCGGCAGCCACCCCCGGAGCGAGATGGCCAAGTATAAAGATTATCGAGGGTAAGGTGAGCCAACGACCGATGGCCCTGGACCAACAGACCGAGATGTCGCGGGCGGAGACGGACGCCTTGCTCGCCCGCCACGAGACCGGGGTGCTGTCGCTGGCGGACGGCGACGAACCGTACGCCATTCCGATTTCCTACGGGTACGACGCCGAGGCACAGACGTTCTTCCTCCGGCTGGTGTCCACGCCCGACAGCGAGAAGCGGACGTTCCTCTCCTCGTCGCCGCCCGTGCGGCTCGTCGTCTCGGAGGAGACCGAGCCCGAGTACCGGAGCGTCGTCGCGAAGGGGACGCTCCGGGAGGTGTCGACCGACGAGATGACCGTCGAGCGCATCGAGCAGTTCGGCGACGCCAAACGCCCCCTGTTCGAAATCTGGGGCGAGTCGAAGACCGACCTCCGCATCCAGCTGTACGAACTCGACGCCCACGACATCAGCGGCCGGTACATCGAACTGGACCCCAGCGAGTACGCGTAACGCGGTGTCGCCGGTCGCCGCGCGGACCGCGGCGTCCTCCCCGGGATTCTTGTACCGCTGCGTTCCTGTTGTCTGTAGATGCCCGCCGGTATCCGCGTCACCGTCTCGTTCCCGCGGCCACCGGTCTGTCCCATCGCCGACCTCTCCGAGCGGGCGGGAACCACCGTCGAGGACGTGTCCACGAGCGTGAGCGTCGACGGCGACCCCGTCACGGAGTTCCTCGTCGACGCCGACGCCGTCCCCGACGACTACGAGCACGACCCAGTGTTCACGTACACGGACCGCCACCTCTACCGTGTCTGCCACGGCGCTGAGACGACCTGCCCGTGTACGACGCTCGGCGAGTACGACACGCCCGTCGACCGGTTCCACGCGGCCGGCGGCGACCTCCAGGTCGTCTTCCACGCCCGCGAGTTCGACGACGTGCAGGCCATCGTCGGCGAGTTCCGGTCGCGCTTCGACGACGTGGACATCGAGCGGCTGGTGCGTGCGCCCACCGGCACCTCGGCCCGCGACACGGTGTTCGTCGACCGCGGCCGGCTCACCGACCGCCAGCTCGAAGTCCTGGAGACTGCCTTCGACGCCGACTACTTCGAGCGACCGCGCGGCGCGACGGCCCAAGAGCTCGCCGCCGACCTCGGCATCGCGCCGTCGACGTTCACCGAGCACTTGCTGGCCGCCCAGCGCAAGCTCCTCGGTGACGCGCTCGACACCGACGACTGACGCCAGCACAGCCGAGGGGACTTAAACCACCCACGATACTGGGGGTCAGAATACCTCCCCCCGTGGTGCCTCCCATCGAGTACAATGAGTCAGTCCCAGATGGCACGCGCGACCCGGCAGGACGACGCCGAGGAAACTGTCACAACCACCGAATCCGTGCAGGGCGTCCTCGACGCGCTCGACGACGAGGAGTGCCGCGCCATCCTCGAAGCCACCAAGCAGGAGTCGCTGACCGCCGCCGAAATCTCCGAGGAGTGCGACCTCCCCTCCTCGACGGCGTACCGCAAGATCGATCTCCTCGACGATGCCGACCTCCTCACCGAGGAACTCCGCATCCGGCGCTCCGGCAAGCACGTCAGCGAGTACGCCTGCGCCATCGACGACGTCACGCTCTCCGTCGGCGACTCCGGCGTCGAACTCTCCGTCTCCCACACGGAACCCGCCGTCACCGACCTCGCGAACCCCTTCGCCGACTGATTCGATGGCCGCACAGCTCGCGGACACCGACGACTACTGACATTCTGCGCTCGTCTCCGCCTGCACGCACCAGCGAACAGCACCGCCGCTATCCGGGACGACTGTACAGTTGGACAGCCAGCCGGCTGTCGAACGTAACTTCGGTAGGATTGTGCGTGGGTGATGTCCCGAAAGGGGAAATCACCGTGCATCGCGGAAGCCTCGGCGGCAACGCCTCGGCGTTCGGTGAGCGTGAACGCTCACCCGTGCGATGCGTGGGACCGGATTCGAACCGGTGAACCTCTACAGGACAGCGCCCTCAACGCTGCGCCTTTGACCTAGCTCGGCTACCCACGCTCGCGCGTGCTTTCCGCACTCAACCGTACCCGCCCCCGAATTAAAACCCCTACGATTCGGCTGTCCCGCGTCTCGGACTCACACGGAAACCGCTATGGGGCGTCCGGCCGAAGCCCGGCGCATGCAAGAGGGGTTCGCGCGCCGCCACGTTCGGTCGCTGACAGCCGTGCTCTCGGTCGCCTCTATCGCGCTCGTCGTCGCCGCCGTCCGGGGCGTCGTCCCGAGCGGCGCACTCCCGCACGCCCCGCAGTGGTTCGTCGACGCCATCCCGCCGCTGAACGCCGCCATCTCCGCGGCCGCCATCGGCACTATCGTCGTGGGCGTCCGGAAGATTCGGGCGGGCAACGTCGACGCCCACCGGAGAGCGATGCTGGCGACGACTGTCCTCTTCTTCGCGTTTCTCGGCCTCTACCTCTACCGGCTCGTCGTCCACGGAACGACGGAGTTCGCCGGCCCCGAAACCGTCTACACGTTCGTCTACCTCCCGATTCTGGTCGTCCACATGGGGCTGGCGATGGTGTCGATTCCGCTGGTCTACTACGCCCTGTTGCTCGCCGGCACCCACTCCGTCGCCGAACTCCCCCAGACACGCCACCCGACAGTCGGCCGGTTCGCGGCCGGGGCCTGGCTCGTATCGTTCGCGCTCGGCATCGTCGTCTACCTCATGCTGTACGTGCTGTTCTGAGCGCGTTACAGGCAATCAGGTGTCCGCGGACGCGTTCGCGGGCACCCAGTCCGCGCGCTCGACCGGTTCGGTGGGTGACCACGTGAACTCGTCGCGGTGCCGGCTCCGGGAGCGTTCGGTCTCTCTGACCCACCCGCGCTCCATCGACAGCACGCGTCCAGAGGACGCGACGACGATGGTCGCGTCGAACTCCACGAGCGGCCGCTGGCCGCTGTACGTGTCGTTCACTGACTCGAGTGTGGTGCGCCAGCGGCCGTCGACGTACTCGGTCCCGGAGACTGTGTAGTTCGCGTTCGACAGCGCGGCCTCCAGGACGCGGTCTTTCACCCCGGCGTTCACGACTACGTCGTCGGAGATGCCGGTCCGGTTCCGGGTTCGAATCGTCACGTTCCCGGTGGTGGCGACGCGGGACACGAGCACGGAGTCGTTCGCCCAGAAGGACTCGTCGAGGGTCGTCTCGCTCGTCCCGTTCACGGTCCGGGAGCCGTCGAGTGTCCACGAGAAGTAGGTAGCGTTCGGCGAGAGCACCGCCGTCTCGCTCGCTTCCACGGCGACGCTTCGGTTGCCTACGGTGCCGCTCGTGTCGGTGACGCTGTCGAGGACCGCGCCGTGCTCGACGACGTGGGCGCGGTGCGCGTCCACGAGCGCGGAGACGTTCTCGATGCCGTCCGCCGAGACGCCAGCCGGGTACTCGGGCGGCCCGACCGTTGTCGTGGCCGGTGTGGCTGTCGGTTCGGTCGCGTCGGTGGTCGCCGTCGTTGCGGGCCCGTCCGCGCCGCTACAGCCGGCGGTCACGAGCAGCGCCGCGACGGCGACGGTGAGGAGGAGGCGTCGCACACGCCACCGTTCTCGGTTCCCGAGGCATAAGCCATCCGACGCTGTACAGCGACTGCAACTCTGTGCGGCGCGTTCACACTTGTTTCGACTGTCTCACTGTCGGTTTCGTTCCCGCCGCCCGCGGCGAGAGCATCCCCCAACCCACACCGGACACCCAGAACGGTGTCAGTCGTCAGCGACCGAGTCGACGTCCGGCCGCTGGACCGGGCGGTCGGTCGCCTCGCCGTCGACCTCGTAAGGGTACTCGCCGGTGACACAGCCCGCACAGAGGTCGGCGCGGCTCTTCCCGATGGCCGCGGTGACGGCGTCCAGCGAGAGATACGAGAGGCTGTCAGCGCCGACCTCCGCGGCGATGTCGTCGGCGGTCCTGTCGGCGGCGATGAGCTCGTCTCTGGTCGCCATGTCGATGCCGAAGTAACAGGGCGCTTGAATGGGAGGCGCGCCGATGCGGACGTGGACCTCCTCGGCACCCGCCTCCCGTACGAGGTCGACGAGCTGGCTGCTCGTCGTGCCGCGCACGATGGAGTCGTCGATGATGGTGACGGACTTCCCCTCGACGGTAGACTTGATGGGGTTGAGTTTGAGGCGGACGGCGCGCTCGCGGGCCTCCTGTGTCGGCATGATGAACGTCCGGCCGACGTAGCGGTTCTTCATCAGGCCCTCGGCGAAGTCGACGCTCTCGCCCTCCTGCTGGGCCTGCTCGGCGTAGCCCGAGGCGAACGCGCGTCCCGAATCCGGAACGGGCATCACCACGTCGCTGTCGACGCCGGCCTCCTGCCAGAGCTGGCGACCGAGTTCCCGGCGGACCTCGTAGACGAGTTCCTCGTCGATGACGGAGTCCGGGCGCGCGAAGTAGACGTACTCGAAGAAGCAGTGGGCGGTGTTGTCGACGTCGACGAGCTGGTGGGAGTCGAACCCGCCGCCGTCCTCGTGAAGCACGACCAGTTCGCCGGGGCGGACGTCTCGGACGACTTCGCCGCCGACGGTGTCGATGGCGGCGGACTCGCTGGCGATGATGTAGCCGTCGTCGAGCTTTCCGATTACGAGCGGTCGGTTTCCTCGGGGGTCCCGGACGCCGAGCACGGTGTCGTCGTGCATGATGGTCAGCGAGTACGACCCGTGGATGCGCCCCATCGTGGCTTCGACGGCGTCGACGATGTCGGCGTCGAGGAGGTTCCGGGCGAGGTCGTGGGCGATGACCTCGGTGTCGCCGTCGCTCGTGAACGCGTGGCCGCTGCCCGCGAGTTCGTCGCGGAGCTCGTCGGCGTTGACGAGGTTGCCGTTGTGGCTCAGGCCGAGCGCGCCGCCCTTGAACGAGACCGAGAACGGCTGTGCGCAGGACTCGTCGACGCTGCCCGCCGTCGGGTAGCGGACGTGGCCGATGGCAGCCGGCCCGTGGAGGGCGTCGATGTCGTCCTCGTCGAAGGCGTCCCCGACGAGGCCCATGCCGACGTGCTGGTGTTGCTGGAAGCCGTCGTGGGAGACGATGCCAGCGGACTCCTGACCGCGGTGCTGGAGCGCGTACAGGGCGTAGTACGTCGGCAGGGCGGCGTCGCGGTCGGCGAGCGACGCGCCGACGACACCGCACTTCTCGGTCGGGTGGTCGAACTCGGGTGGGTCCGAGGGGCCCCCTTGCATACCCTCGCCTTGCGGACACCACCCGGTAAAGCTTCCGCAACCGTGTCGAAATCACTCACTTATGGCGAGTAAGTATACACGAACGTGCTATCTTCTGGTCGGGGAGACGGACGCGTCGCTATCTGGTGCGGCGGATGTCTGTGTACACGGCGCTGCGGCTACGCAGTGAGAGACCCGAGAGAGGAGAAACCGTTCAGTTGTCGCCGGTCTTGCCCTGCCAGTCGTAGCCGCGGCGCTTCGCCGAGTCGCCGAAGCCACAGGAACTACAGACCTTCTTCTTCGTGTGGTAGGACTTCTCGCCGCACCGCCGGCACTTCGTGTGCGTCGTGGTGTTCTTCTTCCCCTGGCTCGGGGTTCCTGCGCCAGTCATGGTTTGATGGTGACGACGTTGTCGCCACGGATAATCGTTGTGTCTTCGCCTTCGATGACGACGTTCATGTGCTGGTCGTAGCCCGTGAGGACGCCTGTGAACTCCTCGCCGTCCTTCAGTCGGACGGTGACAGTCTCCTCGAGGGACTCCTCCAGCACGTCCAGTGGTCGGCCGCTCATACTCGTACGGGCGGCGGTGGCGTCCATAAGCGTACCGGACCGCTCCCGGCCGGCGAAAACGCCACAGAGACCACCGTGAGCCGGGTCAGAACTCGACGGCGAACGAGTCGCGGTCGCTCGCCCGCGCCGCGAATGCCGCCAGCAGGTCCGCGCCCGCGGTCAGGTCCGCGGTGTCGACGACCTCGGCGGGCGTGTGCATGTAGCGGTTCGGCACGCCGAGGTTCGCCGTCGGGACGCCGCCCTGGGCGGTGAAGAACGCGTCGGCGTCGGTGCCCGTCGTGAGCCGCTGGGCCTCCACCTGGAGCGGGAGGTCGCCGTTCTCCGCCGCCTCCCGGAGTTCGGCGACGACCTCAGGGTGGTTCGCGGCCCCGCGGGTGACAGTCGGGCCGTCGCCGAGCGCCACCTCGCTGGCCCGGTCTGCGGGGTAGTTCGGGTCGTCGGCGGCGTGCGTGACGTCGACCGCCACGACGGCGTCGGCGTCGAGGTCGAAGGCCACCATCTTCGCGCCTTTCGTGCCGAGTTCCTCCTGAACTGTGCTCACGGCGTAGACGGTGGCGTCCACGTCGTTCGCCACGGCGCGCCGGAACCCCTCGGCCGCGACCCAGAGGCCCGCCCGGTTGTCGAGCCCCCGGGCGTTCAGCCGGCTCCCGGCGAGGTCCTGTGTCTCTGCGACGACGATTCCGGGGTCGCCGACCGAGACGAGGTCGCGGGCTTCGTCCTCGTCCGCCGCGCCGATGTCGACGTGCTGCTCGGTGACCGACGGCACTCCCTCGTCTTTCTTCCCGCGGAGGTGGACCGCGGCCTGTCCGACGACGCCGTTCACGGGGCCGTCGTCGGTCTCGATTCGGATCTGACTGCCCCGGGTCACCGTCTTGTCGAGGCCGCCGACCGGCGAGATGCGGAGGAAGCCGTCGCCGGAAATCTCGGAGACGGCGAACCCGATTTCGTCCGCGTGGCCGGCGAACGCAACCGACGTGTCGCCGCCCTCGTGGACGGCGACCGCGTTGCCGTACGCGTCGGTCTCCACGCGGTCGGCGTACTCGCCGACGTACTCTACCCAGGCTCGCTGGGCGGCGGTCTCGTGGCCCGACGGCCCTCGGGCCGCCAGCAGGTCTTCCAGGAACGCGCGTCGCGTCTCGTCCATAGACTCCGTCCGCGCCGGTCCCCAATCAACTTCGGGGATGCGGGTCCGCGAGTCGCGCCACAACGGCTAAATGCTCACATGGCGAACAAATGAGCATGGGAATCCTCGAACTCCACTTCCACGAGTCCGACTTCAACTTCGCGCCGTCCGTCGGTGCCAACGACGACGACGACATCCTCGAGTCGAACAGCGAGGACGGCACGATGCTCGAACCGGACAGCGACCCCGACGACGGCGGGGCCGGCGCGCTGCTCGCGCTCGGCGTGCTCGTCGTACTGGGCGTGCTCGTCGGCCTGCGCCGCCGCCGCAACGGCGGCAGCGAGGAGGGCGGCGAGTACGGCGAGGACGAGGAGATTTCGATTTCGGCCTGACCGCCACCCCCGGAAGGGATTTGCGTCCCGAAGCCCGACGTTCTGTATGACGATTCTCGACAGCGCGCGCGCCGTCGCCGACGCCGAGGGCGACGGCGCGGTCGACTGGGACGCCGTCGCCAGCGCCGCGAAGGCCGCCACGCCGCCCGGCAGTCTCGACCTCGGGCCCGGCGAGGCCGACGCGTACGCGGCCGACGTGCGCGACGCCCGCGGCCGCATCCGCGAGGTGTCCGGTCTCGACTTCGACGTCCCGGAGACCGTCGAACTCCAGACCCGCCACCACTGGGTCGACGCGAACGTCGCGACGTTCCGGCGCGCGTTCGAGCCGCTGAACGAGCGCGCGTCCGTGCTCCCCGGCGTGGCTCGCGCCCTCAACACGGCGACGACGGCGGGCGCGCTCGCGTTCGTCTCCCGGAACGTCCTCGGCCAGTACGACCCGCTCCTGCTCGCCGACGGCGACGACGCCCACGCGCTGTACTTCGTCCACCCGAACATCGTCCGCGTCGCGGACAGCCTCGACGTCGACTTCGAGCGGTTCCGGCGCTGGATCGCGTTCCACGAGGTCACGCACGCCGCCGAGTTCGGTGCCGCGCCCTGGCTCCCCGACTACCTCGAATCCCGCATGGAGGCGGGCATCGACGCGCTCGGCGACGGCGACCTCCGGACGGAGGCGTTCGACGAGCTGAACGTCGCGATGACGGCCGTCGAGGGGTACGCCGAACTCCTCATGGACGAGGCGTTCGACGGCGAGTACGCCGACCTCCGGCGCAAACTCGACGCCCGCCGCCGACAGGGCGGCGGCCCCATCAACGACCTCGTGAAGCGCCTGCTGGGGTTCCAGCTCAAGCGCGAGCAGTACGAGCGCGGCAAGGAGTTCTTCACCTACGTCGCCGGCGAGCGCGGGCTCGAGGGCGCGTCGGTCGTCTGGGACGACCCCGAGTACCTCCCGACCGACGACGAACTCGACGTGCCGCCGCGCTGGCTCGCCCGCGTTCCCGCGTAGCTCTCGGGGCTGTGGCGTGCGTCGACCGACCCGGGGTTCTATTGCATTCGGTGTGGTACCATCCCGCAGGTGAGTGGAGTGCCAGAGACGTGTCCAGTCTGCGGGGAGGTGGTCGGCGTCCGGAACGCCGTCCACGTCACCGTGAACACGAAAGCCGACGCCGGCATCCTCGACGAGTACGTCTGTCGGTCGTGCTACCGGGCGGAACTCGCGCCGCTGGTCGCGTGACAGCCAACGCCGTCGGGTCGACGAGCGCCTACTGGAAGCCGCGGCCGACCTCGTCCTCGTCGACGAGGTCGTCGAGCTCCGCGTCCAGCAACTCTTCTGCGTCGGGGAACTCGTCGGCCAGCCCCTCGACGGGCTCCGGCCGGTCGTAGGGGTCGTACTCCATCGGCCCGAACGCCGGACTGTCCAGCGCGTCCATCACGTCCTCGAAGAAGTCGTCCGGGGTCGTCGGCGCGTCCGCGTGCGCCTGCACGACCTGCTCCAGTTGGCTGGCCTTCTCCTCGGCGTCGTCCTCCTCGACGGGCTGCTGGACCGCGAAGCGCCCGCCCGCGTCGTCGTCGGTCGGCAGGAAATCAGCGAGTCCGTCGTCGACTTTGCGGGCGACCTGCGTCCCCACGCCGCGCACCTCGTAGGGGTTCTTCGCGTACGTCTTGAGGTGGAACACGCCCTCTGCGGGGTGTCCGAGGTAGAGGTCCTCGCCGACCCCGGACGCCCGGTCGCCCGCGACGGCCCGCCAGTCGTCCGGGTCGCCCGACGATTCCACGACGTCCTCCACGATGTCGTCCCAGTCCCGTACGCGCATCTCGCTCACTCATTGACTGCTCGTAGACTTAAGTCGTGTCCTCGCTAGATTCCCTTGCTGGGAGTTGGTTCGTTCGCATTCTCTGGGTTTTCGCCGATAGGAAGCCCTCGGCGTTCTCGGCTCGGGGGCCTTGCTGCGCGCTTCACTCTCTCACTTCGTTCGGTCGTTGCAGTGCTTTCGTCGGCCGCCGTCGCCGACACCGCCTCGCCCTTCCAGTCCACCGGAAATCAGAGATTTCCGAGGTCTTGAGAGAGCGAAGCTCTCTCGGCGACCGCCAGGATGTCGGCCACCCAGCTGGCTACAGCCGACTGAGAACCCGGTAGACGGGTGGAATGAAAGGGGCAGCGTGCTCGGCGAAGCACGGCGACGGCAGCACCGCAGAGAGCGTAGCAACCGAGGAGCGCAGCGAGCCGCGCGAGCCGAGCACGCTGGGGCTTTCGAGGTGTTGGAGAGTCCTACCGATTCGCAACCATACCCACACCCAGAGACTCCAGAGAGCGACACCGTTATTCGCCGTCCGAACCACACCTGCTGCGTGAACGTTCGGGGCGAGGTCACCGACGTGGACGGGGTTCGCTCGGTGAGCACGCAGTACGGCGAGAAGGACATCTTCGAGGCGTGGGTGCGGCCGGAGCCCGGGGCCGAGTCCGTGCAGGTCACGCTCTGGGGGAAGTGGACCGAGACGGCCGACTACCTCGACGCGGGGATGGACCTGCTGGTGACCGACGTGGAGGAGAAAGAGTGGAACGGGGAGACGCAGTTCTCCACGGGCAAGGACTCGTTGGTGGTGGTCGAACCCGACTTCCTCGTGGACGTGACGAACATCCGGGAGTTCGTGCAGTGCCCGCGGATGTACTACCTGAACAAACTGCAGGGCCTCCCCCTCAAATACCCGGTGACGAAGGGGACCATCGTCCACGAGGTGTTCGGGGACCTGCTACGGGGCCGCGACCTCGACGAGTCCGTCGCGGAGCGCGTCGACGAGGCCGGCCTGGAACTCGGGCTGCTCGGCCGGAGCCGCGAGGAGGTCGAGGCCGACGTGCGGGACAACGCCAGCGCCATCGAGGGCTGGCTCCAGCAGGGCAAACTCACGGACGAAGACGAGTGGCGCTCGGAGTACACGCTCGTCTCGGAGCGCTTCGGTATCAAGGGTCGGTGTGACGCCATCCGGCGCGGGATGCCGGTGGAACTGAAGACGGGGAAGAACACGAACCGCGACCCCCGGTTCCACGACAAGGTGCAGGCGGCGTGTTACGCGCTGATGCTCGACGAGCGCGGCGTCCCCGCGGACACCGGCACCCTGCTGTACACGAAGAACGCCGCGGTGGACCGGAACGAGGAGTCCGGCGACCTCTCGCCCGCCAAAGAGTTCTCCATCGGTCGCGGGTTCCTAGAGTTCGTCGTCCGGGAGCGCAACCACCTCGCCGCCCTCGAAGCCAGCGACGGCCCGCCGACGGGGTATGAGGCCGACGCGAAGTGCGAGTACTGCTTCGAGCAGGACACCTGCATGGTGGTCTCGGGTCGGCTCGACCAGGAATCGAAGGCCGGCCAGCTCGGGAACCCCGTCCCCGAGGAGGAACGCGAGTACTTCGACGAGCTGTACGAGGCAATCGAGTCCGAGCGCGCCTCAGTCCACGACGAGTACCGCAAGCTCTGGGAGCAGACACCCGAGGAGCGCGCCGACGACGACCGCGCAGTCGTCGACCTGGAGCCGGCCGGCCAGAAAGAACTCCCGGACGGCCGCTGGCGAATGGCCGCCGACCGGCCCGGCAGCGCCGCCTCCAAGATTCGGGAGGGCGACCGCGTGCTCGCGTCGGACGGCGACCCGGTGACGGGGACGGCGGAGATGGCGCGCGTCGAACGACTGGACGCCGACCGCGTCGAGGTCACGGCAGACGAGCCCGTGGCGCTGCGGCGACTCGACGTCTACCCCTCCGAGCTCTCCGTCGACCGGATGCTGACCGCGCTCCACGACGCCGTGCTGAAGGGCGAGCCCCGCCGCAAGGACCTCCTGTTCGACCGCGCCGCTCCCGAGTTCGGGAGCGAGGACCACGGCCTGATTCCGAACAACGACGCCCAGAACGAGGCCGTGAACCGCGCGCTGAACGCCGAGGACTTCGCGCTCGTCCACGGGCCGCCCGGCACCGGGAAGACGTACACCATCGCGACGCTCATCCGGGCGTTCGTGGAGCGCGGCGACCGCGTCCTGCTCTCGGCGTTCACGAACCGCGCGGTCGACAACGCCCTCGAAGCGCTCCGGGAACAGGGATTCGAGGACGGGGTTGGCCCGGAGGGGCAACCGAACGAGGGAGGCGGCGATGCCGCCGACCACATCGTGCGAGTCGGTACGGAGACCGGCGTGCGGCCGGACATGCAGGACCTCCGACTCGACAAATCCGGGGACCCCGGGGAGCGCGCGGCCGCCCTGGAGTCCGCGCCGGTGGTCGCGGCCACCACGGCGACCTGTGGCTCCCGCATCCTGCGCGAACTGGAGTTCGACGTGGTGCTAGTCGACGAAGCCAGCCAGCTCACCGAGCCGGACACGCTGGCCGCCATCAACCGCGGTGACCGCTTCGTGCTCGTCGGCGACCACGAACAGCTCCCGCCGGTCGTGCGCTCCGGCGGCCGCCTCTCGAAATCCCTCTTCGAGCGGCTCCACGAGACGTACCCCGAGGCGTCGACGATGCTCGACCAGCAGTACCGGATGAGCCAGCGCATCCAGGCGTTCTCCAGCACGGAGTTCTACGACGGCCAGCTCCGCCCCGCCACCGGCGAGGTCGCCGGCCAGCGCCTCGCCGACCTCGGCGTCGACACGGGCGGGATGGTCTGCGACGGTGTCTCGTTCCGCGACGTGCCCGGCACCGACGACGCGCACGTCGACCCCGAGGAGGCCGACCGCGTCGCCGAGATTGTGACCGAGTACGTCGACGCTGGAGTCGACCCGGGCGAGGTCGGCGTCATCGCGCCGTTCCGCGCGCAGGTCGCAGAAATCGGCCGCCGCACCCCCGACGGCGTCGCCGTCGACACCGTCGACCGCTTCCAGGGCTCCTCGAAGGAGGTCATCGTCGTCTCGTTCGTCGCTCGCGGCGGCCTCGACGGCCCCATCTTCGAGGACCACCGGCGCGTGAACGTCGCGCTCAGCCGCGCGAAGAAGAGTCTCGTCCTGGTCGGCGACGAGACGGCGCTGCGCTCGGAGCCCCTGTACGACCGGATGGTCGACTGGGCGACTCTCGGCTGACCCTACTGCGCTGCCGGCTTCGGTGCCGTGGTGAAACCGTTCTTCGACTGATACCTACCGGCCGAGCAGGCTCGCCCAGGGAGACTGTCGCCCGTCCGCGTCCGGTAGCCTGACGCTGACCTGCCCCCCGGACGTGTCGTCGAACGCCACGCGCCCGCCGGACTCTCGGACGGTCCAGTAGACGAACCAGAGCCCGAGCCCGCTCGCGTGCGACAGCGAGGTCTCCTCGGGCTGGTCGAAGACCTGACGCTCGCTCGCCGGGACGCCCGGCCCCGTGTCTGCGACCTCGATTACGACCTCTCTCCCGGGTGGGTTCCGCACGCTCGCGGAGACCGACACGTCGTCGTCGTTGTGTTCGACGGCGTTCGAGAGCAGCTCGTACACCGCGTCCTCCAGCGCGGGGTGGGCGGAGACGGTCGCGTCCTCGCTGGCTCCCAGCCCGATGTCCGCGTCCGGGTAGTCGTCCTGCGCTCGCTCGGCGGCAGCCGCGACGACGGCGGCGGCGTCCAGCGCCCGGCGCTCGTCGCTCTCCCAGATGTTCAGAATCCGGCGCGCGCTCTCGCTGGTCTCGAGCAGCTTCTCGAGGTGGTGGCGCGCCACCTCGATGTCGTGGTCGTCGGTTCCCGCATCGCGTTCGAGGTTCTGGAGGTGGCCGTCCACGACCGACAGCTGGTTCCGGAGGTTGTGCCGGAGGACGCGCTGGTTCATCGTCAACAGCTTCACGAGGTCTGCGAGCCGCGTGCGCTTCTCCTCGGACGCAGCGACGTAGAGGCTGGCCTGCGCGCCGACGGCGAGCCCCAGCCACATCCCGAACACCACCATGAACTCGGCGTCGACGACCGGGTGGCCTTCGAGCAGCCAGATGGCCGCGATTGCGACCGCCAGCAGCGCGAAGCTCGCGCCAGTGGCGGTGGTCAGCCCGACGGCGCGGGCGAGTCCGCGGGCGCTGAGCGGCCGGTCACGGGCGTCGACTCCGGAGTACACGAGCGTCGAGGCGAGCGAGAGCACGATGAGGACTTCCAGCGCAGTCGAGAGCGTCCAGCCGGCGAGAAACCCGTAGGCGACGCCGGCCACCACACCGAGAACCGCGTACGCGTAGAACCACCAGTGGATGGCCGGCGACGAGCCACGAGCGCGTGCCCCCATAGTCTAGCCCTACACATCGGCGCACAGACTGTCAATGCGTCGGAAGTACACTCGGAGGGTTCGGCGGCCCGGTCAGTCTTCGAGCTGTTCGTGGACGCGCTCGTGGAACTCCCGCAGCACGGCGTCCTCGTCGTCGGCCAGCACCACGTCGCTCGCGGACAGCGTCGCCAGCCCGAACGACAGCGGCGACGGCGTGTCCAGGCTCGTCTCGGTCACGTCGACGTCGCCCGCCTGGAGTCGCGCGAGCACGTCTCGGACGCCAGCGAGGTCGAGTTTGTCCTCGATGAGCTCCCGGTACGTCTCGTCGATGACCGCGAAGTCCTCCAGTTCCTCGGCGAGTGCGAGCAACATCTCGCTGGCGACCTGCTGTTTGCTCGCGGACTTCTCGCGGCCCTTGTAGCGCTTGAGCACGAGCAGCGAGCGGGTCGCGTCGATGCGGAAGTACCGTTCGAGGAGGTCGGTGCCGTCCAGCGCGTCTCGGAGCGTCTCCCTCACGCTCTCCGGGTCGGTGTCTCGCAGCAGCCCCGCGACGTCGACCTTGCGGTTCAGCGGCATCGCCAGCGTGAAGCCGTTGTCGGCGACGGAGACGGCGACGTTCGCGTTCGTCTCGTTCGCACACCGGTACGCGAGCAGCCGGGAGAGCCCGTCGTTGAACCGCCGGCCGTACGGCGTGCGGACGTGGTAGCGCCGCCGGTAGTCGTCGCGGTCTTTTACCGTCTCGACGGCGATGCGTTCGTCCGTACTCACGCTCTCGACGCTGGCGTAGGCTAGCTGGTCGTCGTACATCCGGGCGAGCGCCCGCACCGCGTTGCCGTCGATTGGGAACTCTCGGAGCCAGCGCCGGACCGCAGACGCCCCGCCCTGCGCGTGTTTCTCGACGAGGTCGCCCTGGAACCGCGCGATTTCGCGGCCGAGGTCGAAGGACAGCGGCAGCCGTTCGGAGAACCACGACGGCACGGTCGGGCGCTCGCTGGTGCGGTCGACGTACACCTTCGACCCGCGGCGGTAACGGTACGCGAACCGGTCGCCGCCCAGCACGAACACGTCCCCGGATTCGAGGGTGTCGAGGTAGCTCTCGTCGAGTTGGCCGACCCACTCGTCGCCGCCGCGCACGTAGACGTTCACCGAGAACGAGTCCGGGATGGTGCCGATGTTCTGGAGGAGAATCGGGCGCGCCAGCCGCCCGCGCTTCCCGACGAGTGTCTCGCCCACGTCGAACTCGGAGTAGTGGTGTTCCCCGTCCGGGGCGTCGTTCTTGTCGCGCCAGATTTTCGCGTAGACGTTGCGGTCCTCGAAGCCGTCGTAGTCCGCGCGCAGGTACCGAATCAGCGACTCGTAGTCGGCCTCGCTGTACTCGCGGTAGGGGTACGCCGACCGCAGTGTCGCCGCCACCGCGGCCTCCCGAAGCGGGCCCTCGATTGCCATCCCGTAGACGTGCTGGGCGGCCACGTCCTGACACCGCTCGGGGATGTGGACGCGGTCCACGAACCCTCGTTCGGCCTGTCGGAGCATCACTGCACACTCCACGAGTTCGTCCCGGTCGAGCGCGATGACGCGGCCAGTCACCGTCCGGCCGGGCCGGTGGCCCGCGCGCCCCACCCGCTGGAGGAGGCTGGCGACGGACTTCGGGGACCCGACCTGCACCACGAGGTCGATGTGAGGCATGTCGATGCCGAGTTCGAGGCTCGTCGACGTCGTCGTCACGTCCAGCGCCCCCTCCTTGAGCTGGGATTCGACCGCCTGCCGGCGGTCCTTCGAGAGGCTGCCGTGGTGGCACGCCGAGCGGCCCTCGTCGACGACGCCGCGCCCCCGGAGATTCTCCAGCACGCGCTCGGCACCCGACCGCGTGTTCGTGAACACGAGCGTGCTCTCGTGGTCCTCGACGAGCCCGCCGAGCGTCTCGTAGAACGCGTCGTTGACCGCGCCACGGGAGGTGTTCACGAGGTCCGGCGTCGGGCAGTGCAACTGGAGGTCGTAGTCCCGCGCGAACCGCGCGTCCACGATTTCGCAGTCGCGGGGCTCCGGGTCGCCGTTCGCGTCCTCGTTGGCGTCAAACCCGACGAGGAACCGCGCGATGTCCGACAGGGGCTCGACGGTCGCCGAGCAGCCGACGCGCGTGAACTCGCCCGCGAGCCGCCGGAGCCGTTCGAGGCTCACCGAGAGGTGGGTGCCGCGCTTGGAGTCCGCGAGGCTGTGGATCTCGTCGACGACGACGTACTCCACGGATGCGAGGCGCTCCCGGAACTTCGGCGAGTTCAGCAGAATCGCCAGTGTCTCCGGCGTCGTGTTCAGGATGTGGGGCGCGGTCTCCAGCATCTGCTGGCGCTCGTAGTCGGAGGTGTCTCCGTGGCGAATCGCCTGCCGTACGTCCGTCTCCACGCCCCGCTCGGCGAGCCGGTCGGCGATGCCGTCGAGCGGGTTCGCGAGGTTGCGCTCGATGTCGTTGGCGAGCGACTTCAGCGGCGACACGTACAGGCAGTAGACGCCGTTGTCCAGCCCGTCCTCGCGCTGCTCGCGCTCGAACAGCTCGTTCAGAATCGCCGTGAACGACGCCAGCGTCTTCCCCGACCCGGTCGGCGCTGCGACGAGCGCGTTCTCGCCCTCGTGAATCAGGGGGATGGCCTCGCGCTGCGGCGGCGTCAGGCAGCCGCCGTCCTGCTCCGGCGGGCCGAACCGGTCGACCCACCAGTCGCGCACGGCGGGGTCGAGGACGTCCAGAATCTCGCGGTCGCTGGCGGCCGACCCGGCCAGCGCCCCCGACTCGCTCCCCATTGTCTGGCTCGGAGTTGGGACGCGCACGACAAGTGTCTGACGACGACCTGGGACTGCGTGTTCTCTTGATGCCGCCGCATCCGTGGTCTATAACTCCTCGCCCCTTCAGTCGGTCCGCTGCCAGCTGATCAGCCGGCATTGGGTGGACTGAACGGGGCTGCTCGCTCGACTCCCGGGCCTCGTTGCGCGCCTCGGTCGCTGCGCTCCCTGCGGTGCTTACGTCGGCCGGGTTCGTTGAGCGAGCAGGGGCTTTCGAGCTCTGGTACCAAGTCTGGGCAGAGACGACGCAGATGTAGTCACCTCACCAGCACGACCCCGGAATCGTTAACGGGCGCGGTACCCCCACTCCGAGTATGCAACTGACGTTCCTCGGCACGGGCTCGGCGATGCCGACGGGCGAGCGAATGCAGACCGGCCTCCTCGTCGAGGACGGCGAGGACCGACTACTGGTGGACTGCGGGAGCGGCGTGTTGCACACGCTCGCCCGCAGTGAGGTGGGCTACGAGGGCGTCGACACCGTCCTTCTCTCCCATCACCACCTCGACCACGTCAGCGACCTCCTCCCGCTGCTGAAGGCGCGCTGGCTCGCTGGTGAGGAGACGCTGACCGTCGTCGGCCCCGACGGCACCGAGGCGCTCGTCGAGGACCTCCTCGACGTTCACGAGTACCTCCGAGACCGGGTGGACCTGACACTGCGCGAGGTCGACGTCGGCAGCTTCGACGTGGCGGGCTTCGACGTGGACGCCATCGAGACCGAGCACTCGATGCCCGGGCTCGCCTACCGGTTCGACGGCGGCGAGGACGGCGACCTCGTCTTCAGCGCCGACACCGAGGCGTTCGAGGGGATGGCCGAGTTCGCGGACGGCGCGTCCGTGCTCGTCCACGACTGCTCGTTCCCCGACTCCGTCGACGTCTCCAACCACCCGACGCCCACCCAGCTCGGCGCGTCGCTCGACGGCGTCGAAATCCCGGACCTCTACCTCACCCACCTCTACCCGCACACCGACGGCGAACACGACGCCATGACGGAGGCGGTTCGCGAGGCGGGCTTCGACGGCGAGGTTCACGTCGCCCGCGACGGCCTCGGCGTCGACGTCTAGCTGAGCTTCGAGACCGTCTCGCGGACCTCCTCGACGGTCTGCACCTGGTCGTCGGTCGCGTCGGCGATGTCGTCGAGAGCGTCCGCAATCTCCCGCGCGCGGTCGTCGACCTGGTCGACCATCCCCGCGACCTCCTCGGCGCTCACGGCCTGGTCGTCGGTCGCCGACGACACCTCCTGCACGCCGGTGGCGGCGTCCTCGACCGCGTCCGTGATGTCCTGGAGCGTCTCCATCGCCTCCTCGACGCGCTCGACGCCCTCCCCGATGCGCTGGCTCACCTCGTCGAGCTGGTCGACGGTCTCCTCGGTGTCTTCCTGCATCCGTTCGACGAGCTCCTCGACGCGCGTGGACTGCTCGCGGGACTCCTCGGCGAGCGCCTTCACCTCGTCGGCGACGACGGCGAACCCGTCCCCGGCTTCGCCGGCGCGAGCGGCCTCGATGGAGGCGTTTAGCGCGAGCAGATTCGTCTGCTCCGCGATGTCGTCGATGACGCCGGTCACGGACTCCACGTCGGCCGCGCGCTCCCGGAGCTGTTCGACGTCCGCGGCGACACCGTCGGTCGCCTCGTCGATTTCGGTCATCGTGTCCAGCGCGTCGTCGGCGGCGGCCTCGCCCTGCTGTGCGAGCGCCTCCGCGTCCTCGCTGGTCTGGCGGACGTCGTCGGCGGTCGCAGCGACCTCCTCGATGCTCGCCGACACGCTGGATATCTCGCGGCTGACGTCGGTCATCCGGTCGACCTGCTCGTCGGTCGCGGCCCGCATGTCGTCCGTCCGCTCCGCGACGTCCCGGGAGGTCGTCTCCAGCGAGGACAGCGGCGCTTCGACGTCCTCCGTGACGGCGTCCGCCAGCTCCTGACGGCGGTCGATCTCCTCCTGGAGGCGCTGGGCGTACGAGTCGATGTAGGTGTCCATCGCCACCTGCTGGTCGAACGTCAGCAGCTTCAGCATCGGGAGGAACCGGGACACGAGTTCGTCGACGGCGGCCGCCGCCTCGTCGCCGCGGTCGGCCGTCACGTCCTCGGCGAGCGCGTCCAGCAAGCCCTCATAGTAGCGGGTGTACGCGCCCAGATACACTTCCGGGCCGAGGTCGAGGAAGTCGTGGAGCTTCCCGATGCGGGCGCGACCCTCGACGTAGTCGCGGTCGTACTCGCCGCGGCCGAGCCCTCGGAGGTACTGCGTCTGCGTGCGTTTCAGCTGGTCGACGGCCTTCGTGGAGCGACCCATGATGTCGACCGTGCGGTCGTGGCGCTGGAGGTGGTCGTAGAAGTCGTCGACGAGGTCGTCGGCGATCCGGTCGAAGAGGTCGGCCTCGTCGGCCAGCGCGGTTTCGTCGTCGTCGTCGAGACCCGTGAACGCCTTCCGCCAGGCGATCTCGTCGTCGTCGAGTCCGATTCTGTCGGCGAGGGCTGCACCGTCGACTCCGCGTCGGACGTCGTCGGTCACAGCGGGGGGCTTGTCAGCGACCATACCTCCGGTATCCGTCGCCACTTTTTATGCTTTACCGACGGTAACCGAAATATACCGCTAGTCGAGCCGGTAGCGCAGCACCGCCGCGATGCCCCCGAGGTTCCGGAGCTGCTCGCCGGGCGCGAACTCGTGGCTGAACACCGTCACGTCGCCGCCCTGCTGTTCGACGCTCGTGACGAGGTCGTTGACGTCGACGTCCACCCACTCGCCCTCGCCGGCGCGCTCCAGTCGCAGGCGCTCGTCGAGAATCAGGAGGTCCTCGACCGCACCGAACTCCACGGCTTTCTGGACCTCGTCGATGCCGTAGGCGGCCTTCCCGTCGGTCGCCATCTCCGTCGTGAGTTCGTCGATGAGTTCGGACTCCTCCGCGATGCGGGTCTCCTCCTGGACGTCCTCGACCGCGCCGCGCTTGAGGACCTCGTGGACACCGCGGCCCCCGACCGCGCTCGTGTCCACCATCGTGATTTTCTCCTGCAGGTCCGGGTACTCCTCGGTGACGTAGTCGAGGGCGTCCTGTTTCGTGAACCCGGGGCCGGCGAGGATGATGGCGTCGGCCTGCATGCGGGCCAGCGCGTCGGCGAGCGTCGCGAACAGTTCGTCGCGGCCGCGGTCGTTCTGCTCGCCCTTCCCGGTGGTCGCCGTGAACGATCCCTGCTCGTCGACGCCGTACTGCTGGACGACGTGGATGTGCGCCTCCCCCTCCTCGACGGTCGCGATGGCGACGTCCGGCTGGTCGGTGGCCTCGACGGCCTCGTTCAGGCGGTCGAGCTGGTCGGGTTTCCAGTGCTTCTCGACCTCCAGTTCCTCGCGCTCCTCGACGTTCAGCGTGTGGTGCAGGCCGAGCTGGTCCTCCCGCGAGCAGTCCTCGATGGTGCCCGACACCCGCAGCCGGTTCGAGAACTTGTGGAACTCCACGTCCTCCACGTCGAGCGTGACGAACATGTGTTCGCGCTCGCCGCCGGTGTCCCGCATCTGGTCGTCGTTGCGCTGGATGCGGCGGTGGGTGTCCCCCGCCACGAAGTCCCCGGGTTCGAGGACGTACGCGAGGTGCCAGAGGTCGTCGAGGGACTCGGGGACGAGCGTGATTCGCTCCCGGCCGCCCTCGACGGTGTGGCGGTCTTTCAGTTGCATACCCGGACCGAGGACCCCCACGAGAAAAGGCTCTCTCCTTTGGTCGCCGCCCGGGGCCGCGCTACCCCTGGGTCGTCGCGTACGCGACGAGCAGCCCCGCGCCGACGAGGACGGGGACGACAGCGAGGCCAACGTCGAATCGGTAGCCGAGGTTCCAGGCGTACACGATGCCCTGCACCCACGCGAGCACGACGCCGAGAAAGAGGACTGTCGGACCGACACCGCCGGGGGTGCTGGTCAGCGAGTCGGGGACGAGGCGGACGAGGACGACGCTCGCGACGCCGAGCGCGGGCACCGCGAACACGCCGAGCGGCTTCGACACGTAGGAGTTCGGTTCGCTGCCGCTCCAGTGAATCGCCATCTGGTCGGGCAGCGACGCCCACAGCGCGAGGCCGGCGAGCGCCGCGGCCGCCAGCAGGCCGACGGCGACGGCGTCCGCGCGTCGGGAACCGTACATGGTCGGTGGTGGACGCGCTCGCCACGTGAACGTTCTGGTCCGTGTCAGCACCAGCCACGACGAATCCGGGTCGCATCGCGGCCGCGTCGACCCCGGAGACGTTCCGCACGTGATCCGACGACACCCGCCACAGGACGGCTGGTGTGTTCAGAGACGGCCGTCTGCCGGAGGCCAACAGCGACGCGCTGCGCGTCGTTCGTCGGCCCAGTCGCAAGGGGCCGGAGTGCCGGGTCAGTCGCGGATGCGGCTGCCGCCCGGCGGCATGTACTTCTGAATCTCGCCCGGGCTGGCGACCTTCCGGACGAACGACTGGTCGGCGAAGCGTTCGCGGAACTCCCGGTAGATGCGCTTGGCGGCGTCGCCCTGCGCGTACCGACCGGGCTCGACTTCGACGAGCGTCTCGACCTGGTCGCGGATGGCGTCCGTGGGTCCGCCGAGGACGCGCGTGTTCGGCTCGCAGGTGATGCCGACTGCCCAATCGACCGGGAGGTCCCGGAAGTACGTGCGGTCCCCGCGGATGGCGAACCCGCCCTTCTCCAGGTACTCGCCGGACTCCGGGGTCTTCGACACCTGGTCGGGAGAGACCATGTAGGCGTCGCCAGCGCCCCGGCCGTCCTTCCAGACGGACGAACACGAGACGGCGAACTGGGCGGCCTGGCGCTTGTCGCGGTCGGGCACCTCGATGTCGTTCGACGGCTCGCTGGGTTCGCTCGTCTTCAGCACCGTGATGGGGCCGCCGTGGGCCTGCGAGTGGAAGAAGCGGTCGTAGCGGTCCATGTACTTCTTCACCAGCTCCTCGTTCTGGTCGGCGTCCCGGCCGCCGAGCACGAGGAAGCCCTCGCTCGTCCGGAACCACCGGAACCGCTCGTACCACTGCTCTTGGTGGCGAATCGGAATCGACGCTCGGGCGAGCCAGTCGACGTCCTCGTCGTCCTCCTCGAACTCGGGTTCGGGTTCGGCCTCCCACTCGTCGCGGCGCTGCTTGACCGCTTCGAGGTCCTCCCGGGTGTTCTCGATGGCCGCGCGAGCGCCCGCCTTCTTCTCCTCGATGCGCTTGGCCTCCGTGTAGAGGCGGTCGGCGTTCTTCTCTACGCCGGACTCCGGGTCGAGGGTGACGGTGTGGTCGTCGATGCGCACGAGGACCATGCCCTCTGACTCGTCGACGCCAGAGAACGCCTCCGCGCCCGGCACGTCACCGGCCGCGTCCTCGAACGTCTCCGCGATGTCCTGCCAGCCGTGCCCGGCCTCCCGGGCCTCCTGGACGGCGGTCAGCAGGTCGTCGACGAGGTCGTAGTGGCCGTACAGCGCCTCGGCCTTCTCGCGCTCGGCCTCGGCCTGCCGTTCGAAGTCCTCGATTGCCTGCTCCTGCTGCTCGATGATTCGCTGCTGTTTCTCGATCTCGTTCTCGAAGTCGGGGCGCTCGACGGTCTCCCCGCTGTCCTCGTCCTCGCTCGTGTCGAGGTTCGTGAAGTAGTCGTCGAGCGCGGCGTCGAACGAGTCGAAGGCCTCGCTCGGCAGGTGGTCGTACTCCTGCAGGTCGACCGGCGTGACGTCCACGCGCGCTCCTCGGTCGGCGTCCTCCTCGTCGTCGGCCGGCTCGTAGTAGACGCGCGGGTCGAGGTCGCCCGCCTCGATTGCGCCGAGCAGGCGGTCGCTCGCCTCGAAGAGGGCTTCGAGGTCGGACTCCGTCGCCTCGCCGACATCCTTCGTCTTCTCGACGCCGGCCAGCGAACACAGCTCCTCGGCGTACAGCCCGCCGAAGTTGAGCTGGGTGGCGAGCGTGCGCACGAGGTCGGTGTCGGACTCCCGCATCTTCGCCGCGAACCCCTCGTAGTCGAGTTCGAGCGGATTCACGCGGGCGCTCGGGAAGCCGTACTCGCGGCCCGGCGCGACCGTCCGGGACTGCAGCCGGACGGTGTCGAGGCTGTCGACGACCTCGCCCTGCGGGTCGAGGACGGCGATGTTGCCGTCTCCGAACAGCTCTGCGACCACGGTCGTGTCGGCGTCCTCGCGCCGGAACTCGAACTCGAGGATGCGGTCGAACCCGTGCTGTCGCACCTCGTGGAAGTCCGCGCCCGAGAGCCGGTTCCGCAGCATCTTCGCGAAGTTCGGCGGCCGGCCCGGCGCGTCCGGTACGTGGGTCGGGTCGGCGACGTGCGCGCGCTTCGTGTCCCCGACTTCGATGAGCAACTCCACCCGCCCGCGGTCGAAGTCCCGCATCTTCAGGCGGAGGAGGTCGTCGCCGTAGAGGTAGGCCTTGTCGACTTTCGCCCCCGCGTACTCGTTGAGTTCCGCCGTGAGGGCGACGAGGTCGACGCTCGTCACCTCCCGCTTCTGGTCCATGCCAACTCCGTTGTCGGCCGCCACCCCTCTGCCTTACGGTCCGCGTGGCGCGGCGCTGCCGCGCCACGTTCGAGCGAACGGCGACCACCGGGAGCCGTGAGCGGCGGTGCCGACCGCAGGGAGACACCGGACTGGAACGCGGAGCGCAGCGACGCGTGAGCCAGTGGCCGAGCGCAGCGAGGCCACTGACTGCGCGAGCGGGGAGAGGCGACCTGCGAGCCGCGTGGCGCGGCAGCGCCGCGCCACGATTCTCCGCGGCTGCAACTGCCACCGACGTATTAGGCGGGGCCGGGGCCGACAGGGTAGGTGATGGCTTCGAAGCTCGCAGGCTGGTTCGGTTCGCTGTCGTTCGCACAGCAGATTATCGTGCTCGCGCTCGTGTTCGACCCGCTCGGGTTCGCTGGCGGCTGGCTGCTCGCGCCGTCGGTCGGTCTCGAACCGCTCTTCGGTGCCGTCTTCGGCGTGGTGGCTGCCAGCATCCCGACGTCGCTGCACGTGCTCCGGGAGGCGTCCGCAGCCTGACGGCGCGTCAAGCCAGCGTCACGTCGAGGTACAGCATCACGATGACGCCCGCCATCAGGCCGAGCGTGGCGGCGCGCTCGTTGCCGTTCGAGTGGGTCTCGGGGACGATTTCGTCGCTGATGACGAACAGCATCCCACCCGCCGCGAACCCCATCGCGTACGGGAGGATGGCGCTGGAGACGCTGACAGCGAGCGCGCCCAGCACCACCATCGGAATCTCCACGAGGCCCGCTCTGGCTCCTGCGAGGGCCGCGTACGTCGTCCGGTCGAAGCCCGCGTTCACGGCCGCGACCGAGACGGCCAGCCCCTCCGGAATGTTCTGCAGGCCGATAGCGAGCATCAGCGACAGTCCCTCGCTGACGTTCCCGCTGCCGAAGCCGACACCGACCGCCAAGCCTTCTGGCATGTTGTGGATGGTGATGGCGACGATGAACAGCAGTAGCGGCGCGAGGTCGGCCTGCGAGACGGTCTGGTCGGCGCGCTCCCGGCCCGTGATGAGCACGTGGACGTGGGGCACCCAGCGGTCAGCGCGGTCGAGGAGGACGACGCCGAGCACGATGCCCGCGATGACCTCCAGCAGGCCGTTCTGGCCGCCGAACTCGATGCCGGGGAGGATGAGACTCGTGAAGCTCGCCGCGAGCATCACGCCCGCCGCGAACCCGAGCGCGCCGTCCAGCGACCGCTGGCTCGGGTCGCGCCAGACCACTACCGCGAGCGCGCCGACGAGGTTCAGGCCGGCGACCACCAGCCCCCCGACGAACGCCTGCAGCAGGGGATCGGTCCCCGCGACGTCGAGGAACCACGTTTCCAGCATACGGCCACCAATCGGAGCCGGCACATAAGTCCGTGCCGACGCGGGCCGCAGTCCGCTTTCGCAACGCCTACCCTCGCCGGCGCGAAACGCCAGCCGATGAGTGACTCGCTGTCCGTCCTTCTCACGAACGACGACGGCATCGACGCCCCGGGGATACGCGCCCTCCGCGATGCGCTCGCCGACGACGGCCACGACGTCACGGTGGTCGCGCCCGCCGACGAGCAGTCCGGCTCCGGGCAGACCCGGACCTTCGACGTGCTGGACTACGAGGACCGCGACGACGGCGGGTACGCGGTCCACGGCACGCCCGCCGACTGCGTCGGCGTCGCCGTCGCCGGCCTCGACATCTCGCCGGACGTCGTCGTCTCCGGCTGCAACGACGGCCCGAACCTCGGCGCGCACATCCTCGCACGCTCGGGCACTGTCGGCGCTGCGATGGAGGCCGCGTTCCTCGGGCTGCCCGCCGTCGCCGTCTCGATGTACGACTGGGAGTTCGACCCCGCTGGCGGCTGGGAGCCCGAGTACGAGAACTTCGACACCGCGGCCGAGACGGCCGCCGACATCGTCCCCGACTTCGTCGACGGCTCGCTGCTGCCGACCGCTGACTACCTCTCCGTGAACGCGCCCGCCGCCCGCCACGCCGACGACCCGGTCATGCGCGTCACCCGACCCACCCGCGAGTACGAACTGCAGGCGAACTTCACTGGCGACGGCGTCGACGTCGAGGACCGCTTCTGGTACCAGTTCCTCGATCGCGACGTCCCCGACCCCAGCGGCACCGACCGGTACCACTGCGTCGACAACGAAGTCTCCATCTCCCCGCTCACCGTCCCGCACTCCGTCGCCGACGGCGCGACCGTGGGCGGGCTGCTGTAGCCCGACCCCAACGGTTATTCTGTGGGCCGCCGGACCGGTAGCTCGTGCCGCCCGAGGAGACCCCGACGGTGGAGGCAGCGTACGACAGACTGGCGGCGACCTACGAGCGACAGGAGGACGACCCCTACTGCGCGGACTTCGAGTTCCCCGCCATGACGGACCTCGTGCCCGACGTGGCCGGGAAGCGCGTCCTCGACGCGGGCTGCGGCCACGGCCGGTACGCCGAGTGGCTGGCCGACCGCGGCGCGGACGTCGTCGCCGTCGACGAGAACGCCGAGATGCTGGACCGCGCGGAGCGGCGAGTCGGCGACCGGGTGGCGCTACACCGAGCGGACATCACGGAGCCGCTGGCGTTCGCCGACGACGGCGAGTTCGACGGCGTCGTCTGCGGGCTCTCGCTGCACTACGTCGAGGACTGGCGAGAGCCGTTCGCGGAGTTCGCTCGAATCCTCGCGCCGGGCGGGTTTCTCGCGTTCTCCGCCCAGCACCCGGTGGACGAGTACGTCGCGTTCGAGGCCGAGGACTACTTCGCGGTCGAGCGCGAGACGATGACGTGGCCGGCCGCCGACGGCGAGGTCGACGTACCGTTCTACCGCCGGCCGTTCGCCGAGGCCGTGAACCCGCTCCTCGAAACCGGGTTCCAACTCGACGAGCTGGTCGAACCGACGCCCAGCCCCACGTTCGAGGACGAGAAACCCGAATCGTACGAGAAGCGGCTGCGGTACCCGACGTTCCTCTGTATCAGGGCGTCACTCTCGGAGTAGGGGCGGTTCGTGGCGTCTGCCGGTGACGGTCGAGACATTCAGGGCGAGCGAACGCCCGCAATACAGAACTGGGTGGCCGCTGTTTCGCCGAGTCGAGGGATGAAGTACTGCATCAACTGCGGTGCGGACATCGACCCGAACGCCGAACTCTGCCTCGAGTGCGGCGTCAACCAGACCAAACCCCTCACCGGCGGGAACGGGGACCGCGGTGCCGGCGAGAAGTACTGTCTGCACTGCGGCGAACTCGTCGACGAGCGGGCCGAGACGTGTCCCGACTGTCGGGTCGAGCAGCGGTCGCTATCGAACGGCTCGGGGGACGCCGAACGGGTCGCCGCCGGCGTGCTCGCTGTCCTGCTCGGGAGCTTCGGCGCGCACAAGTTCTACCAAAACAACGTCGCGCTCGGTCTTCTCTACCTCTGTCTGTGCTGGACGCTCGTTCCGGCCGTCGTCTCGTTCGCCGAGGGTGTCCTGATGCTGTTCGCGGACGAGCGGGCGTACGAGACGAAGTACGCAGACGGCGGCGTTCTCGGGTCGTCGGTCGGTGGGTGACCGGCGGCGAACAGGGGACGCGACCGCACCGGTGTGGTACCGGGCGGGTGCGTGACCGCGGTCAGGGGAACGGGTGGAACGGCCTGTCGAGTCGCGCCTGGAAGCCGAGTTCTCGCGGAACCTCGCGGGCTCGCTCCCCGAAGAACGGCTCGGAGACGAACAGCGGCTGGGCGTCCGGGACCAGCACGCGAACGGCCTCGAAGCCCGCCTGTTCAACGTCGCGGGGGGTGATGCGGGCGGCGTAGGCGTCGAGGCCGGCGTCCGCGAGCGCGTCGAGGACGCCGTCGAGTTCGGCGGTGCCCTCGGGTGCCTCTGCCGGGCTGACGTCGCTGGCGGGAACGGTCGTGTCGGGGTCGATGAACCCCTCGACCTCGCGGGGGAAGTCGGCGTACTTGCCGATGGCTCCGCTCTCGTCGCTGGCGCGGTCGGGCCCCATCGCGCGGAGCTCCATCCAGTTCTGGAGGGCTTCGGCGAGCGCGTCGGTGGCGGCGGCCTCGGGGTCGAGGTCGGCGGCGGAGCCGAGCGCGAACCGCGGCCAGTCCTCGCGGTGGACGGCGACGGCGACGACGGGCACGTCGACGTCCTGCGTGCAGAGCAGCGGCGTCACGGTGAGGTCCTCCGCGCGGGCGTGTTTCCGGAGTTCAGCGAAGGCCTCGCTGTCGACGCCGAGACCGAGCGGTTCGAACGTGGAGTACCACGCGAGCATCGTGGCGTCCCGCTCGACGGTCTCGTACAGCCCGGACAGCAGCGCCTCGGTCCCGGTGTTTCCGAGGCCGAGCCCGGTCGTGATGGCGGGCCCCGAGGCGTCGTCGGGCGGCGGGAAGACGACGCGGTCCGCGGGCAGGAGTGCGTCACCCCCGGTTTGCAAGTGTTCCCCACGGACCCAGTCGAGCGACTCGGAGCCAGCGACGGACTCACCGTCGGGCCGCACGAACGCCGCGGGAGCGACGGCGTCCTCGTGGTCGACCGGTCGGGTCTCGAAGTCGGCCTCGCGGTAGACGCCCGCGCTGTACCGCTCGAGGCCTTCACCGACGGCGCGCATGTAGGCCGCGTTCCAGTCCGGGTCGACGCCGGCCGCCTGCTGGGCGGCCTCGGCGTCGCTGAACCCCGAGGTGTCGCTGACGCTCGCGAGGTAGTACGGTGCCGGGAACGACTCGCGCTCGCCGACGGCCGTGACGAGGCCGACCCGGTCGTCGACCAGCGCCTCGCCCGCCCGGAGCGCAGCGTCCAGCGACCGCCCCTCGTCGCCCCGCCGCAGGTCGCGGTCGGGGCGCTCGCCGCAGTCGCAGTTCGGGAGCGGCGCGACCGACCGCTCGGCGTGCGGGAGTTCGACGACGGTCCCCGGCGCGGCCTCGCCGCGGAGGGCGTCGACAGCGAGCCGGCCGGCGTGGGCACCCGCCAGCCGGACCGTCGACCGGGCCGCGGACGGCGAGTCGGCGGGCTCCTGACCGGTCGACTCCACCCGGCCCGTGAGACACTCGAAACACGGCCCCCCCGGCGAGAGGACGGCGACGCCGGCGTCCACGTCCGCGAGCGGCCGGCCGCCGAGTCCACCCACCTCGACGGTCACGAACGGCGTCCCGCCCTCGCGAGCGGCCTCGTTCGCGGCGCGGAAGCCGCCAGCGCCCGCGACCCCGACGACCACACCGAGGTCGGCGTCCGCGACGCCCGCCACGTCCGTCGCCTCGACAGGCGCGTCCACGTCCGCGAGCGCGGCCTCCACGGCGTCGACCGCGGGGCCGTCGCCGACCACCGCGACAGTCACAACACGGCCTCCGTTAGCATGGCTACGGGGAGGCGGGACGGACGCAAAACAGTACGGGGTTCGGTCGCTCTACGCCAGCATCGACTCCGCGACGTTCGCGAAGTCGCCGGCCGGCGCGTCCTCCAGCCGGTCGTCAGCGAGCTTCAGGCGGAGGCGCGGACGGCCGACGTCGATGGGGACTTTCTCGGTGTCGATGAGACCGAGGTCCTCGAGCTTGGTCTTCGTCCGGGAGAACGTCGCCTTCGACGCGATACCGACGTCCTCGCCCCACTTGCTGATGTCGTACAGCAGCTCGCGGTTCTTCGCCGCGACGAGCAGGCTGATGGTGACCTCGTCGAGACCGTCGCCGTCGCCGCGAGCGGTCTCCAGCGAGGCCAGCACGTCGTCGAAGTCGTCGCCGACCTCGGTGCCGATGTCGTCGTCGAGCGACGACCGGACGCGGTCGATGGCGGGCGTCCGAAGCGTGAACGCCTCGGCGTCCGCCCAGTCGGCGGTCGCGGCGTCGTACGCGGTGCCCGCGAACTCGTCGTCGTCGGTGGCGAGGCCGGCGACGAGGCCGCCGGTCTCGACGAGCGCGACCGTTCGGTTCTGGGTGACGAGCATCGAGGAGCGGCCGTCACCGTCGAACGTCCGGAGCTCCAGGTCGCCGGACTCGACGAGGTTCGCGGCGTTGCTCGCGACGATGAAGTCCCCCGTCACGTCCTTCAGCGTTCGCTCGTCGCCGAGGACGCGGATCGAGGGGAGGTCGCCGTCGTAGTCGTTGGCCGCGTCGACGAGCGCTTCGACTGCTCGCGCGCTCGGGTCGACGACGAAGAGCTCGGCGGGGTCGTCGCCGAACACCTCGTCGAGGACGTCAGCGACGGACGTGCCGAGTAGATTCGATGTCATCTCTGTCCACCGGTATGGTGTGTGGCTATTTAATTTTACCGGGACGAGTAAGTGTAAAACGCCGGTTCTCGACTCCATGCGGCCGACGAGCGGGCGTTACGGGTGACGGGAGGGGTCGACGACAGCGGCGGCCTCGTCGGCCCAGTGGAACCGGCCGTCGAGGACCACGGGCGCGTCGGCGTCCGCGAGCGCGCTGGCGAGACTGGTGCCGTCCGTGGTGGTCGTGCTGGGGTTCCCGCAGAGCCGACGGCGGCCGTCGCCGGGCGTCGGCGTGGTGAAGCCGTCGCCGTGGCGAGTGAGCGACTGGTGCTCCCAGGCCACCCGGTAGCGGTCGTCGTCGAGGCGCTCGACGTGGGCGACGCGGGCGTCGCGGTCGTCCGTCGCCGCCAGCGTCTGCGTACCGTCGCCGACGACAGCGTAGTCTTTCCCCATTCGGATGCGGCGGCGAGCGAGCCGGAGCGCGGCGACGATGGGGAAGCCGGCGAGCAGGAGGCGCGCGAACGCCGTGCCGACCTTCGCCGCCTGCTCGTCGAGCACCTTCCGGAGGGTGACGGCACCCGCGACGCTCCCGGCCTCGACGAGCGCCGTGCCCTCGTGGTAGGAGCCACACGCGTTCAGGAAGAACGTCTCCACGTTCGTCTCGCCGAGGTCGCTGGCGGCGAGGTGGCCGTCCGCGCAGCGCAGCCCCTCGACCTCGCAGTGCCCGATGTAGTGGACGAACTCGTGGTGGTCGGCGAGCAGGTCTGCGAGCTCCCGCCGAGTGAGCCGCTCGTGGAAGCTGACGTCCATCGGCAGGTCGCTCGCCCGCGTCTCGTAGATGTCCGCGACGGCGTCGTGTTCGCCCGCCATTCCGCGGTCGTTGAGGACCACCGCGACCGACATGCCGTCGCGGTCGGCGGCGCGGTAGCGGTCGTGGTTCCGGTACGCCACCGGCTGGGTCTTGAAGGCGTCGACGGGCGTGCCGTCGGCGAGCCAGCCCTGAGTGCGGCCGGGACGGTCGACGGGGTCGAGCATCTCCACGCTCGCCACGGGGCCGGGGGCCCCGCGGTAGAAGTCGTCCAGCGACCGCGAGACGAGCTCCTGGCGGTCGAGGCTCGCGGTCTCCGGCGGGAACACGAACGCGAGCCGGTCGAGGAGATACGGCAGCGCGGTCGCGTGGTCGTAGGTCGGCGCGACGTGCATCGCGAGGTGCCACTCGGGCAACCGGTCGGCGACGCGCTCGAAGGGCGCATCGAGGTACGCCGCGAGCCGGTCCGCCGGCGACTGCGCCACGAGCCGGTCGGGGTCCAGCCCGAGAGCGTCGAGCGCGTCGCCCTCCGCGAGTTCCGCACCCGTCGACGCCTCCCGGATGAGGCAGTCGAGCCAGAACGCCCGGGCCAGGAGGTCGGGGACGTCCGAAGTCAGGTCGCCGAGTTCGCGGTCGACGCCCGTCGCGGACGCCAGCAGTCGGGGTGTCGCGTCGTCGACGACCGACACGTCGGCACCGAGGTAGAACGCGAGCGGTGCGCCGACGAACACCGACCGCAGCGACGCCGGCAGCCGGAGTTCGATGCCCGTCTCGGGCGTCTCGGCAGCGACCGCGGTGGGGACGGCGAGACGGTCCCCGAACTCGACGGCCGGCGGCCGACTCCGGTTGGCTCGGAGGCTCCGACCGACTCCCGTCGTGTCGTGGGCGGCCGCGGCGTGGGTGACGGCCGCTGCGACGCCGGCCGGCGTGCGCGGGACCGTGACGGTCCCGAGGCTGGTCGCGTCGTCGCTGGTAGGCCCCCCGGCCGGTCGCTCCCGCTCGGTCACGTACCGTCGGCATACACCGAGGGGGCATATATTTCTGTCGTGCGGTTGCCGGGAATTAGGTCGCGGTAGACTTATGCCGCGCGCGGCGGCCCGTTGAACCATGAGCTACGAGGAGGTCCGGGAGGTCGACCCGGCGGTAGCAGACGCACTCGCGGGCGAACGCGAGCGACAGGAGGACACGCTCGCGATGATTGCGAGCGAGAACCACGTCAGCGAGGCCGTCATGGCGGCCCAGTCCAGCGAACTCACGAACAAGTACGCCGAGGGCTACCCGGGCTCCCGGTACTACGGCGGCTGCGAGTACGCCGACGACGTCGAGGAACTCGCAATCGAGCGCGCGAAAGAGCTGTTCGGAGCCGACCACGTGAACGTCCAGCCCCACAGCGGGTCGTCGGCGAACATGGGCGTCTACTTCGCCACCCTGAATCCCGGCGACAAGATTCTCTCGCTGGACCTGACCCACGGTGGCCACCTGAGCCACGGCCACCCCGCGAACTTCGCGGGCCAGCTCTACGAGGTCGAGCAGTACGAGGTCGACCCGGAGACGGGTCGCCTCGACTACGAGGGCCTCCGCGAACTCGCCGAGGAGTTCGAGCCGGACATGGTCGTCTCCGGGTTCTCGGCGTACCCCCGGGAGGTCGAGTGGGAGCGCATCCAGGCGGCGGCGGACGCCGTCGGCGCGCTCCACACCGCCGACATCGCGCACATCACGGGGCTCGTCGCGGCGGGCGAGCACGCTTCGCCGGTCGGCGTCGCCGACTTCGTCACCGGCTCCACGCACAAGACCATCCGCGCGGGTCGCGGCGGCATCATCATGTGCGACGACGAGTACGCCGACGACATCGACTCCGCGGTCTTCCCGGGCGCACAGGGCGGCCCCCTGATGCACAACATTGCGGGGAAGGCGGTCGGCTTCCACGAGGCGCTCCAGCCCGACTTCGAGGAGTACGCCGAGCAGGTCGTCGAGAACGCCGAGGTGCTCGGCGAGCGACTCCAAGAACACGGCTTCTCGCTGGTCTCCGGCGGCACCGACACCCACCTCGTGCTCGTCGACCTCCGGGAGTCACACCCGGACGTCTCCGGCGGCGACGTCGAGGAGGAACTGGAGGACGTCGGCATCGTCCTGAACGCCAACACTGTCCCGGACGAGACCCGGTCGGCGTTCGACCCGTCGGGCATCCGAATCGGCGCACCCGCGCTCACCACGCGAGGCTTCGACGCCGAGGCGATGGAGACGGTCGCCGACTGCATCGCGCGCGTCGTCGACAACCTCGGCGACGAGGAGGTGTACGCCGACGTGGCGGCCGAGGTCGACGACCTCACCGACCGGTTCCCCCTGTACGAATGACGGTGTGTGCCGGGACTCCGTCGGTCGCCGGACCCTGAAAGGGTCGACCGGTTCCTAGCGACGGAGACGACGTAAGTGAACACGTTTGTGTCCATAATCTATTCCCCTGAATCAGAACTATGCACATAGCGCCAAGTACAAGTCGGCGGCGCGAGGAGGTGGAGACATGACTGAACTCATCGACGGAGAGGCCGTCGCCGCCGAGGTGCGCGAAGACCTCTCGGGGGCCGTCGCCACCCTCGAGGACGCCGGCGTCACCCCGCGGCTCGCGACGGTGCTGATGAACGACAAGCAGGCCAGCGAGACGTACGTCTCCATGAAACAGCGGGACTGCGAGGAGCTCGGCATCGCCGCCGAGGACGTCCGCATCGACGCGGACGCGCCCGCCGAGGAGCTGTTCGACGCCGTCGCCGACCTGAACGCCCGCGACGACGTCCACGGCATCCTCGTGCAGGACCCGACGCCCGACCACGTCCCCGACGAGCGCGTGCTGTCGGCTGTCGACCCCGCGAAGGACGTCGACGGCTTCCACCCCGAGAACGTCGGGAAGCTGGTCGCTGGGAACGCCCGATTCAAGCCCTGCACGCCCCACGGCATCCAGAAGCTGCTCGCCCACCAGGGCGTCGACACCGAGGGCGCGGAGGTCGTGGTCGTCGGGCGGTCGAACATCGTCGGGAAACCCCTCGCGAACCTCCTCGTGCAGAAGGCCGACGGCGGCAACGCCACGGTCACGGTCTGTCACAGCCGCACCGACGACCTCGCCGCCCACACCCGCCGCGCGGACGTCGTCGTCGCGGCCTGCGGCGTCCCCGAACTGGTCGACGGCGACATGCTCTCCGAGGGCGCGGTCGTCATCGACGTCGGCATCAACCGCGTCGACGCGGACACCGAGAAGGGCTACGAGCTCGTCGGCGACGTCGACTTCGAGAGCGCGAAAGCGCGAGCGAGCGCCATCACGCCCGTCCCCGGCGGCGTCGGCCCGATGACTCGCGCGATGCTGCTGTACAACACTCTGAAGGCCGCCGGCGAACAGACCGGCGTCGACGTCACGCTGCCCTGACCGCCGCCGGCTTCTCGGTGGTCCCGGGACAAAATCTGGGGTTCGCCGACACGACTATCGGCGCGTCAGCCGTCTGTCACCGCATGCACACTCGTCGCGATCTCTACGTCGCTGGATTCGTCGCAGCGTCGCTCGCGTACGTCTTCAACGTCCTCGCGTTCACCGGGTCGTTCTCGCTGTTCCGGTGGGTCGTCTTCGCGGCGTTCTTCCTCGTCGCGTTCGCCGGCTTCGAGTGGTTCCTCGGATGGGCCGCACCGCAGGAGTAGCCGCCGGACGCTCCGGCCTCAGGCGAGCGCGTCCAGTCTCGTGCGCGCTCGCTCGACGCCGGCGTCGTCGCCGCGGTAGGCGTCCGCGACCGCACGCACGGCGGCGACGAGACGCTCGCTGTCCGCCGGGTCGACATCGCCGTCGAGGGCCTCCACGCGCTTGCTGTGGTCGCGTACCTGCGCCAGCAGCCCGCCTTCGGGGTCGGGGACGCTCCCGTCGGCGTGCTCGCGGAGCGCCGCCCGGTAGGCGTCGACGGCCGCCGCGTACGCGAGCCCGCGGGCCGCCCACATCGACGCTGGCACGTCCTCCGAAGCCGGGCGCTCGCCGTCGTCTGCACCGTTCAGGAGGGCGAGTACGTACCGCTGTTCGTCCTCGCCGACCCGGAGCTTCCCGGCGAGCAGGACCGCCGCGCGCCGGAGTTCCTGGGCGGCGAGGTAGGTGTCGTCTAAGTCCAGCAGGTCACCGCCCGCGACGAACCCCCGGGACTGGCAGTACTCGCGGCAGGCCTCCTTCGCCGGTTCCAGGGCGTCCAGCACGTCGTCCGCGCCGGCCTGCCGGGCCGCGGTCAGGTCGAGGTCGCCGCCCGCGTCGGTGTGGAGTTTGCGCTCGCCGACGCCGACGCTCCGGAGGCTCCCGCAACTCGGGCACTCGACGCTCCCGGTCTCGAAGTACGACCAGCGCGTCCCACACGACTTGCACTCGCGCTCGCCGCGCACGTCCATGCCCCGGAGTTGGCCCGGTGACGGCATAACTCCCGTGGCTCGTCGGCTGACAGACCACCAACCTCTTTCCCGCGGCGTCGGGAAGCCCTGTGCATGTCTGACAGCGACCCCGGCGCGGCGGCCACCGAGTTCGCCGACCGATTCGCGGCCGAAGACGCGGCCGCCGCCACCGAGGCCGCCGCACTGCTCTCCGAGACCGGACGCGAGGCGGTCCTCGACGCGTTCCCGGAGGGGGTCCAGTTCGGCGAACTGGACGCGGAAGACGCCCTCGAAGAGTTCTGGTACGGGCTCTACGGCCAGTACGGCGGGGCCGAGGGCGTCGGCGACGTGACCGTCGACGGCGACGAGGTGTCCGTCGAACTGGTGTTCGCCGACGGCAGCCAGCGCCTCGACCTGCGCGTCGCCGACGGCGAGGTCTCCGCCTTCGCGCTCCCCAGCGAGTACGAACCACCGGCCTACGCCGAGGCCGACGCGTTCACCGAGCGCGACGTGACCGTAGACGCCGGCGACGTGGCCCTCGACGGCACGCTCGCGGTCCCCGACGGCGAGGGTTCGTTCCCCGGCGTGGTGCTCGTCCACGGGTCCGGAATCCACGACAGCGACGGGACCGCAGGAGAATCCAAGATTCTGCAGGACTTCGCGTGGGGGCTGGCGACCGAGGGCGTCGCCGTCCTCCGATACGAGAAGCGCCTGCACGACCACGACGTCGACCCAGAAGACTACACGCTCGACACCGTCGTTGTCGACGACGCGGTCGCCGCCCTCGACGAACTCGCGGACACCGACGCGGTCGACGAGGGCGCGCTGTTCGTCGCGGGCCACAGTCAGGGCGGGCTGGCCGCGCCCCGAATCGCCGACAGACACGGCAACGTCGCGGGCGTCGTGTCCCTCGATGGCCCGAGCGAAACGGAGCCCGACCCCGACGACGCCCGGCACCTCCGGTACTTCCTCGAACCGGACGGCGACCTCGACGAGGACCAGGAAGCCCTGCTGGCCCAGCAGCAGGAGACTGCCCGGCGGCTGGTCGACCGAGACTACGAGCCCGACGAGGTGCTCCGGGACAAGCCGGGTCGCTGGTGGGACAGCGTGCTGGGCTACAACCCGGGCGGACTCGCCGAATCCATCGACGCGCCGGTGTTCGCGCTGAAGACCGGGCGCGCCGACCCCGAGGTGCAGCCCGAGCTCGTCGAGATGCACCGTGAGATGCTGGACGACTGGCGCGACCTCGACCTCGGCGAGGCGGGACGCGTCGAGTTCTACGACGGCCTCGGGCACTACTTCCAGACGGGCCACGAGCCGTCGACGATGACGCACCTCCAGTTCGCGGACAACGTCGCCGAGCACGCCGTGCTGGACGTCGCCGACTGGGTCCGGGGCGTCGCCGACACCTGACTCCGACAGCCCCGACGCCCAGCGCCGGAGCGCCACGCCTCACGGGTGCGGTCTGACAGACCTAGTCTGTTCCACCACCGGACTTATGCTGACATCGCGGCAATTCACTGGCACGATGCCGAGTTACACACAGACTCCGGCCGCCGAGGATACCCGAAGCCGCAGCGATGCGGCTGGTCGAGAAATTCTCCGGCTCGCCTGACCTGCGGGCGGAGCGCCGCGGCGACCGCGTCGTCGTCGCGCTCGACTGTGACGACGACGCCGACGAACTAGTCCTCTCGACGGACGACGCCGAACAGCTACGCGACTCGCTGACCGACGCGCTGACGGCCCGCGAGTCGTTCGTGAACACGGCGGGCGTGCGCCGGCCCGACGGCAGCTACGTCGTCGAGCGCCGGGGCGCGGACTCCGCCGGGAACCGCAAGGTCTTCGAGAGCTTCGACGCGCTCCGGCGGCGCTGCCGGCGGCTCCCCGAGACGTTCACCGCCGAAGACCTCTCTGCAACGGGGCTGACAGCCGGCCGCCGTCACATGGTGCTGTGGCACCTCGTCGAACACCCCGCGTTCCCGGTGGCGCTGGCGAGCCGGCAGCCGCTGACCGCCGAGAAGACGGCCGGCGACGACGCGGGTCGAAGCACCCGGCAGGACGGGGAGAAGACGGCAACGGGGGTGGCCGAGCCGTAGTCTTTTGCCCGGCGCGGGCGACCGTCTCCGCATGACGTTCTCCATCGTCGCGCGAGACCCCGAGACCGACGCGGTCGGCGTCGCCGTCCAGTCGAAGTTCGTGGCCGTCGGGTCCGTCGTCCCGTTCGCGAGCGCGGACGCCGGCGCTATCGCCACGCAGAGCTTCGCGAACGTCGCCTACGGACCCGAAGGGCTCGACCTGCTCCGGGAGGGACACTCGGCCGAAGAGGTCGTCGAGGAACTGACGAGCGCGGACGACGAGGCCCCGCAGCGACAGGTCGGGATTGTCGGGCAGGACGGCTCCGTGGCGGCGTTCACGGGAGAGGAGTGCTTCGACCACGCGAGCGACCGGCAGGGCGACCACTACACCGTGCAGGGCAACATCCTGGAGAACCGGGAGACCGTGGACGCGATGGGCGACGCCTTCGAGGCGACCGACGGCGGGCTGCCCGAGAAGCTGCTGGCGGCGCTCCAGGCCGGCAACGAGGCGGGCGGCGACCAGCGCGGCGAGCAGGGCGCGGCTCTGTACGTCGCGAAGCCCGAGGGCGGCTACGACGGTGGGAACGACCGCTGGGTCGACGTGCGCGTCGACGACCACGAACACCCAATCGACGAGCTCGAACGGGTGTTCCGCATCTACGACATCACGCTGCTCGAACGCGAGGACCCCGAGGAGTACCGCGAGCTCTCGGGAGAAACCGCCGAGTCCGTGCTCGCGACGCTGTCGGAGCTGGGGTTCTACGAGGACGAGCCGTCCGACGAGTTCGGCGAGGCCGAGCGCGAGGCGTTAGAGGAGTTCCGGGGGATGAACAACTTCGAGAACCACGACCTCGACGCGCTCGAGGACGCGCTCGCTCGCGGCTGGAGCGACGCGGACGGCGACGGCGAGGATCGGGTCGTGAACGCCATCTGGCACGGCATCTCGCGGCTCGACCGGAAGTAGCCGGAGGGCGGCGTTTCTTACCGCTGGAGCGGGTAGCGTGAGGCATGCGCGACGAGGAGGAGATACGGGAGCAGTACGAGTTTCTGGTCGAGGAACTGGACTCCGAAGACATGAACCACGAGGGCGTCAGGCAGATGTTCACGTACTACCGGCGGGCGCTGGGCTGGGTGCTCGAAGAAGAGCACATGTAGCGGCAGCTCTTTCGCTGGGAGATAGATTTATTACGTTGCCCCGTCTTGACTCAGGTGACGCTTCGCTTGGAGGGCCGAAGCGTCAGCGGGGACCAATTCAGGGCGGCTGCGGGGCCGGAGTTTCCGGCCTCGCATCCTTTTCCGTTGCACTACGTTCGACAGCGGCCGCTGTGCGTCGATACCGGTGGTTCGTCAGTGAGCAGACAGCGGTGGGTCTGCGAGCCGTCGGGCTACGAGATGTCGAGGCCGGTGGCGTCGCTGCCGTCGGCGTCGCCCTCGTCCCACTCCAGTTCGAACTCGACGCTGTGTTCGTCGGGTCCGCTGCCCGTCTCCAGTTCGGCTTTCACCTCGAACGTGACAGAGGCCGGCGGGTCGAGGGTGAGGGAGTCGCCGCCCGCCGACAGCGTCAGCGGCTCGCCGGCGTCAAGTTTGTCGGCGACGGTGCGGAGGTAGTCGGCCACGTCGCTGCGGTCCTGGCGGAGTTCGCTCTCGAACAGCACTTCTTCTGGCATACACCACAGTACGAGGGAGTCACACATAAGCACGCTGGGCGGACATGTCACGTTCGCAGAATCGGTGTGGGCGGGCGCTCTGCCACGTTCCTGCCACCACACTTATGCTCGCCGGCACGTAATTTATACCGAGTACGAGACATATGCACGACCTGACAGGCTTCCAGCGAGACCTGCTCTACGTCGTCGCCGGCCTCGACGACCCGCACGGACTCGCCATCAAGGAGGAACTCGAAGACTACTACGAGTCCGAAATCCACCACGGCCGGCTCTACCCGAACCTCGACACACTCGTCGACAAGGGCCTCGTCGACAAGGGCGAACTCGACCAGCGCACGAACTACTACACGCTCACCCGCCGCGGCACCCGCGAACTGGAGGCGCGCCGCGACTGGGAGGCCCAGTACGCCGACCTGTCGTAGGATGGTGTCCTCGCGGCTCGCGACGGCCGCTGCCGGCGTCGTCGTCAGCCTCGCCGTCAGCGCCGTGCTCTGGTGGTACTTCGACGTCGCGCTGTTCTTGCTCGCGGTCCCGTTCGTCCCGTTCCTCTTCAGGAGTCGCGGCGGGGACGACGACCGGCCGTCTGTTCGCTCGTGCCCCGAGTGCGGCTTCCGGACCCGGAACCCGTCGTTCGAGCACTGCCCGCGGGACGGCACGCGGCTGCGGGAGAACTGACGCCTCGCGGTCAGCGCGTCCCGGCTGAATCGTCGCCCGTCGCTCCGTCGGTCGTGTCTCCGGTGCCGTCGTCCACCGACGCGTCGCCGTCAGTCCGCTGGTCGTTCACGGTGTCTGCCTCCGCCGCTGCGGCCGAGTACGTGGGGTCGTCGCTCGGCGCGGCCGGCCCGTGGGTCTCCCCGTTCGGCACCGGGTCGATCTCCACGCCGGCGACGAGTTCGGGCAGCACGAGCCGGGCGAAGTGGACGACCAGCACGAGCACCATGGGGCCGAGGAACAGGCCGTACCAGCCCCAGAGGAGCGGCCCGAACACGTACGCGAGAATCACGAGCCCGAGGTGGAGGTCCCGTCCGGAGACGTACGGCCGCACCACGAGGTCCGGGATGAAGTCCACGACGACCGCGGCGACGGCGACGAACACGACGACGAACAGGAAGCCGGCGTCGCCCTGAAACGACGAGAACGCCAGCCAGCCCGCCAGCGGTATCCAGACGAGTTTGATGCCGACGACGGGGATGAGGCTCGCGGCACCCGTCAGCATCCCCAGCAGCGTCGGGTACGGGATACCGACGCCGGCCGGCGAGACGGCGTTCAGGGCGTTGTAGGAGACGGCGGCGACGACGCCCGTGATGAACGCGAAGACGATGTTCCCGAAGAAGATGTTCGAGAAGTCGCGGTCGACGGCGTCCGTGTACGCGGCCAGAACGCCGTCGTCGTCCGCGAACCGGCGGCGGAACCAGTCCGCGAGCCGGTGGTCGTCCCGCAGCAGGTAGAACGCGATGGTGATGACGGCGAACAGGTGGATGAACGCCGTCGTGAGGAGGCCGAGGTAGCCGGCGGCGTTCTCGGCGATGGTGCTGAGCGCGGACTGCACGGACGGCTGATCAAGCAGTGACTGGGGGTCCTCGACCGCCTGGGAGACGTCGAGGTACGGCGCGAGCAGCGCCTCGAGCTGGCCGAGGTCAGCGCCCTGCGCGTCCAGGACGGCGTTCAGCTCCTGGAGGCCGACGGCCGTCGTGTAGGCCACGAGGAGGATGGCCGGCAGCGCGAGGATGACCAGCGAGACGATTGCGGCGACCGACGACGGGCCCAGGCGGCCCTTCAGTCGGCGGTACACCGGGCGGGTAGCGTAGTAGAGGAAGAACCCTAGGACGAACGTCCCCACGAACGTGTAGACGACGAACGCGAGGACGGCTGCGAGGACGGCGGCAGCCACCCACCAAGTGGCGCGCCCGCGGTCGAGGTCGTCGAAGCGTGCCATTCACTCGGACGACGGCACCCCGACGCAAAAATACTCGCCCGCGTCCGGCGCGGTAGGCGGCGGCTATCGAAGTGGCGACGGGTCGTGGACGTACTCGGCCGCCCAAGCGTTTATATATATCACTATGTACGTCTCGGGAGTGGGCCCGACAGTGGAGACGTTGACCGCCGCGCCGCTCGACAGCCAGGTCGTCCGCATCGCCGTCGCCGTCGCGCTCGGGCTGTTCCTCGGGCTGGAGCGCGAGTGGTCACAGAAGGCCGCCGGCATCCGGACGTTCGCGCTCGTGAGCGTCCTCGGCACCATCTTCACAATGGTGGACACGGAGCGCTGCACGGAGGCGGCCGGCGCGTGCTCGCCCATCCTCTCCGGCATGGGGTCGCTGTTCGTCATCGTGCTCGCGGGCGTCCTGATGTTCTCGGGGATGCGCGAGGACGACGAGAGCCTCCACCTCACGACGGCCGTCAGCATGGTGGTCGCGTACGGCGTCGGCGTGCTCGTCGCGCTCGGTGCCGTGCTGCCTGCGACCGTCGTCGCCGTGACGAGCTCCATCCTGCTCGTGTTCAAGCGAGAACTCCACGACTTCGCGTGGGGGCTGTCCCGCCAGGAACTGCGCTCGACGACGGAGTTCGCCATCCTCGCGTTCGTCGTCTATCCGGTGTTGCCGGCGGGGTCGGTCACGCTCGGGTCCGGCACGTGGGCGGTCGAAGTCGAGCCCCGCGTCGTCTGGCTGATGGTGGTGTTCGTCGCCGGCATCGGCATCGTGAACTACGTCGTCGTGCAGACGTACGGCGGCCGCGGCATCGCCGTCACGGGCTTCTTCGGCGGGCTGGCGTCCTCGACGGCGGTCGTCGGGACGATGCTCGACCACGTCGACGAGCGCTCGGACGCCACCGCCTACGCCGTCGCGGGCGTGCTGCTGGCGAACGCCGCGATGGCGCTCCGGAACCTCCTCATCGTCGTCGTGTTCACGCTGTCGGCCGGCGTGCTGCTTGAGGGCACCATCCCCCTGCTGACCATCGTCGTCGGGAGCGTCGCGGTCGCCGGGCTGACTGCGGACTGGACGAAAGACGTCGAGATGGACCTCGAGAGCCCGTTCTCGATGCGGAACGCGCTCGGCTTCGGCGCGATGTTCCTCGTCGTCGTGGTCGCGGGCGGGCTCGCGGAGACCCAGTTCGGGTCCGCCGGCCTGTTCGTCACGGCGGTCGTCTCCGGGCTGGTGTCGAGCGCGGGCGCGACGACGTCCGCAGTCGTCCTCTACCGGACGGGCGCGATATCTGCGGGCGCGGCGACCATCGCCGTGCTACTGGCCACCGCTAGCTCCATCGGCGTGAAGGTGGCGCTGTCGGGGACCAGCCCGAACCGGTCGTTCGCCGTCCGCGTCGCCGGCTACAGTGCTGGACTGCTGGCTGCGGGCGCAGTCACGGCAGTCGCCGTCGCGTTGTAATACTTGCACCGACCGGAACGAACGACTTTTACTGGGGGCGGTGCCAACTCCCTGCATGGACCGGGAAACCGCCGAGCCGAACGTCCGGAGCATGCCGGGGGAGAAGGCCGAGCAGTGGGCGAGCCACCACCACGAGCACGCCGCACCCTCCACGTACGTCTACGAGTTCGTCTGGGACATCACCGAGGACGCCATCGGCCCGTTCTGCACGGACGTCGACGGCAACGTCCTCATGGACTTCACGAGCCACGTCGCCGCGGCACCGTTCGGGTACAACAACCCGAAAATCATGGACCGCCTCGAGAAGTTCGACCTCGTCGACCCGCTGAAGATTGCGGGCCAGGACTTCTACGCGAGCGGCGGCGGCAGCCCGGAGGACCCCGACACGCCGACGTCCACGCAGCTACTCGACCGGCTCACGGACATCACCGAGCACTACGACCTCGACACCGTCTTCCTCTCGAACACGGGCGCTGAGGCCGTCGAGAACGCCATCAAAATCTGTTACGCGAACGGCGGCCACCGTGCGTTCACGTTCGACGGCGCGTTCCACGGCCGCACCCTCGGCGCGCTCTCCCTGAACCGCTCGAAGAGGGTTCACCGCAAGGGCTACCCCGAACTCGGCGGCGTCGTCTCCGTACCGTACTGCGCCTGTGACGGCGAATGCACGTGTGGCTGGAAGACCAACGGCCCCGGCGGGAACGTCATCGCGGACAAACTCCACCCGAAGCGCGGCGTCGTCGACCCCGAGGAGGTCGCCTACCTCATCATGGAGCCCCAGCAGGGCGAGGGCGGCTACCGCGTCCCCAACGAGTCGTTCACCGAGGACATCGTCGACCTCCAGCACGAGTACGACCTCAAAGTCATTAGCGACGAGATTCAGGCCGGACTCGGCCGCACCGGCGAACTCTGGGGCATCGACCACACGCCCATCGAGCCGGACGTCATCACGTCCGCGAAGGGCCTGCGAGTCGGCGCTACCATCGCCAACGAGGACCTCTTCCCGAGCGAGACCGGCCGGCTGTCCTCGACGTGGGGAGCAGGTGACATCGTCGCCGCCGCGCAGGGGGTCGCCACCATCGACGCCATCACGAGCGACGGCGTCCTCGACAACGTCGAGGCGCGCGGTCAGCAGGTCAACGACATCCTCCACGACGCCGACCCGGACTTCGTCGAGGACGTCCGCGGCCGCGGCCTGATGCTCGCCGTCGAGTTCGACACGAAGGAGCGCCGCGAGGCCGTCGTCCACGCGTGTCTCGAACGCGGGCTGCTCGTCCTCGGCTGCGGCTACAAGACCGTCCGGCTGCTCCCGCCGCTGGACGTCACCGAGCGCGAAATCGACCTCGCGCTCGACATCTTCCTCGAAGCCCTCGACGACCCCGAGGTCCGCCACGCCGGCACCTCGAAGGTCGACGCCGAGAACCCCGCGTAAAAACGAGCGTTTCAGCCGGCTACTCCGGCCGGCCGTCGGTCCGTCGCTCCGCAGCGACGAACTCGCCGCCGTCCGTCAGCGTCGTCGCTTCCTCCGGCGCGTCGCCCGCGCCGACCTCGAAGTCGGACAGCAGCGACTGGAGTCGCTCGGCCTGCTCGCTGAGCGACGCGACGTTCCCGCTGACCTCGGACATCGACGCCGCCTGCTCTTCGGCGGCCGCCGACGCGTTCTGGGCTTCGGTGGCGGTCGACTCGCTGAGGTCCGCGACCTCCTCGGCCATCGACACAGCCTCCTCCGTGCTCGCCGCCTGGTCGTCGGTCGTCTCGCTGATCTCCTGGACGCCGGTGTCCGTCTCCTCGGCGTGGTCCGAGACCTCCGAGAACGCGTCCCGGACCTCCTCGACAGCTTCGATGCCGGCGACCATCGAGCGTTCGGCCGCCTGCGCCTCCTTAACGGTCGTCGACGTCTGGGCCTGGAGGTCGTCGATGAGCGTCTCGATGTCCTCAGCGGACTCCCGGGTCTCCTCCGCGAGGTCTTTCACTTCGTTCGCCACGACCGCGAAGCCGTCGCCGTCCTTGTCTGCGCGGGCGGCCTCGATGTTCGCGTTCAGCGCGAGCATGTTCGTCTGCTCCGCGATGTCGCCGATGAGCTCCACGATGTTGCCGATCTCCGCCATCTGCTCGTCGAGCCCCTCGACGTTGTCGACCGTCTGATTGACCGCGGTCTGGACCTCGCGAGAGTTCTCGATGGCGTCCTCGGCCGTCGACTCGCCGGCCTTCGCGATTTCGGCGGTCTGGTGAGAGTGTTCGGCCACGGAGTCCGCGGACGCCGCCACCTCCTCGATGGCCGCCGACAGGTCGGTCATCTCGCCGGTGACGGTCTCCAGCATGTCGCGTTGCTCGTCGGAAGCGCCCGCAATCTCTTGGACGGACTCGCTGACCTCGCCGCTCGCGCGTTCGGCCTCGTCGGCACCCGCTTCGGCTTCCTCGCTGGCCGCCGCGACCGTGTCCGCGAACGTCTGAATCTCCCGCATCGCGCCCTCGGTTTCGACCATCATCTCGTTGAACGCCGCGGCGATCTCCGCCATCGCCTCGCTCTCGGGGTCGGACTCGACGCGAACCCCGAGGTCGCCGTTGGCCGCCCGCCGCATCGCGGCGCTGTACGCGCTGGCCGTCTCCTCCAGGTGGTCGTTGAGCTCCGCGACCTCCTGCTGGCGCGCCTCGGCCTCGGCCTTCGCCTCCTCGGCTTCGGCCTTCACGCGCTCGGCTTCGGCCTTCTCGGCCTCGATTTCGGCCTGCTTCTCCTCGAGGTTCTCGACCTCGTCGGCCTTCTCGCGGGCCTCCTGGAGGCGCTGTCTGGACTGCTCGCGGGACTTCTCCGTCGAGTACCAGTTCGTCATCAGCGCGCTCGCCAGCATCAACACGAACACGCCGTGGATGAACCCCCACACCCAGGGGTTACTGATGGCCGCGGCGTGGTTGTAGACGCGCTCGGGGTTTATCATCCCGAAGACGCCGTGCGTGAACACGACGTACGTGAGCCCGAGCGCGAACGGCAGCCAGTCCTCGTAGATGGCGATGATAGCCATCCCGACGAAGAAGTGGAAGTGGGCCTCGATGTAGCCGCCGGAGAACTGCACGAGCACGACCGACGCCGCCAGGATGCCGGTCGACGCCAGCGCCGTGCGAGCGCGCCGGGGGAACCGTGAGACACTCGCCAGTCCCGCGAACGCCAGCAGGATGCCGAGTTCGAGCGCGACGAGCGGCAGCGGCGTCGCCGGGATGGTCGCCCCCGTGACCACCGACTCCGTGCCCTCGTAGAGTCCCAGCGCGAGCAGGAACGGGACGTGTGCCAGCAACAGCACGATGATGTTGCGGTGACGCCGTCGCCACGCCTCGTCCGGAATCGTGTCCCCGCTCGGTGTGTACTTCACGACGTCCTCGATGGCCCGCTGCCACCCGCCGACTTGTTCTCCCCTGCCGCTGTCCGCCGTACCAGTCGCGCCCATGGCGCTCCCCTTTCGTCTACTAGGGCAAAAACCCGATGGGCGTTCCCGTCGGTTCAGAGAGCGAAAAATCGTGATATCGCCGTTGAACTGCCCGAAACACTAAATTGAAATGATTGTTTGTTACGTATTCGGTCACGCGTCGGGGTCGACTCGCACTCGCCCTCGCATCCCGTAGCTCGCGTGGGGCGTGCAGACGTACTCGTAGACCCCAGTCGCGTCGAAGGTCACCTCGTGTGTCGCCCCCCGTGACGCCAGCTTCTGGACGCCCGTCCAGTCGGCGGTGGCGGGCTGGCGCTTCACGTTGAGGTCGTGGCCGCTCGACAGCCACACGAACCGGACCGCGGTCCCGGGTGCGACAGTCAGGTCGTCGGGCGCGTACACGTACTCGTCGTCCGGCCCGACCTCGACCACCTCGGTCCCGTCGGGAGCGTCGAGCGCGTCCGCGATGTCCCCGCTCGCGTCGCTGGACTCCGAGCCGCCTCCGCCGAGACAGCCCGCGAGCCCGAGTGCGGTAGCGCTCGCCGCGCCGCGCAGAACGTCCCGCCGCGTTAGACCACTCGTCGCTGGCGGCTCCACGCTAGAACTGGTAGCGGCGGTCCTGGTCGGGTTCCGGCGGTGCCTGTGCGCCCGCCATCTCGTCGTAGGTCACGCCGGTCAGGTACTCGTCGTAGGTCACGTCGTAGGCCCCCCGGAGGTGGAAGTCCAGGCGGCCCGTGTCGGTCGTCGACTGGAACAGGAGGTGGACCGCCCGCCGCAGCAGTTCGTCCGTGTCGGCGTCCAGGGCGGCCGACAGCATCGCGAGTTCCTGGCGGCTCTCCCGGTCGAGGAACGCGTAGTCGTCGAGGTCCTCGTACGCGAGTTCGACGTCCGTCTGGAGGTCGTCCAGGCTCATACCCGAGAGAAGCCTCGCCGGGGGCATACGCCTTTCGTCGGGCCGAGCCCGGGCCGAGGCGGCAGTCCGGTCAGGCGGACTCGTCCGTCGGCGCGTCCTCCGGGATGGTGACGCGAACCGGCTCGCCGTACTCCGAGAACAGGATGGTGACGTTCGCCTGCGAGGACTGTCCCCGGGTGGCCACGGTCATGGACAGTTCGGCCTTCCGCGGCCGGTCGGTCTCGTCGGCGACGTACAGCCGGTAGGTCGCGTTCTGGATGCCGACGCTCTCGGTCGTGCCCACCTGCTGACCGAGCAGCGACTGGTACGCCTCGGGGTCGGCGTCCACGGCGTACACCGTCGTCTCGACGCCGTCGACGGTCTCGTTACCGACGACGGAGACGCTCCCGACGTCCAGCAGCGTACGCTGGCGGGCGAGCGTGCCGTTCTCGGCCCAGAGGCCGCTTCCGGAGAGATTCTGGACCTGCCACTGGCCGCCGGAGGTGACGTACGCCGTCTCGCCGTCGAAGTACGACGTGGCGGGCGTCCCGTAGACCGACATGTTCAGCCGGGCGCGCTCGCTGGTCCTGTTGTAGACGCCCTCCTGAGTGAGCTGGAGGGTCTCGCCGTTCGCGGTGATGTTCATCCGGAACTCCACGCCGTAGGTCGCTACGTCCTGCGTGGCGGCCGCGACGCGTTCGTGGACGGACTGCTCGGACTCGGTCGGCTGCGCTCCGTCGCCGCCGCCGAGCGCGCTGCAGCCAGCCGTGGCCACGAGGAGGGCGACACAGACCGCAACGAGGGCTCGTCGTCGCATACGTGACAGTTCACGTGACAGGACTTAGTACGTGCGCTTCCGTGGCACGAACCACCACCGCCAAGGCCGCTGCGTGCGAACGGACGGCCATGACCGACGGGGACGGGGAGTGGGCGCTCCCCGAGGACACCGAGGACGTGCGCGCGGCGCTGGTCGAGTGGTACGAGGCCGACCACCGGTCGTTCCCGTGGCGGGAGACCACCGACCCCTACGAGATTCTCGTCTCGGAGGTGATGAGCCAGCAGACCCAGCTCTCCCGCGTCGAGGACGCCTGGCACGCGTTCCTCGACCAGTGGCCGACGACGACCGACCTCGCGGCGGCCGAGCGTGGCGAGGTCGTGGGGTTCTGGTCCGACCACAGCCTCGGGTACAACAACCGCGCAAAGTACCTCCACGAGGCCGCCCAGCAGGTCGAGAGCGACTACGACGGCGAGTTCCCGGATACACCGGAGGAGCTGTCGGAGCTGATGGGCGTCGGGCCGTACACCGCGAACGCCGTCGCGTCGTTCGCGTTCGACAACGGGGACGCCGTCGTCGACACGAACGTCAAGCGCGTGCTCTACCGCGTCTTCGGCGTCCCCGACGACGACGCGGCGTTCGAGGCGGCCGCGAACGACCTCATGCCCGAGGGCGAGTCCCGCGTCTGGAACAACGCCGTGATGGAACTCGGCGGCGTGGCCTGCGGGAAGTCGCCGGACTGCGACGCCGCCGGCTGTCCGTGGCGGGAGTGGTGTGACGCCTACCAGACCGGGGATTTCACCGCGCCGGACGTGCCGACCCAGCCGGACTTCGAGGGGAGCCGCCGGCAGTTCCGCGGCCGGGTGGTCCGCGCGCTGAGCGAACACGGCGAGCTGGCGCTGGACGAGCTGGGGCCGCGAATCCGCGTGGATTACGCGCCGGACGGCAGCTACGGCCGAGACTGGCTCCGGGGGCTGCTCGACGACCTCGCGGACGACGGGATGGTCGAGGTGGCCGACGGGAGCGGGTCGACGGTCGCCCGACTGCAGGAGTGAACACAGCGCGTGTCGGCGGCGACGGCCGGCAGCGTCCGGACTAGAGGTTCTCGAACGCGTCGTCGACGAGTTCGCCGGTGGTGGCGACGATGTCCGCCATCTCGTCGTCGTCGGGAGCCATCCCGACGAGCCGCGCGATGCGCATGATGGAGACGTGGTAGACGCGCTGCCGGCCGGGTTCCTCCGCCCAGACGACGACGTTGCAGGGCATGAGCGCGCCGAGTTTGTTGTCGGTCGCGTCGAGCGCGCGGTCGGCGACCTCGGGGTTGCAGGCCCCCAGCACGTAGTAGGGGTCGCGGTCCGCGTCGACTTTCTCGTTCAGCATCTCGGACGGCGAGAACTCGACGGGGATGCCGAACCCGGCGTCGGTGAACACGTCACGGACGTGTTCGATTGCCGCCTCGTGGTCCATATCGAGGGTCGCCTGTGCTTCGCCGAAGTCCTCCGGGTCGAGCTTGCGCGGGTCGATTGGGAGCGTCATTCGTGCGCTGTATTGTGCTCGTAGTGCAAAGTCTCTTCCGGATGTGGCCGACCGACCGAGTCGGGTGTGGCACTCGTCGCGCCTGGCGGGCGTGAACGGGTAAGTTTTACGTGAATGTGTTGTGTAGTTGTGGGTATGAAGAACAACGTTGGGGCTGCCGACAGACAGACTCGTCTGGTCGTCGGTGTACTGCTGCTGGTCGCAGGACTCGCGTCCCTCGGCGGCCTGCTCGGCCTCGGAACGACGGTCGGTGCCGGTCTGTCGCTCGTCGGCGTCGTCCTGATCGCCACCGGACTCGTCCGGGTCTGTCTGGTGTATCGCGTTCTCGGCGTCGATACGTCCGACACTCGGTGAGCGTGACGCAGTTTCAGAACGCCGGCCAGCGCGACTGGGGACAGTCGGGGCCCCTGGTCGATGCCGGGCGAGCCGCGCGGTCCGTCGACAGCGCTCCGGCTAACAGGCGACACGACCGTGGACGCGATGCGCTCGTCGGCGGCGTTCAGACGAGCAACTGGATCTCGGCGTCGGCCATGTCCTGGAGCGCGGTGGCCGCGCCGACGCCGGTTGTGACGCCGTCGTAGAAGTCGTCCTCGTCGTAGTCCAGCAGGTCGATGGTCATCTGGCAGGCCTGGAACTCGACGCCCATGTCGAGGTTGGTCTCCAGCAGTTCCTCGATGGTGGCGGTGTCGTTGTCCTCGATTCGCTTCTCCATCATCGAGGTGGTGACGCGGTCCATGCCGGGGAGCGCGCCGACGACGTTCGGGACCGGCATGTTGGGGTTGCCGACCGAACTCAACTGGAGGTCGCCGGACTTCTCCTCGTGGAGGATGTCCAGCCCCCAGAACGTGTGGAAGACGGTCACGTCGTAGCCGAACGCGGCCGCGGTGCTGGCGAGGATGAGCGGCGGGTACGCCATGTCCAGGGTGCCCTTCGTCGCGATGATGCTCATCTGCTTCTGGCCGTCGTCGCTGGTGGCGTCGGCGAGCGCGTCCTCGAGTTCGCCCACCCGCGCGGCCAGTTCCGCACGCGTGGGGGCGTCGTCGGCCGCGTCGGGAGTGTCCGTGCTCATCGTCACTCCGTCTTGCGGACGTAGTGTCTGTAGACGTCGTCGCCCTCGCTCTGGTCGAGGAGTTCGACGCCCTCGGTGCCGGCCGCCCAGCCCTCGATGTCGCTCATGCTCCCGGCGTCGGTCGCGAGCACTTCCAGCACGTCGCCGCCAGCGAGGTCGTCGATGGCGGACTTCGTCTTCACGACCGGCATGGGACACGATGCGCCTTTCACGTCGAGCGTCTCGGTGATGTCGAATTCGGTACTCATTGGAATCCGCTCCAGCGTCTGTATTGGAGCTAACTCACAATACCCTATGCCCGAGTAAAAGATTGTCGGTTATTGTAACCACTGCAAATTACTCTACTCGTGCTCCTTGGGGAGAGAGCTAGTAAAATGCGCTTCTGTGCCGCCTTCTATGCTCTTGCGAGAAATCCTGCCCAGTAGTATTGTGGAGGATTGGGAATACCATCTAAAATCTTTTGTGCGTCGAACCGGTACAGCGGACTGCACACAATGAACCCAGACGACTTCCCGACGCCCGACGTCGACGTGGAATCCGTCGACCCCGAGTCGCTCAAGGACCGCATCGACGCCAGCGAGGACGTCACGGTCCTCGACGCGCGCATGCAGTCGGAGTACGAGCAGTGGCACGTCGACGGCGAGTCCGTCACGTCCATCAACGCCCCGTACTTCGAGTTCCTCGACGAGGACATCGACGACGACGTCCTCGATCAGATTCCCGACGACCGCGAGGTCACGGTCCTGTGCGCGAAAGGCGGGGCCAGCGAGTACGTCGCGGGCACGCTCGCGGAGCGCGGCTACGACGTCGACCACCTCGAGGACGGCATGAACGGCTGGGCGAGCATCTACGACGCCGTCGAAGTCGAGCGCTACGACGGCTCCGGAACGCTCCTCCAGTACCAGCGCCCGTCCTCGGGCTGTCTGGGCTATCTCCTCTACGACGACGGCGAGGCCGCGGTCGTCGACCCGCTGCGCGCGTTCACCGACCGCTACCTCGACGACGCCGCCGACCTCGGCGTCGACCTCCAGTACGCGCTGGACACGCACATCCACGCCGACCACATCTCCGGCGTCCGCGCGCTCGACGACGAGGGAGTCGAGGGCGTCATCCCCGAGGCCGCCGCCGACCGCGGCGTCACGTACGCGGACGACCTCACGACGGCCGCCGACGGCGACACCTTCGCGGTCGGCGACGCCACCGTCGAGACCGTCGCCACGCCCGGCCACACCTCCGGGATGACTTCGTACCTGCTCGGTGGCAGCCTGCTCGCGACCGGCGACGGGCTGTTCGTCGAGAGCGTCGCCCGCCCCGACCTCGAAGCGGGCGACGAGGGCGCGCCCGCTGCCGCCCGCCAGCTCTACGAGTCGCTCCAGGAGCGCGTGCTCGCGCTGCCCGACGACACGCTCGTCGGCGGCGCGCACTTCAGTGACGCGGCCGAGGCGGCCGACGACGGCACCTACACTGCCCCCATCGGCGACCTCGTCGAGGACATGGACGCGCTCACGATGGACGAAGACGACTTCGTGGACCTCGTCCTCGCGGACATGCCGCCGCGCCCGGCGAACTACGAGGACATCATCGCGACCAACCTCGGCCAGCAGTCCGTCGACGACGAGGAGGCGTTCGCGCTCGAACTCGGCCCGAACAACTGCGCCGCGAGCCAGAACTCGCTCGCGGGTGACTGACCCCGCCGATGGTCGCTGACCCAGTCCCGCTGCTGTCAGCCGCAGAGCTGTTCCCGAACGGCGTCAGCCGGTACGCCGTCGGCGGCCTGCTGGTCGGCCTCGGCGCGCTCGTCATCTACGTCGGCACCGGCATCCCCGCCGGCGCGAGCACGTTCCTCGAGTCGACGCTGTCGTACGTCTCCGGGCAGTCCCGGTTCCAGCGCTACGTCGGCTCCCGGGACTGGCGCGTGCTGTTCACGCTCGGCATCGTCCTCGGCGGCACGCTGTTCGCCGCGACGGTGCAGTCCGGCGTCGTCACCAGTTCGCTGTACGCGGCCGGCAGCACTGGGGAACTGTACGACGTCGGCGGTGTGACGCTCTGGTCGACGGGCGTCCAGCCGTGGCGGCTGTTCCTCGGCGGTATCCTCGTCGGCGTCGGCACGCGCGTCGGCAAGGGCTGTACGTCCGGTCACGGCGTCTGCGGCGTCGGTTCGGCGTCGAAGACCTCGCTGGTCGGCGTCGCCACCTTCCTCACCGTCGCTATCGGGACTGCGCAGGTCGTCGCCGCACTGGGGGTGAGCCCGTAGTGCGCGAGACCCGAGGGACCCGAGAGTCTCGAACCGCGCGAACGGGAGCGAACGGAGGGAGCGACACGTGAGCGGCGACCGACAGCCGCTGTTCAAACCGCTGGTGTTCGTCGGTGGTCTGATATTCGGGTTCGGGCTCGGCTTCAGCCACATGGCCCGCCCGGAGGTCGTCCTGCACTTCCTGCAGTTCGAGGACCTCGGGCTGCCGTTCGTCATGTTCGGCGCGGCCGTCGTCACCGGCGTCGGCTTCGCAGTCATGCCGCGACTCCGCGACGCCGCGCCGCTCACCGGGTCGCCGTACGAGCGCCGGCTCAAGTCCTTCGACCGGAACGTCCTCGTCGGCGGCGCTGTCTTCGGCGTCGGCTGGGGGCTGTCCGGCATCTGTCCGGGAGCCGCGTACGCGAGCCTCGGTGTCGGTAACGTCACCATCCTCTGGGCGCTCGCCGGGATGTTCCTCGGCGCGTACGCCCAGGGCTACTGGCGGAGCCGCAGCCGAGCCAGCGACCCCGCAGCGACGAGCGCAGACTGACCCCCATGGACCCCGCACTCGCCGCCCTCTTCGTCGGTGCCGCGCTCGCCAGCCTGTTCATGGCGTGGGTCATCGGGGCCGGGTCGAGCGGCGCGACGCCGTTCGCACCCGCCGTCGGGGCGAACGCAATCGCGACGATGCGCGCCGCGTTCGTCGTCGGACTCTTCGGGTTCGCCGGTGCCGTCACGCAGGGCGGCAGCGTCTCCGAGGCCATCGGGGGCGGGCTCGTCGGCGGCGCGAGCCTGCCCGTCGCCGGCGTCATCCTGGTGTTGCTGCTGGGTGCCGGGCTGATGGCTGTCGGCATCCAGACCGGGTACCCGATTGCGACCGCGTTCACCGTCACGGGCGCGGTCATCGGCGTCGGGCTCGCGCTCGGCGGAACGCCGGTGTGGCCGAAGTACCGACAGATTGCGGCCGTGTGGGCGCTGACGCCGTTCGTCGGCGGCGGCATCGCGTTCGCCATCGCCAGCGTCCTCCCGCGCCCCGGCGTCCCCGAGCGGTACAGCGTCCCCGTCCTCGCTGGCCTCGTCGCCGCCGTCCTCGCGAACGTCGAGTTCAGCTTCCTCGGCCGAGGAGCGTCCTCGGGGAGCGTCCGCAGCCTCGGCCGGCAGGCGCTCCCAGTCGGCGGCCCCACTGCGGCGGCGGCTGTCACCGGCATCGCGGCGCTGGCCGTCGGTGTCGTCGTCTGGTGGGACGTCCGCCGCGACGAGCGCGGTGGACTGCGGCGCGTGCTGCTCGCGCTCGGCTCCCTCGTGGCGTTCTCCGCGGGCGGGAGCCAGGTCGGGCTCGCAGTCGGGCCGCTGCTCCCGCTGCTCGACGAGGTGGGCGGGCTCTCGGTGTTCGCCGTGCTCGTCGGCGGCGGCCTCGGGATGCTCGTCGGGTCGTGGACCGGCGCGCCCCGCATGATCAAGTCGCTCGCGCAGGACTACTCGTCGCTCGGCCCGCGGCGCTCCATCTCGGCGCTCGTGCCGTCGTTTCTCATCGCGCAGCTGGCCGTCCTGCTCGGGGTGCCGGTCTCCTTCAACGAGATAGTCGTCAGCGCCATCATCGGGAGCGGGGCCGCGGTCGGCGGGCGGGCGGCGGTCGACGCGCGCAAGATACTCGTCACCGTCGGCGCGTGGGCGGGCTCGTTCGTACTCTCGTTCACGCTCGCGTACGTCGCGGCCGCCTCCCTGCTGTGAGTCGGCCCGGCGCGTCCGCCGGCAGGCTGCGACGAGAGTGTTCCACGAACTGGACGACGTGCTGTCGAGTAGAATTGTGTAGTATTCCCAAAAACGTTACGTAAGGTGGCCGGGTATGCCGACCCGAGTAGAAACTCATGGAATCCACAATACTACTCGGAGTGGTGGTCGATGTTCGGGCTTGAGAACGCCAGCGGTGTCGAGGGTGCGGCTCTCGTCGTCGGTGTCGTCCTCGTCGAAGCAATCCTCCTCTACGCCGGCTACGGGCTGCTCGAGCGCGTCTTCGGGCCGAGCGTCGTCGGCGCGCTCCGCGGACGATGACTGCCGAGCTGTTCGGCGTCGCCGGCCCCCTGCTGGCGCTGTTCGCGGGATTCGGCGTCCTCATCGGCCTGCTGTTCGGGTTCTTCGGGATGGGCGGGTCGTTCCTCGTCACGCCCGCGCTGATGGTGATGGGCTACGACACCGACGTGGCGGTCGCCTCCGGGCTCGCGTTCGTGTTCGCGACCTCCGTCATCGCGACGCTGAAACACCGCGACCTCGGGCAGGTCGACTACAAGCTCGGTGTGCTCATGATTGCGGGCACGACGGCCGGCATCGAGGTCGGTAAACTCGGCCTCCACGCGCTCCAGGCGATGGGGCTCGCGGACACCGTCGTGAGCATCGTGTACGTCGGGCTGCTGGGTGGCATCGGCGCGTTCATCACCTACCGGGCGACCCGAGGCGGCGGTGACGGCGGCATCAGCCACGACACCGAGGCCGACGCCGACGACATCCCCGACGTCGCGAAGCAGATTCAGTCCTACCGGGTGCCCCCGATGATGGAGCTGCGCGGCGGCATCACCGTCTCGCTGTGGCTGATTCTCGTCGTCGCGTTCGCCACGGGACTGCTCTCGGGGTTCCTCGGCGTCGGCGGCGGCTTCATCCGGATGCCCGCACTGTTCTACCTCATCGGCGTCCCGGTCCCCGTCGCCGTCGGCACGGACCTCTTCGAAATCGTGTTCTCGGGCGGTATCGGGAGCTTCCTGTACGCGATGGACGGCGCGGTCGACCTCTCCATCGTCGTCCCGCTGCTCGCCGGGAGCGCGTTCGGCGCGCGGCTCGGTGCCGCGGCGACCAGCCTCGTCGACGAGGACGAAATCAAAGTGTACTTCGGCGTGATGCTGCTGCTGGGCGCGCTCGCGGTCGCGGTCCGCAAAGTCGGGAACGTCGCGGACGTCCCCGTCCTTCAGACGGTTTCGCTGGTCATCATCCTCGGTGCGGCGACGCTCGTCGCAGGTGCGGTCGTCGTCAGTTCGATTCGAGCCCTGCGCTCGGGGAACGCGCCTGCGGCCAGCGCGGCCGACTGACGTCAGCCGGTGCCTGTCTGGACGGATAGTTCGGCGGACTCGTGCGTGCATTTGTGTGACTTGTACACAAGTCTTTTAACCGCGTAGCGGCAACAGAACGGTGATACCGATGCCTGATTCGATGTCCGAACAGCTCCGTCGGGACATGGAGTGCGAGGGGCTCCTGGAGTGTTTCCACGGGCTGAAAGAACTCGACAAGGAGTGCTTCCGCGCGCTCGTCGAGGCCGACGAGCCGCTGACCGTCGACGAGATTGCCGACGCGGTCGACCGGGAGCGCTCGACCGCCTACCGCGCGGTCCAGCGCCTGCTGCAGACCGGCTTCATCGAGAAAGAGCAGATCAACTACGACCAGGGGGGCTACTACCACGTCTACGCGCCGACGGACCCGTCGCAGATTGCGGACGACATGCAGCGCATGCTCAACGACTGGTACGCGAAGATGGGGCAACTCATCCAGGAGTTCGAGAACAAGTACGAACAGTCCGAAGGAGCGGCCCCCACTGCCGAGAGCTAACTCCGGCGCTTTCCTCCTCTTCCCTCCGCTCTCCGCTCTCGGTTCTCTCTTCTCGCACTTCGTCGCACTCTGTCCCGCTCGCCAGCGGACCGGATGTTCGGCTCCCTCCCACAGCTACTGTCGCGGTGCCGGCTCGGTAACCAGTACTTCCTAGTATTGTGTTTTCTACCCAAAACTCTTAATTGGGGCTGGTTCGTACGTGCTGGTGATGGCAACTGATACTGCAGCCGACGCCGGGGCCGCGACGGCGAACGAACCGATTCACGTCGACGGCCAGTCCCAACTCGACGACGTCGTCACCGACCACGGTGTCGTCCTCGTGGACTTCTACGCCGACTGGTGTGGTCCGTGCAAGATGCTCGAACCGGTCGTGGAGACGATTGCCGCCGAGACCGACGCGGCCGTCGCCAAGGTCGACGTGGACGCCAACCAGCAACTCGCCAGCGCCTACGGCGTCCGGGGCGTCCCGACAGTCGTCGTGTTCGCCGACGGCGAGCAGACCGAGGAGGTCGTCGGCGTCAAGGGCGAAGCGGAGTTCCGAGCAATCGTCGACTCCTACACGGAGTAACCGGCCGGGCCTGCAGTGTCTCGACTCGCCACGTGACTGTCGTCTCGACCGACGCTCGCCGCGCCTGCACAGCACGCGACTGAGCCACGCCTTTCTCCCTCCCCCGCAAACCGGGAACCAATGCCCGGATTACTCGGTTCGCTCGCGCTCGCGGCGGTCGCCGTCGTCGTCATCTACACCGGAAGCACGTACTTCGAGCGCGCGGCGGAGCGTCTCAGCAGACACTACGGCCTGCCCGTGGCCGTCCACGGTGCCATCGTCGTCGCTGTCGGGTCGAGCTTCCCCGAAATCAGCTCTATCGTCATCAGCACGGTCGTCCACGGCGAGTTCTCTCTCGGTGTCGGTGCCATCGTCGGCAGCGCCATCTTCAACCTCCTCGTCATCCCCGCGCTCTCCGCGCTCACCAGCGAAGACCTCGAAGCGACCCGCGACATCGTCCACAAGGACGCCCAGTTCTACATCATCAGCGTCCTCGTCCTGTTCATCGTGTTCGCGCTCGGCGCGACGTACGTCCCCGGCGGCACCAACAGCGCCGCCATTCTCACCCGGCCGCTGGTCGTCCTCCCGCTCGCGACGTACGGCGTCTACGTCTTCCTCCACCAGCAGGACGCCAGCGAGCACGACGCCGTCGAAGTCCGAGACGTCGACCCGCTCCGGGAGTGGGGCGTCCTCGCCGCCGCACTGGTCGTCATCGCCCTCGGCGTCGAGGGCATCGTGCGCTCGGCGCTCGCCTTCGGCGACATCTTCGACACGCCGACGTTCCTCTGGGGGTTGACGGTCATCGCCGCCGGGACCAGTCTCCCCGACGCGTTCGTGAGCATCAACGCCGCGCGGAACGACGACGACGTCACCAGCCTCACGAACGTCCTCGGCAGCAACACCTTCAATCTCCTCGTCGCCATCCCAGTCGGCGTCCTGCTCGCCGGAACCGCGACCATCAACTTCCTCGTCGCCGTCCCGACGATGGGCTTCCTCGCGTTCGCGACGCTCGTGTTCGTCGTGTTCACGCGGACGAACCTCGAGCTCACGAACGTGGAGGCTATCGGCTTCCTCGCTCTCTACGTCCTGTTCCTCCTTTGGATATCCCTCGAATCGGTCGGCGCTATCGAGACCGTCCAGGGAATCTGAGGAGGCCCAGCTAAGCGGGTCGACTGCCCCACCTGTCCGCTGCCGCGCCGGACAGATTGTTACCGCGTGGGAATCGGGAACCCCGTTTAGGACGAATCACGCGAAACATCGACACGCAGGGTGACTCTCCGTGACCCCGACAGCACCAGTCCCCGATTCGTCGACACCGGACCCGTCGACGCCAGACGACCCGGCCGACTGCGACGAGAACGAAGTCGACGACACCACGGCGTACAGCACCGCCCCGACCGAACTGCGGCGGCTCCGGTCACTGCTGGGGTGACCGGCGTCGGAACTGGAGGGACACAGATGCCCGACTTCACCCCACTCGTCCTGTTCGCCACGGCCGTCACGCTCGCCCTCGGTCTCGCCGTCGCCCGGCTGGGCTACCGGGCGTACCGCCGCACCGACCTCGCCGGCCTGCGCTCGCTGTCCGCCGCGCTCGTGCTCGTCGTCGCCGGTTCGGCGCTCGGCGCGGCCGACCAGCTGCTCGGCGTCGACGCGGCACTCGCCGGACTGGCGGGGAGTGTCGTCACCGCCACCGGCTTCGTCGTGCTGGCGGTCGCGCTCTACGGCAGCGACCGACCGCGGCCGGAGCGCCGGGCTCACGACGAGAACTGACCGCTACTCCGCTTCGGTGTCGGTCTGCCGGACGGTCAACACGGGCACGTCACTCGTGCGGACGACGCGCTCGGTGACACTGCCGAGGAGCGCGCGACCCAGACCGCGCCGCCCGTGCGTCCCCATCACGATGGCGTCGATGCCCTCGTCGGCGACGTAGTCCTTGATGGTCTCGAAGACGCCGCCCTGCATCACCACGCCCTTCGCCGCGACGCCCTCGGCGTCCGCGCGCTCGACGACGCCGTCGACGACGTCTTCGCCCTCGCGCTGGAGCGGGTCGACCACGCTGTCCTCGAACGTCACGGTGCTGTACTCGGTCGTGTCCGCGACGTACAGCACGTGCAGCGTCGCGTCGTACTTCGCCGCGAGCGAGAGCGCGTTGTCCACGGCGGCGTCCGCGGCGTCGCTCCCGTCGGTCGGCAGGAGAATGTCGTCGTACACGCCCACACCTTCTGACTGCCGCCCCTAAAAAGACGCGCAGACTCCAGCGCCGTGGGCACGAACCGGGGCCGCGCCGGCGCGGTCGACAGCGCGCCACCGTCTCACCGCGCGAGGGACCGGCGCGGCGGCGGAAGAGCAAGCGTTTTCCTGTCCCCGTCCTCCCTCCGAGGCATGCACGCCATCACGAACTCCGGATGGGTCGAAGTCATCACGGGGTCGATGTTCTCCGGGAAGACGGAGGAACTCCTCCGTCGACTGCGGCGCGCGGAAATCGCGGGCCAGGAGGTCGCCGCGTTCACGCCCGCCATCGACGACCGCTACGGGGAAGCGACGCTCGGCTCGCACGCCGGCCGCTCCTGGGAGGCGACCGTCGTCGACACGACTGCCGACGGCGTCAAGTCCATCCCCGAGCAGCTGAACGGCGAGGAAGTCGTCGCCGTCGACGAGGCGAACTTCTTCCCGCAGGCACTCGTCGAAGTCGTCCAGACGCTCGCCGCGGACGGCCGCCGCGTGGTCATCTCGGGCACCGACCAGACGTACCGCGGCGAGCCGTTCCAGCCCGTCCCCGAGTTGATGGCGGTCGCCGAGTACGCCGACAAGATGCAGGCCATCTGCACGGAGTGCGGCGAGCCCGCGACCCGGAACCAGCGGCTCATCGAGGGCGAACCCGCGCACTACGACGACCCGACCATCATGGTCGGCGCGGAGGAGTCCTACGAGGCCCGGTGCCGGAACTGCCACGTCGTCCGGCGGGACTGACCGATGACGACCTGGGTCGAACCCGAGGGCGGCCGCGAGCGCGGCCTCGAAGGGCTCGCGAAGTCGTTCACGCAAGTCCTGTTGAGTCCCGTGTCGTTCTTCGACGAGGCCGTCTCGCCCGGCGACCAGGCACCCGGACTCGTCTTCGGGATGGCCGTCGTGCTCGTCGCCGCCGCGACGCGACTGACGCTGACGCCGACCGAGCCACTGGCGTTCCCGGCTGCCGGCTGGCTCCGCGTCGTGCTCACCGCCGCGCTCGTCGTCATGCTCGTCACGCCCGCCGCCATCCACGCGCTGTCCGCGCTCCAGACGCTCGCGCTCGTCGTCGTCGCGCCCTCCAGAGCTGGTGTCAGCGAGACCGTTCAGGTCATCGCGTACGCCGCCGCGCCCTGCGTCGTCGCCGGACTCGGCGTCCCCGTTGTCACCGCGCTCGCCGGTCTGTGGGCGTTCGCGCTGCTCGTCGTCGGCACGCGCGTCGTCCACGACATCTCCTGGCTGCGAGCCCTCCTCGCCGCGTTCGCCCCCGGCGTGTTAGCGTTCGGAGGCGGGTTCGGGGCCTGGCCCGCCATCCAGACGGTCGCCGCCGGCGCAGGGCTCGCACTTTAGGCGGCGGGCCGCCAAGCGTCGGTGTGCTCAACATCAACCTCTCCGACTTCATGGTGGAGCTGAAAGACGGCTCCATCAAGAACGTCGGTCCCGCGAACAAGCACGCCGAAGCGAAGCTCTTCGACGTCGAAGCGGCCGAAGCCCGCGAGTTCGGCGACAAACGCGTCAAGCTCGTCTTCAGCGACGAGTCCGGCAACGAAGTGCAGGTGTCGCTGTTCCCCGAGGACGCACAGGCCGTCCGGGAGGACCTCGACGCACTCGAAGACGACAGCCGCGTGTTCGAGTGACCGCCGCCGTTTCGATAATCGTTTAGGGTAGCGACCGCTCCTCTGATGCAAATGGGTACCTGCATCGTCTGCGGCTCCGCCTCTGACGGGCACATCTGTGCCACCCACGAGGAGGACGTCGTGTTCGACTTCCGAGGCAACTCACCGAACCAACTCACCGCCGGACGCTTCTACCGCGGCACCGTCGACGGCTTCGCCGAGTTCGGCGTCTTCGTCGACGTCGGCGACGCCGTCACGGGGCTGCTCCACCGCTCGGAGATTCCCGGCCGCGTCGAGTCCCTCGACTGGGACGCCGGCGACGACGTGTTCGTCCAGGTGACGGACGTCCACGACAACGGCAACATCGACCTCGGCTGGTCGATTCGCGAGTCCCTGCGGGACTTCCGCGGCGAACTCGTCCACGACCCTTCCCGGGACTCGGACGCCGAACTCCCCGACGAGGACGACGCCGACACCACAGAGGAGTCCAACGAGACCGAGTCTGTCGACCAGACCGCGGAGCCTGCCCAGACCGAGGACGCGTCCGACGACTCCGGCACTGCCGACGGCGGCACACCCGTCGAGGAGTCCGTCAACGACGACGCCAGCTTCGAGTTCGCGGGCGGCGACTCCGACGACGACGCGGACGAGCAGTCCGCGACCGAAGCGGCCACCGAGCACGTCGAGGCCACCCGCGCCGCCGAGAGTCAGAACGACGACTCCAGCGGCGAAGCCGACGCCGACGGGACCAGCGACGAGGAGGAGACGGACGAGTCCGACGACGCGACCGTGCCGGTCGGCGACCTCGGCGACCACGTCGACGAGACGGTGACCATCGAGGGCGAAATCGCGAGCGCCCGCCAGACCAGCGGCCCGACCGTCTTCGAGCTCGCCGACGCGACCGGCGTCGTCGACGCCGCCGCCTTCGAGGAGGCCGGCGTCCGCGCCTACCCCGAGACCGGCACGGGCGACGTCGTCCGCATCGAGGGCACGGTCGAGCGCCGCCGCGGCGAACTCCAGGTCGAGACCGAGACCCTCACCGAACTCGACGGCGAGGCCGCCGACGCCGTCCGCCAGCGTATGGACGCCGCGCTCGACGAGCGCGCCGCCCCCGAGACCACCGCCGTGCTCGCAGACGATGCCGCCGTGGAAGCGGTCCACGACGACATCGTCGACGCCGCGACCGCCATCCGGCGCGCGGTCATCGACGCCCGCCCCGTCATCGTCCGCCACCCGACGACGGTCGAAGGCTACGTCGCTGGCACCGCCGTCGAACGCGCGCTCCTCCCCCTCATCCGTGACGAGCACGCCCGCGAAGACGCCGAGTACCACTACGTCGACCGCCGCCCGCTCGACGACGCCTTCTACACCATCGACGACGCGACCGGCGACGTCACCGACATGCTCGAAGCGGCCGAGCGCCACGACGAGAAACACCCGCTGTTCGTGCTCGTCGGCGCGGGCTCCACCACGGAGTCCACGGACGCCCTCGACCTGCTGGACATCTACGACGCCGACACCGTCGTCGTCGACGGCGGCTACGCCGACGACGCCGCCGGCATGGACGTCCTCGTCTCCCCGACCGCGGCCGGCGAGGACCCCGTGAACACGGGCGCGCTCGGCGCGCAGCTCGCCGCCGTCGTCAACAGCGACGTCCGCGAGGACCTCCAGCACCTCCCCGCAGTCGCGTACTGGGCCGAACTCCCGGACGCGTACGCGGCCCTCGCCGACGCCACGGACTACGACCGCGAGACCCTCGAACAGCTCCGTGACGCCATCGCGCTGGAAGCGTTCTACCAGTCCTACGAGGACAAACGCGAACTTATCTCGGACCTCCTCTGGGGCGACGCCGACCACGACCTCGTCGACCACGTCGCGACCCAGTTCCGCGAGCGCCTCGACACCGAACTCTCCACGGCCGAACCCCACCTCTCGGTGCGCGGCGAGAACGGCGTCGCGTTCGAGACCCTGGACGTCGCCGCCTACACCCACAAGTACGACTTCCCGCCGGTCGACCTGCTGCTGGACGCGCTCCACCGCCGCGACGACCGCGCGGACGTCCTGCTCGGCGTCCACGAGGACGAACTGCGCGTCCGCAGTGACGCCGCCGTCGACGTCCATGCCATCGCGGACGCCGTCGCCGACGAACTCCCGAACGCCGGCGTGACGCCGCGAGGCGCGAAAGACGGCCGCATCGAGTTCCTCTCCGGCCAACGCGACGCCGTCGTCGACGCCGCCGTCGACGCGCTCGCCGACCAGCTGGCCTAACGACACGCTTTTTCGCGCTCGGTCGCTTCTGTTCCGGTAATGAGTAGTGACGCCGACGGTGCGTTCCAGGCCGCTTGCGAGGAGCTCGTCGACCGTATCCTCGCGGAGGACGTCGGCGAGGACGACATCGAGAGCGCGAAACTCGACGTCTGCTCGGAGTACTCTGCGCCGAAAGTACCGAAGCACTCCGAGCTACTGGACTTCGCGCCCGACGGCCGCCGCGAGGAACTCGAAGAAGTCCTCCAGCGCAAGCCCGTGCGGACCGCGTCAGGCGTGACGCCGGTCGCAATCATGACGAGCCCGCACACGTGCCCGCACGGCAAGTGCCTCTACTGTCCCGGCGGGCCGGCCAGCGAGTTCACGTCCAGTCAGTCCTACACCGGCCACGAGCCCGCAGCGGCCCGCGGCGTGCAGAACGACTACGACCCCTACGGACAGGTGACGCTTCGTCTCCACCAGCTCCGGGAGATCGGGCACCCGATCGACAAGGTCGAACTCATCCTCATGGGCGGCACGATGACGGCGCGCAGCCACGACTACCAGGAGTGGTTCGTGAAGCGCGCGCTTCAGGCGCTCAACGACTACGACCGCGGTCAGGACCCCCAGCCCAGCGAGAGCGAGTCGTTCGCGCAGGACCCCGAGGAGTACGACTTCCGGTATCTGGAGGACGTCGTCGCCGACAACGAGTTCGGGGCGATTCGGAACATTGGGACGACGTTCGAGACGAAGCCGGACTGGTGTGACCCCGAGCAGGTCGACCGCATGCTCGACCTCGGCGGCACGAAAGTGGAGGTGGGCGTGCAGACGACCTTCGAGCGCGTGAACCGCGAGATGCACCGCGGGCACGGCGTGCAGGCGTCGGTGGACGCGAACCGCCGGCTGCGCGACGCTGCGTTCAAGGTCGGCTTCCACATGATGCCGGGCCAGCCCGGGATGAGCAAGGAGATGGTCCTAGAGGACTTCCGGCGGCTGTTCGAGGACAGCCGCTGGAAGCCCGACTACCTCAAAATCTACCCGACGCTCGTCGTCCGCGACACCATCACGTACGACATGTGGCGCAACGGCGAGTTCGAGCCGCTCCAGAACGAGGAGGCCGCCGACCTCGTCGCCGAAATCAAGGACATGATTCCGCGGTACACGCGCCTGCAGCGCGTCCAGCGGGACATCCCGGCGGACTTCATCGACGCCGGCGTTTGGAAGTCGAACCTGCGGCAGCTCGCCCGCCAGCGCATGGACGAGCACGGCTACACGTGCGACTGCATTCGCTGCCGGGAGGCCGGGATGAACGACGAGGACCCCGAGAACGTCGAACTCGACGTGGAGACGTACGAGGCGGGTGGCGGCACGGAACACTTCATCAGCTTCGAGGACTTCGAGAAGGACCTCCTGGTCGGGTTCGCGCGGCTGCGGTTCCCGAACGAGACGGTGCGAGAAGAGCTGGACAACGCCGCGCTCCTGCGAGAGCTCCACGTTTACGGCAGCGAGGTCTCGGTTGGCGACGACACGGCCGACGGCCAGCACCAGCACCAGGGGTACGGCCGGCGGCTGATGGAGCGCGCCGAGGAGATGGCCGCCGACGCCGGCTACGACAAACTCGCCGTCATCTCCGGCATCGGCGCGCGCCAGTACTACAAGCAGAAGCTGGGCTACCACCAGGACGGCCCGTACGTCAGCAAGCGCCTCGACTAGGGCGTGCAGGCGGCTCGGCTGCGCCGGTGCGTGGTGCCGCCGTTCCGCGTCCGCACGCACCGGCCGGCTGTCAGGTCACGCACCGGGATGGTCCCGGTCTTGTACTTGAACCTACGCAGCAGGTAGTGACTAGCATCCGCGAGCGAGCGGTCCAACCGACCCGAGCGAAGCGGTTCACCGAGCGCGACCACCGGGAGCGCTCGGGCCGACGAGCGACCGTAGGGAGCGAGGAGTGCTTTTAGCGTAGCTTTTGCCGAGCGAGAGCGGCGAACGCTGCGCGTTCGCCCGCTCTGGAAAGAGCGCTGCGCGCTCTTTCCGTGACAGCGCAAAAGGTACGTTTTAGATGCCGAACGTGGCTCGCACCATGTCACGCGTCCCTGGGCCGAGGCCGACGGCGAGAACGGCGACGAGCATGAGGGTGGTGTAGCGGGGGGCCTCTTCGCGGAGTTCTTCGTCGAACAGTGAGAGGACGAGGAGGACAGCGGCGACTTTCACGAGGATGAACGGCCAGGTGTCGCCGGTGTAGTGGATGACCGACTCCGGGAGGAGCGCGTGGGTGCCGTCGACGATGTACTGGTTGAGTGGGTGTTTGGAGACGAGGTCGCCACGGGGGTAGCCGAGTTCGGCTCCCCAGTCGAGGCCGATGACGTTGGCGACGCCGTCGATGGCGTGCCCCCAGAGGATGAGCGCGCCGGCGGTTTCGGTGCCGTCGGTGACGCTGGGGAGCCAGCGGCGGACGCCCCACCAGACGACGGCCGTGATGGCCGTCGCGAGAACGACCGTCACCACCGTGAACACGGGCAGGAACTCGACGTAGTCCCGGGTGGCGGCGAGGTAGCCGAGGCCGAGGACGTTCGCGGCGAGGATGACGGTGCCGGTGGCTGCGAGCGGCCGGAGGTAGTCGTCGAACACCCCGGTGCGGCGGGCGAGCACGACGCTACCGGCGAGTGCAACGAGGGTGACCCCGAACATGACGAAGTAGATGATCGGACTGATGATGAGGGTGTTCAGGGGGTAGCTGATGAACGGTTCGACGTTCCCGAACGTCTCGGCGGCGTTGTTGGCGTCCTCGACCACGCGGAGCGTGCCGCCGAGCAGGACGAACGGGAACAGCGCGTACAGCAGTTCGAGGCGCTGCCCGATGCGCAGGCGGTTCAGCATGAAGTGGACGCCGACGAGCGCGGTCAGCAGCGTGATGGCGTAGCCGGCCTCGGAGACGAGCGTGTAGCCGGGGTACGCGACCGGTTCGCTGGCGGCGGCGCAGGCGGCGTTGCTGTAGAGGAGTTCGGCGGTACCGGCGCTCCAGACGGCGCACTGCGCGCCCTGAGCGTCGGCGTACACGGGCCCCCAGAAGTAGTGCCAGACGAAGTTGCCGTAGACGGCGTCGGTGAACAGCACCGACCCGCCGACGAGCGCGAGCAGCGCCGCGCCGACGACCGCGGTCCACGTGCGCTCGGCGCTGGTCTCCGGGAAGGAGGTCATGTCCGTACGCGTGTGCGGACTGGGTTTTACGGTTGCGGTCTACAGCGGGAGTTCGGCGGACTCGTACTCGGTGCCGAGGACGACCATCGTCTGGGAGCGCGCGAAGCCGTCCATGTCGGCGATGCGTTCGAACATGAGTTCGCGGAGGTGGTCGGTGTTCTCGGCGACGACGCGGAGGATGATGTCCCATTCACCGGTGGTGAGGTTGACTTCCTGGACGCCGTCGATGCCGGTGAGGCGGTCGAGGGTTTCGTCTTCTCGGCCCTGTTCGACACGGAGGCCGACGAACGCGGACGTGCCGAAGCCGACGGCTTTCGGGTCGACGTCGGCGTGGTAGCCGCGGATGACGCCGGCGTCTTCCATCTGGTTGACGCGGTCGTGGACGGTCGCGGAGGACATCTCTATCTCGCGAGCGATCTCACTGAACGGCTTCCGGGCGTCGGCCTGGAGCGCGCGCAGGATGGCGCGGTCCGTCTCGTCGAGGTCCATATCCGCGGTATCGGGTGACAGACCCAATACCTTACTACTCGGGGCGAATCTCGCGGGCCGCTGCGAGCACGTCGTCGTGGGCTTCGCCGTTGGAGGCGACGAGCCCCTCACTGCCGGCCGTCCAGCGGTCGCCGTGGATGTCGGTCACTCTGCCGCCGGCCTGCCGGACGAGGTGGACGCCCGCGACGCTGTCCCAGGGGTTGGGGTGAACGTTCGTGATGGTGGCTTCGAGCTGGCCGCTGGCGACCATCGACAGCACGGCCTGCGCGCAGCCGTACCGCCGCATGTCGCCGAACCGTTCGACGATTGCGGCGCAGGCGCGGCCGTACTCGTCGCGGTGGTCGAAGTCCCACCAGATGGTGGGCGCGACCACGAACGTCTCCGGGTCGGTTTTCTCGCTGACCGTGACGGGGTCGTCGTTCAGCGTGACGCCGTCGTCGCCCGCGACGTACGTGTCGCCGAGCGCGGGCAAGTGATTGCACGCAGCCACGGGTTCGCCGTCGTCGACGGCCGCGACCGAGGTCGCCCATATCTGGGTGTCCCGGACGAAGTTGTTCGTGCCGTCGATGGGGTCGATGACCCAGGCGTCACCCTCGTCGGGGACGGTCTTGAGTTCGTCCTCCTCCTCGCCGACGACGGCGTCCTCGACGTGCGTCTCCCGGATGACCTCGATGACGCGGCGCTGTGCGAGCCGGTCGGCCTGTGTGACCACGTCGGTCTTCCCCGACTTGGTCTCCACGTCGATACCGGTGCGGAAGGCGTCCAGTGCGACCTCACCGCCGGCGCGGGCGGCACGCTCGGCGACAGAGACGTGGTCGTCGTCTTCGTTCATGCTCGGGCACACTCGCTATCCGGTCAAAGGAGCGTCGGTTCCCCGGATAGCGTGCAGTTGATTTGATGTTGCATTTAATCAAAAAACCTAAATAATATTTCTGATTGACCCGGTAGCATGGGTTCGATACGCGAGTACGTCGTCTCGTGATGCAAAGGGTTCGCTCGACGGATTCCGCTCATGCTAGTGGCGATGGGCATCGTCTTCTTCACAGGCAGCTACAAGAGCTACGACCTCTGGCAGCGTCGACCGGTCACGGGTGTGGCCTTCTTCCTCGCCGGTGTCGCGCTGTGGATTGGGCCGCGGGTCGTAGACATCGGAGAGTAACGACCGTCGCGCAATCACGATATATCTACGGGGCCTGTGGTCGGACTAGCGTCTCGACCGCGGCGGCGTCGAAAACGCGAAACAGACCCCGAGACTGGAGAGACGCGTCGCTGTCGGATGTGAGGTGTAGTTTTGCGAGGGAAGTCCGCCTCGCGGACTTCCCGCATCCGTTCGCGCCGCGCCGGCGCGATGCGATGCGAGGGAAGGGATTCGAACCCTCGAACTCCTACGAGAACGGATCTTGAGTCCGTCGCCGTTGGCCGAGCTTGGCTACCCTCGCACGCGTCCGACAGTCGGCGCGTGGGTCGTTTAGGCGTTGCGAATCGGGTCACGCGCCGGTGAAAGTTTATTCGGGAGCGGTGCGAAGTGCGGTCGTGAGCCGCCCGTGACCGCCTGGATTGACCCACACGACTCCCGGTCTAGCTGGGGCCGAGACCCCGAGGAGTCGCTCCCTGACCGCATCCAGCCGACCGTCGAGCGCGCCCACGAGGTTTCGCTCCCCTTCCAGTACCGTGAGCAGCGAAGCTTCGACGGGACCCTCTCGGACGTCGAGGTAGAGGGCGTCGAGTACACCTCCGGCGAGTACGTCGTGAACGCCGGCGTCACTGGCGACAGAACGTTGAAACTCCACGTCCGCGGGCTGCTGTGGCGGGCCGACGACCCGGGACAGGCTCGGCGGTTCAAACTCCAGCTCGTCCGGGACGGGCCGCCGACCGAGACGGTCCCGTACGGCGAGTACAAAATCTGGCAGCGGTACCAGTTCGGGCACGTGACTGTCGACCCTATCGACGGACCGAGCTTCGAACCGAACGACGACAGCAAGCGGACCGACCGCACGGTGTCTCCGTTCGGGGGGCTCCAGAAGCCGCTTCGGTTACACATCTCCGAACTCGAACTCGTCCGGAATCCGGCGTTCGCGAAGTACCGGCTGACGGAACGCGACGAGTGGGAAGAGTACGGCGCGGTGTTCCGCTGGCGCGCCGACGCGTTCGAGAGCCGCATCACCTGACGTGACGAAAGCGGTATGGCCGCGGCGGGAGTACGTCGAGTGTGGCGAAACCCCTCCGGTTCCGGCAGTCGCGCGAGCGCTGGGACAGCGACCGCGTCGCCCGCGACCTCCACCGGGAACTCGACGACAACCTCGGCGCGACGATGGGGTCGCCGTGGTTCAAGTCCCCGTCGGGCTACGAGGCGGTGCGGTTCGACGTGGACAACGGCGACACGGCGCTGTTCGCGTGGCGCGACGGGGAGGGCGGCGGCTGGTGGCTGGGGAACACGGAGACGCCGTCGCCGCTGTGGCGGACTGACAAACAGACGTTCGAGCAGGCTCCCTTCGACCTGAGTCGGTGGGCGCAACGGGAGTTCACGGCGGAGCTCCACGAGCAGGCACCGTGGCTGGAGCCGTACCCCTACGTGTCGTGGTTCTTCCTGCCGGTGTTCTGCTCGAAGGACGGCCGGGAGACCACTCGGGCGTTCTTCCGCGAGCACGCCGCGGGGTTCCCGGACGCGGCGTACGAGGACGCCCTCGACTTCTACGAGTCGTTCCTGCAGACGGGGGTCTTCGACGACCACCGACACGAGATGGCGGGCAAACTCGGGACCTCGGAGTATCTGGACGTGACGCGGTCGAGTTCTGCGATGAGCGAGTTCCACGCGGCGTGGCTGCTTCGGGAAGCCGGCTACGACGTGATACCCGAAATCGAGGTGTCGACGGGTCACAGCCTCGACTTCCGCGCCGACCGCCCGGGCGAGCAGGGCGTCCTCGTGGAGGTCACTCGACCCGTCCCGACCAACGACCGCGCGGCGAGTACGCCTATCGCGGCCATCCGGGACACGGCGGCGACGAAGACCGACGGCCAACTGAGCGAGCACGGCGGTGGCGCGGTGTTGTTCGTGGACTGCTCGTCGTTCCCGGACGACGAGTGGCACCGGATTCGCGGCGAGCAGCCGGACGTTCACCACCGGCCGGCAGTCGTGTTCCGGCTGCGGCCGGACGGCCGCGTGGAGGGCTACACGAAGGGGTCGGTGCCGCTGGACCTCCCGCAGTTCGAGTGAGCCGCGGAAAGCATTTTCCGGGCGGTGTACGTACGGCTCGACATGTCCCTCCGCGGAGCCACTGGCGACTCCGGTTTCCTCGCCGCGACGGCTGACGTGGCGTCGGCGGTCGTCGCTATCGCGCTCGTGGTCGGTATCCCGCTCTCCATCGGTAACGGCCTACTGGGGACGCCGCTGCCCGGACGGGTCGTCGGACTACTCGTGTTCGTCGTCGCCCTCGGCGGCGCGTACCCGTTCGTCGCGGGCGACTGGCCGCTGGCGAAACTCACCGACTTCGCGCTGGCCGCCGTCCTCACGTGGCTCGCCGTCGCGGCGTTCGTCACTTTCGGACTGCTCGCTGCGGGCGACGGCGGTCTGCCGTCGGACCCGCCGGTGAACGCGGCCGTCAGGCTCGGCACCGTCGCGCTCTCGTTCTGCGTCGCTGCACGGTACGTCCGGCACCGGGAGCGCACCCACGTGACTGGCGACGACGCGCACGGCCACTGACCGACCCGGGTTCCGAGGGTTCTTACCCGAGGCCGCCCCACCGACTACCGAATGGGCGACGCCGCCGACGCCGCCGACGCCGGGGAGCCGTGGCGCGAGTTCTTCGGGTTCGAGGCCCCGTACGACCAGCAGGCCGACGCCATCGAGGCCGCCGTCGAAGCCGGTGACAGCGACGGCTTCCTCGCGATGGAGGGGCCCTGCGGGACGGGGAAGACGATGGCCGCGCTGACTGCTGGCGCGCACCTCGTGCGGAACACCGACAGCTACGAGCGCGTGCTCGTCGTGACGCCGGTCAAGCAGCAACTCGATCAGTTCGTCGCGGACCTCCGGACGATGAACGCCGGCCTCGACGACCCGCTGGACGGCGTGGCGCTCGTCGGAAAGCGCGACCTCTGTCCGTACGAGCGAGAGGGGAAGTTCCCGGACGACGCGAGCGTCCACGACCGCTGCGAGGACCTCCGCGAGTCGACCGCCGGCCTCGTGGACGCCGGCGGCGAGGGCGGCGAGTTCGACGGGCAGGACGCCCGCGAACTCACCGAACTCCGGGCGGCCGACGCGCTCGACGAGCCGTGGTGGGACCCCGTGCAGGGCCGCGAACTCGCGCGGTCGGCCCGCGCCGACGCGAGCCACAATCTCTCCGAGACTCCCCTGCGGACGGACGGCGCGGACTCGCCGTACGTCCCGCACCAGCCGACCGCGCCCGAGGACGTGGCCGACGGCGACCCGCCGCTGTTCTGTCCGTTCGAGGCCGACTGGTACGGCCGGAACAAGGGCTCGCCGGTCGGATTCGAGGCCGGCCGCCACAACGTCGTCACGAGCGAGGACGTGCTGCCGTCGAGCGTGGAGCACGGGACGTGTCCGCACCGCGTCCAGCAGGTCATGCTCGACCACGCGGACGTCGTCGTCGGGAACTACAACCACCTCTTCGACCCGCAGACCCGGGGGCTCACCGAGCACCTCGTCGACGACTCGACGTTCGTCGTCGTTGACGAGGCCCACCGTCTGGAGGAGCGCGTCCGGGACCTGCTCTCGGACAGAGTGGGGCGGCACACGCTGGCTCGCGCCCGGAACGACTGCCGCACGCTCCTGACGCAGGCCAAGCAGAGCGAGTCGAACCGCCAGCAGGTCGCCGACCAGCTCGCGAGCCACGACCTCTCGCTGGACGCCGTCGAAGTGATGATAGACTTCCTCGGCGACGTGCTGGACTGGCTGGACGACCGCGTGGCGCAGTACCTCGTCGCGGAAGGGTTCGACCCGGACTTCCCGGGGTCGCTGCCGGAGCGCGACCACGAGATTTCGCTCCGGGAGCCGGAGACTGAACGCCCGGACGACCTCACGCAGTGGGCCGAACAGAACGGCCACACGGGCGACACGTGGCGGTCGCTGGCCGCCGTCGGGAGCGCCGTGCAGGCGATTCTGGAGGACGAGGGCGACCGCTCCGCCGTGGCAGGCCCGGTCGGCATCACGCTCCAGCGGTGGTGGGAGCGCGGCCACGCGACGTACTTCCGCGAAATCGAACTGGAGCACGCGCCGAAGGACTCCGGGCGGGCGGGCGCGAAGTGGGCGGAAGCCTACACGCCGGCGCTCGTGATGTTCAACTGCATGCCGGCGCGCGCGCTCCGCGAGACGCTCTCCGAAGTGGGCGGCGGCGTGCTGATGAGCGCGACCCTCGAACCGCTCGACGTCTTCCGGGAAGTGTCGGGCCTCGACCGCCTGGAGGCGGGCGCGGGCGACGGTGACCCTCGCCCCGTGGTGGAGCGCCGCTACGACCTGCGGTTCCCGCGCGAGAAGCGTGCGAGCTTCCTCGTCGACGCCGCGCCGTTCACCGCCCACAACCGCGGCGACCCGGCCGACGCCGCCGACAACCGCACCCGCGACGAGTACCGCTACGTGCTGCGGACGGTCGCCCGCCAGCCCGGGAACGTCCTCGTCTGCATGCCGAACTACCGGGAGGCGGCGTGGGCCGCCGACTACCTCGGCGAGGAGGGCATCGTCGAGAAGGACGTGCTCGTCGACGAGTCGTCGTCAAACGAGGCCACCGACGACCTGAAAGCCGAGTTCTTCCGCGGCGACGGGAAGGTGCTCGTGACGAGCACGCGCGGGACACTGACAGAGGGCGTCGACTACGACGGCGAGAAACTGGCGGCCTGTCTGGTTGTCGGCGTCCCGCTCGTGAACGTCGGTTCGCCTCGCGTCCGGGCGGTCCGGCGGGCGTACGCCGACGCCTTCGGCGAGGACCACGCCTTCGAGTACGCGCTGACCGTGCCGGCGGTCCGGCGCGCGCGGCAGGCCATCGGACGCGTGATTCGAGGACCCGAAGAGGTCGGCGTGCGCGTGTTCGCCGACGGCCGGTACGTCGAGGGCGCTCGCCACTCCGTCTTCCCGTACCTCGGACCGGGCGAGCGCGAGGAGTTCACGCGGATGACGCCGGAGTTCCTCGGCGACCAACTGGACGCCTTCTGGGCAGACCAGTCCTGACCGCGACGGCCGCGCTCCCTACAGCGGCACGGAGGCGTCGGTTCTGGCGGCCTCGTAGAGCGCGTCGATGGCGCGCATGTTCGCGACGGCTTCCTCGCCGTCTGTCCGGGGCTGTTCGCCCGACTCGACGCACTCGGCGAAGTGCTCGACTTGCAGTCGGTACTGGTCGGTGGGGTCGAAGCGCTCCTCGACGGTCCGTCCGTCCGTCCCCCAGCGCAGCACGGTGCCGTCGTCGCTGGTGGGGTTGAACGCGTCACGGGCCTCCAGCCAGCCGTCGGTGCCCTCGACGCGGTAGGTCTGGTGGTTCCGGGTCTCGAAGCTCGCTTCGACGGTCGCCGTCGCGCCGTCCGCGAACTCCAGAGTGCCCGCGATGCTCGTGTCCACGCCGGAGTCGCGGGCGTCGTCCACTGTCGCGTCGGCGGCGACGGGCTCGCCGAGGAACTGGCGCGCGGCGCTGACGGCGTAGCAGCCGACGTCCATCAGCGCGCCGCCCGCCAGGCCCGGGTCGAGGCGCACGTCGTCGGTGCGGTCCGCCGGGAGTGGGAAGTTGAACGCCGCGTGGACGTGCTCGATGTCTCCGAGGTGTCGGTCGGCGACGTCGAGTGCGCGCTCGGTCCGCGGATGGTAGTGGTACATGAACGCCTCCATCAGCGTGACGCCGGCGTTCCGGCAGTGCTGGACGATTTCGACCGCCTCGTCGGCGTCGCTCGCGAGTGGCTTCTCGCAGAGCACGTCGAGGCCGGCGTCGGCCGCCCGGCACGTCCACTCGGCGTGCAGCGCGTTCGGGAGCGGCACGTAGACGGCGTCGATGTCGGCGTCGAGCAGCGCGTCGTAGTCGTCGCAGACGACCGGTACGTCGTGGCGGTCGGCGAACGCCGCGGCGCGCTCGCGGTCCCGGGAGGCGACAGCGTGGAGGTCGTGTTCGGAAGCGCTGATGGCCGGAGCGACCGCGACGTCCGCGATGTTCGCCGTCGAGAGAATGCCAAATCGCACGACTGAACGACGACGTGCCACGCACCTAACTGTTTGGACCGCAGGCCTCAAGCCCCTCGGGCGACTCGGGAGAGGCATGACACAAATTCGCACGCCGTCCGAGCGCGAGTGTACGCGCTGCGGGCGACGAGAACGATGGAGCGACGACGACGTACAGTGGCGAATCGACGACCTGGCGGGCGACAGCCACTGCGTCCACGACTGGGACGTGACCGGGTCGTTCAACACGGTCGTCCGGGACGCCGACCACGAGGCTTGATGACGGCGGGGCGCGAACCGGAGAGCGTGCCCACCCGCCACGACCGCCTCGACCGACACCAGACGCCCGCCGGCGGGAACTCGCTGTGGTTCTGGACCGACGCCAAACACCCGCTGCGGGTCGCGCTGAACTACGTCGCCATCGTCCTCGCCCGCATCTCACCGAGTCTGACAGTGAAAAACTGGCTGCTCGCGAGCATCGGCGTCACCGTCGGTGACGGAGTCTCCTGGGGACTGGAGTCGACGCCGGACGTCTTCTGGCCGGAGCTCGTGACCGTCCGCGACGACGCCATCGTCGGCTACGACGCGACGCTGCTCTGCCACGAATTCCTCCAGGACGAGTACCGCACGGGTGAAGTCGTGGTCGGCGAGCGCGCGATGGTCGGCGCGGGCGCAGTCGTTCTCCCCGGTGTCGAAATCGGTGCTGGCGCGCAGGTCGCCGCGAACTCGCTGGTGGCCGACGACGTGCCGCCCGGCGAGACGGTCGCCGGCGTCCCCGCGGAGCCAGTCGACCGCGACTAGAGGCCCGCGTCGCGGCCGGTCGTCCCGCCGTCGGTCGACCCGCCGAGTTCGTCCTCGTTCTGCTGGTCCCTGCCGCCGTCCCCGCGTCCACCGCCGCTGCCGCCGGGGACGAGCGCGCCAACCGCGCCGAGGGCGACGACCACGGCCAGCAGCCCGCCCTGAGAGAGTGACCCCACCGCGCTCAGGAGCGGTTCGACCGAGACGCCGCCCGTGACCGCGGCGAGCAGGAACGCCACACCTGCGACCACCAGCCCGTACCGGGTGACGCGGTGCTCTGTCGCCGCGGCGTGCCAGAACACCCGAACGCTCGCGCCGAACGACTCCGGCGTCCGGCGTTCGGTCGTGCCCGCCGCGCCCGCTGCGGCGAGCGACGCGGCGGCGAACGCCACCACGCCGGCCGCGAAGTACAGCACGACGCCGTGGCGCGGCGACGAGGGGAACACGCAAGTCGCCAGCCCGCCGACCAGAACGGCCAGCACGCCGACGCAGCGCGTCCACGACCGGCCGCTCGACGACGCCGCCCACGCCCGCGGCCCGTCGAGGGCGGCGACGAGGAACCCGAGCGCGACGAACGCCAGCGCGCCGCCGGTGGTGTACAACCAGTCCATTATTCTCGCACCAGGACGACGCCTCGCTTGAACACGAGGTGGTTCGGGACGACGTACTCGCGCTCCTCGGCCTCCACGTGAGTCACGAACACGTCGACTTCCTGAACGATGCCCTCGTGGTCGCCGATTGCGACCCGGTCTCCGATGCCGTACGGCTGCCGCAACAGGAGGTAGACGCCCGCGGCCGCCGACGTGAGCAGCTGGCGGGTCGCCACCAGCGTGAACAGCACGACCGCGCCCACGTAGACGAACAACACGACCAGCAGCGCGTTCACCGCGACGCCGAGCTGCGAGAGCGCCACGAGCCCCGCCACGAGGAGGATGGTGTACTTCACTGCGAGCGGCACCAGTGAAAGGGTCGGGAGCTTCACGGACCGCAGGCGCTCGCTCACGTACAACTCGGCCTTGTCGCCGACGAGCACGCCCGCCATCATCACGCCAGCCGCGAGCACGACCGACGGCAGGTAGCTCAGGAACGGGTACCACAGCGGGTTCCGGATGGAGAACCGCGCGACGTCCAGCGCGACCAGCGCCGCGACGACGTACACCATCCAAGACGTGAACTTTGCAATCAAGTCCACGGTCGTCGACCCCGCACGCCGCGCGAGGCGCTCGACTGTCGTCCCCTCGACGGCGTCGTCGACGTCCATCGCGTACAGCAGGCGCTTGTTCACGCGCCCGACGAGGTAGCCGAACACGATGCCCGCGAAGAACACGCCCACCGCGAGCACGGACCGGAACTGGGGGCCCGTCAGCCCGTCTATCGGTGCCAGCATCTCAGTACTCCTCTGGGTCGAGCTCCAGCACGAGTTCTCCCTCCTTGAACGCCCGCACCAGGCCGTCGGACTCCGAGAGCACGATGGCGACCGCGTTCGTGTCTCGCGTGATAGCGCCGGCCGCCATGTGGCGGGTGCCCAGTCCCTTCGGGATGTCGGTCCCCTCCGCGCCCGGCTCCAGGTACCGGTACGCGGAGACGATTTTCCCTGCGTCCGAGATGACGAACGCGCCGTCCAGCCGCGAGAACTCCTTCAGCATCACGTTCACGATGGGGTCGCCGACGTGGACGTGGCTCTTCTCGAAGGGGTTGTAGGACAGCGGCCGGCTCTTGTTCATCACCTTCCCGGCGTCCCCGACGACGAACAGCGCACCGACTGGCTTGCCCTTCTGGCCCTTCTGCCCGAGTTCGATGACAACCTCGAAGACGTCCCGGATGACGCTCGGGTCGCTCCGCGAGTTCGCGAACAGGTCGTAGACGCCCGACTGCTTGGACTCGTCGGCGCGCGTCCGCGTCACCGTGTCGATGTCGTCGCCGAACAGCGGTGCCGCACAGCCGAGTTCGTCGCCGTCCGTCACGACGCCCTCGGACAGCGCGCCCTCCACGCCGAACCGGATGCGCTCCCGGATGTCGTCGAACTCCAGCGGGAGTTCCACGAACTCGTCCGCGCCGACGGCGTTCTCCGTGGCCACCACGACGACGTCCGTGTCGTCGAGGTCGGTCGCCCGCTCGTAGTAGGCACCACTCGGCGAGAACAACACCAGCGCGTCGATACCGTCTACGATGTCCCCGACGAGGTCCGGTGGCCGACTCATTTTGTGGTACCTCTCGCTCCGCAGGTAAAAAGGATGCTGGCACGTCACGCGCCCGTCTGACGACCGGTCAGGTACTGTGTTCGCGGTTCGCAGTGCTCGCGACTCGCTGCGCTCGTCGGCTTCCGTTCAGTGCGCGGGACCGGATTTGAACCGGCGGACCCCTACGGGACAGCGTCCTAAGCGCTGCGCCGTTTCCTGGCTTGGCTACCCGCGCGCACTCCCCGCTACCCGGCAGGCGTAAAAAGAGGTTGCGCTCCGCGCCCGGGACGTGAACAGTCGAGACGCTCGCACTGAGTTACCGCCAGTTCGGGACGAAGGTTTACGTCCGCGCCGACGTACAGTCGGGTATGTACCGAGCGGGCGACGAGTTCGACCAGCGGGAGTGGCTGGAGGAGCTCGACGCAGTCGCCGACGAACTCGGACTGGACGCGGAAGCGCGGTCGACCGCGAAAGACCTCTTCCTGTCGACGGCCGAGAGCCCCGAGGAGCGGTCGAAACCGCCGGCGCTCGCGGCGAGTGTGTACGCCGGCGCGCTCATCGCGGGCGACCAGCGCAGCCAGACCGCCGTCGCCGACGCTGCGGGCGTCTCGCGGCTCGTGGTCCAAGAGCGCTGGAAGCAGATTCTCGAACGAGCGGGCTTCGACGCGCCGACCTGGTAGCTACTTCGCGTCCCGGCCGTCGCGGTCGGGCGTGGGAGTGCCGTGTTCGTCGATTTCGCCCTTGACGATGCGCGTCGAGGAGATGATGTCGCCGTCCTCGGCTTCGACGTGGTCGACGACCTCGATGTCGAGGGGGTCCGCACCGCCTTCGGCGCGGAGGTCGTTGATCTTCTGACCGCCGTCCTCCGTCTCGGGGGACACGACGAGTACGTCGAACTGGGGTTCGGTGGCGATGCCGGTCGGGGACTCCAGTTTGCGGATGTCGTAGCTGCGGCCGTACTCGTCGGCGAGGGCAGCGAGTTCGTCGTCGAGGTCGGCGCGTCGGGCGTCGAACGGGCGGACGTGACGGTCGACGTGTCGGGTCTCCGCTGCGAGGTCGTCGCTGGTAAGTCCGACAGTCACGTCGCCGAGTTCGAACGCGCGCTCGAAGAGCTTCCGGTGGCCGTCGTGAACTGGGTCGAACGTGCCACCGAGAGCGACGTTCATGTCCCGGAGGTCGGTCCGGGCTCGTTTAGCAGTTTGGGTTCAGGCGTCGTCGTCGCCGTCGTCGTCGTCGCGCTCCACGCCGGCTTCGCTCTCGACTTCGGCCTCCGCGTCGTCGACTTCCGCGTCGACGTCCGCCTCCACGTCGACGGCTTCCTCGCCGTCGCCGGCCGTCGCTTCGACGTTCACGTCGGTGTCTACTTTCGCCTCGTGGTCGCCGGCTTCGGCTTCGACGGTGCGGCCGCCCTCGACCTCGATGCGGACGGGAGCGTCGCTGTCGTCGTCGCCGGCGCTGTCGCGGTCGAGGCGCGCGTCGAGATTGAACACCGTGTTGAGTTCGCTCTGAACGCGGCCGACCGCGCCGGAGACGAGGTCACTCGGGGGAATCGCGGTGTACTCGTAGGGGTTGTTCCCGGCCCCCTCGGCCTGGCGTTTGCGGCGCTCGACCACGTCGTCCTCCGAGAGCTCCGCGAGCGCCTCCCGGACGGTCGACGGGTACAGCCCGGTACCGTCCGCGACTTCGTCGCTCGTGCTCCAGGGGTGCTGGCGGAGGTAGACGAAGATTCGGGCGCGGGTCTCGGTGTCGAGCAGCCAGGCGAGGATGTCGACGACGCCCTGGTCGAACCCGGAGACAGCGCGGTCTTTCCCGTCCTCGAGGCGGTCCCGGGGGGAGGTTCCGTCGTCGTCAGGTGTGTCCTCGGACATGCGTTGTTTCGACTAGGACAAAAGCGGCGAGCGGATGAAAAACCCTTCGTCCACGACGAACCAGACGCCGGTCTCAGTCGCCGCGGAGTTCCGCGACGGACGCGTCCAGTTCCTGCAACATGGCCGACTGTTCCTCGGTTCGACCGACGATGCGCTCCACGGCTGTCGAGATCTCAGTCGCGAGGTCCGCCGTCTCGTCGACCATCGCAGCAATCTCCTCTGCGCTCGCAGCCTGCTCGCTGGTCGCGTCCGACACCTGCTCGATTCCCTCTGCGGTCGCCTCGACGGCGTCCACGATCGCCTCGAAACGCCCCATCGCGTCCTCGACCTGTCCGACCGCGTCCTCGATGCGCTCGGTCGTCGATACGAGGTCCGAGACCGTCTGCTCGGTGTCGCGCTGAATCTCTCCGACCATCGACTCGATGCGCCCCGCGTTCGACTGCGCGTCCTCCGCGAGGTCCTTGACCTCCTCGGCGACGACTGCGAACCCCTGGCCCTCCTCACCGGCCCGAGCCGCTTCGATGGACGCGTTCAGCGCCAGCATGTTCGTCTGCTCCGCGATGCCGCTGATGACGTCCACGACCTCGTCGATCGCTTCGATGCGGTCCTGTAGCTCCTCGACGTCTGTCGTGACACTCCCGGCGGCGGTCGCCACGTCCTCGATCGCTTCGGTCGCCTCGCTGGCGACCTCGCTCCCGGTGGCTGCGATGTCCTCGGCCTCACTGCTCGTCTGAACCACCTCGTCGGCAGTCGACGCGACCTCTTCGACGGTCGCGCTCAGCGTCTCGACCTCGTCGGCGACTGTCCCGACGTTCTCGGCTTGCTTGGACGACACCTCGTTGATTTCCGCCGACGACTCGGCGACCGACTCGGCCGCCGCCTGCAACTGCTCGACGTCCTCGTGGACTTCCGAGATGTGAGCGTCGAGCATGTCCCCGAAGTCGTCGAGTTGCTCGGCCACCCGCAGGTAGCTGTCGTCGAGCAGCGTGTCCGTCTGTGTGACTGAGACGCTCGCGTCGAACCGGCCGTCCTGGTAGGCACTGAGCGTGTCGACGAGTTCGTCGAACAGCGCCTCGAGTTCCCGCTGGTACCGCGCGGAGTCGGTCACCGACTGCACGATTTCGACGACGCCGACGAGCTCGTCGTCCCGGTAGACTGGTGCGGCGACGAACCAGAGGTCCGCGCCGTCGACGACCGTCGTGTCCTCGTAGACGTACTCGCCGCTCAACAGTGCGTACTCGTCGTCGGCGAGGCCGACGCCGTCGAACGCTTCGTGCGTCTCGACGGGCTGCTCGGCGACCTTGTTGGCGAGCGTCGCCGAACCGTCGTCGTTCAGTTTCTCACCGACGTTGGCGACGCCGAGTGCGTCCTCGCGGGGCGTGTCGAGCAGCGCCTCGATCGAGTCGTTCCACGCGACCACCGTTCCACTCGCGTCGACGGCGAACGACGGCAGATTGAACGCGTCCAGCAGTAGTCGAGCGTCGAAGTCGGAGACCGCTCCGGAATCAGCTGTCGTGGCCTGCATACACCCGAGTCGCCATACGGACTTATATACGTTCGTCATAGAATCAAATTCAGCGACCGGGCGAGATAGTAGAATCGCCGGCTCGTGGCGCGCACGCTCTCGGTCGGTCTCGCGCACCTCGACGACGTTCGCTCCCGGAGGCTGTCTCAGGTGCGGGCGACGTCGAGGCGGCCAGCACCGAGCGACTGAGACCGCCGTCGCCGCCTGGCACAATCTTCTTCACCCCCGCCCTCCCGTGCTTACACGTTCGGTCACCCGTCCGCCGACGGGCCGGCCAGAAAAACATGAGCCAGGAGACCAGAAGCCCGGACGCGAACCTCGGACTGCTCGACGCGACGATGATCGGCATGGGTGCCATGATCGGTGCCGGCATCTTCGTGCTCACCGGCCTCGCAGCGGACATCGCGGGTCCCGCCGCCATCGTCGTGTTCGCTGCCAACGGCGCGGTCACCGCGTTCACGGCGCTGTCGTACGCCGAACTCGCCTCCGCCATTCCGAAGTCCGGCGGCGGGTACGCGTACGTCCGAGAAGTGTTCGCAGACCTCCCCTCGTTCCTCATGGGGTGGATGCTGTGGTTCGCGTACATGATCGCCGGCACGCTGTACGCTCTCGGGTTCGCGCCGAACTTCGTGGAGCTGCTGCACGTCTACGGCGTCGCACCGGGGCCGGAGACAATCGGCGCAATCGGGCTGCCCGTCCTCGACGCCGCAGTGCCCGCGCTCCCGTTGCTCGCGCTCGCCGCCGTGCTGGCGCTGGTCGCACTGAACGCCGTCTCGACGGCCGCCAGCGGGAGCGCGGAGACGATATTCACGCTCGTGAAGGTCGCCATTCTCGTGGTGTTCGTTGGGTTCGGCGCGACCAGCGACCTCTTCTCCGCCGCGGAGTTCCAGCCGCTGTTCCCCGAGAGCGAGGGCGCGTACGCCGTCCTGCCCGCGATGGGGCTGACGTTCATCGCGTTCGAGGGCTACGACCTCATCACCACTGTCACCGAGGAAGTCAAGAACCCTCGCAAGAACATCCCGCGCGCCATCTTCCTCTCGCTCATCGTGACCGTCGTCGTCTACCTCGCGGTCGTCGTCGTCGCCATCGGCACCCTCGGGGCGGGCGGCCTCGCAGACGCCGGCGAGGCCGGCATCGCCGCGGCCGCGACGACGTTCATGCCGAAGAACCTCCCGGTCATCCAGAACGGCGGCGTCGTGGTCGTGTTCGGCGCGGTGTTCTCGACGCTCACCGCGCTCAACGCCGTCGTCATCGCGTCCTCCCGCGTCGCCTTCGCGATGGGGCGCGAACGCCAACTCCTCCCGCGGTTCGGCCACCTCCACCACCGTTACGGGACGCCGTTCGTCGCCATCCTCGTCTCCGGCCTCGTGATGCTCAGCGCCGTCGTGCTGCCCACGGAAAGCGCGGGCAACATGTCGAGCCTGTTCTTCCTCGTCTCCTTCGTCGTCGTGAACGCCGCTGTCATCCGGCTCAGGCGGAACCGGCCGGACATGACGCGGCCCTACGAGATTCCGCTCTACCCCGCGCCGCCCCTGCTCGCCATCCTGCTGAACCTCGGGCTGGCGGGCGTCCTCGTCACCCACCTCTGGACCGAGGACCCGCTCGCGCTCGCGCTGAGCGCGGGCTGGCTCGTCCTCGGTGCGGTCGCGTTCTACGCGCTGCGGGCGGTCCGCAGTGACGCCGACGAACAGCCACAACAACCAGACACCCCGACACCAATCGAAGACTGACAATGACACCCGGAACACTCGACGTCGTCGTCGCCGGCGGCGGACGCGTCGGCTTCCAGACCGCCCAGCGTCTCGCCGACCGCGGCCACGACGTCACCGTCCTCGAAGCCGACCCGAGCCGCTGTGAACACATCAGCGACGCCTACGTCGCCACCGTCGTGGAGGGCGACGCGACCAACCCCAGTATCCTCGAACAGGCCGTCGGCGGCGGCTGTGACGTCGTCGCCGGGCTCACTGGGTCGGCGGGCGCGAACCTCGCGGTGTGCATGGAAGCCCGCGAACTCGCCCCCGACGCCCGAACGGTCGCGCGCATCGACTCGAAGGACAAGGAAGCCTACGAGCGGTTCGTCGACGCCACGCTCTACCCCGAGGAGGCGGGCGCTCGCGCCGCCGTCAACGAGATTGCGGGCGGCGAAGTGTTCTCACTGACCGAACACACGGGCGACCTCGACGTGATGCGCGTCGAGGTCGCGGAGCGGGCACCGGGCGCGGGGAAGTCCCTCGCCGAGGTCCGCCTGCCGGAAGGCGCGCTCGTCGTCTCCGGTGGGGACGGCGACAGCGTCGCCACCAGCGACACGACACTCTCGCCGGGCGACGTGTACGTGGTCGCCGCCGAGCCGGCGGTCGTCGACGAAGTGATGAATCTGCTCCGCGGCTAGAGGACCAGCGACTCGTAGAGCGCGCGCTCGCCGCGCTCGTCCAGCAGCCGGCGCTGGCGCTCGCTCCCGGACGCGGCGTCGTAGACGTCCCTGATACCGGAGACGCCGAGGCGCTCGCACTCCCGGTCGACGACCTCGCCGAGGTCGACCGTCCCGGTGCCGTCTCGCGTCACAAACGACGACTCGTGGCCGTGTCTGGTCGCTCGCCACTTGTTCTCGTCGAGCAGTTCCCGTCGGAGGCCGTCCACTTCGAAGGGGTCGGGGTGGTCCTCGTAGCGGTCCGCGTAGTCCGTGACGAGCGCGTGCGAGTACTCCACGAACGCCGACACCACGTCCGGGTCGGCTTGCGCGTCCGGCGCGCGGACCTCCACCGTCCCGTGGCCGGAGTGCGGCCGCACGTCGTACCAGAGTTCCCCGCGGTCCGCGATGCTGCCGTGTTCGACCATCCGGCGCTCGAAGTTCTGGTACGCCTCGAAGGAGTCGAACGCCGTCGGCATCCCCGTGTTCGGCAGCCCCTCGAATATCTTCGCGCGCGCCGACGCCAGCCCCGTGTCGAAGCCGTTCCAGTACGGCGAGTTCGCCGACAGCGCCAGCATCACGGGCGTGTGCCACCGCAGCCGGTTCGCCACCCAGACCGCTTTGTCCGGGTCGTCGACGCCGACGTGGACGTGCAGCCCCGCCGTCGTGTTCCGGTGCTGGGGGTACTGGATGCGGTCGAGCTGGGAGCGATACCGGGGTTTCTCCGCGTGCTCGTGCTCGCGCCACCGCGCCCCCGGGTGGAGGCCCGCCGCGGCGATGCGGTAGTCGTACTCCTCGGCGTACGCCACCAGCGCCGCTCGGACCTCCTCGATTGCCTCGGCGGCCTCCCCGGGACCGTCCAGTTTCGGCGTCTGCGTCTCGACGACGAACTTGAACAGCTCGTGGTCCACGCGGCCGTCCAGAAGCTCCGGCGGGTCGCCCTCGTACACCAGTTCGTCGCTTCCCGCGGTGGGCACGCCGCGCTCGTCAACCACGAAGAACTCCTCCTCGACGCCCAGCGTCCCCGACTCCGCGAACGCCTCCGGCGAACCCACGTCCATGCTGGCCCCAGCTTTCAGTTCGAGCGCGTAAATAGTTCTGGAACCGGCGGCGTGGGTCGTATTCAGCCCGCCCGGGCCGTCACTTCGGGGTCGCGACGACCGCGAGGTGGTCCTCGTGGAACGGCTCCATGCGCTCGGTCGCCAGCACCTCGTAGCCCTCGCGGAGCTGGTCGAGGACGCGCTCGAAGACGTCCTCGGGGGCTTCGGTCACGTCCTCGCTGCGGGCCTTGATGGCCGCCACGAGCCGGCCGTCGTCGGCGAGGAACTTGCGGTTCGCGAGCGCCACGTCGGCCTGCCCGCGCGTCGCCACGTCCTGCACGATGGCGTCCAGCCCCGATTCGACGACGTGGGCGTACGTCTCGGGCTGCCGCGCGTCCTTCAGCAGCGGGACGAGGTTGTCGCGGGCCTCGGCGACTTCGACGAGGTCCCTGACGGGCCGTGGCGCGAACTCGACCGCGTACGTCGGCCCCGCGAAGTCAGCGACGTGGCTCACCGTCGTGCCGTTCGCAGCGCCGAGGTAGAGGACGGCGTCGCCGGCCGAGAGCCCCGTGTGGAGGCCGAGTTCGAGGGTCGCACCGAGCTTCGAGCGGCGGGCGTCCCAGCGCCGCCAGCCGTCGACCACCGGCTCGCCGTACGCCGGCTCGCCGCGGGTCGAGAGCGCCTCGTCGCCGCCGTCGAACTGTCGGCGTTCGACGCCACCGGGGAGGCTCATTCGGTCTCACGAGCGCGGATGCGCTCCATGCGTTCGTCGAGTTCGTCGCGGAGTTCGGGCCGCCGGTCCCCCGAGTAGTGGTCGACTCTGGCCGCTATCGAGAGCTTCCCGGCGAGCGCGCGCGCCGCAGACCCCCGCTCGTCGGGGTGCGTGCCGTGGACGTACTCGTGGGTGTAGATGACGCCGTGCTTCGGCGACGGCGCGTGGCCGCGGAGGTGCGCGAACAGCGCGTCCTCCGCGCCGAGGACCTGCACCGTCCCCGACGGCATCTTCGCCAGGTCGTCGAGGCTCCCGGCGAGCGCAATCAATCGCGCGGCGAGCACCGGCCCGGCGAGCATCGAGAGGTTCGGCGCGACGGCGGGCGCTTGGGCTTCGACGAACTCGCGGACGCGCTCGCGCTCGTCGCCGAGGTCGGCCGCCCGCTGGCAGAGCGAGACGGCGCGCTCTTCTGCGAGCGTCTCAGGGTCCCGGTCGGCGACCGCTCGCGCCCCGTCAACGCCCGCGTCGACATCCTCGAAGAGGCTGCCAGCCCACTCGACGGCGCGCTCGGCGACCTCGTTGGCGGCGTCCGAGAGGTCAGCCATCGCCCGCACGGCGTGGACGAGCTGCTGGTCGTCGGCGCGCTCGCGCTCCCGGACCGCCGCCCGCGTCCCCGCGATTGCCGCGTCGCGCAGCAGTTCGTAGTACTCGTCCTCGTCGGCGGCGACGCCGGCCTCGACGGCTCGCGTCGGCCAGTCGTCGGGAGCGTCCGCCCGGCCCTCCCGGACGACGCGGCCCGCGGCCTCGGGGTCCCGGACGTCGGCGTCCGCGAACCAGCCCTGGTCGGTCATGGCCGTCGATTCCCGCCGCGCGCGGTTAAACCTACCTCGCTGGCGGCGACCTGTCGGCGGCGGGACGGGTACCCACGGTATTAACGTAGACGCCGCCGCTACACCGCACATCCACGAGCGATGAACGACGAAGACAGCGGGCCGCCCGGCGACGGCGACGACGTTCCACGGGTCTCGCTCACCTGCGGCAGCGGCGAGGCCGACGACACCGACGGGCACATCACGGCGTGGAACGCGGCCGCCGCCGCCGCGACGGGCCGCGAACACCTCGGCGGCGTCCGCTTCGACGACCTGCTCGCGGCCGAGGAGCCGACTGGACTCGTCGACGCGGCGCGCCGGAACGGCGACGCGACCGTCGAAGCCGCGTTCGCGAACGCGCCCGGCGTGCAGTACGACTTCCACGCGACCCGGCTGGTCGACGGCACGGTCTCGATTCACGGGGTCGCCACCACGCCGCCAGCCCCCCTCGAAGAGTCATGGGTCGACCGCGTCACGGACGCGTTCTTCGCCGTCGACGACGACTGGCGGCTCACGTACGTCAACGAGGAGGCCCGCGAGATTATCGCGAGCGCCATGGGCACCGACTACTCCCGGCAGGAGCTACTCGGCCGCCACCTCTGGACGGCGATTCCGGACGCCGTCGACACCCCGTTCTACGACCAGTACCAGGCGGCGATGGCGTCACAGGAGCCCGCGTCCTTCGAGGAGTACTACGAGCCCGTCGACGCCTACCTCGAAGTGCGGGCGTTCCCGTCGGAGTCCGGGCTCTCCGTGTACTTCCGGGACGTGACCCGGCGTCGCGAACGCCTCGAAACGCTGGAGGAACGCGAGCGCGTGCTTCGACGGCTCTACGAGGTGACGTCGGCGGGCGACCGGCCGTTCGAGGAGCGCGTCGAGACGCTGCTGGCGGTCGGCTCCGAGTTCCTCTGCGTCGACTACGGCACGCTGTCCCGTATCTCGGGCGACGAGTACGAGTTCGAGTACGTCCACGCGCCGCCGGACGCGGGCCTGGAGCCCGGCGACGTGGTGCCGGTGGAGACGACGAACTGCGAGCGCGCCGCGACGACCGAGGAGACGCTCGTGCTGGCGAACGTCGAGCGGGACGCCCCCGACCTCGCGGACCGTGCCGGCGGTGGCGGAGACAGCATCTCGTCGTACCTCGGTGCGCCGATTGTCGTCGAGGGCGAGGTGTACGGGACGTTCTGCTTCTACGACACGGACCCCCGCGAGGAACGCTTCGACGACTGGGAGGTGACGGTCGTCGACCTGATGGCGCAGTGGGTCGCGAACGAACTCACCGACCGCCGGATTCGGGAGCGCCTGGAGCGCCAGAACGAGCAGCTCGCGGACTTCGCGTCCATCGTCTCCCACGACCTCCGGAACCCTCTGAACGTCCTCGACGGCTCGCTCGACCTCGCCGCGGAGTCCGGCGACCCGGAGGACTTCCAGCGGTGCCAGCGCGCCGTCGACCGCATGAACGAACTCGTCGAGGACTTGCTCGCGCTGGCGCGCACGGGCGAGCCGGTCTCCGAGTCCGAGCCGGTCGACCTCGCTGCCGTCGCTCGCGACGCCTGGGAGACCGTCGAGAACGACGGCGCGGCACTGAACGTCCAGAGCACTCAGTCCGTGTCCGCCGACCGGAGCCGTCTCCAGCAGTTGCTGTCGAACCTCTTCCGAAATGCCCTGGAACACGGCTCCGTGGCCCCTGACTCGCAGGCTCCGCAGGACGACAGTGAGGGTGATTCCGACGGTCGCGACCCGGTCGTGACCGTCACGGTCGGTGACACGGACGACGGCTTCTACGTCGCGGACGACGGCCCCGGCATCCCGGCCGAGGCGCGCGAAGACCTCTTCGACCACGGCTTCAGCACGAGCGCCGACGGAACGGGGTTCGGACTCAGCATCGTCGCGGAAGTCGCGGACGCCCACGGCTGGACGGTGACGGCCGCCGACAGCGCCGCGGGCGGCGCGCGCTTCGAGTTCACCGGCGTCGACGGCGGCTCGGAGATTTAAGCCGCTGTGGTGAGTCGTCCCCGACATGAGCCAGCAGTCCGGCGCGCCCGACCCCGCAGACGACGCGGACCGGCCGGACCTCTCGGACCTCTTCGACGAACTGGAGGACCTCGACGACCACGTCGACAGCGAGGAAGCGCGGACGCAGCTCCGCGAAGCCAAGGAGGTCGCCACCGGCATGCGGTCCGATGGCACCTTCGGACAGGTCATCTACGGGTTCGACCGGACCGACGCGGCGGAGGCCGCGCTCGGCAGCCTCCTGTTCGGCATCCCGATGGCGGTCGAGGGCGGCACCAACGAGGCGGGCGCGTTCGTCGCGCAGTCGCCGTGGCTGCTCGCGGCCCTGGCAGTGGCGACGGTCGCTATCGTCCACTCGGTCCTCTACGTCGCGGCGTTCCAGGACGTCCGGGTCGCCGACCCGCTACTGGGGTTCGTCCCCCGGCGGCTGGCGGGCGTGCTCGCCGTCTCGCTCGGCACGGCCGCGGTCCTGTTGACGAGCTGGGGTCGGCTGGCGGGCGACGACCCGGTCGTCGCACTGGGTACCGTGCTCGTGGCGTGGGTGCCGATGGCCATCGGCGCTGCCCTCGGCGATATTCTGCCCGGTTCGTGACTTCGACCCGCCGGTTCCCGGGGACGCTGCCGAAAGACAATGGTTAAAACGCGTCCGGGCGATATCGTGTGTATGAGCGAAGCTACGCAGGCGCGCAAGTGCGTCTCCTGTGGCATCAACATCTCCGGCACCACCGCCGCGTCGTTCAAGTGCCCGGACTGCGGCCAGCAGATTTACCGCTGCTCGAAGTGCCGCAAGCAGAGCAACCTCTACGAGTGCCCCGACTGCGGGTTCCGGGGGCCGTAACCATGGGGAAGGTCGCTGCCGTCCTCAAGGTCATGCCCCAGAGCCCCGAGATCGATCTGGACGACCTCCAGGAGTCGCTCTCGGAGTCTCTCCCGGAAGGCGCGAAGATCAACGGGACCGACACCGAGGAGGTCGCGTTCGGCCTGACCGCGCTCCTCACCACAGTCATCGTGCCGGACGACTCCGGCGGGACGGAAGCCGTCGAGGAGGCGTTCTCGAACGTCGACGACGTCGAGTCCGTCGGCGTCGAGGAAGTCGGCCGCATCTGAGCGCGCCACTTCTCGCAGTTTCTTCACGTCGACAGCGACGCGTGTAGCTCCCGGATGTCGTCGTCCGTGGCGTCGACGGGGCCGCCGTGGAACGCCAGCACGCCGTCGATATCGAGGTCACCGAGCCGCGCGACCGAGTCCAGCGCCGCGTCCATGTCCTCTGTGAATTCCGGAATCGGTCCGGCGAGGTCGCCGCCGTCGGCAGTGAGCGCGTCGCCTGCGAGCAGGAAGCCCCGGTCGGGGAGGTGCAGCGAGACGTGGCCCTCGGTGTGGCCGGGCGTGTCCACAACGCGGAGCGGGCCGGCGTCCGTGTGGAGTTCGGTGCCGTGCGTGACCCGAACGTCCACGTCGGCGGGCGGGTAGGCGCTGCCGCCGCGGGGCTCGCGGTCCCCCTCCACGACCGGCGAGTCGCCGATGGCCGCGAGTACTGTGGCGTCGGTCTCCTCGGTGAGCGCCGCGAGACAGCCCGCGTGGTCGCTGTCCTCGTGCGTGATTACGACGTACTCGACGTCCCGCAGCCGGAACTCCTCGTCGTCGAGGGCGGCCGCGAGGTCGTCGAGGTGCCCGGGGAGCGTCGTGTCCACGAGCACGAGCCCGTCGTCGGTCTCGACGCCCGCCGGGTGGTAGGTGGCTTCGCGGCCGTCGCGCTCGACCGTGACAGGGAACGCGTAGACGCTGGGTGCGAGTCGCATACCGCTACCTACGCCGGCTCGGCGGAAAGCAGTAGGGGGCGAGAAAGACGATCCGACTGGCGGTTACGCCGTCTCCAGCGCGGCCTCGATGGCCTGCTGGAGGTCGGCCTTGAGGTCGTCGACGTGTTCGATGCCGACGCTCGCGCGCACGAGTCCGTCAGTCAGCCCGGCGGCCTCGCGTTCCTCTTTCGGGATGGCGGCGTGGGTCATCGCCGCGGGGGACTCGATGAGCGACTCGACGCCGCCGAGCGACTCGGCGAGCGTGAACACCTCGGTCTGGCTGACGAACTCGCTGGCTTCCTCCAGGCTGGCGTCCAACTCGAAGGAGAGCATCCCGCCGAAGTCGTCCATCTGCTCTGCCGCGAGTTCGTGGCCGGGGTGGTCTTCGAGCCCGGGGTAGTAGACGGTGCTGACGTGCTCGTGGTCGTCCAGCCACTCGGCGAGTTCGGCGGCCGTCTCGCAGTGCCGGTCCATGCGCACGCCGAGGGTCTTCGTGCCGCGGAGGACGAGGAAGCAGTCGAACGGGCTCGGCGTCGCGCCGACAGAGTTCTGGTAGAAGCCGAACTGTTCGTCCAGTTCCTCGTCGTCGGTGACCAGCGCGCCCGCGACGAGGTCGGAGTGCCCGCCGAGGTACTTCGTGAGGCTGTGGCAGACGATGTCCGCGCCGAACTCCAGCGGGCGCTGGAGGTACGGCGTCGCGAACGTGTTGTCGACGGCGCAGAGCGCGTCGTGGTCGTGGGCGATGTCCGACAGCGCGCTGATGTCGTTAACGTTCATCAGGGGGTTCGTCGGCGTCTCCGCCCAGACGAGCTCCGTCGACTCACGCATCGCGTCCCGGACTGCGTCGTGGTCCGTCGTGTCCACGAAGTCGAAGTCGATGTCGTAGTCCTCGTACACCTGCGTGAAGATGCGGTGGGTGCCGCCGTACACGTCGTCGCCTGCGACCACGTGATCGCCGGCTTCGAGGAGGTTCAGGACGGTGTTGATTGCGCCCATCCCCGAGGAGAACGCGCGGCCGTACTCGCCGCCCTCCAGACTCGCGAGGTTGTCCTCTAGGTCGTCCCGCGTCGGGTTCCCGGTCCGGGAGTACTCGTAGCCGCGGTCCTCGCCGGGGCCGTCCTGGACGTACGTGGAGTTCGCGAAGATGGGCGTCATCAGCGCGCCCGTCTCCTCGTCGGGCTCCTGGCCCGCGTGGATGGCGCGCGTCTCGAAGCGCTCGTCGCTGTCGTCGTCACTCATGCGTGGACGGTCGCCCGCCCGGGAGTTAGGTCTGTTCGTTCCGGGGCTCCGGGCCGAATCGCCCTCAGTCGCAGTAGCCCTGCGAGAGGTCCAGGCCGTCGGCGTCGATGCGGACCAGGAACCGGATGGCCGAGCACGACCCGACGTTGAGGTCGTCACTGGCGGTCAGTTCCCCGCCGTTCACGGAGACGGTCGCGTCGTAGGACCCACCGCCGAACGCGTCCTCGACCTCTCTGTCGCTCTCTGGGGCGACCTCGTACGTGTCGTCCAGCGCGACGCCGCCCGCGTCGTTGTCGAGGCGGACGTGGACGGAGACCGGCTCCTCTGTCTCGTTCCAGAACTCGACCGAGCCGCCGGGGGCGCTCAGGTACCGACCGTATCCGAAGCAGCCGCTCGCGAGCGCCGTCGCAGCCACGCCCAGCAGCGCGCGCCGCTTCATGCCACACGTTCCACCGTGTTGACGTAAATGCTTTCTCGAGGTCCGGACCGCGCACGCTCCCTCGTCACTGGGCGAGTCGGGGGCTCGCAGGGGTACAAACACTCCGAGGAGACCGACCGCACGGCGGCGTAGCACTCGTCGGCGAGTTGCTCGGACTGCTCCACGGGCGTCTTGTCCGGGACGCCACCGCTCTTCTCGACGACGTCGAGCGCAGTGACTGCCTCGGGGTCGTACGGTTCGAGTGCTCGCGCCGTCGCCAGCGCGTCGTCTTCGTGAGCGACCGGGAGGAACACGTGGTCGAGGATGGCACCGTCCACGTCGTCGGGCCGTGTCCTGCCGTCACGTACTCGTCCGGTCGGCGAAGAAGATGTGCAAGCCGACCCGAAACGAACTCATAATTAAGTGGCCGGTGCGTCGACACCGGCCGTGGTCATCGAACGCCTCCGAACGCTCGTCGGCTGCCGCCGCACTACCGTCTGCGAGTGCCGCGTCTGCGGGACGACACTCGACGACGACGCGACGGAGTGCCCGACGTGCGGGTCGGCCGAGGTCGCGACTTACGAGTTCTGAGTGCGGCCGCCTGCGCGGGTGCTTGCCGGCGGACGGTCGGGTCCGTAACGGTTCTTTTTTAACTGCGACGGCAGTATTGGCGTGCATACGACCATGCCGAACTCCAACGGACCTCTCAGCAACAGTGGTGGGAAGCTCACGAACGACCCGCGAGAGCGGGGGACGTCGCCGCCCCAGCGCGCCATCGCCGACTTCGACGAGGGCCAGAAAGTCCACCTGAAGATCGACCCGAGCGTGCAGGACGGTCGCTTCCACCCGCGGTTCAGCGGTCAGACCGGAACCGTGGTCGGCACGCAGGGCTCCGCGTTCAAGGTCGAAGTCAACGACGGCGGGATGGACAAAGTCCTCATCGCGGGCGCGGCCCACCTTCGCGCGCAGGAGGAGTAATGACTATCTTCAAGGAGACAGTCGAGACGGAGCCGCTGACGGTCTCGGAGGCCAAGGAGCTGCTCTCCGAGGTCGAGGCCGAGCGAGCGCTCGACGAGGACCGCGAACTGCGGTTCGAGCTGGCGCGGGCCATCGAGCACACCAACCGGTTCGCAGTGCTGGAGCCGGAGGAGTCCCGGGAGTTCGTCACCGAGCTGCTGGATCTGGACGTCCTCGACGACGAGTCGGTCGCGTACAAGATCGTCGACCTGCTGCCGCGGACGCGGACGGAGCTGCGGTCGGTGTTCGCGAACGAGCGGTACGCGCTGTCCGGCGATGAGCTGGACGAGATTCTGGACGTCGTCGCGAAGTACGCCTAGGTGCCGACCGTTTAAGTGTCGGGTCGGCGTACCCCTTCGTATGAGTGATACGTCTTCGACGGACGACGAGGAGTACGCCGTCGTCTTGGACTTCCTCGCGCACGGCCGGTCGGACGGCCGGAGCTACGGGGACGGTGCGGTGGCCTACGCGGTCTCCACCGCCGACTTCACCCTCTACGAGCTGAGTCTGGCGGGCGACGCCGACATCTCCATTCTCGACCGCGTCCGGGTCCGTCCGGACTTCGAAGGCGGCATCGAACGCGGCCACACCGTCGAGTACGACGACCTCTCCGACGGCGCGCGCTCGGAACTCGACTACGTCGTCGAGGACGTCGTGGACGCCAACGAGCAGCGCTTCGTGGACTTCTACAACGACGCCCAGCCCATCTCGCTGCGGCTCCACCAGCTGAACCTCCTGCCGGGCATCGGCGACAAACTCCGGGACAACATCCTCGACGAGCGCAAGCGCCACGGCCCCTTCGAGAGCTTCGAGGACGTCGGCGAGCGCGTCGACGGCCTGCACAACCCCCAGGAGGTCATCGTGGAGCGCATCCTCGACGAAATCCGGGACGACGACCTGAAGTACTACAACTTCGCGACCTCGTAGCGGGGGGTTTAGGGGAGGTGAGGGGATACACTCGGCAATGACTGCTTCGCGGGACCCGGACGCGCTGATTCGACGAGCGGGGCGACCAGACCCCGAGTTCGACCAGCACTTCCTCGTCGACGACCGGGTGCTGGACCGGATTCCGACGTACGCTGAGGCCTTCGACTGCAGCCACGTGCTCGAAGTGGGCGCGGGAACGGGCGCGCTCACTGACCGGCTGCTCGCGGTCGCGGGCCACGTGACAGCGGTCGAGCGCGACGCGGACTACGCCGAGTTCCTCCGCGAGGAGTTCGCCGACGAGATTGCCGCCGGCGACCTCACCGTCCTGCAGGGCGACGCGCTCGACGTCGACCTCCCCGAGTTCTCGTGTTCGGTGTCGAATCTGCCGTACGGCGTCTCCAGCGAGGTGACGTTCCGTCTGCTGCCCGAGGGCGAGCCGCTGGTCCTGATGTACCAGTTGGAGTTCGCCGAGCGCATGGCGGCTGAGCCGGGAACGAGTGACTACGGCCGGCTGTCGGTGGCCGCCCAGCACTACGCGGACGTGGAACTCGTGGAGACTGTGCCCGCTGAGGCGTTCGACCCGCAGCCGCGGGTGCAGAGCGCGGTCGTCCGGCTGACGCCGCGCGCGCCGGACTACGAGGTCGGTGACGAGGCGTTCTTCCTCGACTTCGTGAAGGCGCTGTTCACGCAGCGCCGGAAGACCACGCGGAACGCCATCCGGAACACCGCCCACATCTCGGGGCTCTCGGACGCCGACGCGGTCGTGGACGCCGTCGACGAGTCCGTCCTCGACCAGCGTCCCGGGAACCTCGACCCTGCGACGTTCGCGGCCCTGGCGAACGTCGCGCTCGGCATCGAGCGGGGTGGTGGGCGGTGACTGGGCTCGGGGCCGTGACGGGTCTGCTCGGTGACCTGTCCGCGGCCGAGCGCACCGTCTGGTCGGTCGTCACGGTCGCGGCGCTGGTGGGGGCGCTGTGGCTGGCGCGCCGCGAGTTCGGACGCCGCGAGTCGCGGGTGGTGCGCGTCGCAGTTGCCGTGCTGTCGCTGGTCGCCGTCGGCGGCGTCGTGGCGGCCCTGGTCGTGGTGTGGGGACTGGAATCCGAAGCCCTGGAGCGCGTCAAGGGGCTTCAGGTGGGGGCGGCGGTCGTCGTGCGGCTGGCGCTGACGATGGGTTTTTTCGCGGCGGTGTACGTCGCGACGGGACTGCTCGACAGGACCGTCGAACGCCTCACGAAGACTCAGGACGGCGTCACCGACCATCAGGCCGAGATTCTGTTCCGCATCCTCCAGATCACGATGTACATCGCGGCGCTGGTGGCCGGCCTCGGCTTCTGGAACGTGAACCTCGGTGGCCTGCTCATCGGCGCGGGGTTCGCCGGCATCGTGCTCGGGATGGCCGCCCGGCAGACCCTGGGTGCGGTCATCGCCGGCCTCGTGCTGATGTTCTCCCGCCCGTTCGAGATTGGCGACTGGGTGAAAATCGGAGACAAACACGGCATCGTGACGGACATCACCATCGTGAACACGCGCCTGCAGACGTTCGACGGCGAGTACGTGATGCTGCCGAACGACCTCGTCGGGTCGAACGAGGTGGTGAACCGTTCGCGGAAGGGGCGGCTGCGAATCCACGTTGAGGTCGGCGTGGACTACGGGACGGACGTAGAACACGCGATGGAGGTGGCGAAATCGACGCTGAGCGACCTCGACGACGTGCTGTCGGTGCCGCGCCCGCAGGTCGTCCTGAAGGAGATGGCCGACTCGGCAGTGGTGCTGGACATGCGAGTGTGGATCGACAAGCCGAGTTCGCGGCGGCGCTGGCGCGCCCAGACGGCCGTCATCCGCGAGGTGAAGGCGGCCTTCGAGGCGGAAGGCATCAAGATCCCGTTCCCGCAGCGGGAAGTGTCGGGCCGCGCGGAGACCGGTGGCTTCCGGGTGCGCGACCAGCCGGCCGAAGACGGCGACGGGAACGACGCCGCGGAAGCCAGGGAAGTCGAGGGTGGGCATGACTGACCTCGCAGACCGGCGCGGAGCGGGCACGGAGGTCTACCAGCCTGCGGAGGATACCCACCTGCTGGCGGACGCGGCGGTCGGGGAGATTCCGTCGCGAGCGCGCGTACTCGACGTCGGCACCGGCTCGGGGTACGTCGCGGCGACGGTGCGCGACGAGACGGGTGCCGACGTGGTGGGGGCGGACCTGAATCCGTTCGCGGTGCGGCAAGCCGCCGACCGCGGCGTGCCCGTGGTGCGTTCGGACCTCGTGTCGCCGTTCCGCGCGGACGCCTTCGACGTGGTGGTGTTCAATCCGCCGTACCTGCCGCGGGACGAGGACGCCGAGCGCGACGACTGGATGGAGGTCGCGCTCTCCGGCGGGGAGACCGGCCGGGAGGTCGTCGAAGACTTCTTCGACACGGTCGGCCGGGTGCTCGCGCCCGAGGGGTTCGCGCTCGTGCTCGTGAGCACGCTGACGGGCGTCGAGGAGGTAGTCGAGTACGCAGGCGAGCGCGGGTTCTCGGCGGCGGCCATCCGGGAGGAGTCGTTCCCGTTCGAGACGCTGACCGTCCTCAAGCTCAGAAGATAACTGGAGAGAATATTCTCGTAGAGAAAATATTAAACAGGGGAATGGCGTAGCGTGTCGTAGATGACACACATCGCCACCACGCCCGGCCTGTTCCCGCTGCCCGACGACGCCAAGGAGGCGCTGTCGGACCTGAAGGGGCACCAGAAGGGCGACCTCGTCTCTGGCGACGAATCCGCGGACGTATCGGCCGTCTACGACGACGTCCGCGAGGAACTGGTCGCCGCCCAGCAGGACGCCGGTCTCGACCGAATCGCAGAGGGGCAGGGGCGCTGGGACGACATGCTCGCGCACCCGCTGACCGTCCACGATAACGTCTCGCCCGGCGGCATCGTGCGCTACTACGACAACAACAACTTCTACCGCGACCCAGTCGTCGAGGGCGAACTGACGTTCTCCGGCGACCTCGCCGCCGACCTCGAAGCCGCGGCCGAACTCACCGACGACCTGCAGGCGGTCGCCCCCGGTCCGTACTCGCTCGCCGACCTCGCGACCGACGACCACTACGGCGACGAAGCGGACTTCCAGGCGGCCGTCGCCGACTTCCTCGCGGCGGAACTCGAAGCGTTCCCCGACGGCGTCGAGACCGTGTTCCTGCTGGAGCCGTCGCTCGTGGAGAACCCGCCCGGTGACGGGGCCGACGAGCGCGCCAGCGACGCCATCGACACCGTCGCCTCGGCCGTCGACGCCGACGTGGTCGCCCACCCCTACTGGGGCGCGCTCGACGAGAAGGTCCACGCCCACCTGCTGGACGCCGACGTCGACGCCATCGGCTACGACCTCGTGTCGAACCACGACGACAACGTCTACAACGTCGCCGAGTACGGCACCAAGGACTCCGTCGCGCTGGGCGTGGTTGACGGGCAGAACACGCTCGTGGAGTCCCCGGACACCATCACCGAGCGCGTCGACTGGTTCGAGGGCCGCGTCCCCAACGACTTCGAAGACGTCTACCTCACCCCGAACACGGGACTGTTCTATCTCCCAGTGAACCGGTTCGAGGAGAAACTGCAGGCGCTCGGAGCCGCGACCAGCGACGAATCTGTCGAGGAAGCGGAGGTGGAAGCATGAGCGGGAACCGCGAGCAGTTCCGGCCCGAGGACCACCCGAACGACCACTTCCTGCTGACGACCGTCGTCGGCTCCTACCCGAAGCCGAAGTGGCTCGACCGCTCGAAGGACCTCCTCGAAGACGACGACGCCGACTTCGGCGAGGACGAGTGGACGGAAGCCAAGGACGACGCAGCCCGCCTCATCACTGAGGAACACGAGCGCGCCGGTCTCGACGTGGTCGTGGACGGCGAGATGCGGCGCAACGAGATGGTGGAGTTCTTCGCCCACCGCATCGACGGCTACGAGTTCAACGGTCCCGTCAAAGTCTGGGGGCACAACTACTTCGACAAACCCAGCGTCGTCGACGAGGTCAGCTACGACGAGTCGTGGCTCGTCGACGAGTACGAGTTCACCGCAGACGTCGCCGACCACCCGGTGAAAGTCCCCATCACGGGACCGTACACGCTCGCGAACTGGAGTTTCAACGAGGCCTACGACGACGAGGAGAGTCTCGCCTACGACCTCGCGGACCTCGTCAACGAGGAGATCGAGAAGCTCGTCGACGCCGGCGCGCGCTACATCCAGATCGACGAGCCCGCGCTCGCGACCACCCCCGACGACCACGCCATCGTCGGCGAGTGCCTCGAACGAATCGCCGCCGGCATCCCCGACGACGTCCGCATCGGTCTCCACGTCTGTTACGGCGACTACTCCCGCATCTACCCCGAGATTCTGGAGTTCCCGGTCGACGAGTTCGACCTCGAACTCGCGAACGGCGACTACGACCAGCTCTCGGTCTTCGAGGACCCCGAGTTCACGGCCGACCTCGCGCTCGGCGTCGTCGACGCTCACGTCGCCGAGGTCGAATCCGTCGAGGAAATCGAGGCGAACATCCGGAAGGGCCTCGAAGTCGTCCCGCCCGAACAGCTGACCGTCAGCCCCGACTGCGGCGTGAAGCTACTGCCCCGCGAGGTCGCCTACGGGAAGATGGCGAACCTCGTCGAGGCCGCCCGGAACGTCGAAGCCGACCTCGACAGCGGTGACATCGACGTTTCGGCACCGACTCCGGCCGACGACTAGCGGCCCTCGCTCCGCAAGTCGTCGAGGTGTCGGCCGCAGACGACGCCCGCTGCCACCAACTCTTCGTGGTCGCCGTCTGCCGCCTCGGCACCCGCCAGCGGCCCAGTGTACTCCACGAGGTCGTAGTCCGCCGGCCCACCGCAGTACATACACGTCTCGTCGTCGAGTTCGTCCAGCAGGTGCTCCGCGACGCACTGCTCGCAGACGCCCACCCGGTCCCCGCCGACCAGCCGGTACGTCCCACCGGTCTGGTTGCACACTTCGCAGTCCATACCCCGCGGTGACGCGGGAGCGCAAAGAGTCTACGGGCCTGCGACAGCCCGAAGCAGAGCTACGCGGGTGGACTGTCCGCTGCCGCAAAAAGGGGTCGCGTCGTCAGTGGTCCGCGAGGTCCTCGTAGACCCAGGCAGACGCGTCGCGCTCCCAGTCCACGAGTTCGTCGTCGTCGAAGAAGAGGGCAATCTCGCGCTCGTTTGCCCCCTCGTCCTCGTGGTCGCTGCCGTGGATGATGTTGTGTCCGAGGTCGTTCCCGTAGTCGCCGCGGATGGTGCCGGGCGCGGCCTCCTTGGCGTCCGTCGCACCCATCATCTGGCGGACCTGACGGGTGGCGTCGGCACCTTCCCAGACCATCGCGAACACGGGCCCGGACGTGATGAACTCGACGAGCCCGTCGAAGAACGGCTTGTCCTCGTGCTCGCCGTAGTGCTCGTGGGCGAGGTCCTCGCTGATCTGCATGAACTTCCCGCCGACCATCTTCAGGCCCTTGTCTTCGAGCCGGCCGACGATGTCGCCGATGAGCCCGCGCTGGACGCCGTCGGGCTTGACCATCACGAACGTGCGCTCGTCGTGGTCGCTCATCTAGTTGCCCTCCTGGGCTTCCTCTTCCTCGGTCCACTCGAGGTCGCGCGGCTCGCGGCCGAGGTCGGCATTCTTCTCGCACTTCGCCGAACAGAAGTGCACGGTGCTCCCGTCGTTGTGGACGAACATCGTACCCGAACCGGGCTCGATGTCAGCCCCACAGTAGTCACAGCTTCGAGTCTGAGGCATCACTGACCACCGATGGAGTCCGCCTCGCGTGCTGTCTCCTTGAGCTGGATGACGTCACCAACTCGGACGGGGCCCAGGACGTTCCGCGTGATGATGCGGCCCTGGTTGCCACCCTCCTGGATGCGACACTTCACCTGCATCGCCTCGCCGTGCATCCCGGTCTTGCCGACGACCTCGATGACTTCGGCGGGCGTGGCGCCCTCTTCGGATTCCTCTGCACTCATGATTGGTTACTGCAGGTCCTCGACCTTCGTCGAGATGTCCTCGACGTCGTCCTCGGCGTCGCCGGCGTCGACGACGGCGGCGGCCGCGGAGCCGACTTCGAGGCCGGCGGCGTTACCGAGCTCGTCCTGGGTCTCCACGAAGACGACCTGAATGCCCTTCTCGGCGGCGAGTTCGGGGAGGTGCATGACGATCTCCTCGGGGGAGACGTCCTCCGCGACGAACACGATGTCGGCGTTGCCGCGCTCGACGGCCTTCGTCGTCTCGTTGGTTCCTTTCTTCACGCTACCGGTGTCGCGAGCCACTTCGAGCGCTTCGAGGGCTCGCTCCTGGAGGTCTGCTGGGACGTCGTAGTCTACGTATACTGGCATTGTGTTCACCTATTCCCGCGGACGGGCTTGCGCTCAGGGCCGCGGAGAGACATCCGTGCGGCCCCGGAGCATCATCGACCCCCGCAGGCTGTATCCCAACACTGGGTCGCCCTCCCCTAAAAGCGCTTTCAATGCCGTCGGGCCGTGTCACGCCGGCACAGCCCGGACGAAACGCCCTTGCCCGCCCCTTCCCAATCGGGAGTCGATGGACACCGCGGCCGCCCGCGACCTGTTGGCCGAGGCCGAGCGAACGAACGAGCGCCGCGTCGTCGTCCTCTCGGGCGACCGGGACGCCGGTCTCGCGGCCGCAGACCGCCTGCTCGACGCGCTCCCGATTCCACTGACGGAGACGAGTCTCGTCTCCACCAGCGACGACCTGGCCTGCGAGCACGTCCCGGTGCGGAACGCCGGCCGGCTGCTCGGCACGACCCAGAAAGCCGTCGTGCTCGACTGCCACGAGGACTGTCGGCCGAACGCACTCGGGCGCGTCGTCGGCGCTGTCGACGGCGGCGGCCTCCTCGTTCTCCTGACCCCGAACCTCGACGACTGGCCGGCCCACCGGGACGCCTTCGACGAGGGACTGGCTGTCCCGCCGTTCGACACCCGCGACGTGACCGGCCGATTCCGCCGCCGGTTCGTCGAGACCCTACGCGCGCACCCCGGCATCGCCGTCTACGACGCCGACAGCAATACGTTGGTTCGCGACGGCCGCACGAACCCCGCGCCCAGACTTCGGAAGCAACTCCCCGACCCACCCGAATCAGCCGCTTTCCCTCGCGAATCGCACGAGGCCTGTCTGACCGCCGACCAGACGGACGCTCTCACGACCTTCGAGTCGCTCCGAGAGCCCGGCCACGCCGTCGTCGCGGACGCCGACCGCGGCCGCGGGAAGTCGAGCGCCGCCGGCCTCGCCGCCGCCTGCCTCGCCCGCGAGGGCCTCGACGTGCTCGTCACCGCACCCGGCCGCCGGAGTGCCGCCGAACTGTTCGCTCGCGCCCGCGAACTCCTCGGGAGTCTGGGCGACCTCGCGAGCGACGGCGACACCGTGGAGACGAGCGGCGGTGGCCGCATCCGGTTCGCGAAGCCCCCCGAGGCCGCCGACCTGCCGGGCGACCCCGACGCCGTCTTCGCGGACGAGGCGGCCGCGATTCCCGTCCGCCTGCTCGAATCGCTGCTCGACTGTCCGCGACTGGCGTTCACGACGACCGTCCACGGCTACGAGGGTGCCGGTCGGGGCTTCGACGTGCGCTTCCGAGACCGGCTCGCGGAGACCGACCACGACGTTCACGAGGCGTCGCTCTCGGACCCAATCCGGTATTCTGGCGGCGACCCCGTGGAGGCGTGGGCGTTCCGCGCGCTCCTGCTGGACGCCCGCCCGGCCGTGGACCCTCTGGTCGGCGACGCGGCTCCCGAGACCGTCGAGTACGTCTCGCTCTCGGGCGCGGATTTGGCGGCGGACGAACACCTGCTCCGGGAGGTGTTCGGGCTGCTCGTCTACGCCCACTACCGGACGGAACCCGACGACCTCGCGCGCCTGCTCGACGCCCCGAATCTCGCGGTGCGCGCGCTGGTCGTCGACGGCCACGTCGCGTCGGTCGCGCTGCTCGCCCGCGAGGGCGGCCTCGACGCCGACCTGCGGGCTGCGATGTACGACGGCGAGCGCGTGAAGGGCAACATGATTCCGGACGTGCTCACCAGCCAACTGCGGGACGAGGACGCCGCCGTCCCGTTCGGCTACCGGGTGATGCGCATCGCAACCCATCCCGCCGTCCGCTCGCGGGGGCTCGGCTCGCGCCTGCTCGGGGAGGTTCGTCAGGAGTTCGCAGACGACGCGGACTGGCTCGGCGTCGGCTACGGTGCTACCTCCGAGTTGCTGTCGTTCTGGGCAGCCAACGGCTACGGCACCGTCCAGCTCTCCACGACGCGCAACGACACCAGCGGCGAGTACTCCGCCATCATGCTCGACCCGCTCTCCGCGGCGGGCCGCGAACTGCACGACCGTCACGCCGGCTGGTTCGCGGACCGCGTCTCGGGCGTGCTCTCGGACGCCCTCCGCGACCTCGACGCCGACGTTGCCCGGGCGGCGCTCCGAGCCTGCGCGACGACGCCGGACCTCCACCTCGGCGAGCGCGACTGGCGGGTAGTCGCCGGGGCCGCCCACGGGCCGGGAATGTACGGTGTCGACCCGGGACCGTTCCGGAAACTGGCCGTCCGCCACCTCGTCGCCGGCGACGCAGACCTGCTCTCAGCGGACGAAGAACGCCTGCTCGTCGGGAAGCTCCTGCAATCCCGGCTCTGGGACGACCTCGCAGACCGCCTGCGCTACCACTCGACGAGCCAGGCGATGCGCGCGCTCGGCGACGCCCTCCGGCCGCTCGTCGCCGAGTACGGCACGGAGGCGGCCCGCGAGGAGCTCCGTCGGTTCGAGAACTGACCGCCGCCGACCCTGCCGCCACGCTGAAGCCGCCGGCTCCCCGTCTCTCTGCATGGACCTCCTGGTCGCCGCCGCGCTCGCCCTGCTCGTCCTCGGCGTGGCCGGCAGCGTCCTCCCGCTGCTCCCGAGCGGCGCGCTCTCCTTCGTCGGCCTGCTCGTCTACTGGTGGCAGACCGGCCAGCCCGGGCCGCTGTTGCTCGCCGCGCTCGTCGGCGTCTCGGTGCTCGCCGTCGCCGTCGACTGGCTGGCGGGATTCGTCGGCGCGCGCGCCAGCGGCGTCGACACGCGAACGTCGATACTCGCAGGACTCGTCGGGTTCGTGTTGCTGTTCCCCGGCGGCCCGCTCGGTCTCCTGCTCGGCGTGGCGGGCACCGTCTTCGCCGTCGAATTCCGGGCGAACCGGGACGCCGAAGCGAGCGCGCGCCGCGCCGCCTACGCGACGGTCGGCGTCGTCGCGTCGGCCGGGATGCAGGTCGTGTTGACCGCCGTCGTACTCGGAGCCGTGCTCTGGGTGCAGTTCCTCTGACTACGGGTGCGTGTAGTACGCCACCGACTCCTCGGGAGTGTGGCTGTCGACGCGCGCGAATCCGATGCGAACGAACTGCACGACGGTGTCTGGTGCCCGGTCGACGAACCCGGGCTCGGCGTAGCCGGTCGCGTCACCGTCCATCGTGCGCAGCCGAACCTCGACGTTGTCGTCGGCGGGCACCCAGTGGACGACGTCGACGCCCTCCTTGCGGACGATGTCGATGTCCGCGTCGAGGTACTCGAAGCGCTCGCCGTCGTAGCGCACCGGCCCGTAGGCCTTCAACCAGACGCGGTCGCCCTCGGCGGGCAGGTCGGCGGCCTCTACCAGCACGCTGTCGCCGACCGGAATCTCGCGGTCGCCGCGGTCCGGGTGCTCGGGGTGGACCTGCGGCGTGGCCTCGTCCGGGCCGCCGTCGACCGGGACCTCGACGGCCTCGTAGGACTCCTCGTTCCCGTCGCCACGGGCCTCGAAGCCGTCGCGGACGAGGAACTGCCGCGGTGCCTCGTCGTCGACGAGCTCGCGGTTGTTCGCGTACACAGAGGACATCGAGAGGTCGACGTCCGACGAGGACGTACCGAGTTCCGTCATTGCGTCCACGACCGCCTCGCCGCGGATGCCGCGGCGCTGCACGCTCATCACGGTCGGCGCACGTGGGTCGTCCCAGCCGTCGAGCACGCCGTCGGCGACGAGCTCCTTGATGGTCGACGTCGACATCTTCACGTCGTAGGCGTCGAGCTGGACGTGCCCCCAGTGCAGCACCTCGGGGTACTCCCAGTCGAAGTAGTCGTAGAGGAACCGCTGGCGCTTCGCGGAGTCCTGGAGGTCGATGCCGCGGATGATGTGCGTGACGCCCGTCAGGTGGTCGTCGACGCCCGACTGGAAGTCCAGCATCGGCCAGCAGCGGTACTCGCTGGCCTCCTCGCGCGGGTGCGGGGTGTCGACCATGCGGAACGCCACCCAGTCCCGGAGCGCGGGGTTCTTGTGCTCGATATCGGTCTTGATTCGGAGCACCATCTCCCCGGAGTCGTACTCGCCGTCGACCATCGCCTCGAACTCCTCGGCGACCGTCTCCGGGTCCTTCTCGCGGTGCGGGCAGGCCTCCCCGCTGTTCTTCAGCTCGGAGAACTCCTCCCCCGGACAGCTACACGTGTACGCGCCGCCCTTCCCGATGAGTCGGCGGGCGTGCTCGTAGTACGTCTCGACGCGGTCGCTGGCCTTGATGACGCGGTCCGCCTCGAACCCGAGATAGTCGAGGTCGTCGAGAATCTGGTCGTACGCCCAGTCCAGCGGACGCTTCGTCTCCGGGTCGGTGTCGTCGAACCGGACGAGCATCCAGCCGTCGTACATCTCCTTGTACGTCCCGATGACGGCGGGCATCCGCGCGCTCCCGAGGTGCCAGGGGCCGTTCGGATTCGGCGCACACCGCATCCGAATCTCGTCGTACTCCTCGGCGTTCGGGAGGTCCGGCAGCAGCTGGTCGTCTTCCTCGTCCTCGCTCTCCAGCTCCTCGACGTCCTCGGGCGCGAGTTCGGCGAGGCGCTCTCGCTTCGTCTCGTCGCTCATCCCGTTGACGTCCTCGATGACCGGCGCGATGACGCCGGGAATCTCGTCGCCGTGCTCCCGGAACTCGGGATTCTCTCCCATCATCGGCCCCATGATGGCCCCGACCTGTGCGTCGCTCCCGTGTTTCAGGGCGTTGAACAGTGCGGCCCGCTCTGCCGCCCGGCGGACCCGCTCGCGGAGTTCGTCGTCCATACCACCGACTCCACGCCGAGGGGTGAAAATCCCGCTGGATTCGAGCGCATCCAGACTGAGGTACCGACGCGAAGTGAGCGGCTACCCCGACCCGAGTGCCCGCCTGCACGGACCGGTCTGACTACTGGTTCGGTCGCGCCGCAGCGACGTACGTCACGTACAACAGCGGCGCGAGCACGAGCAGCGCGACCCAGAGCCCCGAGTCACCGACGACTTCCGACACCGATTCGGACGACTGCACGAGTACCGCCCACACCAGCGTCCCGACGAGGACCAGCCCGACGAAGACGAGCCCACCGGGATACGGCCGTCGCTTCAGGTACTCGTTGTATCGGTTTGTCACGTCACGCAGTACTCTCGACGCGTCACTAAAATTTCGGGTCGCTCGCCGGAGCGCCCAGCAGGGAACGGCGGTCGTCCGCGGCGACCCCCGGACAGAGTGCGCTAATAGCCGCGTTCGATGAGGTAGTCCGCAATCTGCTCCAGCCGGTGGCGGGCCTCGTTCTCCGGGAGGACGTCGAGGTGGGCCTTGCCCTCCGCGACGAGGTCCTCGGCGAGGTCGCTCGCGTACTGGATACTGCCGACATCTCGGAGTCGCTGGACGGCGGCTTCGACCTCCGCGTCGGTGACGTCCTCGGGGTCGTCGGCGTCCAGCAGCCCCTCGACGTCCACGCCGTGCTCCTCGGCGTGCAGCGTGATGATGGTCTTCTTGTGTTCGGCCAGATCGGAGCCGCGCTGCTTGCCGAGTTCCTCCGAGGGAACAGTGAGGTCGAGGACGTCGTCCTGAATCTGGAACGCCTGCCCGACCTTCACGCCGTAGTTGTACAGCGCCTCGATGGTCTCCTCGTCGGCCGAGAGGAGGAGCGCGGGGAGCGTCGCGGCCGCGGCGTACAGCACCGCGGTCTTCAACTCCACCATGTCGAGGTACTCGTCGGTGACGACGTCGCCGCGGGTCTCGAAGTCGATGTCCAGCGCCTGCCCCTCGCAGATGTGGGTGCAGGTCTCCGCGAGCGTCTGCACCGCACGGAGGGTTCGCTCCGGCGGCGCGCCGGTCTGGAGCATAATCTCGAACGCCTTCGAGTACAGCGTGTCACCGGCGAGAATCGCCGTCTCGGTGTCGTACTCGCGGTGGACCGCGGGTACGCCCCGCCGCAGGTCGTCGTCGTCCATGATGTCGTCGTGGATGAGCGTGAACGACTGGATGACCTCGATGGACACCGCTGCGGACATCACGTCGACCTCGCCGTCGTTCAGGTCCGGGAACGCCCGATACTCGGCGTCCGCTGCGTCGACGTCGGACAGCGCCTCCGCCGTCAACAGCAGGACCGCCGGCCGCAGCCGCTTCCCGCCGGCTTCGAGGATGTACCGGGAGGCCTCGTAGAGCCGCTCGGGCTCGGCCATCGGGAGGTCCTCGTCGATGGCGTCGTTGACCTGCTGCCGGCGCTCGCGGACCGCGGCGAGCACCGCCTGTTCGCGGGCTTCCTGGGACATCTACTCGACGAGCTGGATGGTGTTGCCGTTCTCCGTCATGTGCAGGTCACGGCCGACCTTGTACCCCTGGCTCTTCGCGAGCTTCGTGTACGGGGCCATCCCGGCCATGTCCTGGTGGGCGGGGATGAGGTGCTGGGGCTGGAGCGCCTGCAGCATCTGGTAGTGGCCCTCCTCGCGGAGGTGGCCGGAGACGTGGATTTCGTCGTAGATGCGGGCTCCCTGCATCCGGAGGAGCTGTTCGCTCTGGTAGCGCTGGCCCTTGTTGGTCGGCTCCGGGATGACGCTCGCCGAGAAGATGACCTTGTCACCGTTCTCGATGTCGTACGGCGTCTCGCCGCGAGCCATCCGGGTGAGCATCGCGCGCGGCTCGCCCTGGTGACCGGTGACGATAGGGAGGAAGTTCTCCTTGCCCTCGTTCATGACGCGCTTGAACGCGCGGTCGACGGACTTCCGGTGGCCGAACATCCCGAGGTCGTCGGGGAAGTTCACGCGACCCATGCGTTCGGCGGTGCCCGAGTACCGCTCCATCGAGCGACCGAGCAGGATGGGCTCGCGGCCGATCTCCTTGGCGAACTCCACGATGGAGGAGACCCGGGAGATGTGGCTGGAGAACGTCGTCGCGATGATGCCGCCGTCGTAGTCCTCGACGCTCGTTAGAACGTCTTTGAGGTGGCGTCGCGCCGTACTCTCGGAGGGTGTGCGGCCCTTCCGGCCGGCGTTGGTGCAGTCCTCGATGTAGCAGAGGACACCCTCGCCCTCGCGGCCGATCTCCTTGAACCGGTCCATGTCGATGGGGTCCTCGAGGACGGGGTCGTGGTCGATGCGTTTGTCGAGGCCGTAGACGACAGCGCCCTCGGGCGTGTGGAGGACGGGGTTGATGGCCCCGATGATGGAGTGCGTGACGTGAACGAACTCGAGCTCGCAGTCGTCACCGATGGGCATCGTGCCGCCGGCCTCCATCTTCACGAGGTCGTTCTCGACGCCGAACTTCTGCTCGCTCTCGATTTCGCCCTTCACGAGCTCGATGGTGAACGGGCTGCCCACGATGGGCGCGTCGTAGCGGTGTGCGAGCTTCGAGATGGCACCGATGTGGTCGAGGTGGCCGTGCGTCGGCACGATAGCCTTCACGTCGCCCTCGAGGTCGGACATGACGCGGTCGTCCGGAATGGCACCCATGTCGATCAGGTCGAGGCTGTGCATCTTCTCTGTCTCCACGTTGTCGTGGATGAGGACCTGCGAGAGATTGAGGCCCATGTCGAAGATGACGATGTCCTCTCCCGCGCGGACGGCAGTCATCTGCCGTCCGACCTCCTCGTAGCCGCCGATTGTGGCAATTTCGATTTCCATAGTTCTGAAGCACTGAAACCCGCGTTTTCGCGCGTCTCGAAACAGTCGCGGACTGGCCGCGGCGGACCGCGGCGTCTTACAGCCGTCGGCTGCCGGGGCGTTGCCGCCCGCGACGTCTTGCTTGGCTGGGCGTATGCGGCCCGCTGTTAAAAACAGCGGGGATTGCGTGGCCGAGCGCAGCGAGGCCACGTTCTAGCGAGCGGCGAGCGCAGCGACCCGCGAGCGCCCCGACGTGCAGCCAGAAGCAGCGGTTCGAGTGACCGCGGTTCAGCCGCGGATGCGGGTGCCGGCGTCGTCGCCGGCGAGGAAGGCGTCGAGGGCGTCGGGACCGAACACGAAGGCTGGCGAGCCGAGGTCGAGGAGTGCGCGGACCTTGGCAGCCATGCCGCCAGTGACGTCGGTTGCGTCGCTCTCACCGAGCGCGTCGGCGGCGTCCTCGAACGCTGTGATTTCGGGGACGACGTCGCCGTCCGCGTCGAGGACGCCGGGAACCGTCGAGCAGAGGCCGACGCGGTCGGCGGCGAGGGCAGTTGCGAGCGCGCTGACGAGGTCGTCGCCCGAGACGATGGTGGCTCCCTGTCCGGCCGTGGTCAGCACGTCGCCGTGGAGTACGGGAACGAAGCCCTCGTCGAGCATCGCGGCGACCTGGTCGGTGGGGAGGTGGAGGTCGCCGTCCGTATCGCGGAAGCCGGTGGAGAACGGGTGGACGGGGACGGCGGGGATGCCAGCGTCCGCGAGCGCGCCGACGACCGCGCGGTTGAGTGTCTCCATCGCTGCGGCGATGTCACGGACGGCCTCGGGGTCTCGGGTGCCGTCGGTGCTGGAGACGCAGTGCTCGGCGGCGTGCGGGTGGCCGAAGCTCCCGCCGCCGTGGACGACGACGAGGTCCGAAACGTCGCTGTCCGCGACTGCTGTGGCGAGGTCGGCGAGCCGGTCGTCGGCGACCGTCTCCGGCTGGTCTTTCTCGGTGACGACGCTGCCGCCGAGCTTGAGAATGACGGTCATTCGGCGCGTACGCCCTCCTCGGCGAGTTCGGCGCGGAACGCCTCCTCGCAGTCCGGCGTCAGCGACAGCGCAGTCTCGGCACCGTCGCCGTCGTCGAGCGCGACTATGGAGCCGCCGCCGCCCGCGCCCGTGAGCTTCGCGCCGACCGCGCCGCCGTCCCGGGCGGCCCACACCATGTTGTCGAGTGTCCGGGCCGAGACGCCGAGCGCGGACAGCAGGCCGTGATTGACGTCCATCAGTCGGCCGAGCGTCTCCACGTCGCCGTCCGCGAGCGCCGCCTCGCCGCGCCGGACGAGGTCGCCGATGGCCGAGACGGTGTCGGCGGCGAAGCCGAACTCCTCGCGGAGCGCGCCGACGCCCGCGACGAGTTCGCCGGTGTCGTGGCTGGTGCCGTCGTAGCCGACGACGAACGGCAAGTCCGGAGCGCCGATAGTCGTACAGTCGTCGCCTTCCACCCGGACAGCGCCACCCATCGCCGAGCAGAACGTGTCGGCGCGGGACGCCTGGCCGTCCTGGACCTCGTGCTCGACCTGGTACGCGCGGTCGGCGAGTTCGCGAGCGTCGATGTGGACGCCGAGCTCTCTCGTGGCGGCGTCGATGCCGGCTACCACCACGGCCGCCGACGAACCGAGACCCGCTCCGAGCGGAATCTCGCTGTCGATTTCCACGTCGAAGCCAGCACCGGGCGCGTTGGCGGCGTCCCGGGCCTGCTCGACGGCCTCGTCCACGTACCCCATCGCGGCCTCCACGATCGGCGCGGGCACGTCGACGTCGGGCGCGTCGTCGGTGGCACCGCTGTACTCCACGGTGAATCCGTCGATAGAGAGGTCGCCGGCCGACACCCGGAGGCGGTCATCGTCGCGCTCGGAGACCGTGACGTGTGCCCGACGCTCGATGGCACACGGCACCGCCGGCTCCCCGTACACGACGGCGTGCTCGCCGAAGAGGTAGACCTTCCCCGGCGCGCTCGAAGTCGTCGTCATACCCCGGCGTGTGGCCCGGGAGGTTACAGAGGTTCCGGAACGCGACCGACATTCGCCGCCCCGAACGGGCCGCAGGCTTATCCCGGCCTACCGTCTACCGCGGGGCATGCGACCGGTCATCGACCACGTGCCGTTCACGGGGGCGTCGCTCGACGCTCTCGTCGAGCGGTTCGAGACGGCGGGGTTCGACCCCAGGTACGGCGGCGAACACCCCGGTGCCGGCACGGAGATGTCGATGCTCGTCTTCCCGGACGGCTCGTACGTCGAACTCGTCGCGCCCACCCAGGCCGAGACAGGCTGGTGGGGCGAGTTCTTCGACGCCGCCGACCCCCTCGCCGGGCCGAGTGACTGGTGTGTGGAGACCGGGAGCGTCCACGCCGAGTGCCAGCGGCTGATCGACCACGACGTCGAAATCCACGGCCCCAGCCGGGGTCGCCGGGAGCGTCCCGACGGAACGACTGTCGAGTGGGACTCGGCGTTCCTCGACCCCGACGACCGCCACCTGCTCCCGTTCCTCGTGAGCGACCGCACTCCGCGCGAGTACCGGGTGCCGGACGCCGACAACTTCGGTGCACCCGTCTCCGGCGTCGACTGTGTCGTGCTCGCGGTGCCGGATCTGGAGGCCGCACTCGACCGCTTCCAGCGGCTCTACCGGTTCCCCGACCCGAACCGCGACTACGACGACGAGTTCGGCGACCTCGCCGCGTTCCCCGGACAGGACGTCGTGCTCTCCGAGCCTTCCTCTGGCTGGGTCGCCGACCGCGTCGACCAGTTCGGCCCCGTCCCCACGACGGTGCTGCTCACCGCGGACGTCGACGACGCCCGCCACCGCCACCCGCTCGACGGCGGCCGCGAGTGGTTCGACCGCCGCGTCCGCATGATCGACGGACTGGACGGCTACCTCGGTGTCGTCTCCCGATAGACGGGACAGACTGATTCTACGTCGAACGCTGCCGCTGGCGGACGAAGCAGCGAACCGAAAAGTGTCGAAACCGGGCTACAGGCCGTCTTCGAAGTCCTCGAGGGCGTAGGTCGGCTCCGCGCCGCGCCGGTCGAGGGTCTCGTTCGCGAGCAGCCAGTAGACCACGGACAGTGCGCGACGACCCTTGTTGTTCGTCGGCACGACCAGGTCGACGTTCCCGGTCTGGTTGTTGGAGTCACACATCGCGATCACGGGGATGCCGACCGTGATCGCCTCCTTGACGGCCTGCGAGTCACCGATCGGGTCAGTGACCACGAGGACGTCCGGCTCGATGTAGCCGTCGTAGTCCGGGTTCGTCAGCGTCCCCGGGATGAAGCGCCCGGTGCGGGCGCGCGCCCCGACGGCCTCCGCGAACTTCTCCGCGGGGAATCGGCCGTACTGGCGACTCGACGTCACCAGAATCTGCTCAGGGTCGTAGTTCTCCAGGAAGTCCGCCGCCGTACGAATACGGTCGTCGGTCTTCGAGACGTCGAGGACGTACAGGCCGTCCGTGCGGACGCGGTGGATGAACCGGTCCATGTCCTTCGTCTTCTGCTGGGTACCGATGTGGACGCCCGCTCCAAGGTAGTCCTCGACGGGGATGAGGAGGTCGGCCTCCTCGTCGGACATCACGTCCTCCGTCGCCGTGGACTCCGGCTCGGGCTCCTCGGCTTCTGTCTGTTCGTCTGTCTGGGCCTCGCTCTCGGCCGCCGCCTCGACGTCGGCGTCGTCCGCCGTCTCGTCGGGCGCGTCCTCGAGGTCGGCCTCGGTGTCGGATTCGTTCTCGCTCATGCTTCGTCCGCGATGCGGATGAGTTCGTTCAGCTTGGCGGTTCGCTCGCCGCCGACCGCGCCCGTCTTGATGAACGGCGCGTCGGTCGCCACGGCGAGGTGTGCGATGGTCGCGTCCTCGGTCTCGCCGCTCCGGTGGGAGACGACTGCGTCGTACCCGTTCCGGGTGGCGAGTTCGATGGCGTCGAAGGCGTCCGAGAGCGTCCCGATCTGGTTGGGTTTCACGAGGATGCTGTTGGCCGAACCCTCGTCGATGCCGCGCTGCAGGCGCTCCGTGTTCGTCACGAACAGGTCGTCGCCGCAGACGAGCGTCTCGTCGCCCACGCGGTCGGTCAGCTCCGCGAACGCCTCGAAGTCGTTCTCGTCGAGCGGGTCCTCGACGTACGCGAGGTCGTACTCGGCAACCAGCCCGGCGACGTACTCGATCTGCTCCTCGGTGGAGCGGCGGTCGTCGCCGTAGGCGTACTCGTCTCCGTCGTAGCACTCGGCAGCCGCCATGTCCAGGCCCAACTGCACGTCGAACCCGAACTCGTCGGCGACGTCGTCGGCAGCCTCGGCCACCACGTCGAACGCGGTGGCGTCGTCGACCGAGGGAGCCCACGCGCCCTCGTCGCCCTTCGCCGCCGGGACGCCGTCTTCCTCGAGGATTTCCTTCACGCGAGCGTGGACGGCCGCGTTCGCGAACACGGCCTGTCGCACGCTCGGCGCGCCAGTCGGCGCGACGAGGAACTCCTGGATGGCGGTCGCGTCTTCGGCGTGCGCGCCGCCGCCGAGGACGTTCCCGAGCGGAGTCGGGAAGTTCCGGCCGCGGAACGCGCCGCCGAGGTGCTGGTAAGTGTTGACACCGAGGACGTCCGCGGCGGCCTTCGCCGCCGCCATACTCGTCGCGACGGCGGCGTTCGCGCCGATCTCGGAGAAGTCCTCCGTGCCGTCGGCCGCGTGCAGCGCCGAATCGACGCCGCGCTGGTCGCCCGCGAACTCGCGTCCCTCCAATCGGGGCGCGACGTGCTCTCGGCCGGCCGCGATGGCCTCCTCGACCGGGAGCTCGACTGCCTCGTGTTCGCCCGTGCTCGCCCCGGAAGGCGCTGCCGCACGACCGAACCCGCCGCTGTCCGTCGTCACCTCGGCCTCCACGGTCTTGTTGCCGCGGGAGTCGAGGACCGGACGATACCGGACGGCCTCGATGCGCGTCATCTCAGTTCTCCCTCCGGACGGTGAACGGGAGCGCGTCCGCGTCGTACTCCTCGGCCGCGATGAGGATCGGCTCCGTCTGGTCGGTGTCGACCAGGACGGGCGCTCCGTACGCCACCTGCAGCGCTCGCGCGCCGATGATGCGGGCCTTCTCGTATCGACTGAAGTGCTGTGTCCCGCTCATTGGTATGGGGAGACCACGTCGACGAGGTCCTGGTGGGAGATGAGCATCCGGCGACAGCAGTGCCGGTCGACGCCGAGGTCGTCCAGCACGTCGGCCGGATCCTCGTCGCCCTCGTGGCTCTCGGCTCGCGCCTTGAACTCCTCCCAGTGTTCGCCGACGACCGTACCGCAACTGAAACACCGGACTGGTACCATCATTGTCTGGTCACCTCAGCGGTAGGACTTCTGGTAGCGAGCGCGTGCCCCGGGACCGCCCCACTTCTTGGACTCGCGCTGGCGCACGTCGTTCACCAGGAGGCTACGGTCGAACTCCCGGAACGCGTCCCGGAGTTCGGCGTCGCCGTAGTGCTCGACGAGCCCGCGCGCGATGGCGGTGCGGACGGCGTCCGCCTGTCCGGCGAACCCGCCACCCGCGACGTCGACGTCGATGTCGACGCCGTCGCGGAGATCGCTACCCGAGATGCGGAACGGCTCCAGCATCTTCAGGCGCGCCATCTCCGGATCGACGAGTTCGACGGGCTGGGAGTTGATTCGCACGCGACCCTCTCCGTCGCTCACGGTGGCGCGAGCGACAGCCGTCTTCTTCTTGCCTGACGTGTTGGTTACCATGTGATGTTCGCCCCCAGTTCTTCGGACACTTCGCCGAGGGTGACGAAGCGGATGGTCGACAGCCGGTCGAGCGAGGTGCCGTCGAGCACTTCGCCGTCGTCGTCTGTCGGGTTACCCACGTAGACGCGGACGCTGTCCAGCGCCTCGCGGCCGTCGTCCTGCTTGTACGGCAGCATGCCGCGGATGGCACGCTTGAAGATGCCGTCGGGGCGCTTCGGGTAGTACGGACCCCGGTCGGACCCCAGCTCGGCGCGCTTCCGGTACGTGGAGAAGACGTCCTCTTCCGTTCCGGTGATGACCGCGTCCTCCGCGTTCACCACGGCGACCGAGTCGCCGGCGAGCGCGCGCTCGGCGACGTTGCTCGCGACGCGACCCAGGATGCAGTCGCGGGCGTCCACGACTACGTCTGCGTCGAACTCTGCGAGGCTCATCGGATCACCCGCACGTCGCTACCCTCTGGGTTCTGTTCGACTGCCTGTTCCAGGTGGACGGCGTCACCGTCGGCGTGCTGAATCTTCGTCTCCGCGCTGCTGGAGAAATCCACAGCAGCCACGGTGACGGACTTCCGCAGCGCGCCGGACCCCAGGACCTTCCCGGGGACGACGACCGTCTCGTCCTCGTTCGCGTACCGTTCGATACGACTCAGGTTCACCTCGGCGTGCGTGGACCGCGGCTTCTCCAGCCGGTCGGCCACGTCGTGCCAGATGTCCGCGCCCGAATCCCGGGCGACGGACTTCAGTTCGGCGATGAGACTGCTGAGTCTCGGACTTGTCTTGCTCATGCTCCTAACTCCTGAAAGTTGTGAGAAGTCGAATGCAGGGAGCAGGATTTGAACCTGCGAACCCCTACGGGACAGCGCCCTGAACGCTGCGCCTTTGGCCAAACTTGGCTATCCCTGCTCGGCCTCGGTGACCTTACGCTTCTCTGTAGCCCCCGCCCCTTCTTACCGATTACGATTGCCGGTCCCGTCGCTCCCGGGGCAGGAACGGACGCCGGTTCGGTGTTGAGGGGGGAGACGTTCATAGTTACAGTTGGACTGCCTGTTCGAGTTCGTCCGCGCGGTCGACCAGGGTGTCGACCGCCCGCAGCACCAGTTCTTCAACGGGCATCGAGCCGTCGGATTCGACGTGGAAGACGAACGCGCCGGGGACGTCCTCGACCTCGACCTCCTTGCCGGGGTACCGGTTCGTCAGGTCGTGGTCGAAGTCGTCGGTCGGCACCAGTTCGCCGTCCTCCTCGATGACGCCCCGGAGCATCCGGGGTTCGTCGTCCGCGTACTCGGAGCTGTCACCCACAACGTTGATTTGTTGCAGGTGTCGGTAGCCCACCGCCACCCCGCCCTGGTGTTTGGCGTGGTCGCGGCCATAGCCCATCACGGCGTCGGCCTCCAGTTCGAGGCGCTGGTCGTCTTTCAGCTCGATGATGGGGATGTTCTCGTCTGCCGGTTCGACCTCGGGGTCGTTGCTCACGAGGTCGCCGGAGTACGCGGTGCCCGGACCCTCGACGTCGAGCGCGAGCGTGACCGACTCGCCCGCCTCGTAGTCCTCGGGCGTCGTCAACGGAACGAGTCCGAGTCGCAGCCCGAGCTGCTCGTCGAACATCACGCTCGAATTCTCCACGAACCGCACGGTGTCGATGGACAGCGTCGGGACGTCCGCGAGAATCGCGCGACGAATCCCGTTCGCGAATGCGGGCGTGATGTTCCGAACGACGAACCGGGCCTCCCGGTCGTCGCGGTCGACGAATTCGACGTCGAAGTCCTGGCTACTCATGGTTCTAGTACCCGCTGTTCTTCGGCGGTCGCGTCCCGTCGTGCGGGATGGGCGTGACGTCCTCGATGCGACCGATTTCGAGGCCGGCTCGGGCGAGCGCGCGAATCGCGGCCTGCGCACCCGGGCCCGGGCTCCGCTGGAGGTTCCCGCCGGGACCGCGAACCCGGACGTGGACCTTCTCGATGCCCTGATCGAGTACTTCCTCTGCGAGCTTTTCTGCCATCTGCATCGCGGCGTACGGCGACGCCTCGTCCCGGTTCTGCTTCACCACGGAACCGCCACTGGACTTCGCGAGCGTCTCTGCGCCCGTCTCGTCCGTCACGGTCATGATGGTGTTGTTGAAGGAGGCGTGGACGTGCGCGATGCCCCATTTGGTGTCGTCAGCCATGCGTTATCACTCCTGAGCACCGGCGCGAGCCGGGTGCAGTTCGTCGGTGAGGTCGCTCGTTTCGTCGAACGCGAGGGCGTCCTCCTCGTCGACGGGGACCGTGTAGGACGGCTCCGTGACGCGGCTGTCGTCGACCGTGATGTGGCCGTGGTTGACGAACTGGCGGGCCTGCCCCACCGTGTTCGCCAGGCCTTCGCGGTAGACGACCGTCTGGAGGCGTCGCTCGAGGACGTCCGTGACTTCCAGCGACAGGACGTCGTCGAGGCTCTCCTCCGAAGAGAGGATGCCGATGCGCTTCAGGCGGGAGACGAACTCCTCGCCGGACGCCGTGCCGGTCTGTCCGAGCAGGCGTCGCGCCTCGCGGCGGTAGTCGCGCAGTTCGGACTGCGCTCGCCAGAGTTCCTCTTTGTTCTTCAGGCCGTAGCGCGAGAGGAGGTCGGACTCCTCTGCGATGCGCTCGCCCTGGTAGGGGTGGTTCGGCGTCTCGTAGAACTTGGTGTTCTCGCCCGGGAGCGCCATTACTCCTCACCCCCCTCTGCTTCTTCCGCTGCCTGTTCTTCCTTGATCGCCTCGACGTTCACGCCGATGGTGCCCTCGGTACGACCAGTGGACTTCGTGCGCTGACCGCGGACCTTCTGTCCGCGCTCGTGACGGATGCCCTTGTAGGAACGAATCATCCGCATGCGGTTGATGTCCTGGTCGCGGGTGAGCTCCACGTCGTTGCCCGTGATGTGCTGGTTCTCGCCGGTGTAGAAGTCGTCCCGGCGGTTCGCCAGCCACTCCGGAGCGTGCTCCGTGAAGGAGTCGACGGCCTCGGTGACGCTCTCGATGGCGTCGTCCTCGAGACCGCCCATCGTCGCGGTTCGGTCGACGCCGGCTTCGTCGGCGACGACACGCGCGACGCGACGGCCCACGCCGTCGAGCTCCGCGAGAGCACGCTCGACGGACTTGGTACCGTCGAGGTCTGTCTGACCGATGCGGACGAAGTACTGAATGTCCTCGTCCACGTCTTCTTGTTCTTCCGAACTCATGATTGGGTTGTCTGTGAAAGGCGTCGTGGCGGGGATTTGAACCCCGGAGGCTTGCGCCACAGAGTTAGCAACCCTGCGCCTTGACCAGGCTAGGCTACCACGACAGGCTTTCCGTGTGTATCTTCGCCCTCTCGGACTCGGGGCCTGGGCCCCTACAGTGACTGCACTCGTGCGAACTCGCGCGCAGTACTTAAACACTACGAAGGGCGTCGGACCGAATCCACGGCCGTGGTGCGTGTGAGACGCCCACACGTCTGCTGATGAGGGCTCGAATCAGGCCCGCGGTGCCGCCGCATACCGCCGACACAACCCTTATCGGCCGACCCACCCCTATCCCGACTCATGAACGAAGACGACGTGCTGGACCTCCTCGAAGCCGTCGAGGACCCCGCCCTGGGCGACGACATCGTCTCGCTCGGTCTCGTCAACGACCTCGACGTCGACGGCGACACCGTCACCATCTCGCTCGCGCTCGGCGCGCCCTACTCCCCCAACGAAAACGACATCGCCGCACGCGTACGCGAAGTACTTGAGGGTGAAGGGCTGGAGCCCGACCTCACCGCCGCTATCCCCGACCGTGCCGAAGCGGAAGTCCTGCCCGGCGTCAAGAACGTCGTCGCTGTCGCCTCCGGCAAAGGTGGTGTCGGCAAGTCCACGGTCGCAGTCAACCTCGCCGCTGGCCTCGCAGACCGCGGTGCCCGCGTCGGCCTCTTTGACGCCGACATCTACGGCCCCAACGTCCCCCGCATGGTCGACGCCGACGACCACCCGCAAGCAACCGAGAGCGAGACCATCGTCCCGCCAGAGAAGTTCGGAATGAAGCTCATGAGCATGGCGTTCATGGTCGGCGAAGACGACCCCGTCATCTGGCGCGGCCCTATGGTCCACAAGGTGCTCACCCAACTCATCGAGGACGTCGAGTGGGGCCACCTCGACTACCTCGTCGTCGACCTCCCACCGGGCACCGGCGACACCCAACTCACCCTCCTCCAGACCCTCCCACTCACCGGCTCCGTCGTCGTCACCACCCCCGAAGACGTCGCCGTCGACGACGCCCGCAAGGGCCTCCGCATGTTCGGCCGCCACGACACCACGGTGCTCGGCGTCGTCGAGAACATGTCGACGTTCGTCTGCCCGGACTGCGGCGGCACCCACGACATCTTCGGTGCCGGCGGCGGTCAGGACTTCGCCGACGCCAACGACCTCCCGTTCCTCGGTTCCATCCCCCTCGACCCGAGCGTCCGTCAGGGCGGCGACCAGGGCGCTCCCGTCGTCCTCGATGACGACAACGACACCGGAGAATCGTTCCGCGAGTTCGCCGCCGAAACCGCGGACATGCTCGGCTTCGTCCAGCGACAGGGGGTCGGCGAATGACCGGGTTCGACGACGACGTGAAACGCGACGCCCTCCGCGAAGTCGCGGGCGAACTACGCGAGGAGGACTCGGAGGAAGCCGAACGCATCGCCGCACTCGTGCATCGCGTGAGCGACATCTACGACGACACCGAGGACGTCGACGCCCAGCACGTCTACCTCAACATGCGGAACATCCTCCAGATCTCCGAGCAGGGCGGCATCGAACGCTAGCGACGGCCCCGTCGTCGATACCAGACTCCCGCGATAATTGCAACGACGACGAGCACCGCGCCAACTTTCGACGCTCGGTCCGAAATCGGATCCACGTCTGGGCCCGTATACTGCTCTCTCGCCGACTCGTTCTCGTAGTAGACCTCTCGCTCCTCGATCTCTCGCTGGGACGGTATATCGCCGAACTCGGGCTCCCAAGTTTCGAGGGTCCCATTCGGATAGGATACGAAGCTTACACGGTCGAACTTAATACCGGGGTTAAACTTACCACCGTAGAGTCGGACTGTCCCGGCAATGATGTCATCGTTTGCTTCACTGAGCCGTACGGAATACTGACCACCAGGGTTACCATCGGAAGCATCGCTCAAATATCGGGAGTCTGATTTGAGTGTTCGAACTTCCGCTTCTGGGACGTAGGTACGATTACCTTCATTTTCGACTTCCAGAACAACACGAGGCTGCCCGCTCTTCGTCTCTTCTCGCTTTATTGTAAGATACTCAAAATGTGGTGTCGGAACTCCCTCTTCATCCATAGTGTCAATATTTTGGGTGAAATTAAAATAGAAGGTTCCGTTGTGGGAAGAAACCATCACAGAATGGTTCTTCCTCGTCGCGTCAATTCCATCGGTAATCGCCTGATTACCTCGGAACTCGTCGCCCGGCGTTAATCTTATAGAGCCACTGTCTGCAAGAGGTTTGTCATCAACCCAAACGCTGTAACCAAAACTCTGATTCTGATCTCCAGTATTTTTTGCCACTGTACACACACGCTGTGTACTTTGGTTATAGGTAATTGCGTACTCCACGCGACTGAAGAACTCACTCACTCCCGTCTTTGTTTGACCGTCACACCCTACTTCTGGCGGTTCATTGACTGTTTGTTCTGCTGTTACGGGTGTAGCTAGCAGCAACGATGTCCCGAGCAGTATACTGAATACAAGATTAGAAGCTTTCCGCATGTGTTTCATTTGCTTCTTCTCTGATAATATTATTAGCCTTTTCGGTTGGTAAATATCCTTCGGCCGTCTCAGTTACATCCACGATTCGTTCGTTGACCACAACATCGGAGCGAAGCGATGGATCCGGTGGGAGATACCGTGCTTCGACGTGAGCCCTTGCAGTCATTCTGGTTTCGACGACGCTGGACTGCTGTTCTGGGGTGTCCGTGATTCGACTGACCGTTCCATCCTGTCTCCGAAGCGTCCACTCGCAGGTGGGTTCGGTTCTGGCCTGTTTGATGTTTGGATTCATCGTTAAAATTGACGCGGCACGCTCAGTCGTTACTGTCTCGTGATGTTGCCACTCATACTGTGCCGGTTGAGTTTTCTTCCTCATCGATGCGTGGTATACCTGCTCCCAGTACAGCTCGTTATCTTCGACGTGGTACTCGTACTGCTTCTCGTACTCCGCTCGCTCAACTATCCGGGTTCTGGTAGCCCCAGTCCAGTCGTGAGTCGGATTCCGAGGACGGGAACTCCAGTAGTCATGCTCCGCGGTCCGGGTTTCCTCTGTAGTTGTTTCGATGGAATACGTTCGGCATCCCAGTCTGGGGAGGCAGCTCTTGCGCTCTTTCTCTTCAGTCACTTCTACGGTATACTCCGTCTCATACTCGTACTCACGTAGCGTCTCAACTTCAGCAGGTTCGACCCTGATCTGCCGGGTGTCCCCAGTAAATTCACCAGAACCGCCACGATGGTTTCGCCAGACCGAATCAGTGACTGTTCGTTCGCGTCGCTCCTCACTCATACCGTCAGCCTGCCAGCCATCGTTCCTATCAACGAATAGTTGTCGCTGGAATCTGCTGTCGAAGCTCCTGATGTCGGTCTTCCACTTTGCAGGTTGCGTTTTCACTCGCTTTTTCAGGTAGTATTTGGTGCCGGACTGCCGAGCGGTGTAGAGGTTGAACCCCATCTGTTGCAGTGCATCTTTCCGCTCAGACCTTGTGGTTCTCTCTACTTCGTAGTGGGGCCGCTCCTCAACATACTGTACGTCAAACTCCCAGAGGTCAACCGATGATCCGATCTGGTTATCCATTTTTGGCTCTGGTAGTTCCACTTCGTGGAAGGATTCGTGTTGGCTCGTCGACTGGATTCTGACTGTCGGCTCGTCTCCACTCAAGAATTCGCTGGCGGGAAGCGAAACAAACCATTCGTGGAAGATATACGAATCCGCAAATCCTTCGGGACGACTTTGGTCGAAACTACCGCCATTCTCATTTTCCCAGTACCGGTTATAACCGCCGATGCTTCCCACGTCAGACACCAATTCGAAATCAATAATTTTTCCAAACTTTTCCTTTTCGTACACTGCTTGAGAAAGCTCATACCTACTCGTTCGGACCCGGTATGTTACGGTATCTTGCGGAAAAATCGTCTCAAGGTTCTGTGCCTCTGGAGTTTGCAGTCCGGGGGTGAACCAACCTAGAATATTATATGTCTTGTTAGACTGCTCCTGACTGTCAGTCACGTTTAAATAGATTAGCTTTCGCGGATTTAGCTGTTTGATCGGCCCTGTCCACTTGTCGCTGCTATTGAGATCGTTCCATTGGAATGTTAACTTCGACCCGTCTGGATCAAATGATTCCGAGGCGTCGAAGGTTGCTCCACGGCTACCGATCCGATTCTGATCGTCAACCAGTTCTAACTGAATAACTGGGTTCGAGAGTTCCGCATGTGTAGTTCCGCTAACCCCGTCTACTGGCTGTCGGTTGTTTCCCCGTACCCAGTACACTGCACCGTTTGCGTTGATTTGTCCTCCGTACACTCGTGAGTAATTTTGTCGAATAGTGAGACTGTCTGGAGAAGACGTGGATCGATCGGATGAGGGAACGATCGAGACCTGTTCCTTTCTGGGGTCTCGAAGCTCCGCGCTGACAGACTCCGGGTCGACGCCGTTCAGATCGATATCGATCTCGAACTCTCCGGTGTAGTCTTCAGGGTCGAGCTTCGGGTGCTTCGAGGTGAGCGGTTCGTCGTTGACGAACCGGGCGTTCATGACTTTCGGCGGCCCGGGGACAGTGATAGTTCGAGACTTCGAATCCGTCTGTCCTCGGGAGTCGGTAGCCCTGACGGTGACGTTGTGAGTACCTGGTGGAACGTCAGTGAGTCGTTCGAGCGTTGTGAGTCGGTCACCGTCCATGGAGCGCCGTCGGATGCCGCCGAGGGTCGTCGTGTGTTGGAGGTCGCCGTCGACGAGCACCGCCAGTGACTGGAGGTTCCCGAGGTCGTCGGTGGCGTAGGCGTCGACAGTGACGATGCTTTCCTCGGTGAGTCGTTCGAGGTGGACGTCGGGGGCAGGGTCGGCGAGGATGCTCTGCGTGCCGTCCGGAAAGGTGGACACACCGCCGCGGTCCGGTGTTGCGTAGAGGTCGTGTCTACCCGGGGAGAGTGTGAGCGTCGCGGTCCTCCCAACATCGACGTGGTGGTCGTCGAGGAACCAGTCGGCGGTGGTCTCGTTGGTGAGGCTGTAGGTGGCGTCGAGGGTGGTGTTGCCTGTGACAGTTCGTGGGCCCTGGACGTCCGGTGTGGGCGTGGTCACGGCGGAGTCGTCGTCCGAATCGGTCGGGCTGTCTGGTTCAGTGGGAGCGACTCGCGTTGGGGTCGTGACGTCGACAGCGTGGGTGGCGTCGCCGCGCTGGTCGTCTTCGTCGACGGCTGTCACGCTGACGTCGTGAGTGCCTGCATCGGGGAACTGCAGCCGTTGGTCTGCGGAGGCGGCACTCCCGTCGATGTCGGTGGTCGCGTAGCGTTCGCCGTCGGTGTACCAGACGAGTCGGTCGAGCGGGGCGGCACCGGCGTCGACCGTCGCGGTGTAGGTGTCCCGTTCGCCGGGGGAGAGCTGGGTCGGTCCAGCGAGCGACACCGACGGCGGTTCACCGGGGTCGACCCGAACATAGAGTGTGTCGGTCGCAGTCGCACCGTCGTCGTCGGTGACGGTGAGCGTGACGGTGTACTCGCCGACGCTGGCGGCCTGGAACTGCGTCCGTTCGCAGTCGCCGCAGTCTGGTTCGGTCGTGGAGCCGTTCGGGGTCTCGACCCGCCAGTCGTAGTCGGTGATTCGCCCGTCGGGGTCGCGGGAGCCGCCGGCGTCGAGGTGGACGGTCGCGCCTCGTGTGACCGTCTGGTCGAGGCCGGCGTCCGGCAGCGGTGCCTCGTTCGCAGTGGCGATGCCGGCTGTCGTCGCCGAGGTGACGAGCAACAGCACAGCGAGCAACTCAGTAAATTTCACGACAACAAAAACTGAACATTCGGTACGGTATTTAAAATTCAGTAAATCCGTGTTGAATGTATCTGCGTGGTTCCGCCGTGGGTTCGCTCCCGATGCTTCGCCCGAGACGGGGAATCAGGCGGCGCAGCCGCTGTCCTTCATCATCGTTCAATGCTAATGGATGGCAAACGATTTAGTGCCGACCCCGCCTAGCCTCAGACAACGGTCCACGGCTGGGCCAGACCACATTATGACTGACGACGAACTCATCTGGCGAATCGCGGGCGGTTCCGGAGACGGAATCGACTCGACGAGCCAGAACTTCGCAAAGGCGTTGATGCGCTCGGGCCTCGACGTCTTCACGCACCGCCACTACCCGTCGCGAATCCGCGGTGGCCACACGTACGTGGAAATCCGGGCGAAAGACGGCGACGTCACGTCCCGGGGCGACGGCTACAACTTCCTGCTCGCGCTCGGCGACTCGTTCGCGCGGAATCCGACGGACGAGGCCGTCTACGGCGACGAAGAGGTCAAGCCGCTGACCGAGAACCTCGACGACCTCCGTGAGGGCGGCATCATCGTCTACGACGAGGGGCTGCTCGACGAGGACGACGTCGGCGACCTCGAGGAGCAGGCCGAGGAGAACGACTGGCACGTCTACCCGCTGGACCTCCGTGCGCTCGCGAAAGAGCACGGTCGCGAGGTCATGCGGAACACGGCCGGTGTGGGTGCCACCGCGGCGCTGGTCGACATGGACCTCGACCACATCGAGGACCTGATGTCGGACGCGATGAGCGGCGACATCCTGGAGGCGAACCTGGACGTGCTCCACGACGCCTACGAGCAGGTGTCGGAGATGGAGCACGGCCACGACCTCACGGTGCCGACCGGCAGCCACGACGAGGAGCAGGTTCTCGTCTCCGGCAGCCACGCCATCGCGTACGGCGCTATCGACGCCGGGTGTCGGTTCATCTCCGGCTACCCGATGACGCCGTGGACGGACGCGTACACCATCATGACCCAGCTCCTGCCGGACATGGGCGGCGTCTCCGAGCAGGTCGAAGACGAGATCGCGGCGGCGGCGATGGCGGTCGGTGCGAGCCACGCCGGCGTGAAGGCGATGTCCGGGTCCTCCGGTGGCGGGTTCGCTCTGATGAGCGAGCCGCTCGGGCTCGCGGAGATGACCGAGACGCCGCTGGTGCTGCTGGAAGCCCAGCGCGCCGGTCCCTCCACGGGGATGCCGACGAAGCCCGAACAGGCCGACCTGGAGCACGTCCTGTACACGAGTCAGGGCGACAGCCACCGGGTCGCGTTCGGGCCGAAAGACCCCAAGGAGTGCTACGAGCAGACCCGGACCGCGTTCGAGATCGCGTACGACTACCAGATTCCGGTCATCGTGCTGTACGACCAGAAGCTGTCCGGCGAGTACCGGAACGTCGACGCGTCGTTCTTCGACCGCGAGCCGGCTCCGGACCTCGGGAAGACGCTGACCGAGGACCAGATTCCGGACGCGCCCCACGACGCGACGGGGAAGTACCACCGCTACCAGTACGACGTCGACGACGGCGTCAGCCCGCGCACGATTCCGGGCCAGAAGGGCGGTCACTACCTCGCGTCCGGAAACGAGCACTGGCCGAACGGCCACATCAGCGAGGACCGCGACAACCGCGTGGCGCAGGTCGAGCGCCGCCTCCAGAAGCTGGCGGCGATTCGCGACGACCTCGACGAGCGCGACCAGCAGACCCACTACGGCGACGAGGACGCGGACATCGGCCTCATCGCATGGGGCAGCCAGGAGGGGACCGTCGAGGAGGCGGTCCACCGGCTGAACGACGACGGGAACAGCGTGCAGGCGCTGGGCGTCAGCGACATGATGCCGTTCCCGGTCGACGAGGTCCGCGAGTTCGTCGAGAGCGTCGATCAGGCCATCGTCGTGGAGATGTCCTCGACGAAGCAGTTCCGCGGCCTCATGCAGAAGGAGGTCGGGGACATCGGCGGCAAGCTCTCGAGTCTGCTGAAGTACAACGGCGACCCCTTCGAGCCCCACGAGATCGTGGAGGCCGTGGAGATCGCACAGGACGGCGGCGGCGCGGAGCCGACCGCGCAGACCACTCTCGAACCCGCGGCAGGTGACTGACAATGAGCAAGGCATTCAGCGCAATCGGTGAGGACCGCGAGGTCGACCGGGACGAGTTCACGCCCGGTGTCGAACCACAGCCCACGTGGTGTCCGGGCTGTGGCGACTTCGGCGTCCTGAAAGCCCTGAAGGGGGCGATGGCAGAGCTCGGCAAGGACCCCGAGGAGATTCTCCTCGCGACCGGTATCGGCTGTTCCGGGAAGCTCAACAGCTACTTCGACAGCTACGGCTTCCACACGATTCACGGTCGCTCCCTGCCCGTGGCGCGCGCCGCGAAGCTGGCGAACCACGACCTCGAGGTCGTGGCGGCCGGCGGCGACGGCGACGGCTACGGCATCGGCGGGAACCACTTCATGCACACCGCCCGGGAGAACCACGACATGACCTACATCGTGTTCAACAACGAGGTCTTCGGCCTGACGAAGGGCCAGACGTCGCCGACGAGCCCGAAGGGTCACAAGTCCAAGACGCAGCCCCACGGCTCCGCGAAGGACCCGATTCGGCCGCTGTCGCTGAGCCTGACCTCGGGCGCGTCGTACGTCGCGCGGACGGCGGCGGTGAACCCGAACCAGGCCCAGGAGATCCTCGTGGAGGCCATCGAGCACGACGGCTTCGCGCACGTGGACTTCCTGACGCAGTGTCCGACCTGGAACAAGGACGCGAAGCAGTACGTCCCGTACGTCGACGTCCAGGAGTCCGAAGACTACGACTTCGACGTGACGGACCGCCGGGAGGCTCAGGAGATGATGACGGAGACGGAGGAGTCCCTCTACGAGGGCACCGTCCTGACGGGCCGCTACTACAAGGACGAGGACCGGCCGTCCTACCAGACGGAGAAGCAGTCCCGCGGTGACATGCCCGACCAGCCGGTGGCGGAGCAGTACTTCGACGAGGACAAGGAGTGGGAGCGCTCCTTCGACTTCGTCGACCGCCACAAGTAGCGAGCGGGCGGCCGTCGGGCCGTTCTCGCTGCCGCTGTCCGGGGGTGTTCGAATCACCCGCGAGACGCTTGCCGATTCGGAAGATATTTTTTCGCAGCAACCAAATCAGGTAGCGTGAGCACTGAATCGACGGAAGAGCGAATCCTCGCCGCGCTCGAGGAGGACGCCCAGGCGTCCTACGCCGACATCGCGGCACGCGCGGACGTCTCCAAGCCCACCGTCCGCAAGTACATCGACCGCCTGGAGGACGAGGGCGTCATCGTCGGGTACTCCGCGGACGTAGACCCGAAGAAGCTCTCCGGGCAGAGCATCGCGATGGTGGGCATCGACGTCGCGTCCGAGCAGTACGTGGAGGCGACGCGCGCGCTCCAGGAGCTGGAGTCCGTCCGGGCGCTGTACTCCTCGAGTGGCGACCACATGTTGATGGCGGAGGTGCGGGCCGCCGACGGGGACGCGCTCGGTGACGTCATCAGCGACGAGGTCCTCGACATCGACGGCGTGACCGCCGCCCACCCCTCCTTCCTGCAGGAGCGACTCAAGTAACCGTTCTCAGACCGTCGTCTCGGCGAGCAGCGCGTCGATGCGTTCGACAGCCTCGCGGACATCCTCGGTGCTCGTGGCGAACGACGCGCGCAGACAGTCGCTGGCACCCTCGCCGAAGTCGGGGCCGGGCGTCATGGCGACGCCGGCGTCTTCGAGGAACACGTCGGCGACGTCGAAGGGGTCGCCGAGGTCCGAGACGTCGAGCAGCACGTAGTAGGCACCTTCGGGCGTGTAGCCGAGGTCGAACCCCCAGCGTTCGGCCGCGTCGAGCAGGATGTCGCGGCGCTCCCGGTAGTCCTCGCGGACTTCGGGGAGCCAGTCGGTGCCCTCGCGGATGGCGGCTTCGGCTCCGGCCTGCACGAACGACGGCGCGCAGATGAGCGCGTTCTGGGCGATGCGGTTGACGGCGTCGACGTACTCCGGCGGGCAGACGACCCAGCCGAGCCGCCAGCCGGTCATGCCGTAGCGCTTGGAGACGCCGTCGAGGACGAACGCGTCGTCGGTGTACTCCAGGACCGAGTGTTCCTCGGCGTCGAACGCGAGGCCGTGGTAGACCTCGTCGGAGACGACAGCGGTGTCGGTGCGCTCGGCGAGGTCGACGAGTCCCGAGAGTGTGTCGCCGTCCATGACCGCACCTGTGGGGTTCCCGGGGGAGTTCAGCAGCATCGCGGCGGTGTCGTCGTCGACCACCTGCTCGTAGTCGGCGACGTTCGGCTCGAAGCCGTCCGCGGGGTCCAGACCGACTGTACGGACGGTTCCGTCGGCGAGCCGGACGAAGTTCGGGTAGCAGGCGTAGTGGGGGTCCGTGAGCACGACGTCCTCGCCGGGGTCCACGGCGGCGAGCATCGAGACGAGGAGCGCGGGCGAGGAGCCCGGTGTCACCACGATGCGTTCCGGGGGAACGTCGACGCCGTACTCGTCGGCGTAGTGACGACTGATTGCGTCCCGCAGGGAGGCGGTGCCCCGCGAGGAGGTGTAGTCGTCGTCGCCTGCGCGGAGCGCGTCGACCGCCGCTTCGGTGGCCGCTGCGGGCGGTCGGAAGTCGGGTTCGCCCACCTCCATGTGGACGACATCGTCGATTTCGCCGGCTCGTTCGAGCACGTCCATGGCGGCGAACGGCGTGGTCGCGGTCGCGCGCTCCGAGGGCATGCTCCTGCGGAGGTGGCTCGAAGGCATAACGGTTCCCCCACACTGTGACTCGTTGACGTGGTCGCCCGGCGAGTGCCGTGGCCCGGGGAGTTTTGCGGGCTGGCTCCCAAACAGGGGTATGCAGACTTTCGAGCGCGACCTGCGTGTGGATGCACCTCTCGACGAGGTGTGGGCGTTCCACTCGACGGTCGACGGCCTGCTGGCGCTGACGCCGGACCTGGCGAACCTCCGCATCGACGACGTGGAGTGGCCCGCGGACCGCGGCGAGCGCGACGACGAGGTGCTCGTCGAGGGCACGCGCATCCACATGTCTGTCAGACCGCTCGGCGTCGGTCCGCGGCAGACGTGGAAATCGGTCATCACCGAGCGCGTCGAGGAGGACGACCACGCCTACTTCGTCGACCGAATGGAGGACGGCCCGTTCCCGGCATGGGAGCACACGCACTCGTTCTTCGCGGACGGCGACCAGACGGTACTCCGTGACCACGTCGAGTACCGCGCGCCGCTCGGCGGCCTCGGCGCGCTCGGGTCGACGGCGGTCATGCGGCCGATGTTCTACTTCCGCCACCGGGAGACGCGAGCCTCCCTCGGCGACGCGTAGTTTTATCGGCCCCCGTGTCGATTGAGTCCACATGACACACGTAGCCGTGGTCGGCGGTGGTCCCGCCGGCCTGAGCGCCGCGCTGTTCACAGCGAAAAACGACCTGGAGACCACCGTCTTCGACGCCGACGAGACGTGGATGCACAAGGCCCACCTGTTCAACTACCTCGGCATCGAGTCCGAGGACGGGACGGCGTTCGTCGAAGACGCCCGCGAGCAGGTCGCGGGCTTCGGTGTCGACTACCGGGAGACGGAAGTCACGGGCGTCAGTGAGGCCGAAGACGGCTTCACCGTCGCCACGGAAGACGGCGAGGTCGAGGCCGACTACGTCGTGCTCGCGACGGGCGCAGACCGCAGTCTCGCGGAGGACCTGGGCGCGTCGTTCACCGACGAGGACGTCGTCGACGTGGACGTGGACATGGAGACGAGCGTCCGGGGCGTGTACGCGACGGGCGCGATGGTGCGCGCCGAGGAGTGGCAGGCAATCATCGCCGCCGGGGACGGTGCCGCCGCTGCGCTGAACATCCTCTCGGCGGAGAAAGGCGAACACTTCCACGACTTCGACGTGCCCGACGACGCGGCGTAGCCGGTTTCAGACGTCGTCGCGGTAGAGTGGTGAGTCCTCGTTCGTACACTCCGGCCGCCCGCAGACGCCTGCGTCCGCGCCCGCCAGCTCGACGCCGTCGGCGACCGTCTCGATGTGCCAGTCGGCCTCGTGGCCGGCGTCTTCGTGGACGGCCAGCGCCTCCCGGGCGTCCCGCAGGCGGTCGAAGCCCGCCTCGAAGCCACACGAACACTGAACGACAGTTTCGCCGGAAGCCATGCTCACCGGTCGGGGCCGCGTCCACATAATCGTCCCGGCGGCGGCACTGCAGTCGATGGGGTCTGGCGAGCAGAAGACACTGCTCGCGGCTGTCCGAACGCCGGGATATGTCGAACGCTGCCCTCCGGCGGACGATTCGACGGACCGGTGCAGTCGTCGTGTTCGCACTCGGCGTGTTGACGATGGCGTTCGTCCAGTGGCTGACCGCTCAGGGGATTCCGCCGGACTTCCGGTCCGTGCTTGTGCCGCTGTTGTTTCTCGGGCCACTCGTCTACCTCGCCGGCAGTTTCCTCGTTGGCGGGCTGGCGACCCTCGAAGCGGGTGCGGGAGCCGACGGTGGCGGCAATCGCGAGTCGCGAGACGGTGGCAGCGAGGGGTCAGCTGACCGCGCCGAGTAGCCGTTTCTCGCTACCGGGACCCGAATTGCTATCCGGGCCGGAGTGCGTCGTGGAGACGTGAGCGCGACGGAACCCCGAGTGTCGCCGATGGCCGGGCTGGCGGTGGCCGTCGTGGCGGTGTCGACGAGCGCCATCCTGGTGGACGTGAGCGACGCGCCGAGCCTCGTGAAGGCGGTGTGGCGCGTGGTGTTCATGACGGCGCTGGTCGCGCCGTTCGCCGTCCGGGAGCGCGACCAGTTCGAGTCGATCTCCGGGACGGACTGGGTGCTGGTGACCGTCTCCGGAGTGCTGCTAGCCGGCCACTTCGCGGCGTGGTTCGCGTCCATCGACTACACGAGCATCGCGGCGTCGACGACGCTCGTCCAGACGCAGCCGGCGTTCGTCGCCGTGGGCGCGTGGCTGCTGCTCGACGAGCGCGTGACCGCACGTGTCGCGGGCGGCATCGTCGTCGCCATCGCGGGGTCCGTGTTGCTGTCGGCCGGCGGGCTGCTGGGCGGCGCGACGGCCGGCCCGAATCCGTCGCTCGGGAACGCGCTGGCGGTGCTCGGCGCGGCGTCGGCCGCGGGCTACGTGCTGGCGGGGCGGTCGGTGCGCCAGCGGCTCTCGCTGGCACCGTACGTGTTCGTCGTCTACGGCGTCTGCGCGGCGACGCTGGTTGCGGTGGCCGTCTGGCAGGGGACGCCGCTTGCGGGGTACGCGGCCCACGAGTGGGTGCTGTTCCTCGGGATGGCTGTCGGTCCCGGGCTGTTCGGGCACACGGTCATCAACTGGGCGCTGAAGTACGTGGAGTCGAGTGTCGTCAGCGTCTCCCTGCTCGGGGAGCCGGTCGGGAGCGCGGTGCTCGCGCTCGTCCTGCTCGCGGAGGTGCCGGGGCCGTTTACTGTCGTCGGTGGTGCGGTCATCCTCGTCGGTATCGCCGTCACCGCGACCGGCCGGAACACGTGACTAGAGTATACACAAACGTGCATTTTTCCACCACTGCTGAGAGCAAATGCCGAATATATAGACACGAATGAGCAATGCTTATGCAGTGCGTTTCTAACTACGTACCTGCATGCGAAAAGCGACGACGCTACTCGTTGCGGCGCTGGTCGTGCTGTCGGCGGCAGCCCCGGCAGCAGCGGCCGCAGCACCCGCCGACGCCCCCACCGAAGACGCGGGGACGACGGTCGCTACGGGTGTGACGACTCAGGCGAACAACTCTACTGTAACACTGCTCTCCTACAACGACATCCAGACCGCGGCCGCCCAGAACGGGACGGTGCCGCGGCTGGCGACGCTCGTCGACGAGCGCCGCGCCGCCCACGACAACCCCACGTTCGTGTTCGGCGCTGGCGACGAGGTCAGCCCGCACTCGCTGTCTCCGCTCACGCAGTGGCGGACGCCAGTCGACGTGCTGAACGAGATTCAGCCGGACGCCGAGGGCATCGGCAACCACGACCTCGACTTCGGCTTCGAGGCCGTCGGGAACTTCTCCGAGGCGTCGGAGTTCCCGTGGCTGATGGCGAACATCGTCGACAGCGAAACCGGTGACCCCATCCCCGGCACAGAGCCGTACACGGTCGTCGAGAAGCAGGGCGTGAGCGTCGGCGTCATCGGTCTCGCCGACCAGAAGATCAAGGGCAAGACCGCAGTCGACTTCGCCGAGCAGGGCTACGAGCTCCGGGACTACAGCGAAGTCGGCAGCAAGTACGCCGCCCAACTGAAAGAAGACGAGAACGTCGACGTGGTCGTCGCGCTCGGCCACTTCGGCGTGCCGGTCGCGAAGGACTTCGCGAACAGCACCGAGAATGTCGACGTGGTGCTGGTCGGCGACGACGAAATCGTCTACCCGCCGGCGGAGACCGACGGCGTCGTCATCAGCGAGGCCGAGGCCCGCGCGAACTACGTCGGTGAACTCAACCTCACCGTCTCGAACGGCGAGGTCGCCGACTGGGACGGCCGGCTCATCTCCACCGAGAACTCCACGAAAGACGCGAACGTCTCGGACATCATCGAGACGGCGCGCGGCGACGAACTCTCGAAGGTCGCCGGGCAGAGCGAGGTGAAACTCGACGCGCGGTTCGCGTCGAACTACCACGACGAGACGAACCTCGGGAACCTCGTCGGCGACGCGTTCCTCGCGCAGACCGGTGCGGACGTCGCCATCACGAACGCGGGCGGCATCCGGTCGAACGGCCAGTACGGCCCCGGCAACATCACCGCCGGTGACGTGTACAACATGCTGCCGTTCAACAACCACCTGACGACGGTCGAGCTCACTGGCAGCGAAATCGAGTCGCTGCTCGCCAGCCAGGTCGTCACGCTGGAGAGCGAGACCGGCCAGCAGTACGACGCCGAGTCCCAGCTCCAGGTCGGCGGTGTCACCTACGAGTGGTACACCCACAACGACACCGAGGACGCCATTCGCGACATCTACGTCGGCGGGGAGCCGGTCGACCCCGACGCCACCTACGAGGTCACCGTGAACTCGTACATGGCGGGCTGGGAGGGCTCCGTGCTGACGAACGCGACGCTCGTGAACGAGGACTACACGATGTACGGCACGGCGCTGTACGACTACATCGAGTCCCAGGACACCGTCGCGCCCGAGGGCGAGGACCGCATCCGGCGCGTCGACAGCGAGGTCGATGCCGGCACGGTCGAACTCGATGGTGAGGACGACGTCGTCGTGTCCTTCGAGAAGCCGACCGCGGAGAACGCGACGACCGTCGACACCGAGAGCTTCTACGCGCTGAACGGCCAGAACGAGCGCGTGAACGCGTCCAGCGCCTCGGTCGAGGACGGCACGGTCGCAGTCACGTTCGCGGACAGCGACCTCCAGACGCTCGCCGACGGCGGCGACGTCGAAGTGTACGGCAACTACGCCGTCGAGGGCCGCGAGCGCCCGTACTTCGACAGCTCCGTCGTCAACGCCGACGTGACGGCCGAGTCCGCCCAAGAGACGACGACCGCGGCCGAGACGAGTACGACCGCAGCGTCGACGACTGCGGCCCAGACGACCACCGAGAGCGACGACGAGTCCGGCAGCAGCGCGCCCGGCTTCGGTGCCGGCGCGGCCGCCGTCGCGGTCCTCGGTGCCGCGCTGCTCGCGCTCCGCGAGTAACGCCGCGCCCACGTTTTATCTGCGTCGCCTCGGTAGCTACGGCTATGAGTGCGTCCGACGACGCGTCGGGCCCGACACTGCAGGCGATCGTTCGCCGAGTGGAGGGCGACGAAGCGACGCTCACGCTGTTCAACGACGACGTGAACCGGGAGGAGTTGGCGGCGCTCCAGTCGTACTTCGACGTACAGACGGTGTCGTTCCGGCGCGGCCGGACCGAAGACGGGCTGCCCCGGAACTTCCTCGTGTTGCACGACGACGAGGAGTTCCGGGCGGCCGCGAGCCTCGCCGACGTCTTTCCCGCTATCGACCCGAACTCGTCGATGCTGGCCGCGTCCGAGCCCGATGGCATCGAGTATCCGGACTTACTCCGGGAAATCGACCAGAGCGTCTTCACCGACTACGGCCGGCGGCGGATGACGGTGGCGTCCCGGGAAATCGAGGAGCACGCCTACCGCCACGGCGGCCGGCTCCACGCCGGATTCCAGTCGCTGTCGAACGCGAAACCACAGGAGCGGCTCTACCGCAACCTCGCGGCAGCCGACGACGTCGAGACCCACCTCTACGGGGCGGGTGACTGGACGCCGCCGGGCGACCACGTCCTCCACGAGTCCGACGACCCCGAGATTCTGCGGTCGTGGTTCGTGGTGCTGGACGCGCCCGACGACCGCGACAAGCGAGCGCTGCTGGCCGAGGAGCGAGACGACGGCCGATTCTACGGCTTCTGGGCGTACGACCCAGACATCGTGGCCGTGATTCTCGACCGCTTGACCGCATTCCCGCCGACTGCGGGGTCAGGCCTCTAAGTCGTCGATGGCGTCCCGCCAGTCCTGGGGGACGCGGCGGGTGCCGCTGCCGTCGGGTTCGAGCGCGACCTGCGTGGTCTCGCCCTCGACGGCGACGCCGTCGTCGTCTCGAATCTCGTAGGCCATCGTGAAACTGGAGTCGCCGACCTCGGTCACGGACGCCGCGACCTCGACTTCGTCGGCGAACTGGACGGGTCGCCGGAAGTCGACTTCGAGGTTGGCGACGACCATGTTGAGTTCCATCGGCGGGACGCCGAGTCCCTCAGTGAGGTACGAGAACCGGGCTTCCTCCATGTACGTCACGTAGACGGCGTTGTTGACGTGCCCCATCGTGTCGTGGTCCTGATAACGCACGTCGACCGTCTCGGTGAACGCGAACTCCGTCATCACCGAATCTGCCGGCCGGCGGACGCATAACGCCCGCGGTTCAGGCGAGGTCGTCGGGCTTGTCGACATCCCGCCGCACCCCGGAATCACCGGTCGCGACGACCGCGGCGTCGTCGGCGTCGAGCAGCACGCGCCGGCCGCCGGTGTCTCCCGAGATGTCCGCGAGCGCGTCGAAGTGCTCGGCGGCGAACAGCACGGGGTTGCCGCGCTGGCCGTCGTGGCCGGCTGCGAGCGCGGAGCGTCCGGTCGCGTCGAACGCCGCCGCGAGCGCGTCGACGCTCGCCGGGTCGACGTAGGGCATGTCGCCGAGAGCGAAGACGGCGGCGTCCGGGTCGGCGGTCTGTCGGAGGTGGTCGACGGCCCGCCGGACCGACGACGCCTGCCCCGTCTCGTAGTCCGGGTTCGCCACGAGGTCGACCGGGAGCCCGTCGAGTGCGTCCCGGACGCGGTCGGCGTCACAGCCAAGCACGACCGTCACGGAGTCCAGGCTCGCGCCCAGGAGCGTTCGGGCGCTCCGTCGGACCATCGGTTCGCCGTCGACGGCTTCGAGGAGCTTGTTCGCGTCCCCGTACCGGCTGCTGGTGCCGGCGGCGAGCAGGACGCCGGCGACGGTCGAATCGCCGTCTCGCTCGCTCGGCGGGTCGACGACCGGGAGGCTCATTCGACGGACTCGTAGCGGACCACGCGGACCTGCTCGCCGGCGTCGAGACCGGATTCGGTGAGCACGAAGCCGTCGGCCCGCGTCGTGCGCGTGCTCGACGAGAGCACGCTCGGGTCGAACGTGTCCTCGTAGACGGCCAGCGGCGAGCCGACGTGCCCGAGCGGGGTCGCCGTCTCGTCGTCGAGCGTCACGGGGATTGCGTACTCGAAGCCGGAGGGCCCGAGGTCGAGGTCGACTGGGAACTCCGCAGGGACCGTCGGGAGGTCGGTTCGGCCGGTGAAGAACGGCCGCGCGACGAGCGTCGTGATGGTGTGTGCGCCGACCGGCTTGCCGGGGACGGCGAGCGCCGTCGCGTCGAACTCCGGCAGGTCCGCCATCGCGATTGGTTTCCCGGGGCGGACGGCGACCCGGTGGAAGTCGAGGTCGCCCAGTTCGTCGAGCACCCGAATCGCGTAGTCTTTCTTCCCGACGCTAGTGCCGCCCGTCGTCACCACCACGTCGTGTTCGGCGGCGAGGTCGGCGACCCGCTCCTCGACGGTGTCGTAGTCGTCGGGAACGGTTCCCTCGTAGGTGGCGTCGTGGCCCCAGGACTCGACGAGGCCCGCGAGCATGGGGGAGTCCAAGTCGTCGATACGACCCTCGTGAATCTCGGTGCCGGTCGCCAGCAGCCCCACGGAGAGCCGCTCGCGGACCGCGACCGCTTCGACGCCGAGGTCCCGGAGCAGGATGGCGTCCTTCGGAGAGAGGCGTTCGCCGGCGGCAAACAACTCCTCGCCGGCTTCGACGTTGCTCCCGCGCTCGTAGACGTACGTCCCCGAGGAGAGGTCGGTGCCGGTGAGTTCGCCACCTTCGGTGGACGCTTCTTCGACTTTGAGCACGGCGTTCGCGTGCTCGGGGACGGGTGCGCCGGTGGCGATTCTGACCGCCTCGCCGGCGTCGAGGCTGCCCGGGTCGTCCTCGGGGAACACCTCGCGGTCGACCACGTCGAGGGGGTAGTCCTCGGTGGCGTCGAGGGCGTAGCCGTCCATCGTCGCGTAGCTGTACGGCGGCTGGTCCTCGCTGGCGGCGACGGGCTCGGCGAGCACGCGGCCGGCGAGGGCGTCGATCGAGACGCGTTCGGTGTCGAGGCGGTCGAGTGCGCGCGAGCGCTGCGCGAGGACGCGCTCGACGGCGTCCGCCCGGGGCACGAGGTCGGCGTGGTCGTGGGCCATGTTCGCTCGGTACGACCGCAACGGGTAATGCGTTGTCCCCCCGGCAGTGGGCTCCAGCCGGAACTGGGACCGACCGCCGGCTCGCGGTCCCGGGGCTCGCAATGATTTATGCCGCCGTCGCGCAACTGGTGTGGGTATGACTCACGATGGACGCGCACTCGACGGCGTCACCGTCCTCGACCTGAGCACGTTCGTCACCGGCGGGTTCTGCTCGCTGATGCTCGCCAACCAGGGGGCCGAGGTCGTCAAGGTGGAGCGCCCGGACGCGGGCGACGACAACCGCCACTCCGGCCCGCCGTTCGTCGACGGGGAGTCGCCGTACTTCTGGACCGTCAACTACGGGAAGCGCAGCGTCGAACTGGACCTCAAGACCGAGGCGGGGCTGGCGGCCCTCTACGACCTCGCCGAGGAGGCAGACGTCTTCATCCAGAACTACCGGCCGGGCACCGCGGAGAGACTGCGCGTCGCTGACGACGACATCCGCGAGGTCAACGAGGACATCGTCTACTGCGCCATCTCGGCGTTCGGCCAGACGGGGCCGTGGAGCCAGCGCCCGGGCTACGACCTGCTCGTCCAGGGGATGAGCGGCATCATGTCCGTGACCGGCGAGCCCGACAGCGACCCGGTGAAGGTCGGGCTGCCCCAGACCGACCTCATCACGGGCATGTGGGCGGCGTTCGGCATCGTCACGGCGCTCTACCGGCGCGCGCTCACCGGCGAGGGCGACTCCCTCGAACTCGGCATGCTGGACGCCACGCTGCCGTGGCTCACGAAGCAGGCGGGGCAGGTGTTCGTCGGCGAGGAGCCCGAGCGCATGGGCACGAGAGACCCCGTGCTCGCGCCCTACCAGACGTTCGAGACGGCGGACGGCCACCTCAACGTCGCGTGCCTGAACCAGAAGCTCTGGCGGGCGTTCTGCGAGACCATCGACCGCCCCGAACTCGCGGACGACGAGCGCTTCGAGACGAACGCGGACCGCGTCGAGCACATGGACGCCCTCGAAGCGGAACTGCAGGCGGAACTCGAACAGCGGACGACCGAGGAGTGGATGGAGATTCTGGTCGAGGACGCCGGCATCCCGGCCGGCCCCGTCTACTCCGTCGAGGAGGCGCTGCACAACGAGCAGACCGAGGCCCGCGGGATGGTGACCGAGATGGACGCCCGCGGGAAGACCATCCCCGTCGTCGAACACCCCCTGAACTACGAGCGGGCGGAGACCGGCTTCGAGTCGCCGCCGCCGGAACTCGGTGAGCACAACCGCGAGGTGTTCGCGGAGCTCGGCTACAGCGACGCCGAAATCGACGCGCTCGCGGACGCCGGCGTTTTCGGTAGTGATTGACACACACGCTTAAGGCGCTCTCTCGCCTCGGTGGTCTCATGCTCGACGGCTACGAGATGCACGACCTGACCCAGCCGTGGTCGCAGGACACGCCGGCGTGGCCGACCTATGACAACCCGAAAATCTGGTACGAGAAGTCACTGGACACGGAGAAGGTGAACGGCCAGAAGATCGAGTTCATGAACCACACGGGCACCCACCTCGACGGCGAGAAGCACTTCATCGCCCACGGCCGGGACATCGAGAGCATGCCCCTCGACGAGCTCGTCGGCGACGCCGTCGTGGCGGACATCTCCGACAAGGTCGGGGACTACGACGTCTACACCTCCGACATGGTCGAGGACGTCTGCGACGTGCAGAAGGGCGACATCCTCTTCGTCCACACGGGCTACCAGCAGTACGCCTGGCACCGCGAGGAAGCCGACCCGCACGCGTTCTTCTGCAAGCACCCCGGCCCGAATCAGGAGTTCGCCGACTGGTGCAAGGAGATGGACCTGGAGTACCTGATTCTGGACTGCGGGAGCGCCGACCACCCGATGAACACCGTCATCCGGGACGTCCGGCCGGAACTCGCCGCCGAAGCCCGCGAGAAACACGGCGTCGACGACCTGGACGAGATTTTCCCGCCTGAGGGCTACCAGCTCATGCACACCGAGCTGTTCCCGGAGGGCATCGTCCACGTGGAGAACGCCCAGGTACCCCAGGAGCTCCTCAACGAGCGCGTCCAGATCGGGACCTTCCCGTGGCGGTTCCGGGGCGGCGAGTCCTCGGTCTGTCGCTGCGTCGCGTTCACCGAGGCGTAGGGCCGCGACCCGGACCGGCTGTTCTCGGCGGTGTCACCGGGACGAGAGACACGTCTGGACCGACCCGGGCAGACCCGTGGAAAGGTGTATGTGTTGTCGGTTGGAAACTGGTAGCATGGACCGAGACGACCCGTGGAGCGTGACCGACCGCAGCATCCACGACACGCTGGCTGCGCTCCGGGACGAGGAGGCGAACGCGGCCGTCGCGACCGTGGTGGACGTCGAGGGCTCGGCGTACCGGCGGCCGGGCGCGAAGCTGCTGGCACCGGCGGACGGCGACGCGCTGGGTGCCGTCACGGCCGGCTGCCTCGACGGCCCGGTGAACAGTCTCGCCGCCGACGTGCGGGACTCCGGGACGGCGACCGTGGAGACGTTCGACCTGACCGACGGCGAGGAGTGGGGGCTGGGCCTCGGCTGCAACGGCATCATCGACCTGCTCGTCGACCCGCTGGACGACTCCTACGACCCGCTGCTGGACGCGCTCGCCGACCACGAGGCCGCGACCGCGCTGACCGTCGTGCGGAGCGCGGACCCCGAGGTCCCGGTGGGGTCGCGGACGACCGTCACCGCCGACGGTGACGCGTCGGGGAGCGACCGGCCGGGCGTCCCCGAGGACGCGCTCGACTCGCTGCGGGCGGCCGCCGAGGACGCGATGGCGGAGGGGACCAGCGGCGTCGTCACTGTCGAACGCGAAGCCGGCGTCCTCGACGTGTTCGTCGACGGGGTCGAGCCGGCACCCGAACTGCTGTTGTTCGGCTCGCAGAACGACGCGAAGACGGTCGCGAAGTTCGGCGCGGCCGCTGGGTTCCGCGTGACGGTGGCGTCCTCGCGAGGGGCGCGCGCGGACGGCGAGCAGTTCCCGGACGCCCACCGCGTCGTCGCCACGCACCCGACGGAGGTGGCCGAGCACGTGCAGGCACCCGAGCGGACGTACGCGGTCCTGATGTCGCACAACCTCGTGGACGACCGGCTCGCGCTGGAGGCGCTGCTGCGGGACACTGCCGTCCCGTACGTCGGCCTGATGGGGCCGCGCGAGCGCTTCGACGAGCTCCGCGACGCGCTCGCCGGCGACGACGTGGCCTTGACCCAGTCTGAACTCGACCGGGTGTCGACGCCCGTCGGCCTGGACCTCGGCGACGGCAGCCCCACCGGCATCGCGTTGAGCATCGTGGCGGAGGCGACGGCGGTCGCGAACGACGCCGCCGGCGGTCGGCTCCGCGAGCAGTCCGGGCACATCCATCCGCGCGTCGACCCCTCCACGTGAGTGTCAGCGGGCCGTTGCCCCGAATTCCGACGAAACAATAATGAGCAACCCTCTCGACCGTCTCTTACATGAGTAGTGAGAACGTTTCGCATGGCCTCGACCGGCCAACGCGGGAGGTGACGCTCTCCGTGAATGGCGAGACGGTCGCCGCCGAGGTCGAACCCCGGCTCAAGCTCTCGGACTTCCTCCGCGAAGAGTGCGGTCTCCGCGGGGTGCGCGTCGGCTGCGAGCACGGCGTCTGTGGTGCCTGCACGGTCCTCGTCGACGGCCGGTCGACGAAGAGCTGTCTCACGTACGCCGTGCAGGTCGAGGGCGCGGAAGTCCTCACCGTCGAGGGGCTCTCCGAAGACGGCGACCTCCACCCAATCCAGGAGGCCTTCCATCAGGAACACGCGCTCCAGTGTGGCTTCTGCACGAGCGGGTTCGTGATGGCGACCAAGGAACTGCTCGACCGCGAGTCCGACCCCGACCGCGAGGCAATCGAGGCGGGGCTGGCCGACAACATCTGTCGCTGCACGGGCTACCAGAACATCTACGACGCCGTCGACCGCGCGGCGGCCGAACTCGCCGACGCGGACTACCCCCGGGGTGGGGACTGAATGTCGGGCGCGGAGCCACACAGCGAGGCTGCGCCCGGCGAGGACGTCGAGACCGAGCGGGAGTCGTTCGTCGGCACCGGCCTGGCGCGCGTCGAGGACCGCCGCATTCTCACCGGAGACGCCGAGTACATCCACGACAAGGCACCGGCGAACGCCGTCCACATGGCGTTGGCGCGCAGCGTCCACCCCCACGCCACCATCGTGGACGTGGACACGAGCGCGGCCGAAGCCCACCCGGACTGCCTCGCGGTGGTCACGGGCGAGGACCTGCAGGCCGAGTACAATCCGATGCCCTGTGGCCTCAACGAGTTCGAGGAGTGGTCGCTGGCCGTCGACAAGGTGCGGTTCGTCGGCGAACCGGTCGTCGCGGTAGTGGCACCCGACCGATACGCCGCCGAGGACCTCGTGGACCTCGTGAACATCGAGTACGAGCAACACGACCCGGTCGTGGACGCGATGGACGCCCGCGAGGACGAGACGCTCGTCCACGAGGACGTCGGCACGAACGTCCCGGACGGCGAGACCATGGAGTTCGGTGACGTGGACGAGGCCTTCGATGAGGCCGACAACGTCCTCGAAGGCGAGTACTCGTGGGGCCGCATCTCCGGCGTCCCGCTGGAGACCGCGGGCGTGGTCGCCGAGTACGACCCCGACGGCGACGCCTTCGACGTGGACTGCAACATCCAGTTGCACACGCTCGTCGACGACACGGTCTACGAGACGCTGGGCTACCCGCCCGAGAAAGTCAATCTGGCGGTGCCGCCGGACGTCGGCGGCAGCTTCGGGACCAAAATCGCAATCCATCGGTACTGCGTGCTCGCGTCCGTCGCTTCCCAGATGCTGGACGGCCGCCCGGTGAAGTTCGTGGAGGACCGCGTCGAGAACCTCCAGGGCGGCGACATGGCCTCCTCGGACCGCGAGTATCGGGTGCGGCTGGCCTACGACGACGACGGTACCATCCGGGGCGTCGACACGTGGTTCGTCGACGACTTCGGCGCGTTCCCCCGGTACCCCGTGAATCAGGCGCTGAAGCCGCTCTCGGTGGTGACCAACGCCTACGACGTGGACCACGTCCGGTACGACTACGAGATCGTGACGACGAACAAGACGAGCCAGACCGCCTACCGGGGGTTCGGCGTGCCCGCGCACCTCCACGCTCTGGAGATGGCCGTCGACGAGATGGCCCACGAACTCGGCGTCGACCCCGTCGACGTTCGGCAGGCGAACCTCGTTCAGCCCGACCAGATGCCGCACACGATTCCGACCGGGAACGTCTACGACTCCGGTGACTTCCCGGCGGCCCTCGACCGCATCCAGGACATCGTCGAGGAGGCGGAGGTCTGCGAGGGCGGCCTGCTCGACCCCGAGGTCGTCGAGGCGAAGCGCGACGAGGGGAAGTACCGCGGCGTGAGCTACACCGTCCACATCGAACCCGGCGTCTCGGGGTCGGACTGGACGGACCGCCAGCGCACCGAGAAGGGGGCCCTCGAGGAGCGCGAGCGCGAGGACGTGGCGGAACTCCCCGAACACCTCCGCATCGACCTCCACGAGGACGGCACGGTCAAGGCCTCCCTCGCCACGGACACGTCCGGCCAGGGCCACCAGACGCTCGTCACGCAGTTGCTCGCGGACGAACTCGGCGTGCTCCCGAGCGCCGTCGAGGTCGGCTACCTCGACAGCGTGACGGCACCGACCGAGTACGGCACCGCCGCCTCCCGGATGGCGGTGATGCTCTCGGGCGCGACGGAGGGCGCGGCCGCGGAACTCCGGGACAACTGCCGGCAGCTCGCCGCCGAGGAGGCGTTCGGGTCGGCCCGCGACGACATCGTCTACCGCGACGGCGGCGTCGAGTGCCAGCGGTCCGGCGACCGTCTCGACCTCGCCGACCTCGCCGACCTCGACCGCGGCCGCGGTCAGCGACTCACGCGCGTCCAGTACGACTACGACCACCCGACGACCGAGCTCCCCGAGTTCGACGAGGCGCTCACGAAGAAGCTCCCGGTCTACCCGACGGCCGCGTTCGCGGCGAACGCGCCCATCGTCGAGGTGGACACGAGGACCGGCGAGGTGGACATCCTGAAGTTCTACTCGCTGCGGGACTGCGGCACCCGACTCAACCCCACCATCGTCGACGGGCAGGCCCACGGCGGGCTCGCACAGGGCGTCGGCGCTGCGCTCATGGAGGAGTTCCAGTACGACGACGAGGGCCAGCCCAAGGCAATCACGATGTTCGAGTACCTCCTGCCGTCGACGGCGAACATGCCGGACATCGAGCTAGAGCACTCCGAGACGCCGTCGCCGTTCACCGCGACCGGCGCGAAAGGCACGGGCGAGGGCGGCATGATAGACGGGCCCGCCGCCATCGCGTCCTCGATAAACGCCGCGCTCCGCGAGTTCGACTTCGTCGCGGACCAGATTCCGATGACGCCACACCGCGTCCGGCGTCGGCTCCGGGACGAGGAGTAGTCGCCGGGAGCGCCGTCACTCGTCGAGGCTCGCCGCCGCGTCCGGTTTCTCCGAGATTTTGGACTCCGCGGGAACGCCCTCGTCGGCGAGCGCTTCGAGGTCCGCGAAGAAGTTGCTCACGAGGCGGTCGGCGACGCTGCCGAGCGCGCGCTGGCCGAGGCTCGCGATGAGCCCGGAGACGGCGGTTTCGGCGTGCCAGGTGGCGTGCGTGCCGCCGTCCTCGCGTTCTTCGAGGGTCATCTCCGCGACCGCCTCGAAGGAGTTCCGGGAGGCGTCGCCGCCTGCATTCATCACCAGCTTGTGGGGGCGGTCGGCCTCCACGACCACCATGTCCACGTCGAAGGTCGGTTTCACGCTGCCGACGCCGACGGAGACGGTGGCGGACAGCTCGGAGTCGGACTCCTGCTCGATGTGGTCGCAGCCCGGCGCGCACTGCGCCAGAATCCCGGGGTCAGTGAAGTAGTGCCACAGTTCGGCTGGGGGGTGTTCCGACTCGAAGTCGCCTGAGAATTCTATCATCGTGTCGCTCGCTCGTGGGCTGTTCGCAGGGAACGACGGGTGTACTCGCCGGCCAGTTCTTCCTTCCACTCCTCGTCGGCGTGCATCTCCGGCGACGGGTCGGCCGCCTCGATGGCGGCCTCGGCGGCCGCGTCGACGCCGTCGTCGAGCGGCCCGCCCTCTAGGGCGTCCTCGGCATCGGGGACGTGCAGCGGGACGTCGGCGACGTTCGCCAGCGCCACCCGCGCCTCCTCGATAGTCGGCTCCTCGGCCTCGGGGTCGTCGACCCGCAGCGCCGTCGCGGCGCTCACCGTCGGGAACGTCTGCGCGCCGCGTTTCAGTTCCTCGAAGGCCGTGCCCGTGCGCTCGACGGGGAACGGCTCGCGGTCGATGGTGACGCCCGTGACCAGTTCCTCGGGGCCGAGGTCGGTGAACATGTACGCGACGAAGAACTCGCGGGCGGGCACGGTGCGCTCCTCGTCGGCCGAGGTCAGGTGGAGGTCCGCGTCGAGCGCGACGAACGCCGTCGGGTAGTTCCCGGCGGGGTCGGCCTCGGCGACGCTGCCGCCGACCGTCCCGCGGTTCCGGACCGACGGCCCCGCGATCTGTTCGGCGGACTCGGGCACCATCTCCACGGCCTCGCGGAGGTCGTCGTCGAACTCCAGGTCGCGGTGCGTGGTCATCGCCCCGATTTCGACCGCCTCGTGGCCGACGGTGACGCCCGAGAGCGCGTCGACCTGCCCGAGGTCGACGAGGTGGTCCGGCGTGGCGAGGCGGTTCGCCATGATGATGCCGAGGCTCTGGTTGCCCGCGAGGAGTTCGGCGTCGTGGCCGAGGTCGGCGAGGAGGGCGGTCGCTTCCTCGACCGTCGTCGGGCGGTGGTACTCGAAGGCGGCCGGTTTCATGGGGGTCGACCTCCGGCGTGAGCGGTCGCGTCGTGGGGTCGAGTGGGCGTTCTACACATGAGTGGGTGCGGCCGGGGACCCGGTCGAACGACTGTGAAGTACGACGGAGTCGGCTATTAAGTGTTGTGACAATTCATACCACGTTCAGTTGTAACAAACAACGTGGTAGTGATGGAGCGGCCTACTCGCCGGGCCGAATCGGGAGTTCGACGTGCGTCGGGTGGCTCGCGGAGTGGTGGACGGCGTTCTCCGCGACCCGGTAGTCGTCGCTCGTGTACAGGTCGCCGCCAGTGTTCGGATTCACGTCGAAGCGCGGCCAGTTCGACGACGAGACGTCCAGCCGGATGCGGTGGCCGGCCGCAAAGACGTTCGCGGTGTCGTAGGGCTCCATGTAGCACTCGTACACCTGCCCGGGTTCGAGCAAGTCCGGTTCGTCGCGGTAGCCGCGGTACCGACCCCGACAGATGGAGTCCGAGAGATTCAGGTCGTAGCCGTCGGGGTAGTCCTCGCTCTCGGGGTACTCGTCGAGCAGTTTCGCCGTGAAGTCGGTGTCCGGACCGTCCGTCTCGCCGAACACGCGCACCCGGATGGGGCCCGCGATTTCGACCGGTTCGTCCAGCGGCGGCGTGCGGAACGTCAGCACGTCGTCGCGCCGGCTGAGCGGGCCGTAGGGCTCGCTCGCGCCGAACGTGTCCTCGTCGGTGCGCTGGTCGTAGCCCCCGCGACCCGCGAAGTCGACGATGTTCCGGTCGCCCAGCGGGTACGCCTCGACGGACTCCTCGCGTGGCTCGTACGTGAGATACGACGACGTGTTCCCGCCGATGGTCGGCACGGGGTCCTCGGGGTCGAACTCGTAGGCCGTGTAGGACTCGCTCGCCGTCGGCTGCTCGGTGGAGAGCGTGCCGTCGCCGTGCGCGTAGAATTTCGTCAGCTCCGTGCCCTCGGGCGGCCACGCCCCGGCGCTGCGCCACTCGCCGCCGTGGAAGAGACTTCCGTCCTCGGTCTTGTGGCCGTCTCCGGTGCCCATCATGAAGTACTCTACTCGGGGCTGGTCCCAGGCGTCCATCCCGCAGACGTAGTGGTCGAAGAACCGCTTGCGCGTCTCTCGGTATTTCCGGGTGGCGTTCTCGCCGAAGGCGAGGTCACCGGCGGTCGGCTGCTCCCACGTCAGCGGCGGGAACAGCAACTCCTCGCTGTGGTCGTGGCCGCCCGGGAGCCGCGCCAAATGCGTCCACGGCCCCATCAGGAGGTAGTGGTCGCTGTCGGTGCGGTCCGCGAGCCCGCGGAAGCTGTCGCAGGTCGCGCCCGTGTAGGAGTCGTACCAGCCGCCCGAGTACACCGTGGGGACGTCCGCGGACTGGTCGTAGTAGCGCTCGAAGTTCACGCTCGGGTTCTGCCAGTAGTCGCTGCTCGCGGAGCCGGTGGTCGCTATCTCGAACGCCCACTCCTCGTAGGTGGGGAGTTCGGCGAGCGCGCTCTCGCCGCGCTGGATGGGGCCGTCCTCGAAGACCTCCCGGACGTCCACGTCCGCGAACGTCTGCTGGACGGCCGGGTCCGCGAGGCTCTCGTGGGCGAACCCGGCTCCGAGCGTGAGCGCCCACGCCAGCCAGCGCTGCTCGAACGCGCCGTTGTGCCGGAACGTCTTCTCGCGGCCGTTGGCGGCCCCCATGTTGACGAACATCCCGGCGAGGCCGTCGGGGTCCTGCGTGGCGAGCGCGCTCTGCACCCAGGCCCCGTAGCTCGTGCCGAGCGTGACGACCTGGCCGTCGCAGTACGGCTGGGCCGCGAGGTACTCGACGGTGTCCGCCCCGTCCTCGGCTTCGTGTCGATTGATGTAGAAGTCGCCCTCGCTGTCGAAGCGCCCCCGGACGTCTTGGATGGCGACGACGTACCCGCGGGAGGCGTACCACTCACCGTGCCGGAGCCGTCCCCCGGTTCGGTCGTAGGGCGTCCGGTCCAGAATGACGGGCCGCGGGTCGTCGATGGGCTTCCGGGTTTCGGGGTCTGCGGGCCGGTAGATGTCGGTGGCGAGGCCGACGCCGTCACGCGTCTCCACCATCACCCGGAGGTCGGCGTGGACGGCGTACTCGCCGCCGGTCGCGTGTGTCATACGGTACCGACCACCGGACATGGCAAATGCGTTTCCCCCGGGTGTGTGCAACGTGAACTACCACCAAATTTTGCGGCAGTTTTATGGGGTATCTTGGTTCAGGTGGGTACGCACCAGGTATGACAGCGCGTGGCACGGGGTGGCTGTCCGCTTGGCGAGAGAGGACCCAACATGACCGACGACACGACCGACACGACGGAGCACAGTTCCGAGGACGCCGAGATGGCAGCTGACGGCGGCGAGGCGAGCATGGTGGAGTACGGCATCGAGGACAGACCACCGCTCATACAGTCAATCTTCCTCGGGACGCAGCACTGGCTCACGATGGTCGGCTCGACCATCGCCATCCCGCTCGTGCTCGCGGGGCCGGTCGGACTCGGGTTCGACGGCGCGCAGACCGCGCAGCTCGTCGGAACGTTCTTCGTCGTGTCGGGCGTCGCCACGCTCGCCCAGACCACCATCGGGAACAAGTACCCCATCGTGCAGGGCGGGACGTTCTCGATGCTCGGGCCGGCGCTCGCCATCATCACCGTCATGGGCGGTTCCGACGGCGGCGCGAGCGCGACGGTGATGATGCGTGAGTTACAGGGCGCTATCATCGTCGCGGGCGGAGTGGAGGTACTCATCGGCTACTTCGGCGTCTTCGGAAAACTCAAGCGGTACATCGGCCCCGCAGTCATCGCGGTGGTCATCGCGCTCATCGGGCTGGCGCTCATCAGCGTCCCCCAGATCACGAATCCGTCACAGAACTGGTATCTCGTCGGCCTGACGCTGGGACTCATCGTGCTGTTCTCCCAGTACATCGACGACTACTCGCGGCTGTTCAAGCTGTTCCCAGTGTTGCTCGGACTCTCCATCGCGTACCTCATCGCTGCCGGGCTCTCGGTCGTCGGCGTCATCAACGTCATCGACCTGAGCCCGGTCGCCGACGCGCCCGCCGTCCGCGCCATCACGCCGTTCCAGTGGGGGATGCCCCTGTTCAGCGGGTCGTTCGCCGCCGGCATGATTGCGGGCATGCTCGCCTCCGCCATCGAGAGCTTCGGCGACTACCACTCCGTCGCCCGCATGGCCGGCGAGGGCGCGCCGAACAGACAGCGCATCAACCACGGCCTCGGCATGGAGGGCCTCGGCAACGTCTTCGCCGGCATCATGGGGACGGGCAACGGCTCCACGTCCTACACGGAGAACGTCGGGGCCATCGGCATCACCGGCGTCGCGTCGCGCTACGTCGTCCAGATCGGCGCGCTGGTGATGATTCTCGTCGGCTACGTCGGCTACTTCGGCGCGTTCGTGACGACCATCCCGGACGCCATCGTCGGCGGGCTGTTCCTCGCGATGTTCGCCCAGATTGTCGGCGTCGGCCTCAGCCAGCTCCAGCACGTCGACATGAACCAGAACCGGAACGTCTTCGTCGTCGGCTTCGGGCTGTTCGCCGGCATGTCCATCCCGCAGTACGTCGCGGGCCTGGAGAACGGCGCGATGGAGGCCGGCCTCTCGAACATTCCGCTGCTGGGCGGCGTCCTCGGCATCCCGGAGGTCGCGACGACCATCAGCATCATCGCGGGCACCGAAATCGCGGTCGGCGGCATCGCGGCGTTCCTCCTCGACAACACCATCCCCGGGACTCCGGAGGAGCGCGGCCTCACCGCCTGGGAGGACATCACCGAAGACGAGGACGCCTTCGAGCCGTACCACGAGCGGTTCATGCCCGGCGGCGAGCCCGCCAACGAGGACATCGCGAACGACTGACTCCGCACCGCCCCAACGCAGAAGACCACCCGCGAGTTCGTTCGAGTATGACAGCACAGGACCCGGCGCGCCGCGACGTGGAGATCACGCGGATGGCGCTCCGGGACGGCGGCTGGATCGGCTACTCCGAGGACGCCGTGTTCCTCGACCGCGACGGTCAGCGCGTGAAGCTTCACGACGACGCCGTCACGGGCATCGGCCGCCGCGTGCTCGCGTGGGATACCGCCGTGCTGAGCCTCCTCCTCGTCGGCGTCGGCGGCTGGGTCGTGCTGACCCGAAACCCGCTCGTCGGCGTCGCGTTCGCGGCCGTCGGTCTGTTCAGCCTCTACCGCACCTATCAGGACCGGCAGGCGCTCGTCATCCACGTGGCGGACCGCGCGAAACCATTCGCCGTCCACCCCGAACACCCCGCGGAGTGCCACGAGCGCCTCGCGGAGGAGACCGGACTCCGGGCACCGCGGTGAGCGAGACGGCCGTCTGTCACGCCCGTTCGAGCCGCGGACCGCGTTCTCCCGCTCGCAGTTCGTACTCTCCCGACAGCACCACCACGTCGCCGGTGTCTGCGGCGAACCGCGTCATCCCAACACCCCCCAGAGAGACAGGTGTGTGCATGTGAGTGCCACAGCTCGTTCGACGGCCGCCGCCTAATGCTTGCCCCTTGGTACCATGCATAGAGTTAAGTCCTGTGTGAAAATTTACCACACATGGCCAGCGAGCAGGCAGACCTCCGGGTCGTCGACGCGCGAGTGGTCACACCGTCCGGCACACTCGACGGCGGTGTCGCGGCCCGCGACGGCAAGATACTGCAGGTCGGAACCGAACCGAACCTCCCCGACGCGGAGCGCACCATCGACGCCGAGGGCAACTACCTCGTCCCCGGGTTCGTCGACCCGCACGTCCACTGGGGGCTCTCCCGCTACGAGTACGACTACCACGAGGGCCTCGAACACGACTTCGAGACGGAGACCAGGGGCGCGGTCCACGGCGGCGTGACGACGGTCGTGAACTTCCTGCTGCAGCCCGACCCCTACGTCCCGGACATGGACTTCTTCCGGCAGGCGGGGGAACAGAACTCCTACATCGACTTCGCGTACCACGCCATCATCCACAAGGACCACCACTTCGACGAGATTCAGGCCCTCGCCGACGAGGGCGTCCGGTCGTACAAAATCTTCTTCAACTGGTACAAGCACGCCGCGCCGGAACTCGGCATCGAACACTCGGACGCCGGGCGCGTCTACAATCTCCTCTCGACGGTCTCGGACATCAACGACGGCGTCGTGATGTTCCACGCCGAGAACGAGGACATCGCCCACGAGCGCCGCCAGGAACTGCAGGCCGAGGGCCGCAACGACCTCCGTGCGTGGTCCGAGAGCGCGCCGAACATCTGCGAGGCGATGCAGATCGAGCAGATCGCTCGGATGACCGAACTGACGGACTCCCGGTCGTACATCGTCCACATGTCGACGGGCGAGGGCGTCGACATCTGCGAGCGATTCCAGGACCAGGGCGTGAACGTCCACGCCGAGACGCTGCCGGCGTTCCTCTGTCACACGAACGACGACGAGGACCTCGGCACCTGGGGGAAGATTTCGCCGCCACTGCGCGGCGAAGCGTCGAAGCAGCGCCTCTGGGAGGGACTGCGCAACGGCACCGTCGAGTACATGGGGACCGACCACTGCCCGCACAAGATCGAGTACAAGGAGAAAGACACGGGCAAGCACGGCGACATCTGGGACGCCATCCCCGGCGACAACAACGGCATCGAGTACTTCCTGCCCGTGATGATGAGCGAGGGCGTGAACAAGAACCGCCTCTCGATGGAGCGCCTCGTCGAGGTCTGTGCCGAGAACAACGCCAAGCGCTGGGGGCTGTACCCCCGGAAGGGCGCGCTCGTCGAGGGTTCGGACGCCGACATGGTCGTCGTGGACTTGGACAAGAGCAAGGTCGTCGACGACGACTTCTACCACACGATGGAGCCCCGGTACTCGACGTTCCACGGCGAGGAGCTCGCGGGCCTGCCGACGCACACCATCGTCGGCGGCGAGGTGGTCGTCGAGGACGACGAACTTCAGGTCGAGAAGGGCGGACGGGACTACCTGCCGCGCCACGAGAACGGCGTGCCGCGTGCGTGAGTCGACGGTCCGAACTGACCCCCCGGTTTTCGAGTGTTCTAGTCGGAGTTGACACGAGCGCCGTCCGCCCCGACAGTGCTGCACTCCCGCGAGCAGTTAGCTCGCCGCCACAGCGACCACCACAAGGCCGCACGGCGAGTGCAAGCACGCTCGCTTTGCCGGTGCCCGGCGGAGCAGTACGTGAGTGCCAATGAGTGACACCCAGACCGACCCCGAATCGACGCGCGACACCGACCGCACGCGAGACACCCTCGACACCAGCACCATGCAGTGGGTGAGTGCCCTCGTCGCCATCGCGGGCCTCGGACTGGTGGCGTACCCCTTCGTCTTCGAGTCCACGGACGCGGCCGTCTGGAACGACACGATGCTCGGCACCGCCGTCTTCCTGCTCGCGGGGTACAACTTCTACCGGCTGTCGAAGAACCGACTCGCGAGCACCGGCGCGGCGGCGCTGGCGGCGCTGCTCGGCATCGCCGCGCTCGCGTCACCGACGTTCGTCGAGATGGGTAGCGACGACCTCGCGACGGCGACCATGGCCGGCGGGCTCGTCGTGACCGTCCTCGCGGCGTACAACGCCTACGCGAACAACAGAGCCAGCGCGCCCGACCGCAGCGCCGCCCGGACCTGACCGCCGCGGCCGACCGCAGAACGAGACGCGGACCTACTCGTCGAGGCTCGCGGACTCGTCGTCGGCGAGCCGGAAGGCCGCGAGGCTGTCGGCCATCTCCGCGGACACGTCGTCGACCTCGCCCGACTGGTCGGCGACGTCGGTGACGGAGTCGCGCTGCCGTTCGACGCTCTCGGCGACCGCCTGCATCCGGCTGCTGACGTCGCCGCTGGCGTCCGCGACCTCTCCGACGAGGTGGTGGACGGTCTCGGCCGCTTCCGCCTGGTCCTCCGTCGCGTCCGTAATCTCGCCGAGCCCGTGGCTCGTCTCCGCGATGGCTCCCTCGATGTCCTCGATTGCCTCGACCACGTCTTCGACGGCGTCAGCGCCCGCGCGGACCTCCTCGTTCGAGTCGTGGATGGCGTCGGCGGTCTGGTCGATGCCGTCCTTGAGGTCGTCGACGGTCTCCGAGATTTCGGCGACCGCGTCCTTCGACTCCTCCGCGAGGTCCTTCACCTCGTCGGCGACGACGGCGAACCCGCTGCCGGCCTCCCCGGCGCGAGCGGCCTCGATGTTAGCGTTCAGCGCGAGCATCCCCGTCTGGTCGGCGATCTCGTCTATCATCTCGGTCATCTCGTTGATGCGGTCCATGCGCGCCTCCAGCGAGTCGACGACCTCCATGTTGCGCTCGGAGGCCGCCATGGCTGACTCCATGCGCTCGATGGCGTCCTCGGCGTCGGTCGCGCCGTCGCTGGCGAGGGTGTTGGCATCGGCGGCGAGCTCGTCGATCTCCTTGGCGGTCGCCGCAATCTCCTCAACGGTCGCGGAGAGGTCCGAGACGTTCGCTTCGGCGCGCTCGGCGGCCTCGGTCTGTTCGCCGGCGACGCCCGCGACCGTGTCGCTGGATTCCTCGATTTCGCGGATTGCGTCGCTGGCCGCGACGCTCGCGTCGCTCAGGGAGGCCGCGATGGCCTCCAGTTCGTCCGCGTGACCGCGGGCCTCCCGGAGCGTCTCCCGCGTGCTCTCGACGGCGTACGCGAGGTCGGACGCCATCTCGTCGAACTCCCGGTAGACGTTCCAGATGGCGTCGAAGTCGGCGTCGGGCTCCCGGACGTCCGGGGCGACGGTGAAGTCACCACGGGCGAGCGCGTCCAGACTCGTCTTCAGTTCGTCGACGACTTCGGTCTGGTAGGCCTCCAGTCGGTCCTCGCGCGCCTCCAGTTCGACGCGCTCGGAGACGTCCTCGTTGATTTCGAGCGCGCCGACCACCTCGCCGTCCGGCCCGAAGAACGGCAACACGGTGCGGTTCACGGGAATCTCCTCGCCGCCCGCGTGAACGGTGTCCCTGCGGTTCCGCACCGCCTCCCCCGTGTCCAGCACCGACCGCATGACGGAGTTGTCGGCCTCGTCGTAGTCGAAGAGGCAGTCGCCGTAGAGCTGGCCGGGCTCCCGCCCGAACAGCTCGCGGGCCTCCTCGTTGAGCTTCGTGAAGTAGCCGTCGCCGTCCACGATGAACACGGGGTAGCCCATGCCCGTGAGGAAGCTCTCGGCGACGGACCCGACGTCGGTCGCCTCCCGCCAGGCCTCCGGTCGGTGGCCGTCCTCAGTCTCCCACTCGCGAGGGTCGTGGCCGTCGTGAGTGTACGACTCCTGGCGGGTGGTCGCGTCGTCGTCCCGCTCGGTTTCGCCCTGGTCGGGGTCGGCCGGCGTCGCCGCGCCGGTCGTCCCGGGCACCAGGGACGTGATGAATTCGAACATGAGTGTCCCGTCGCCTCGAACGTCGAGCCAATCGTGAACACCCCACATAAACTACGCCCCCGGGTTTTCAGGCGTGATAGCCCCAGTGCTCGACAGCCGGCCGCCAAGTCACGGCCGCCGCGCTCACCGGCGTCGCCGCGGACGAGTCAGTCTCCGCCGCCGAGAATCGAAGCGCACAGTTCGCGCGCCGCGTCGACGTGGTCGTCGGCGCGATCGTCGCCCGTCTCCTCGACCTCGCCCAGCAGGTCGCGGGCCTGCACCACTCGACGCCGAACCACGTCCTCGCTGGCGTTCGGCGCGAGCGCGTCGGCGACGACCGCCTCCGCCTCCCCGAGGTAGTGGCTCGCGGTCCGCTCGACGGGCAGTTCCCCGGTCGCCGCGAGGTGGTCGTGGAGCGCGCGAACGTCGTCGTCAGTCACTGTCGGCCCCGGACTCTGTCACGCGAACGCCCTTCGCGGAGAGGTGCCGCATCCGGCTGCGGGCGTCGTCTTCCTCCTCAGTGCCGCGGGTCGCCAGCACGAACAGCAGCGACTGGCTGCCGGGCCGCATCGTGCGGCCCGCACGCTGCGCGCCCTGCCGGCGGCTCCCGCCGAGCCCGGAGGCGACGACGGCGAACTCGGCGTCCGGCAGGTCGATGCCCTCGTCGCCGATGCGCGACACGACGAGCGCGTCCAGCGCGCCCGTCCGGAACTGGTCGAACAGCACTTCGCGGCGGCTGTGCGGCGTCTCGCCGTTCACGAACGGCGCGTCGATGCGCTCGGCGATGCGCTCGCCCTGTTCGAGGTAGTCGACGAACACGAGCGCCTGCTTGTCCGCGTGCTGACCCAGCAAGTGCTCGATTTCGTCCTCTTTGGCGGGGTTCTCGGCGGCCAGCCGGCGGCGCGTGTGGCCGCCCGCAGACGCGTACTCGTAGCGGTCGTCGTCGTTTCGCCACGGCACGTACCGAATCTCGACCTCGGGTTCGGCGACGAAGCCGGCGTCGAACAGCGCGTCCCAGTCGGTGCCGATGGGGCGGCCGACGAGCGTGTAGATGTCCGCCTCCTTGTCGTCCTCCCGGACCGGGGTGGCGGTGAGCCCGAGGCGGTGCTTGCTCTGGAGGCTCGCCGACCGCCGCGCGACCTCGGCGGGGATGTGGTGGACCTCGTCGTAGACGATGAGCCCCCACTCGCGGTCGTCGAAGACGTGGCGGTGGCGGTCCATCCCCGCCGTCTGGTAGGTCGCGATGGTGACCGGTCGGACGTGCTTCTCGCCGCCGTGGTACTCTCCGATCTGGTCGCGGGTGAGGTTCGTGTTCGCGAGCAGTTCCTCGCGCCACTGCGCCGCGAGTTCGCGGCTCGGCACCAGCACGAGCGTCTCGCCGCCGACGGCTTCCAGCGCGCCCATCGCGGCGACCGTCTTCCCGGAGCCCGGCGGCCCGACGAGTACGCCCGAACTCGCGTCCACGAAGCGGTCGACCCAGTCCTGTTGGTACTCCCGGAGTTCGAGGTCGAGGCTGACCTCCAGCGGTTCGCCAGACTCCAGGTCGCGGTCGTCCTGGACCGGGTAGCCGGCCTCGTAGAGCGTGCGCTTGAGTTCGGCGACCTTCTCCTCGGCGACCCACGCCTCGGTGTCCGAGATGGGTGCCCGGAGCACGTCGTCTGCGAGTTTCTGCTCGGCGACGTTCCCCAGCAGGCTCTCGTTGTTCGCTTCGAGGACGACGTAGCCGTCCTCGTGGGTCCGGAGGCGGAACCGCGTCGCGCGCGTCCACTGCTCGCGCACCCACTCGGTGAGCCCCGGCAGGTCCCGGGGGAGAACCTCGTCCATCGCCGCCAGCAGGTCGTCGAGGCTGTCGAACGGCGCTGCCCACACGTCCTCCTCCCGAATCTCGTAGCGGTAGCTCCCGGTTCGCGTGGTGTCCGCGAGGTGCGCGAACCGCGAGAGCTGCGCCCGAGTGAGCTGGCTCGGCTGGTCGACGACGATTTCGCGGCGGTCCGGGAACGGCACGACGCGCTCGCGGTCCGTGAGTTCCAGCCAGTCCCGCGGGTACCACACGACGGGGTCGGTCTCCACGTCGGCGCGCTCGATTTCGCCCTCGTCGACGAGCGCCGCGAGCCCCTCGGCGGCTTCGGCCTGCGTGCAGTCGAGTTCGCGGGCGACCTGGTCGGCCGTCGCCACCGGCCGCCCCACGCCCTCCAGGGCATCGAGGAATCGGTCCTTGGAGATGTCGGTCACTGGCACCGGGTAGGTCGCGGACGGGAAAACGGATTTCGGCTCGCTGGCTCGACGACGTAGGCGGGGACGAGGCGGGGGTCAGGTGGGCCGGATTCCGGTCTCACAGCCGGCCGCGCCCGGACAGTGACGCTCCGGAGCACGCGAGCGGAGGGTGCGCGGCGAAGTCCCGGCACTCCCTGCCGATTATCTACTGAACGTTCGTTCAAATCCGACGTGTTTATGTACCGCTCGGACGGATGTTCGACTGGAAACGCTGTCAGTATGAGAGTACAAACACAAATCCGCGGGGTGGCGGAATGAGCTGGATCGACAGACTCAGCACCGCCATCACCGAACACAGTCGCGCCGCAATCGCCGTCATGCTCGTGCTCACCGTCGTCGCGGGAGCAGGAGCAGGGATGGTCGACCAGTCCTCCTCGCTCGACCAGTTCCAGGGCGACACGACCGAATCACAGAAACTCGACTACATCAACGAGAACTTCGAGACCGGCGACCAGAACACGACGTCGACGCAACTCATCCTCCGCGGCGAGAACGTCCTCTCGAAGGACGCGCTCCTCGACCAGCTGCGGACGGAGCAAGCGCTCCTGCAGAACGACACCATCAACAGTACGCTGACCGAGGACCGGCCGGCGTACGGGGTGGCGAACGTCGTCGCCGTCGGTGCGATTCAGCAGGAGCAGGCACAGAACGTGCGTGCCACCGCGGCGGAACTGCAGGAGCTGAACGCCACGGTCCAGGAGGAACGGGCCGCACTCACAGCGCTGGGTGCCGAACTCGACGCACGCAGCCAGACGCTCAACGAGACCGCGGCAGGGCTCCGTAGCGCCCTGGACGCGCTGCGCGAGAACCCGAACGCCGACGTTCGGACGCAGTTCGAGCAGGTGACCGCCGAGACGTCGGTCGAGTTCACCGACGAGGACTACGCGACGTTCCAGCGCGCGGCCGGCCAGCTCCGAGACGCGACGTCCCAGCAGGAAGCGCGACAGGCCTACGAACTCGGCACGCAGGGCGTTCTCGCCGACCAGTTCCAGCGCCTGAGCGAGCGCGCGCAGACGCTCGAAGAGCGCAAAGCGACGCTCGAAGAACAGGCGGCGACCCTCAAGCAGCAGGCGGCGACTCTCGAAGAACAGCGCGCCGCACTCCGGAACGCGTCCAGCGCGTCGCTCGACGAGCAGGTGACGCAACTGGAGTCGATGAACGCCAGCCAGATCGACGCGGTCATCGAGGCGGCGCTCAGCGGTGAGGGACAGTCGGCGGGCGCGCTCGCGTTCATGCCGACGTACTACGAGCCCGGTGACACCGCGACGAACGCCACGATGCTGCTGGTCACACAGCAGTCCGGCGGGAGCGGGCCAGGAGCCGCCTCTGACGCGCTCGTCGACGCCCAGCTCGCCATGCAGGACCTCGCCAAGCAGACCATCGACAGCACGGAGGTCCTCGCGTTCGGGACGGGCATCATCAGCGACGAGATCAACTCGTCGATGACTGACAGCCTGCTCATCGTCGGGCCGCTGGCAATCCTGTTCGTGTTCCTGGCGCTCGCCATCGCCTACCGCGACGTCATCGACATCCTGCTCGGGCTGTTCGGCATCGGCGTCGTCCTCGTGTGGACGTTCGGCTTCATGGGCTGGGCCAACATCTCGTTCAACCAGCTGTTCATCGCAGTGCCCGTGCTGTTGATCGGGCTGTCCATCGACTACGCCATCCACATCTTCATGCGGCACCGCGAAGAGCGACACAACGACGACACCCCGAGCACTGCGGCCGGCGCGATGAAGGTCGCGCTCACGGGTGTCGGCGTGGCGCTCATCTGGGTCACCGCGACCACCGTCATCGGGTTCCTCTCGAATCTGACGAGCCCGGTGCCACCGATTCAGGAGTTCGGCGTCGTCAGCGCAGTCGGGATTTCGGCGGCGCTGCTGGTGTTCGGCGTCCTCATGCCGGCGCTCAAGCTCGAGATCGACTCGTTCCTCGAAGGACGGGGCTGGGACCGCAAGAAGCGCGCGTTCGGCACCGGCGGCGGCCGATTCAGCGACGTGCTCTCGGCCGGTGCCACGGCCGCGCGGAAGGCACCGTTCGTCGTCCTCGCTCTCGCAGTCGTCGTCAGCGGTTCGGCAGCGTTCGGCGGGGCGCAGGTCGACACGTCGTTCAATCAGGAAGACTTCCTCGCGGAAGACCCCGCAGACTGGCAGAAACAGCTCCCCGAGCCGTTCGCGCCCGGTGAGTACACGGCGAAGAAGAACCTCGAGTACGTCAACGAGAACTTCCTCCGGCAGGACTCCCAGGCCCAGATTCTGGCCGAGGGCGACCTGACGGAACCGGGAGCGTTGGCAGCCATCGACACGGCTGTGGACACGGCGTCGTCGAGCCAAGTCACACAGAAACTCTCGAACGGCGACGCGGAGATCCGCAGTCCGCTGTCGGTGATGCAGCAGGTCGCAGCGAACGACGAGGCGTTCGCGGAGACGCTCGCCGACGCTGACACCGACGGCGACGGTATCCCCGACCAGAACCTCGAGACCGTGTTCGAGGAACTCTTCGCGACGGCCCCACAGCAGGCGGCAGGGATCGTCCAGCAGACCGACGACGGTGGGTACACCGCCGCTCGACTCGTCGTCTCCACGAGCGGTGGCGCGTCGGGCGGTGAGGTCACCAGCGAGATGCGCGCCGTCGCAGACGGCATCGAGTCGGAGAGCAGCCTGACGGCGACCGCGACGGGACAGACCATCCTGTTCAAGATTGTGCAGGACCAGCTGCTGGAGACAGTCATCGAGAGCCTGCTCATCACGCTCGTCGCCGTCTTCGCGTTCCTGATGCTGACCTACCGCATCACGGAGGGAAGCGCGACGCTCGGCGCGGTGACGCTGCTGCCCGTCGTGTTCAGCGTGTCCTGGATTCTCGGGACGATGTACCTGCTGGACATCCCGTTCAACATCCTCACGGGGATGATTACGAGCCTGACCGTCGGGCTCGGGGTGGCCTACAGCATCCACCTCAGCGAACGGTACAACCAGGAGCTCGAACGCACGAACTCGATGTGGACGGCGATGAACCGCGCCGTCACGGGTACCGGCGGTGCGCTGCTGGGGTCGGCGGCGACGACGGTCGGCGGCTTCGGCGTGCTGGCGTTCGCCATTTTGCCGCCGCTCCAGCAGTTCGGCAT